>NZ_CAJXJS010000001.1 GCF_913055165.1 uncultured Devosia sp.
TTCGGGGCCAGGTTTTCGCAACATGACCCAGTGAATCAAAAACCCCCGGCAAACGCCAGGGGTTTGTCAGCAGTCTGGGGGCGCCACATGGCGCCCTTTTTGTTGGCTGGACACTATTTCCGCAGTTGGAGCTAGAGATCCGGGCCCGCCAAAAATGGCATGATATCGACGCCGTCGCCGGGGAAGGTGCTGATATGGGGATGGTCGGCGAAGAGCCGGGCAGCGGCCTCCGCGCTTTCCGCCTCGACGATCAGATAGCCGCAAAAATCATTGGTGGCCGGGGCGATGCTACCGTCGCGGGTGATGCGGGTGGTCTTGCCCACCATGCCGCCATGATTGACGATGGCAGCCGCATGACGCCTGTTCCACTCCTCCCATTCCGGCAGGCCCTTGGCGTCCACCGCGTCCTGTTCAGATTTCGGCATGGCCCGGAACTTGGCCAGGTCCGAGCGTGTCATCGTATAGACGGCCAGAAAATGCGGCATGGCGGCGTCCTGCAGGTAATAAAACGCCGGACCAGACTAGCCCTTCACGGCGAAGGCGTCACCGGGTCAACTGGCGATCGCGTCCACATCCGCCTTCTTCGGGATGGCCGGTTGCGCGCCGGGTTTGAGGCAGGCGAGGCTCCCGGCTACTGCCGCGCGGCGCAAGGCGGCTTCGAGCGAATATCCGGCGTCAAGCCCCGCCGCGAGATAGCCGCAGAACGTGTCGCCCGCCCCGACGGTGTCGACCGGCTTGACCTTGTGCGCCGCCACCGAAATGGGACCATCAGGTGTGCGGGCTCGGGCGCCTTCGGGGCCAAGCGTCACCACAATGGTACGACCAGTCTGGTTGACCCAGTCCTGCATGGCCATGTCGAGCTGATCAATGGGGCGGCCGGTCAGCAGGGAAAACTCCGTTTCATTGGCCACCACAATATCGGCCATAGGTGCGAGCCTTGCCGTATCGGGCAGGAAGGGCGCTGTGTTGAGAATGGAACGCGCACCCTTTTCGCGGGCTATTTCGAGTGCCTTGCGCGTTGCGGCCTGCGGCACTTCCTGCTGCACCAGCAGCGTGTCCGCGCTAGTGAGCTTGGCCAGCCCGCGCGTTGCGTCTTCAGCGCTCACCGTGCCATTCGCGCCGGGCAGGATGGCGATGACATTCTCGCCCGCCGCATCGACGAAAATCATGGCGATGCCGGTTGCCGCCTCGGCCCTGCGCAGCTGGCTGAGATCGACCCCACCATCCCGCAGCAGTTCGGTCGCAAGATCAGCAAAGGCGTCATCACCGACGGCCGAAACATGCAGCACCTCTGCCCCGGCGCGGCGCGCCGCCAGCGCCTGGTTGGCGCCCTTGCCGCCAGGGGCCATGGAGAAGGTGCCTCCAGCCACGGTTTCCCCCGGCTTGGGCAGGCGGGTGACGGTGCCGATCTGATCGAGATTGGTGGAGCCGAATACGGTGATCATTCAGACGATCTTTTCTATCGTGTTCCAGTTGCGCATGGTGTCAAGCACGCCTTTGTCCAGCTTTGCATAGAGTGGCTTGAGCACCTCTTCGACATGCTCGGTATAGCGCCCATTGGGCTGCCGATAGGCGGCGATATAGATATCGCGCTGGTCGATGCGCAGGATTTCGGTTTCGCCGGGCCGATCGGCGAGGTCGATGCCTTGCGGCAGCGCTTCAGCAAACATCAGCACATGCCGCGCGACGTCGGCCTTTGGATCAAGAGTACCGAATGGATGGTCCTTGAGCATGGCCCTGAGTTCACTCTCGGAGCGCAGCACCACACCAACGCGGAACCCGAATTGGTTCGCGATGGTCGTCTCCAGGGTCGTCTTGACCTCCGCCTCGCCACCCTGAGCCGAAAGCCGCACATTGCCACTGGCCAGCACCGTCTTCACGTCGGTGAATCCAGCTGCCTCCAGACAGGCCCGCAAGTCGGCCATTTTCATCTGTCGCTTGCCCAGGTTGATGCCGCGCAGGAAGGCCCCCCAGATATGGCTCATGGCCTGGCCTTCTGCGGATAGATGGCGTCTCCACGAGCAAGCATGGCGACGTAATCGGCGATGCGCTTTTTTCGCGCCGCTTCGGTCTTAAGCGAGATGATCCTAAAGGTGAGGGCGAAGCGGTTCTGGGCGGTCAAGCCGTCATAGGTCGCCTGTGCCGCCGGGTTGGCGGCGATGGCTTCCAAGAGGTCGGCGGGAGGCTCCTGTGTGGTCTTGTAGGCCGCGTCCCAGCGGCCGTCTGCCTTTGCCGCCTCCACATGGACAAGACCATGTTCAGTCATGAGACCCTGTTCGATCAGCCGGGCGACATTGTCGCGATTGATCTGGCTCCACACCGATCTGGGGCGCCGCGGGCAATAGCGCTGCACAAAGCTCTCCGCGTCCCAGCTTTTCTTGATGGCATCGATCCAGCCCCAGCAGAGCACGACGTCAATGGCTTCGACCGGCGTTATGGTCGGCCTGCCCGATGCCTTCTTGAAAATACGGATCCAGACCTCGTCGGCCTGGTCGTGATTGCCAGCCAGCCAGGTATAGAAGGCATCAAAATCCACGAACTCGAACAGCTTGTCCGTCGGAACGGTGACCGGCGCCATGGCGTCAGGCGGCTGGGGCCGGCTTGGGAGTCAGCAGCTCTGCCAACACTCTGTCCAACCGGTCATGCTGGGGCAGAACGATGCCGAAATCCTCGGTCAGCACCTGCTTGATGTCTTCGGCCGAGGTCAGCTCGCGATAGTCTGCCTCACCATCGGTAGGCTGACGGGTGAACTTGGTGTTTTGCAGCTTGAGGCGCTTGCCGCTGGGGGCCAGTGCGACACGCAACTCATGCGTGAAGGGAGAAGCCGGATCAGTGGCGATCCGATGGTTGATCGCGGCGATGCTGTCCTCGCTCACTTCGTCCAGCGTGAAGACATAGACCGGCCGCCAGTCTTCGGCGAGCTTCACCTCAAGCGTCCAGTCCGGCTCGCCGCCGGTCAGCCGGAAGGTTTCGTGCGGTGTGGTTTGCGCGCTGTCGGCCCTGAGCCGCAGCGGCGTGGTGAGCGTCAGCCCGCCAAACCCAACATCGGCAATGTGGTTCTGCCCATTGACCTCAACCAGCAGCAGCATGTGGCTGGGGGGCAGGCTGGCGGCATCCGGGTTGGTCCAGACCACGCGCGCCAGCAGAGGCCGGACGATAAAGTCGAGGTCCTGGAGCATGCGCATGAACAACAGATTATGTTCAAAGCAATAGCCGCCGCGCTTGTCGGTCAGGAGCTTCTTTTCGAGGCTCGGCTGATCAAGCCGCACTGGTTCGCCCAGCAGCGGATTGAGGTTCTCGAAGGGGATAGTGGCGGGATGCAGCGCGTGCAGCAGGTCCAGCGTCATCAGGGTCGGCGCGATCGAGCCGGCAAACCCGATTCGCTCGAAATAGCCCTTGAGATTGACCTTTTCAGCCATTAGCCACCCGTGCCGCTGTTAAAACCGAGGCACAATATGGTCACCCCGATTGCCTTTGTCACGGGCTGACAGGCGCCTCTGCGCAAAACGGCCGTACTCAGGCCGACGCCTTGCGAACGCGGATCACCACATCGACATGGGACACTTCCATGCCTGCGGGCGCAGTGGGCAGTGCCTTGAACTCAACCGAATCGGGCGGGATGTCGATCATCCGCTGCTCGTCTTCGACGTAAAAATGGTGATGGTCGGACGTGTCGGTATCATAATAGGAGCGCGACGCATCGATCGCCACTTCGCGCAGTAGCCCCGCCTCGTGAAATTGGTGCAGCGTATTGTAGATCGTGGCCAGGGACACGTTCACATTGGCAGCGTCCGCTTCACCATGCAGCTGCTCGGCACTGACATGCCGGTGCGGGCCGCCGAACAGCAATTCGGCCAGGGCCACGCGCTGCCGGGTCGGGCGAAGACCGGCCATGCGCAGCACGGCCGTCAGGCACGGCTTGCGGGATGGAACGGGCCGGGCGGCGGTATCGCGATCGGGCATAGGGCCTTCGGGTCTCTTATTCAGGTCCGGATTTGTCGCTATCTTATAGTCGCCAAGCCCCTGCCAGACAAGCGCAGCCCATGGGTGGCCTGTCGCGCTGCCCCCGGCTGTCTTGACCCTTACCCGGCACCCCTATACGAGACGAGACTTGAGCGAGAGCGAGGAGCTTTGATGGCTGAGCGGCAGCACGCATTCAATTACGAGGAATTGTTGGCCCATGGACGCGGCGAATTGCCGGGACAGGGCGATGCCCGCCTGCCGGCCCCGCCCATGCTGATGTTCGATCGGATCACCTCGATCACCGAGGACGGCGGTGCGCATGGCAAAGGCCAGGTGCGGGCAGAACTCGATGTCAATCCGGACCTGTGGTTCTTCAAGTGCCACTTCATCGGCGATCCGGTGATGCCCGGTTGCCTGGGACTTGATGCCGTCTGGCAGATGACCGGCTTCTTTCTCTCCTGGATCGGCCAGCCCGGCAAAGGGCGCGCCCTTGGTGGCGAAATCAAGTTCACCGGCCAGGTGACCGATGACGTCAAGCTGGTCGAGTATGGTATTGATCTCAAGCGGGTGATGCGCTCGCGGCTGACGCTGGGCATTGCCGATGGCTGGGTCAAGGCTGACGGTAAAGTGATCTACGAAGCCAAGGACCTGCGCGTTGGACTCTTCACGGAAGCCCAATTGCACGAGCAGCAGTCCGCTTGACCGGCCTTAATGCTGGCCGCAACGACCCTATATAAGTGCGACGCCAACCCCGATGCGAACGCACGAAACGACTAAAGCGAGGACGAAATGAGACGAGTTGTCGTAACCGGCATGGGTATCATTTCACCGATCGGCAACTCTCTCGACGAGGTGACGGTCAGCTTGCGCAACGCGACGCCCGGCATCGTCTTTGCTGAAGATTATGCCGAGCTGGGTTTCCGCAGCCAGGTCAAGGGTGATCCCCGCCTGGATCCGTTTGAAGTTCTCGACCGCCGCGTCACCCGCTTCATGGGCAAAGGCGCGGCCTGGAACTATCTGGCCATGCAGCAGGCCATTGCCGATGCCGGCCTGGAGCCGGGCGACATCTCCAACCCCATGACCGGCATTGTCATGGGCTCGGGCGGCGCCTCGACGCGCACGATCGTCGAAGCGGCGGACGTTACCCGCAAGAATACCAGCCCCAAGCGGATCGGACCGCTGGCCGTGCCCAAATCCATGGGCTCGACCGCCTCGGCGACGCTGGCCACCTCCTATGGCATCAAGGGCATCAACTATACCATCACCGCGGCCTGCGCCACGTCCAAGCACTGCATTGGCAATGCCATGGAGCAAATCATGCTGGGCAAGCAGGACATCGTCTTTGCCGGGGGCCATGAAGATCTCGACTGGACCTTGTCCAACCTCTTCGACGCCATGGGCGCCATGAGTTCGGATTTCAACGCGACGCCGGAAAAGGCCTCGCGCGCCTATGACGCGAACCGCGATGGCTTTGTGATTTCGGGCGGCGCCGGTGTGCTGGTTCTCGAGGAACTGGAACATGCCAAGGCACGCGGCGCCAAGATCTGGGCCGAAGTGGTTGGCTATGGCGCGACCTCCGACGGCCTCGACATGGTCGCCCCTTCGGGCGAAGGCGCCGAGCGCTGCATGCGCATGGCGCTCAAGGGCATCAAGGCGCCCATTGATTACATCAACCCCCACGCCACCTCCACTCCGGTCGGGGACCTCAAGGAAATCGAGGCCCTGCGCGCCGTCTTCGGCAATGAGGACAAATGCCCGCCCATCTCGGCGACCAAGTCGCTGACCGGCCACAGCCAGGGCGCGACGGGCGTGCACGAGGCAATCTATTCGATCCTGATGATGCGCCACCGCTTTATCGCCGAAAGCGCCAATATCGACACCCTCGATCCCGCCTTCGCCGACATGCCCATCCTGCGTCAGCGTCGTGATGACGTCGATTTGGGCTATGTGTTGTCCAATTCGTTTGGCTTTGGCGGCACCAACGCGGCCCTGGTGTTCAAGCATCCCGACGCCTAGGACGGCGACCCCATGGGATATTTCCCAATAGGTAGTCGCACTTATAGCGCCTAGACATTAGGGATCGGCGCGGGTTCTGTGCCCGGCGCTGACCCTCAATAGGGACGCGGCCGGAGGGCAGATGAAATCAGAGATGACCTCCGGGTCTCTAGTCCCCAGTGTCCTTTCCGACTCCTGGGGCAAACATGAGTCGAACCCGCTCGCCATTGTCCAGATCATCGAGCATCATCTGGGGATCGGCACCTTCCACCTGGAACTACCGAGTGGACATCTCTACCTGTCCGACGCCGCCTGCCGCATCTATGGCTACGCGCCCACAAGGGAGCGGGTGCCGCTCAACCTCATTCTCAACGCGCTGGTGCGTGAGGACCGGCGTCGCGGCGCCGATCTGCTCTCGCACGCCATTGCCAAGAAATGCGGCTACCGCTTCGTGCTGCGCATTCTTCCGGAGGGAGGTTCGATCAAGATTATCGAGGTCTTTGCCGACGTCGTGCTCAGCAAGCTTGGCGAGGTGGTGGCAGTGGTGGGGACGGTCAGGGACATCTCCGAACGCGCCAAGGCCGACGCACAAGCGGCTGGACGCAGCCTGTTGGTGCGGTCTCTGCTGATCAATATACCCGCCGCCATTGCCGTTCTGGATCGCGACATGCGCTATCTGGCCGTATCCAATTACTGGGCGGCCGGTCATGGCATGAAATCTCCCAACGACCTGATCGGCCTCAGCCATTATGACGAGCATCCGGATCTGCCCGCAGAAGTCCGGCGCGAGCATCAGCAGGTCCTCAATGGCGCCACCCTGCGCAGGCCCAGGGCATATCTGAAGGATCGCAAAGGCCGACCCATCCGGCAGACCTGCGTCATCTGCCCCTGGTACACCATGGAAAAGAAGGTCGGGGGCATGATCATCATGCTCGGCAGCGTCGATATGGCCAACGCGCTGCCGGCGGAGAAATCCGAGACCTCCCTGCCCACCCGCGAGGAATTCCTGCACCTGCTGGCAACCCTGTAGGGCGCCTGGTAGGACGTCCCGCCCGCGGGCGCAATGCCGGGCAGCATTCATCGCCACAGGTCGGAAGGTTCAGTAACTCAGTTCGGAGAACCCGGCTTCTCTGGCATCATAGACCAGCAGCCGCCCGATGAGGGGCTCTCCCAAGCCGGTGATCAGCTTGATCGCCTCCATGGCCATGAGCGCGCCGATCACACCCGTGACGGGCCCCAATATGCCGTTGGCTTCGCAGGAAGGCAGGACGTCATCGCTGGCTTCGTCTGGATAGAGGGCTGAATGGGGTGGCCCGCCCAGATGCGGGGCGAACACTGTCACCTGGCCCGAAAACATCGACACCGCTCCGGAAACCAATGGCTTGCCCTGCCGCTCCGCCGCCGCCGCAACGATCCGGCGGGTCGAGAGATTGTCGGTACCGTCGAGGACGACGTCAGATGACCCAACAAGCTCGCCTGCATTCGCCGCTGTGACGGCCTCAGTCCGCAGCGCGAGCCCTACATGCGGATTGAGCGCGGCCGCGAAGGCGCCGGCGCTGTCCGCCTTACTGGTACCGATTGACCCGGTCGTATGGATCACCTGCCGCTGCAGGTTGGAGAGGGAGACCGTGTCGTGATCGATGATCGTCAGGTAGCCAATTCCGGCAGCTGCCAGATAGGCAATGGCCGGGCTCCCCAGCCCGCCGGCGCCAACGACCAGTGCCCTTGCTCCCTTCAGCCTTTGTTGGGCTGCGCCGCCAAAGCCCTTGAGCACCAGGTGGCGCGCATAGCGCCTCGTCTCTTCGGGGCTGAGCGGATGATCAGAGGCCAAGGGGGACCGCCAGGAAGCGCCGGTCCGGCCCTTCAAATCCGCCGGGATAGACGGAAACTATTGCCACGGCATTGCTCAGGATCGCCCCCTGGAACGGCATGACCACCGAATGGATGCGATACTCGGTAGGGCAGCCGCGCGATCGCGGCAGGTTCTGGTCGCGATATATCAGCCTTGTGCTGCCGCTATCGGTGATCGTCAATTGGTACCCGAGTGGGGCGACGCTGAACCATTCCGCGCAGGGGCTGGTGGCGGTGGCCGGGAAGGTGGAGAGCTCCAGCGTGTAGTCTCCAGCCACCGTGCCGGGCAGATAGCCGGGCGCACCGAAGCTGAGGGCCTTGGCTTCGCTATCGGGCACACCATCGCCGATCAGTGCCGCAATCTCGATCGGCACATCAATGCTGAAACCCTCGATATGGCTCGCCGCCTGGTCGGCCACCTGGGCGCGCACGGCGCTCAGGCTCGTCTCCTCGCTTTCCGCCTGCACCCGGACCGGAGTGCCCACGACCCAGCTATCGGTCCTGAGGTCGACGACATAGAGATTGGAATAGGCAAAGCCAGAGCCATCCTGGATGCCGAACTCCTCAAAGGCGAAATAGCGAAAGTCTTCGGAAAAGCCGACATAGTCGATCAGGGCGCGGTCTCCGGCCTTGGCCGGCATGGCCAGGATCACCGCAAGAAGGGCGCTAACGGCCAGTCGAGCCGTGGCCGCCTGCACCACGTTCGGTTGCATCCAGTTCATCAACTTCCACCAATTCAACGGCGCTGACGGGCGCCACAATCATTTGGGCCACGCGCTCACCACGGCGCAGGCTAAAGGGTTCTCTACCATGATTAATAAGCAGTATTTTGACTTCGCCGCGATAATCCGCATCCACCGTACCGGGTGAGTTGAGCACAGTCACGCCATGCTTGGCCGCAAGCCCCGAACGCGGCCTGATCTGAGCCTCGAATCCTTCAGGAAGGGCAATGGCAAGCCCCGTGGGCACCATCACATAATCGCCCGGGGCAATGGTCACAATCTCGTCAGCACCAATGGCGGCACACAGGTCAAGCCCGGCCGCGCCAGCGGTTTGTTGGCGGGGAAGGGGGAGGCCCGCGCCATGCGCGAGCCATTTGACATTGACCCGGACGCTCACGGCGCGCGCACCACGGCAAACAACTCGTCAGGCAGATCGGCCGCGCCATTGATCAGGTCGAGCATGTCGATCACCTGCTCGGCCCGGGTCTTGTCTGCCGAGAGCGTCATATTGGTGTCCACAATCTCGGCGCCCGAAACCGCGATCGTCATGGTCCGGCCTTCAAAGAAAGCTTCGACCATCTGTCGGGTCTGCTCGTCCATGTCGTCCTCGGCGCCCAATTCAGCCTGCATGTCGGCTGTGGGGAGGGCCACGCGGACCAGGCCAGGCCCGGCTTCGCTAAAGCTCATGCCGCCTTCGTTCTGCCCGAGATCGAGATCGGCAAAATTGCCTTCCTCAACGATCGTGCACGTCGCGCTGCCATCGGCGTTCTCGGTCAGGGTGCCCTCCGCACAGAAGCTGTCGGCATCATCTTCGCCGCTTTCCGCACTCATCTTGACCATTGAATACACATCGGCACCCATGACCTGGGTCATGGTGGCTTTTGCTGTGGTCGCGCTGGTGATGGCGACGTCGACGGTCACATCAATGCAACCGGTCAGCCCGGCGGCCAGCAGGACCGCTGTTGCCAGCTTGCCAAACAGTTTGACGCTCATTGTCTTCTCCCGTGTTGGCGGCCTCCGCCGCTTGTGAGGGCAATCTATGGGGCATACCCGGCAATGGACAAGCCACGGCAGGACTTTCCCGTCAGGTCGAAACCAGAGCCTGCCAGATGAGAATGCCGATGAGCGCGAGTACGCTCACCATCACCGCTATCGCCAGGCCCCGCAAAAGCCTGTCGCGGGGCCGGTTCACCATCGCCCGGTGCTCGGCCAGGGCAATTTCGGCCTGCTCGATCAGAGCGGGCACCCTGCCGGCCGCCGCACCGATCCGGCCCAGATGGCCAGCCAGGTCCTCCAACCGGCCAATGGGCCCTTCCTCCCGTCTCAGCCATTCGCTCACGACCGGTTCGGCGATCGTCCAGATATCGAGGTCAGGGTCGAGATTACGCGCCACCCCTTCCACCAGCACCATGGACTTCTGCAACAGCACCAGCTCGGGTCGCGTCTGCATGTCGAACAGGTCGGTGACGGTGAACAGCTGGCCCAAAACCTTGGCCATGGAAATGTCGGCGGCCGTGCGGCCATGCAAGGGTTCGCCGATGGAGCGGATAGCGAGGGTGAAATCATCCACCGACTGGGTCCTGGGCACATAGCCGATATCGAAATGGCGCTGCGCCACCAGGCGGTAGTTGCGGGTGATGAAGCCATAAAGGATATCGGCGAGGAACCGTCGCTCGGTCTTGCCAATGCGGCCCATGATGCCGAAATCCACGGCGATTACGTCGCCCGTTCGGGGGTCGGCGAACAGATTGCCCGGATGCATGTCGGCATGGAAGTAGCCATCGCGAATGGCGTGGCGCAGAAAGCTTTGCAGCAGTTTGGCGGCAAGCGCCTTGCGGTCGATCCCCGCCGCGTCGATGGCGGCGTGGTCCCGAATGGGAATGCCCTGCATCCAGCTGGTCGTGAGGACATTTTGCGCCACATGATCCCAGTGGACCTCGGGAATGACAAAGCCTTCGTCCTTGCTGATGTTCTCGGCCATCTCGGAGATGGCGGCGGCTTCCAGCCGCAGATCCAGTTCAAGCTTCATGGAGCGGTCGAGCGTGCGCACCACCTCGGTCGGGCGCAGCCGCCTGCTGGCTGGCGAAAGCGCCTCCGCCAGCCGCGCACCGGCATGGAGACTGTCCGTGTCTGCCCGAAAGCGCTCAACGACGCCGGGCCGCAGCATCTTGACCGCCACGACGCGTGGGACCTCATTGGGTACGCGCAGACGCGCCTTGTGCACCTGGGCGATCGAGGCCGCAGCAATCGGCTCGCTGATCTCGGTGAGTTGCTCCGCCTTGTCTCCCAAGGCCGCCTGGAGGATGCCGGGGACCAGCTTCGGATCGAACGGCGGCATGCGATCCTGGAGGCCCGAAAGATCTGCCGCTGCCTGCACGCCGACAATGTCGGGCCGGGTGGCCAGCGTCTGGCCGAATTTCACATAGGAAGGGCCCAGCTTGTGCAGGGCGGCATTAAGCCGCTCAATGCTGCCGGTTCTGCGCACGGCACGTCGTTCGACCAGCCGCGCCAAGCCGATGCCGGCCTTCATCATCGGTGGCAGCGACTCCGCCGGCAGCACGGAGAAAGCGCCCTCGCGCGCCAGCACCCAGCCGGCATGGATCAGGCGGAGCAGGGACCCAAGTGCCATGAATTAGAGCTTCCAGCCCGAGAACAGCGTGGCGATATTGCCCGTGAAGCTGTGGTGTTTGGTTCTTTTGAACCCGGCCTTGCCTAGCATGGCCGAGAACTCAGGCGGCGCCGGAAACTTGCGGATCGATTCTATGAAATACTGATAGGGCTGCGCGTCGCCTGTTACCACCTTGCCCATGGGCGGGATGAACCTGTCCGAATAGAACCGGTAGACGGCGTCGAACCCGGGCACGTCGACCTGCGAGAATTCGAGAACAAGGATGCGTCCGCCCCGCTTGAGCACGCGATGCGCCTCGTCCAGCGCCTTTTGTATGCGGGGCACATTTCGGATCCCAAAGGCGATGGTATAGGCGTCAAAGCTGTTGGCTTCGAAGGGCAGTTCCTCGGCATTGGCCTCGATGAACTGCACCTGCCCAGGGTAGCGCCAGGCCTTCGCCCGGTCCGCACCGACGCGCAACATGTCGTCATTGATGTCCGAGACGATGACCTCGGCATAGCCGAGGGAAGCATTGACGATGCGTTCGCCGATATCGCCTGTGCCCCCCGCCATGTCGAGCACCCTATAGGGGCGCGAGCCGGCCTTGGGTGGCGCAAGCTCGGCAACCAGCGCGTCTTTCCACAGGCGATGGACGCCAACGCTCATCAGATCGTTCATCAGGTCGTAGCGGTCGGCCACATCGTGGAACACCTTGTCCACCAGCCCCTGCTTGTCCTCCAGGGCGACGGTCCGTTCGCCGAAATGGGTGGTCTCGCGGGTCTGGTTCATGGCAAAGGCCTTTTCAACCGGCATCGGGTCGATGGATCTTGTGTTGCCCGTATACATAAGCCGCATAGACTTGCCCATGCCACAAAGGCGCGCAGGGTGAAGGAGTTTTTGCCAATGCCCGAATTGCCGGAGGTCGAAACCGTGCGCCGGGGTCTGGCGCCCTGGCTTGAGGGGGCCACCATCAAGGCTGTGACGCTCAACCGCAAGGATCTGCGTTTCCCGTTTCCCGAAGGCCTGAAGGGCGCGCTGGAAGGCCAGCGGGTAACCCATGTCGGAAGGCGGGCCAAATATTTGCTGATTGCTCTCTCGAACGGAAAGACGCTGCTCAGCCATTTGGGCATGACCGGCTCCTGGCGCTTCGCCGAGCATCCGATTGACAAGCCCCCGCGTTACTATGAGCCGGGGACTGAGCCCCGGCACGACCATATGGTCTGGGCGCTCGATCATCCCGATCACGGCAGAAGCCACCTTATCTATGCCGATCCACGCCGTTTCGGCTTCATCGCGCTTTATGACGACCCGGCTGACAGCCCCTATTTGCAGGACCTGGGGCCCGAGCCGCTCGGCAATCACTTCAGTGCCGCGCAGATGGCGCAGGCCTTTGCCGGCAAGAAGGCGCCAATCAAGGCGGCTCTGCTCGACCAGCGCGTGGTGGCCGGACTGGGCAATATCTACGTTGCCGAGGCGCTGCATCGGGCCCATATCCTGCCCATGGTCGAGGCGCGCACCCTGGTCACAAAGGCGGGGAGGCCCAAAAAGGCGCTGGATCATCTTACCCACGCCATACGCGAGGTGCTGACGGCCGCCATAGAGGTGGGCGGCTCCACGATCCGCGACTTCCGCAGCCTCGAGGGCGCGGGCTACTTCCAGCACAATTTTGCGGTCTATGACCGGGAAGGCGATCCCTGCCCGACCCCACTGTGCAAGGGTGTTGTCAATCGTATCGTCCAGTCGGGCCGCTCGACCTTTTATTGCCCGGTCTGCCAGAGGGCGCCCTGACCCGCCTCGGGCCCGAATCCAGTTGACGCCTACCAGGCTTTGCCCTATAGACCCCCCGACTTGGCGGCAGCTGTGCCGCCGCTTTCATTTCATCCCGGACGGTTGCAGCGCTCGATAGGCGCACAATCTGCCGGTTGGACGACCCAAGAGGACCACAATGGCCAATACGCCGTCAGCCAAGAAGGCGACCCGCAAGATTGCTGCCCGCACCGCGATCAACAAGTCGCGTCGCAGCCGCGTGCGTACGTTCATCCGCAAGGTTGAGGAAGCGATCACCGCTGGTGATCACTCTGCTGCCTTCGCGGCTCTCAAGGCTGCCGAGCCGGAAATCCATCGCGCTGCCGGCAAGGGTATCGTTCATGCCAATCTGGCCGCTCGCAAGGTCTCGCGGCTGAACAGCCGCGTAAAGGCTCTGGCCGTATAAGCATTAAGGACCGCGCGGTCTTCGCAAGGCGGTCTGGGAACTGCAATTCGGGCTCCGCAAGGGGCCCTTTTTGTTGTATGGTAGTCGGGTAGTTTTTTCGCCATTGTTCTGTCACATGACTAAATAGTGACGGACGGGCCGGACCGGGAACGAACCGGGAAGCTTTGGTTTTCTCTATTCTTTACAGAGGCCTAGGCCTTCCGGAGCACTCGTGCCTTTCCGCCAGCCCGGCCTGTGGGCACGGTGAGGTGAAAAATTCTCCTACTGTGGCAAGGGCGGCTAAGTGTTCGAATCTGCCTTGAGTCACAGGCTCTTGTAAGGGGTCACTTTCCCGGGTCCGCGGACCACTAAAATCCCGCCTCCGAGTCAAGCCCCTATTTCAACGATTCACGTGTTGCGGGTCCAATTTCGTGCCTCTAATGTACCTTTGCCGACAGGGAAAGAGAGGGGTGGAACGACCCTCCGGACCTTGCGGCAGGCTCCCGCCAGGGAGTTTGGGTTTGGGGCAGTTCCGGCAGCAATGTCGGGAAATTCAGCCAGTAACTTTGTGTAGGCCGCACAGGTGGCGGCCGGTCAAACTTGGGTTGGCAGCGTTCATTCGACCAGTGACCGAAAAGGCCTGGTTCAAGTGAAAGGTCAAGACGGGAACGGCGGACCATGAGCCGCCGGACAATAGAATTGTGTCCGCGTTTTGCGGGCGCAGGGGCGAAGCCGTGTCTGAACCGGACCATCAGGGGCCGGCTGGGCACAAAACTAATCAGGGGCGATTCCGGCATTGCGGACCGGAACGGCGGCAACAAAGAATGGGGCAAGACACGATGATGCGACAGGCAACCGCGGGAAGAGATGATTGGGCTGCGGCCAATTCCTCTTCTCCTTCCACTTCCAGCAAAGGCGGTACTCCTGTCATGTCCACACCAGAGGCTTCTTCTCCCGATCAGCGCGAGCTCTGGACCCGCGTGCGGGCGCGGCTCAAAGCGGCTGTGGGCGAGGATGTTTTTGCCTCCTGGTTCGCCCGGCTTGAGCTCGAAGAACTGGTTGATGACCTCGTCCATCTGAGTGCCCCGACACGCTTCCTGTGCTCTTGGGTGCAGTCCAACTATGCCGACCGTATTCTGGAGGCCTTCCGCAATGACGTGCCTGAAGCCGGACGCCTGCAGGTGACCATGCGGGTCAACGGCCAGGCCCGGCCGCGTCTGGCGCCCGTCGCCGAAGCCGCGGCGCCCGAAGCTCCGGCAGCGCAGCCCTCCGCTCCGGCTCCTTCGGCCCCCGCCCTGCCGCGGCTGGTGCGCGACAACGCCAAGTCCGGCGATGCTCTTTCCGGCAGCGCCATTGATCCGCGCATGACTTTCGACAGTTTCGTCGCCGGTGCGGCCAATGAAATGGCCCTCGGCGTGGCCCGTCAGATCGCCAATGCGGCGATCAACAATGCGGTCACCTTCAACCCGGTCTATATCCATTCCACCGTCGGTCTGGGCAAGTCGCACCTGCTCAACGGCATAGCCCATGCCGTGGCCGAGGCCGACCCCACAAAGAACATCGTCTACCTGACCGCCGACCACTTCATGTACCACTTCATTACCGCCGTGCAGCGCCAGAGCGCGCTCGGCTTCAAGGAGTGGCTGCGCCGTGTCGACCTCCTGCTGATCGATGACATGCAGTTCCTGCAGGGCAAGTCGGCCACCGAGTTCGGCCACACGCTGGGCGCTCTTCTGACCGGCGCCAAGCAGGTCGTCGTTGCCGCAGATGCTCCGCCGCGTGATCTTGAAATGCTCGATGAGCGCGTCCGTTCGCGCCTCTCGGGCGGCCTGGTTGTGCCCATCTCTCCCTTTGATCACGAATTGCGCCGGGATATCGTCCAGCGCCGTGCAGATCAGGTCAATGCCCGCTTCGGCATGCAGTTCCCGTCGGCTGTGATCGACTATATTGCCCGCGCCGTGGTCAGCCATGGCCGCGACCTCGATGGCGCCGTCAACCGCCTGGTGGCGGCCAACCAGCTCACCGGTGAACTGATCACCGTGCCGCTGGCCGAAAAGACCCTGGCCGATCTCATCCGTGCCCGCGATGCCAAGCGCGTGCGCATCGAGGACATCCTCAAGATCGTGTCCCGCCACTACAAGGTGCCGCGCAACGAATTGCTTTCGGCTCGCCGCTCGCGCGATGTGGTGCGTCCGCGCCAGATAGCCATGTACTTGGCAAAGGCGCTGACCAGCCGCTCGCTGCCGGAAATCGGTCGTCGCTTCGGCGGTCGCGACCACACCACCGTGCTCCATTCCGTCCGCAAGGTCGAGCAAATGATCAAGGATGACCTGGAACTGGGTCAGGAAATTGAGCTGCTCAAGAGAATGCTCGAAGAATAGCCTTTGAATAGCCGGATTGGCGGGGCAGTTTTCCGCAATGTTTCGTGCTTCTGCCCGCCTTCTGGCCCTTCTCGGTCTCATCAGCAGCCCTGTCTTTGCCCAGGTTGCCCCCAAGCTCCCAACTCCGGAGGAGCGGGCGGCCCAGAACCTGGCCATCGCCACGGCCGTTCAGGAACAATTGCTTGATTGCTGGCGCCTGCCGGCCGGGTATGAGAGCCGGTCGATCTCCGTTCGGCTGGCCTTTCTGGGGAATGGCGAACTGGACGGCGATCCCCATGTCTTGGCTGAGAGCCTGCGAACGGCCGGCAAATATCCCGAGTTGATCCGTTCGATCGCGGACGCGATCGCCAATTGCGTACCGTTTCAGGGGCTGGATGCATTGGGTGCGCTGCCGGGCGAACGATTTGACATCACCGTTCACTTCTCAGGCTGAAGTCCACAGCTAGCATGCGGCCAAAGGTCCCCTCGGCCTTGCCAATTTCCTATGAAACTGTAAACGTCCCAACCCCGGCTTCGCCGGGTCTGCTGTCGCGTATTGCCGGGAAGAAGAACTCCATGAAAGTCACGCTCGAACGCAATCATCTGCTCAAGTCGCTGAGTCATGTGCACCGGGTGGTGGAGCGCCGCAATACCTATCCGATCCTGGCCAATGTGCTGTTCAAGGCGAGCGACGATCGGGTGGAACTGCGCGCTACCGACCTCGATATCGAGGTGACAGAGAGCGTGCCCGCCATGGTATCCACGCCCGGCTCCACCACGGTGCCGGCGCACACCCTCTACGAGATCGTCCGCAAGCTGGCCGATGGCGCCGAGGTGCGGCTGGAAACCGATGGCGGCGAGAACATGGTCCTGACCTCGGGCCGTTCGCGCTTTAACCTGGCTTGCCTTTCACCGGACAGCTTTCCCGACCTCAAGTCCGGCGCCTTTGCGCATGAGTTCGACATCCCCGCCGCATCCCTGCGCGAGCTGATCGAGCGTACCCAGTTCGCGATCTCCAATGAGGAGACGCGCTACTATCTCAATGGCATCTACTTCCATGCTGTCGAAAGCTCCGCAGCCGGGTCGCTGTTTCGCGCCGTCGCCACCGATGGGCATCGCATGGCCCGGGCCGAAATTGCTGCCCCTGCCGGTGCCGAGGGCATGAGTGGCATTATCGTGCCCAAGAAGACTGTCGGCGAGGTGCAGAAACTGCTCGATGGCGTTGATGGCGATGTGCATGTCGAGGTGTCCGACACCAAGATCCGCTTCACTGTCGGCCCGGTGGTGCTGCTGTCAAAGCTGATCGAGGGCACCTTCCCCGACTATGATCGGGTGACGCCAAAGAACAACGACAAGCAGATGATGGTCGACAAGGCCGGCTTTGCCATCGCCGTTGATCGCGTCTCGACCATTGCCTCGGATCGCGGCGGCAAGGCGGTCAAGCTTTCGGCCAAGGACGGGCTGCTTGAGCTCTCGGTGACCAATCCGGACCATGGGACCGCCAGCGAGGAAGTCGCGGTCGAATTCGAGACCGACGGCTTCGAAATCGGCTTCAACGCGCGCTACCTGCTCGACATCATCCAGCAGATCCGTTCGGACAGCGCGGTATTTTTGTTCAACGATGCCAATTCTCCGACCCTGGTCAAGGAAGAGGGCGAATCCAGCGCGCTCTATGTGCTGATGCCGATGCGTGTCTAGGCGGCGTCCCGTCGGGGACATCGCTCCAGTGGAGCGAATTGAGCCGACTAGGTCCGCAGGGTCCCGGTGTCCGGCATGCTCGATCCCGCTGTTTTCGAAGGGGCCAAGGGTTAGCCGGAGCGTGAAGTAGTCATGATCCGCCATATTTCCCGCCTGCGCCTCACCGCCTTTCGTAATTATGCCAGTGCTGCGCTCGATCTTGATGAGCGTCACGTCGTGCTGACCGGGCCCAATGGCTCGGGCAAAACCAATCTGCTCGAAGCCATCTCCGTGCTCTCGCCCGGACGAGGTCTGCGGGGGGCCAGCTTCGACACACTGCAATCGCATGGATCGGACCTGCCTTGGGCCGTAGCGGCAACCATTGAAACCGATGATGGCCCGGCCGATATCGGCACCGGCGCCCTCCCTGACGGCGGCCGGCGTGTACGTATCAACAGCGCCAATGCCCGGTCCATTGAGGCCATGAGCGACTATCTGCGGGTGCTCTGGCTGACCCCGGCGATGGATGGCCTGTTCTCAGGGCCGGCCGGCGATCGACGTCGCTTTCTCGACCGGTTGGTCACAACGCTGATCCCTGGCCATTCCGCCGCCGTCTCCGACTATGACAAGGCCATGCGGCAGCGCAACAAGCTGCTCGAGGACGGGGGCGATCCGGGCTGGCTGGGTGCCGTTGAGGCACAGATGGCCGAACTGGGCGCCTCGATCCATCTCAATCGCACCGATAGCCTCACTCACCTGCAAGCATTGATCGCGGAAAGCCTGGACGACGGCAGTTTCCCCGCAGCTCTGCTGGCACTGACGCCATTGTTTGAAGACACGCAGGAGCCGTCGACCTCGGCGGCGCTTGAAGCCTTGCTGGCAGAGCGCTGGAATGCATTACGGCCTCTTGATCGGGCAGCGGGACGCACCACATCTGGTCCACACCGCGTCGATCTTGAAGTGGTGCATGCGCAAAAGCAGATGCCCGCCGCTCTCGGCTCGACCGGGGAGCAGAAGGCGTTGCTGATCGGGCTCATTCTGGCCCATGCCCGACTGGTGCGGCTGCGCACGGGTATCGTGCCTATCCTGTTGCTCGACGAGATCGCCGCCCATCTCGATCCGGATCGCAGAAAAGCCCTGTTTGCGGCGCTCGATGGCCTGGAGACCCAGTGCTTTTTGACCGGCACCGACCCTGTGTTGTTCGAGGCGCTGGAGGATCGCGCCCAGCGCATTGGCGTGCGCGACGGCAGACTGGCGGCACAAGGGTGAAAATCCCCGGCAAAAGCCGGTGAAACGGCCAATTTTCTTGGGGTTTCACCCCCATTCCGCTAGAACCATACCACGTGAAAATCGACTGATTCGGACCTCATGAGCGACAGCGAAAACCCGATCCCGACCGAATATGGCGCCGACAGCATCAAGGTGCTCAAGGGTCTTGATGCCGTGCGCAAGCGCCCGGGCATGTATATCGGCGACACCGACGATGGCTCGGGCCTGCACCACATGGTCTACGAGGCGGTCGACAATGCCATCGACGAGGCGCTGGCCGGCCATGCCGATCTGGTGACGGTGCGGCTCAATGCCGACGGCTCTTGTACCGTGATCGACAATGGGCGCGGCATCCCCACGGACTTGCACAAGGAAGAAGGTGTTTCGGCGGCAGAGGTCATCATGACCCAGCTCCATGCCGGCGGGAAGTTCGACCAGAACTCCTATAAGGTGTCTGGTGGCCTGCACGGCGTGGGCATTTCCGTGGTCAATGCCCTGTCTGTCTGGCTCAAGCTGCGCATTCGGCGCGATGGCAAGATTCACGAGATCAGCTTCACCCAGGGGGTCGCCGATGCGCCCCTCAGTGTGACCGGCGCCTATACCCCGGACAAACAGCCCGGCACTTATGAGGGTCGCTCGGGCTCCGAAATTACCTTCCTGCCCAGCTCTGAAACCTTCTCCATGGTGGAGTTTGATTTCAAGACGCTCGAACACCGCCTGCGCGAACTGGCCTTCCTCAATTCCGGCGTCCGCATCATCCTGTCGGACCACCGCCATCCTGAGCCTGTCGATATCGAGCTGTTCTACGAGGGTGGGCTGCAGGCCTTCGTCAAATATCTCGACAAATCCAAGCAGCCAGTGATCGAGGCGCCTATCACCATGCGCGCCGAAAAGGACGGTATTACCGTCGAAGTGGCGCTGCAGTGGAACGACAGCTACCACGAAAATGTGCTGTGCTTCACCAACAACATTCCGCAGCGCGATGGTGGCACCCATCTAGCTGGCCTGCGCGGGGCGCTGACGCGCCAGGTGACTGGCTATGCCAATAGCTCGGGCATCGCCAAGAAGGAAAAGGTCGAGCTTTCCGGCGACGATACCCGCGAGGGCCTGACCTGCGTGCTGTCGGTCAAGGTGCCCGATCCCAAATTCTCCAGCCAGACCAAGGACAAGCTGGTCTCCTCCGAAGTCCGGCCGGTCGTGGAAAACATCGTCAATGAGAAACTCGGGCAATGGTTTGAGGAGCATCCCAACGAGGCCCGCACCATTGTCAGCAAGGTGGTAGAAGCGGCCGCCGCTCGCGAAGCGGCGCGCAAGGCCCGCGAACTGACCCGCCGCAAGGGCGCGCTGGAAGTCTCCTCGCTGCCCGGCAAGCTGGCCGACTGCCAGGAGCGTGATCCGGCAAAATCGGAAATCTTCATCGTCGAGGGCGACTCGGCCGGTGGTTCGGCCAAGCAGGGGCGCGATCGCTCCAACCAGGCCGTCTTGCCGCTTCGAGGCAAGATTCTGAACGTCGAGCGCGCCCGCTTTGATCGCATGATCTCGTCTGATCAGGTCGGCACGCTGATCACGGCTCTCGGGACTGGCATCGGCCGGGAGGAATTCAACCCGGACAAGCTTCGGTACCACAAGATCATCATCATGACCGACGCCGACGTCGACGGCGCCCATATCCGCACGCTGCTGCTGACGTTCTTCTACCGCCAGACACGCGAACTGATCGAGCGCGGGCACATCTACATCGCCCAGCCGCCGCTCTACAAAGCCACGCGCGGTCGCTCCGAGCTCTATCTCAAGGACGAGCGGGCGCTGGAAGACTATCTGCTCGAAGGCGGCATCGAGGATGCGGTGTTCACCACCCAGCATGGCACCACCCACGCGGGGCAGGACCTGCTGGGCATCCTGCAGCAATCGCGCGAAATCGTGAACGCGATCAACAACCTCAACACCCGTTACAACCGCAATCTTGTCGAGCAGGCAGCCATTGTCGGAGGCCTTGACCCCGAGGGCATTTCCGATCCGGACAAGAGTGCGGCGACCCTCAAGCGCGTGGCCAATCGTCTCGACCGCATTTCGGACGAGCTGGAGCGCGGCTGGACCGGAGCGGTCACCGACGAGGAGGCCCTCGCCTTCTCGCGTACCGTACGTGGCGTCACCGAGACGCACCAGATCGACCGGGCGCTGCTGCAAAGCGCCGATGCGCGCAAGCTGCGGCAGCTGGCCGGTCGGCTGGACGAGCTTTTCGGCGGGGTGCCCACACTCACCCGCAAGGGCGAGACCTCCAACATCTATGGCCCGGCGAGCCTGTTCAAGGCCGTTACCGATGCCGGTCGCAAGGGCGTGTCGCTGCAGCGCTACAAAGGCCTGGGCGAAATGAACGCCGAGCAGCTCTGGGAAACCACCCTCGATCCCAATGCCAGAACCTTGCTCCGCGTCGAGATCGACCAGACCGACGAAGCCGACGAAATCTTCACCGCCCTGATGGGCGACCTCGTCGAGCCCCGCCGCGACTTCATCCAGGACAATGCGCTTAATGTGAGCAATCTGGACGTCTGAGAGCCGTGCCGAAGGCAAAATCTCCCCAGTGGGGTGATTTTAGGTGAGCAGGCCATGAGACCTATGCTCGAATGGCGTTTTGGCTTGGTTGGTCGGCTGCGCATGTCTCAGGCTCGCGCTGTCGCCCATGAGCACATAGGCGTGCCTTCTTGTCTGCGCGACATTGTTCGACCACATGGATCAATGCGTCTGACCCGGTGATCTTCTCATCGGCGCGGCAGATGCTTAGTTACGGACGAGAGCCGGTTCCGGCTGCACCATTTCCGCGAGGTTTCCATGAAAAAGATCGGCTTCCTCTCTTTTGGTCATTGGAGCCCGTCGCCCAATTCGGGCACGCGAACGGCGTCGGACGCTCTCCTGCAGTCAATTGATCTGGCCGTGGCCGCAGAGGAGCTGGGCGCTGACGGGGCCTATTTCCGGGTGCATCATTTTGCCCGCCAGCTTGCCTCACCCTTTCCGCTTCTGGCGGCGGTGGGTGCGAAAACAAGCAAGATCGAGATCGGCACCGCCGTTATCGACATGCGCTACGAAAATCCGCTTTACATGGCCGAGGATGCCGGGGCGGCCGACCTGATCTCCGAGGGGCGGCTGCAATTGGGTATTTCGCGCGGCTCGCCCGAACAGGTGATCGATGGCTGGCGCTATTTCGGCTACGAGCCGGCCGAGGGCCAGACCGATGCCGACATGGCCCGGCTCAACGCAGAAATTTTCCTCAAGGCCCTGACCGGCCAGGGTTTTGCCCAGCCCAATCCGCGCCCCATGTTTCCCAATCCCCCCGGCATGCTCAGGCTCGAACCCTATTCCGAGGGTCTGCTCGAGCGCATCTGGTGGGGTGCGGCCAGCGACGCCACGGCCGTCTGGGCGGCCAAGATGGGCATGAATTTGCAATCCTCGACACTCAAATTCGACGAAAGCGGCAAACCCTTCCACATCCAGCAGGCCGAACAGATCCGTGCCTACCGCGCCGCCTGGAAGGAAGCCGGCCACACCCGCACCCCACGCGTTTCGGTCAGCCGCTCCATTTTCGCCCTCGTCAATGATCGGGACCGCATGTATTTCGGCTCTGGCCGACCCGAGGAAGACCAGTTCGGCTACATCGAACCGGAAAAGCGCGCCGTCTTCGGCCGCGGCTATACGGCCGAACCGGACAAGCTGATCGAGGAACTCAAGCGCGACGAGGCCATCGCCGAGGCCGATACACTGCTGCTGACCGTGCCCAATCAACTGGGTGTGGACTACAATGCCCATGTCATCGAGAGCATCCTCAAATATGTCGCCCCCGGTCTGGGTTGGCGTTAGTCAGGCAAGCGAAATGGCGATTGGTCGCAATCATTGGCCCGCCAATAGCGCTCGACCGGCGTGAACGCCCCATTCGCCAGCAGTTCGACACGTGCGGCAAATGCCATGGCGCGGCATTCATCGGCGCCAGCGACGACGTGCACCATCTCGTGCAGCACCGTGAGCCGCCGCAGTGCCGGGGTTCCGTCGGCAGAAAACTGCGGGCAGACGACCATGCGCACCCGGCCGTCATGGGCCGGCAGGTGCACATAGGCGGCAAACCGCGCGCAGGCGCCGCTGTTCTCCGCAGGTTCGATCAGCTCCACGGCGATCTCTCCGCCCCAATGCCGGGAGGCAAATTGTCCCTCCGTAAGGGCGTCCTGATAGGCAGTCACATCGACCCCGAAGTTCTCGGCCGCTAGTCCTGTCCGCGCCGTCTCAAAGGCGGCGATAGCGTCGTTGAACGCGGTCTGGACCGCATCGGCCCTGGGCTGGACAGCCGACAGGAGCAATATGGACAGGGCAAGCAAAGGCAAAAGCGCGCGCATGACCGATGTGTTGCCCTGCCTGCTCTGCGCTGGCAAGAGCTGTGGCAGGTCTGTCACACATGCCGCACAAGTGGCGACTTGACCCATAAACCGGCCACAATTGGCGCGGAGAAGCGTCTGCCATGTGCTGCTGGACCGCAGCGGGTGTTTAGCCAGTCGATATCGACCGATCTTAACCTCTTGCTTACCATTTGTTTCCCTTGCTGGACGAACAGGGTAGAAGCAGCTTGGATCCCTTCCCTTCACTAGGTTTGCCTGATGGATTTCCGCATTTCGGCCGATGATCGCGTTGGCGCTCCCAAGGATCGCCAGAACAAGACCCAGGCGCGGCCTGCGGCGAAGGGACAGCGCGTCGAGCCGACCATGGGACAGACCATGGCCTTCTCCGTGGATGAAGTCCGCACCGGTGGCGCCGGGGGCGGCGGTAAGCCGCCCAAATCACCGAAGAAGCCGGCGCGCAAGGGCAGGGCCGAACCGGCTCGCCCGCGCCGCAAGAAGCGTTCCGGCGGCCTGTTGATGGGCCTGTTGTGGTGGGGTTTTGTCGCCTGCCTTTGGGGTGGTCTGGCCGTGATAGGCGTTATCGTCTATTACGGGGCCCAACTGCCGTCCGCCGATACTTGGGCAATCCCCGAGCGTCCCCCAAATATTCGCATCCTGGCGGCCGATGGCAGCCTGATTTCCAATCGCGGTCAGACCGGCGGCGAGGCCATCACCTTCCGCGAGCTGCCCCAATATGTGCCGGCGGCCTTCATTGCCTCGGAAGACCGGCGCTTCATGAGCCATTTCGGCGTCGACCCGATCGGGCTGCTCTCGGTGGCCGTGGAAATGGTAGAAGCGCGCGGCGTGACCCGCGGCGCCTCGACCATCACCCAGCAGGTCGCCAAGAACCTGTTCCTTACACCGGACCAGACCTTGGGCCGCAAGGTGCAGGAAGCCATTCTCGCCGTCTGGCTGGAACAGAACTTCACCAAGGAAGAAATCCTCGAACTCTATATGAACCGGGTCTATTTCGGCTCGGGCGCCTACGGCATCGAGGCGGCGGCACAGACCTATTTCGGCGTTTCGGCGCGTAATCTTTCGTTGGGCCAGGCCGCCATGCTGGTCGGCATTCTGCCAGCACCCTCGGCCTATAATCCCAAGGCTAACCCCGATACCGCCCGGGACCGGCAGCGCCTTGTCCTCAATGCCATGGCGCAGGAAGGCTATATCACCCGCGAAGAAGCCGACGCGGCCCGCATCGATCCCAACCAGACCATTCGCACCGTCGTCGCCGGTTCCGAATCCTATGTCGCTGACTGGGTCGAAAGCCTGATGACCGCCTATATCGGCGAGATCGAAGGTGACGTGGTGGTCCAGACCACCATCGACTACAAGATGCAGAAAGACGCCGAGTTCATCGTCAAGGAGGCGGTGGCCAATGAGGGGCCGAAGCGCGGCTTCTCCCAGGGGGCTCTCGTGGCGATGGATGTCGATGGTACGGTGCGCGCCATGGTGGGCGGCGTGGACTACCAGGCCAGCCAGTATAACCGGGCCATCACCGCCAAGCGCCAGCCGGGCTCGACCTTCAAGCCCTTCGTTTATATGGCCGCCATGGAGAAGGGCTACACGCCCGACACTTTGGCCGAGGACGCCCAATTTGAATATGAGGGCTGGAGCCCGCGCAATGCCTCGGGCAAATATGCCGGGACGGTCACCTTGCGGCAGGGCCTGGCCTATTCGCTCAACACCATCGCGGCACGACTGGCGATCGACGTCACACCCGAGAAGGTGATCGAAGTGGCCATGCGCATGGGCATTTCCTCCAATCTCACGCCTGTCCCCTCGATTGCGCTGGGCACCCAGGAAGTGAACCTGCTCGAGCTGACCAGTGCCTACGCGCCCTTCGCCAATGGTGGCATGGGGGTCATACCCAATGTCATCACCAAGATTTCGGACGTCCAGGGCAATGTGCTCTATGAGGCCTCCAATGCCGGACCGGGCCGGGTGGTCGACCCCAACGTGCTCGCCGAGATGAACGACATGCTCAAGACGGCCGTTGAAGTGGGGACCGGTCGCGGCGCCAATCTGGGTGGTTGGGACTTTGCCGGCAAGACGGGTACCAGCCAGAACGCCCGCGATGCCCTGTTCGTTGGCTACACTTCGGCCATGGTCACTGGCGTGTGGCTGGGCAATGACAACGACACCAAGACCACGCTCTCGGGTGGCAATGTGCCGGCCAATATCTGGTCCGAGTTCATGACCAAGGCGCATGCGGGCCGTTCGCCTGCATCCATTCCCGGTGGCTCCTATGCCGGCCAGCTGATCGCCCAGCAGATGATCGATCCCAATACCGGCATGCCGGCAATCGATCCGGCCACGGGTCAGCCCATGGTGCAATATGTCGATGGGGGTACCGGTCAGCCGGTCCAGACGATGACCGACCCGACCACGGGGCAGGTCGTGGCCATTGACCCGGCGACCGGCCTGCCCATTGAGGGTCTGGCGCCTGTGGACAGCCAGTCTATCAACCCGCCGATCCAGACCGGAACCATGGTGGATCCGGCCACCGGACTACCGGTCGGCCTGCAATACGATCCAGCCACCGGGCTCAACTATGATCCGGCGACGGGCGCGCAGTATGATCCCGCCACCGGTCTTCCAATCGATCCGGCAACAGGTCTGCCCCTGGCTACCGGAGGCGAGGCCGCGGTGCAGTACGATGCCAATGGTCAGGCCATTGACCCGGTCACCGGCTTCCCGCTGCAACAGCAGGCCAATGGGTTTGGAACCGCGCCTATCGACCCTGAAACGGGCCTGCCGATGACGCTCATCGTCGATCCGGCGACCGGCCAACAGGTCTGGGTGTCCAGCGCCCCCGCCGGACAGCAGGCTGTTCCCCAGGGTCAGATTGTCCCGCCCGGCCAGGTACAGCAACAGCCGACTTATCAGGAGCCGCAGCGCCAGCGCACTCTGATGGACTTGATCTTCGGCAACTAACACGCCGCCATGTACATCAAAGGCCCCGGGAGCGATCCCGGGGCCTTTGCTTGTCGCGTCTTCCAGAATGGTGCGTCGCGATGCCACGCACCTCAAATCACCAGGATCGGTGCTCCATTGGGAACGCGCTCATAAAGATCGATGACATCGTGGAACAACAAGCGCACGCAGCCGGACGACACCGCCTTGCCGATCGAGGCGACGTCCATGGTGCCGTGGATCCGGTAGAGGGTGTCCCGATTGCCCTGATGGATATAGAGCGCGCGGGCGCCCAGGGCATTGAGCAGGCCCGGGGGCTGACCATGACGATAGATTTCCAGTTCCGGCTGGCGCGCGATCATCTCGGCCGGTGGCGTCCAGACAGGCCATTTCCGTTTATAGGCGATGTGACCCTGGCCACTCCATTCGAAGCCGGCGCGTCCCAGCCCGACGCCATAGCGCATTGCCCGGCCCGATGGCATGGTGAAATAGAGGAAGTAACTGGTGGTATCGACGACCACCCGACCCGCTGGCTCCCCGGTTGGGTTGACGACGTCCTGTCGCCAGTAGTCCGGGTTCATCAGCGAAATGTCGGCCGCCGGTACGGGATGTGCTTCCTCCGGGCGGGCTGCATACATGGCCAGCACATCGAGGGGTATGGTGGGGCGGGTAGGCGTCGCCACCGCAGTGGCCAGGCGTGTGGTGCCGCTGGTGGAGCAGCCGGCAAGAGTGAGAGCGCCGAGGCCGGCAAGGCCGGCCATGACGGCGCGGCGCGACAGGGTCGCGTCGGTAAATGAAGACATGAGGCAATCCTTGGTCCGGATGGGACCATAAGCGTTTAATGTGTTTTGACTTGGCCCTGGCGCTCAGATGTGCCGGGGTGGACGCAGGGGAACCGGCTCGGTCCAGATGGGGGCCTGTGCTGTCAATTCGGGCCACAACCTTGGGTCCGGCATTGTCGGTGGCACCCCCGGCAGGGACGTAGGGATGGCCTGGTGGTGTCCGCAGGGCATGGTAATCCCAGTCCCCAGATCAATCTGGCCGCGCTGTACATGTACCACCACCGGAATGGGTTGATTGAGCGCATCGACATGGTTGAGCACCACAATGGGTGTGCTGACATAGCGATGGGCATGCGCGGTCGTGGCGCCGGCCACGGCGGCAAAGGCAAAGATGACGATGATGAGAGCCACGAGTCGACGCATATCCTGCTGATACATCAGCGATTGCGGCAGGATCGGGGCATAATGGGGATTAGGGTGCTTCTCCGGGCGCTTGCCAGGCCATCAGCTCCCGACCGTGTGCTTTGAGCCACGCTTTGCCACGCTCCATGTCGGGCAAGGTCCGCCGGACCGTGGCCCAGAAGGCAGGCGAATGGTTCATCTCCAAAAGGTGGGCCACCTCATGGGCGGCGACATAGTCCAGCACATGCGGCGGGGCCAGGATCAGCCGCCAATTATAGTTGATATTGCCGCTCGAGGAGCAGGAGCCCCAGCGGCTGGACTGGCTGCGCAGCCGCACCTGCTTCACCCCAACGCCAAGCCGCCCGGCATGCAAATCGCTCTGGGCCTCAAGATCGGCCAGTGCCTGGACCTTGAGCCAGTCATAGAGCCGGCGGGGCTGGTGTTCGGGCTCGCCAGGAACCAGCAGCACCGGACCTTCTGCGGTCGCGCTGGCCTCAACGCGGCCGCGCAGCCGGCCGGTGGCGATGACCCGGTGCATGACCCCCCGAAGCGGTACGGCCGCGCCGGCTACGAGCCTTTGCGCCTGCGTCGCCCGCGGCAATCGAGCAGCCAGCCAGTGCCGGTGCCGATGGAGAAACGCTTCAGCGTCCGCCCAGCGCGCGCCCTCGGGCAGGGTCAGCAGCGGCCCGGTCGCGGGCAGAGACAGGCGGAACGAACGCGCCCGGCTTGAGACTTTGACAGCGATCTCCACGGCCTGGCCGTCGAGCATCAGCTGTGTGGTCCTGGGAGGCGGGGTGCGCTGGCGCAGGAAGGAGAACATGGTGCTCCAGTGAATCAGATCGGGCCAGTGTAACGCATTTGGCGCCAGCTTGCCCTTCCCCATGCTAGTGCAGCCCCGAATGAAAAAGCGCCCCTTGTGGGGGCGCCAGTCGTCATTGGAGGCTAGGGAAGTCGGGAGGGACAACGGCTTACTGGCCGTTATTGTTGCCCCAATTGTTCTGGTTGTTGTCGCCAAAGCCCTGGCGGTTGCCGCGATGCTCGCTCATGAAGCGGTCGAATTCCTCGCGGTCCTTGGCCTTGCGCAGATTGGCCATGTACTCGTGGAAGGCGTCGATCTCGGCATCGAGACGGGCGCGTTCTTCCTCAAGGCGCTTGAGCTGTTCTGTACGGTACTCGTCAAAGGCGGCATTCCCTGAGGAGGTGAATTCGCTGCGGCCGAAGCCGTGATGCTTGGAATTGTTGCGCATATAGCTACACCCCTTGTTCCAATAGGCCTGTGCCTTTTCGGCGGAGCCGCCGAATTTTTCACCCCAGAGGATATAGGCCAGCATCGCCAGGCCGAGCGGCCAGAAGATGATGAAACCCAGAACCATGAGGGCGATGGTCAGCGGGGACCATTGCGGTTTGATGATTGCAGTTGTCATATCGTTCGTCTCCCAGTCACGATGAGACTCAAATGGTCCGCCGCAGGGCAGGATCAAGCATGTGCCTACCAATTTTTGTGCTTGAAATCGGCATTGGTGCTTCCTATGCGCCACAAATGACAGCCTCGGAGCGAGCGGCATGACCGAACAGACACTCCCGCAATTGCCCTTGCCCGCAAGCTGGCGGCCCTTGCGCCTGCAGACACTGGTCATTCTGCGCTGGCTGGCAGTGATCGGGCAGACCATCGGCGTTCTTTTCGTCAATTGGGGACTGGGCTTTCCCCTGCCGCTGCTGGAATGCCTGTTGCTCATCGGTCTGTCGGCGGCGCTCAATATCGGTCTGACCTTGCGCCTTGGGCCGCACTTTCGTCTTTCCGCGCGGGTCGCCGCCCTGCAATTGGCCTTCGATCTTTGTCAGCTCGGTGGCCTCCTGGCCCTGACGGGTGGACTGGAAAACCCATTCGCGCTGCTGCTGCTTGCCCCGGTCTCGGTGTCGGCGACCTCGCTGCCCAAGCGCCAGGCCTTTCTGGTCGCGCTGCTGGCCGCAGCCATCGCTTCGGTGCTGGCCGTCATGCACCTGCCGCTGCCCTGGGAGCCTGACCAGCACATTGTTTTCAACCGCATCTATGTCATCGGCATCTGGGTGTCGATCATCTGCGGCGTGGTCTTCATCTCCGCCTATACCAATCGGGTGGCGAATGACGCCCGCCAGATCGCCGATGCCCTGGCCGCTACCGAACTGGCGCTGTCCCGGCGCGAGCAATTGTCGGCGCTCGATGGCCTGGCTGCAGCGGCGGCGCATGAACTGGGCACGCCGCTGTCTACCATTGCCCTGGCCGCCAAGGAGATGCGCGACGAGGTCGACAAGAACAGCCAGCTGGCTGAGGACGTGGAACTGATCATTGCTCAGGCGGCGCGTTGCCGGGCCATTCTGGCCAAGCTCCGGAACCTGGGCAGCGAGCCGGCGGACCTGTTTGCCGAGGCGCCTCTGCCGGACATTCTCGACGAGGTGGCGCGGCCTCATGAAGGGCGAGGCAAGGTGATCCTCTTCGACGCCGAAAACACCGCAGGACCGCCTCCGGTCTTTCCCCGCAGTGTGGGCCTGCTCTATGGGCTGGGCAATCTGATCGAGAATGCCACCGATTTTGCCGCCCAGACGGTCCGCATCGAGAGCGGCTGGGATCAACACCGGATTACCGTTTCCATCATTGATGACGGCAAGGGCTTCGCGCCCGAACTGATCGCCCGGCTTGGCGAACCATACCTCACCAGCCGCCCGCGCGACCCGGCAGGCAGCGACGCCCACCAGCCCGGCGGCCTGGGCCTGGGCATCTTCATTGCCAAGACCCTGCTGGAACGAACCGGGGCCCGGCTCACTTTCGACAATGCCCAGCCCAACGGTCACGCGCGGGTGCGCATCACCTGGCTGCGCAGCAGCCTGGAGTGATCGGACCGGTTGGTTTTGACGTAGCGTGAGCAAAGGAATATTGGAAAAGCCATGGATACGATTGAAGACCTTCTGGCTGCCGATCCGAGCCTGCTGCTCGTCGATGATGATGCCGCCTTTCTGAGCCGCCTCGAACGCGCCATGACGCGTCGGGGCTTTGAAGTGCGCATTGCCGGCACGGTGTCGGCAGGCCTGGCCGCCGTGGCGGAGCGTCCGCCCGCCTATGCGGTGGTTGATCTCCGGCTCGAGGACGGCAATGGCCTCGATGTCGTCTCCGCCCTGCACCAGAAGCGCCCGGACGCTCGTGCCGTCGTCTTGACCGGCTACGGCAATATCGCCACGGCGGTGACCGCGGTGAAGCTGGGCGCCATGGATTATCTTTCCAAGCCCGCCGACGCCGACGATGTCATCAACGCGCTGCTGGCGACCGGCGAGGACAAGCCCGAGCCGCCGGAAAACCCGATGTCGGCGGACCGGGTGCGTTGGGAGCATATCCAGCGCGTCTATGAATTGTGCGACCGCAATGTCTCCGAGACCGCGCGGCGGCTCAACATGCACCGCCGCACGCTGCAGCGCATCCTGGCCAAGCGGGCGCCGCGCTGAGGCACCACACCCAACCTCCCCTATCAGGGGAGGCCGGGAGGGGGCGACCCTCACTTCGTAAACAGCGTCTCGAAGCCGCCGAAAATCATCCGCTTGCCGTCAAACGGCATCTCGCCGAATTGCTGCATGGCTTCGGGCGCCATCATCTTGCGCATGGCGACGTCGCGAGTGGCCTTGTCGGGATATTCGATCCAGGAGAAGACGACGACCTCGTCGTCCCTGGCCTGGACGGCGCCATAGAAGTCGTTGAGCTCGCCCCTGGGCACGTCATCGCCCCAATTCTCCACCACCCGCGTCGCGCCCCAGGATTTGAGCAGGTCGGCAGCCTTGCTGGCATGCTCGATATAGGCCTGCCGGTTCGCCTTGGGTACGGCGGTGACCATTCCATCAATATAGGGCATCGGTCGTCTCCTGATTTGCCCGGCGCGGGATTGCGCCTGTCTCGACTTTGACGAGCGGGAGGCGCTAACCTCGACATCCAATGCACCAAAAATCCCAGGAGCCTGCCCATGACCGTCACCCTGCATTTCCACGGCGCGGCGGGCACAGTGACCGGTTCCTGCTATCGCGTCGTGCACCCAGGGGGGCAGTTCCTGGTCGATTGCGGCCTGTTCCAGGGCAATAAGAGCGTGCGTGAGCTCAATCTCAAGCCCACCCCCTTCGATCCCAAGGCGATCGATTTCCTGCTCTTGACCCACGCCCATATCGATCATGCCGGCCTCTTGCCCAAGCTGTGTGCCGAGGGCTGGCGAAAGCCGATGTGGATGACGGCGCCCACGGCCGGCCTGCTCGAATACCTGTTGCCCGATGGCGCCGGCATCCAGGAGAGCGAAGCCGAGCGGGAAAGCCGCAAACGTTCGCGCCGGGGCGATGAGCCGGTAAGGCCGCTTTACACCATGGCCGATGCCGAAGAGGCGCTGGAGCACCGCCGCATCTGCGACTACGACAGCTGGATCGAACCCGGCCCCGGCGTGCGCGCCCGCTACTGGAATGCCGGGCACATTATCGGCTCCGCCTCCATCGAGGTGGAGGTCAAGGACAGCAACGGCAAGCCGGTGCGGCTGATGTTCTCCGGCGATATCGGGCCGGATGAGAAGGTCTTTTACACCGAGCCCGAGGGGCCGGCGGGCTTTGACTATATCCTGTGTGAATCGACCTATGGCGGCCGCGAGCGGGAGGAATATACGCTTGAGCAGCGGCGGCAGACGCTCAAGACCGAAATCCAGGAGGCGCTCCAGCGCGGTGGCAATCTCATCATTCCCACCTTTGCGGTCGAGCGCAGCCAGGAATTGCTGCACGATATCGGCACGCTCATCCGGGATGGCGAGATCACCCCGCAACTGGTCGCCCTGGATTCGCCCCTGGCCAGCAAGGTCACCGGCGTCTACCGGAAATACGCCAAGATGTTCGAGGACACCGAGCTTAGCGCCGGCGAATTGTTCAATGACGAGCGGTTCCGCATCATCGAGGCGGTAGAGGACTCCAAGGCGCTCAACGCCATCAAGGGTGGGGCCATCATTCTGTCGGCCTCGGGCATGGCCGATGCCGGGCGCATCAAGCATCACCTCCGGAACAATCTGATCCGCTCCAATGCCACGGTTCTGTTCGTCGGCTACCAGGCGCCGGGCACGCTGGGGCAGATCATTCTCTCCGGCGCCCGGGAAGTGCGCATCCACGGCACGCTGGTGCCGGTGCGGGCGACCATCCGCTCCATGGGCAATTACTCCGCCCATGCCGACCACACGGAGCTGATGGACTGGATCAGCAAGCGCCTGCCAGCCCATGGCGCGCTGTTCCTGACCCATGGCGAGGATGAGGAGCGCCATGCCCTGCGCGAAGCCCTGGTCGCTTCCGGCAAGCTCGGGGGCGACCAGGTCATCCTGCCGCAGCTCGACGACTTCTTCGAACTCAGCGCCGCCGGCATCCAGGCCGCCAAGGCGCCAAGGGCCCGTCGCGTCGATCTCAAGCAAATGCCATCCGACTGGCACAATGCCTTTTCCGATTTCACCATCCGCCTGAGCCAGCGCCTGCACGAACTGCCCGATGCGGAAAAACTCGCCCTGATGCAGGCCTTGCAAGCCGAATTGTCCGCCCAGGGTGCCAATCCCACGCCCAAAGGCCGGCCCACGCCGATCACGCCGGTGGAGACGGCCGGCTATGACGAATAGGGCCTGTAACAGACCAGGTGCGACCCCTCCGTCATCGTCACCACCCAGCTTGTCCGGGTGGTCCATGGCATTATGGGATGGATTGCCCGGACAAGCCGGGCAATGACGAAGGAACCGGGAAATCAATGGCCAACCGCGGTTACCGCCCCTCCAACCCCTCCACACGCTCCACCAGCTCCTGAATCGCCCGAATAAGCGGGGCGATGAACTGGTCGTAGCGCAGGGCCTGCTGGCTGGTCGGGTCTTCGGGGTCTGCCAGCACATGGCCGCCGAAGTCGATATCGAGATCGCTCACGATCCCGGCGACCTGCTGGGCGATGAGGCCATAGTGATGGCGCCCGTCGCCGCCCTTCCAGGCATAGCGGACCGGTTCCAGACGCCGGATGAAATCGAGACCCAGATCGGTTGGGACGATGTCTGTCTTGTGCCGAATGTCCGAGGTCTGGATGGTGCCGGTGGCCGACCACACGGCCGACCAGCGCGCGCCGCTGGCACCCAGGCTCTGGGTGTTGTCGCCAGCCGGGCGCAGCACGCCGGCAATGCTGACCGAAGCGGTGTCGGCCGCGATGGTGATTGCATCAGTCCAGGCCGAGCCGTCCGGGCTGATCTTGATGCGCCAGTGATCATCGCCCATCAGCCCCATTTCGGCCCGCCCCGACCAGTTGGACTGGAAGAGAAGGCTCGCCGTATCGCCGCTGGCTGCCTTGTTGAGCTTGAGCTGGTGCCCCGCTCCGGCATGGGTCAATAGCGTCGCGGCCGAAGCCACGGCCAGCCGGTTGGTGCTGTCTGCACTGGCATTGATGCCCAATTGCGGCAGGCCGGCTCCCGTGGCGGCAATTGGCACCCAGGCGGTTCCGGAGAAGAGCAGAAGCGCATCGCTGGCGCGATCGAACACCTGCCAGCCCTTTGCCGGGTCATAGAATATCCAGGCACCATCCTGAAAGGCGGCGATTTCGTCGGTATGGCCGCCCCAGGCCCCGCTGGCGCCGGACGGAACGATCCAGGCTTCGCCGGGCAGGGGCGAGACGGGCGGCACGGCCAGAACGGTGGATTCCACCACTGGCTGCACCAGGGCGTCGAGCCGGTTGAGGGCGTCATTATGGGTAATGTGCTTGAGCGCCTGTCCCGACATGATGAAGGGCAGGGAAAGCCGGGCGGTCTGGTCCATGGGGATGTCTCCGAGGTTGCATTCGGAGCCAGTGTGCGTCCGGTAGACGGCCCGGGGATAACTGGGTGCGCCGTATGCCGCTTGGCACTTCTGGCCAGCAGCTTTGGCCGCCCGGCCAGCTGGCCTCGCGGTTCTGAATGAAGAGCGGAGTCCCGAGACGGCTACCGTCCCTGAAACAAACAAAAACTGAGACGAAAGCCGTCTCGGGAACGCCGGGATTTCTCGATAGGGGATAACTTGGAAGGCTGTCCGGCACGGCCGCCCTTAGGGCACCCGCTTTCAGCTGCGGCCGAAGCCACAACAGGCACGAACTCTCACCCGCCGACCCCCAGACCGCGGTGGCACGCGACTGCCCCACGCCCGGCTTTCCCTCCCGCCACTGGTCGCTGCAGGCCGCCCTATCGCGAGAGGAATAGGCGGGATTATGGGGCAGGATTTGGGGGCGGGGATAAGTCCGCCGTCAGACCGCCGCCACCCGTTGTCTCTGCGTGGCCACAAAGGCCAGGATGAAGCAGGCACTCATCAACAGCACAATGGTGGGCGCCGGGGCGCTGTCGAGGAAGAAGCTGAGATAGACGCCCAAAAGGTTGCATCCGACCGATACGCCCATGGCCACCAGCAGCATGACCCCGAAACGACGGGTGATGAGGAAGGCAATGGCGCCCGGCGCAATTAATAGGGCAATGACCAATATCATGCCGACTGCCTGCAGGGCGCCCACAATGGTCAGGGAAATCATGGCCAGAAGGCCATAATGCAGGAGGCGCGTATTGAGCCCGATGGCGCCGGCCTGCTGGGCATCGAAGATGAAGAGCATCAGGTCGCGCCATTTCGCGCCGACGACCAGCACCACGGCCAGGGCAATGATCGCCGCCAGCAGCAAATCCGCGCCATTCGCGCCCAGCATATTGCCGAACAGGATATGGTCCAGATGCACATCGGTGGTGATGGCGGTGTAGAGCACGATCCCGAGGCCGAACAGGCCCGCAAACACCACGCCCATGACCGTGTCTTCCTTGATGCGGGAATTCTCCTTGAGAAAGCCGACCGACAGCGCACAGACCATGCCGGCGATGAAGGCCCCGACGCCAATGGGCAGGCCGACGACATAGGCCAGGACAACCCCGGGCAGCACGGCATGGGAGATGGCATCGCCCATCAGCGACCAGCCCTTGAGCACAAGGAAACAGGAGAGCAGGGCGGTTGGCACCGCCACGAGAACGCCGATCACCATGGCCTGAACCATGAAGGGAAGCTGGAAGGGCCAGAGCGCCATTTCATACCAGGTCATTATGCAGTCTCCCCGGCAATGCGGCGCCGCGCCGCCAGCCAGCCATGCTTGGGGGCAAAGACAAAGGCGGTGAGGAACACCAGGGTCTGCAGCACCACGATGATGCCGCCGGTCGCGCCATCAAGGAAATAGCTCAGATACGCCCCGATGGCCGATGACAGGACGCCCACGGCAATGGCGATGCCGATGAGGCGCGGGAACCGGTCGGACAGCAGATAGGCGGTGGCGCCCGGTGTCACCACCATGGCGATGACGAGGAAGGCGCCGACGGTCTGCATGGCGGCCACTGTCGCCGCGCTGAGGAGTGTGAAGAAGATCGCCTTGAGCCAGGTGGTCCTGAGGCCAATGGAGCGGGCATGGCTCTCATCGAAAAAGGTGACCATCAGATCCTTCCAGATCACCAGCATCACGCCCAGCGTCACCACCGAGATCAGCACCAGCTGCAGCGTGTCTTCCGGCGTGATGGCCAGGATATTGCCCAGGACGATCGATTGCACATCGACCGAGGTGGGTGAGACCGAGACCATGAACAGCCCCAGGCCGAAAAAACCGGTAAAGATCAGCCCGATGACCGCGTCTTCCCGGAGCTTGGTGCGCTGGCTGAGGAACAGCATGGCCACGGCGGCCAGGCCCCCCGAGAGGAAGGCGCCCAGCGAAAAGGGCAGGCCCAGCATATAGGCCCCGGCCACGCCCGGCACGATGGAGTGCGATAGGGCGTCGCCGATCAGCGACCAGCCCTTGAGCATCAGATAGGCCGAGAGAAAGGCGCACACACCCCCCACCAGGGCCGAGACCCACATGGCATTGACCATGTAGTTGTAGGAAAAGGGCTCGAGCAGCAGGTCGATCATTTTTCGCGGCTCGCCTGCTGGTGCTCTTCCTTGCCTTCTTCGCCATAAAAGACCAGCGGGCGCTCGTCGTCGGTGAGGACCGAAAGATGACGCGGATCGTCATCGGCATGCAGGCCCGCGCCAGACAGCACGAAGTGCCGCAGCACGCCGCCAAAGGCTTCCTCGAGCTTCTCGCGCGTGAAGACTTCAGAAGTCGGACCATAGGCCAGCACCGTGCCCTTGACCATGACGGTACGGTCGCAGAACTCGGGCACCGAACCCAGATTGTGGGTGGAGACCAGGATCACCTTGCCCTCGTCGCGCAGGGCCCGCAGCAGGGCGATGATGGCGTCCTCGGTCTTGACGTCGACCCCGGTAAAGGGCTCGTCGAGGAGGATCACCTCGCCTTCCTGCGCCAGGGCGCGGGCGAGGAAGACGCGCTTTTTCTGGCCGCCGGAAAGCTCGCCGATCTGGCGTTTGGCATATTGGGTCATGTTGACCCGCTCCAGCGCCGCCGCGACCTTGTTGCGGTCATTGGCGCTGGGGATGCGCAGCATGTTCATGTGGCCGAACCGGCCCATCATCACCACGTCTTCGACCAGGACAGGAAAATTCCAGTCCACGTCTTCGGACTGGGGCACATAGGCCACCTTGTTCTGGCGCTGGGCCTGGCGGCCCGCCTGCCCCAGAATGGAAATGGAGCCTGAAACAACCGGCACAAAGCCCATAATGGCCTTGAAAATGGTGGACTTGCCGGCGCCATTGACCCCAACCAGCGCGGTAATCGATCCGCGCGGGCTGGTGAAGCTGGCATGCCTCAGGGCCGTGGTGCCATTGCGATAGGCAACGGTAATGTCTTCTACCGCAATGCCGGGGCCTGCATTTTGTTTCACTGAGTAAATCCTGCGGCGATCGTCTCTGTGGTGACCTTGAGCAGATCGAGATAGGTCGGGACCGGCCCGTCTGCCTCGGAAAGAGAATCCACATAGAGCACGCCGCCATATTTGGCGCCAGTCTCGCGCGCCACCTGTTCAGCCGGCTTGGATGAGATCGTGCTCTCCGAAAAGACGACCGGAATATTGTGCTCGCGCACCGCATCGATGACGTCGCGCACCTGCCTTGGGGTGCCCTGCTGGTCCGCATTGATCGGCCAGAGATAGAGTTCCTTGAGGCCAAAATCGCGCGCCAGGTAGGAGAAGGCGCCTTCCGAGGTAACCAGCCAGCGGTTTTCCTCGGGGATGGCGGCCAGCGCCTGGCGGATCGGCTCCACCGTGGCGGTGATTTCGGCCGCATAGGCTTCGGCATTGGCATTGTAGATGTCGGCATTGGCCGGATCGGCCTCGACGAAGGCAGCGCGGATATTCTCGACATAGACCAGGGCATCGGTCGGCGACATCCAGGCATGCGGGTTCGGCTTGCCCTCATAGGGGCCTTCGCCAATGCCGATCGGCTCGATGCCCTCGGTCAGCACCACGCTGGGCACATCGGGCAGATTGTCGAGGAACTGTTCAAACCATTGTTCAAGATTGAGCCCGTTCCACAGCACCAGATCCGCATCCTGCGCACCCACTAGATCGCCCGGCGTGGGCTGGTAATTATGGATTTCAGCGCCCGGCTTGGTGATCGAGACCACGTCGGCCGCGTCCCCAGCCACGTTCTGGGCCATGTCGGCAAGAATGGTGAAGCTGGTGACGGCCTTGAGGCGGTCCTGGGCGGCAGCGGGCAGGGCACAGGCAAGCGGCGCGGCAAGGATAAGGGCGGTCAGAAGGCGGCGGTGCATACTCAACTCCGAATGATTGGGCTTGGTCTAGATAGTGCAATTGCAAATCATTCGCAAGTAGCTTGATGCGGGCCGCGGGTCGAAAGCTGCCTGTAGGCAGAGCCATAGAATGGCTCGTCACTAGGGATATTGTGGCTCAAGCGGCTATTGCTTCCATCGCAATTCACACCTGCGTCTCCGGGCTGCCCATGGGCAATGGACCCAAGAGCTGCGTGAGTGGCGCGTACTTGAAGAGAATTGAAAAGCCGCCGGGCAGGTGCGCGCCCCAAGTCGGTCATTTAGGGAGCCGGAACACTGCCCCGACAACCGCCGGTCCGATGTGGCTTGTGATTTTCGTTTGGAGATCGATTTGTGCGGGAGCAAATCAATAGGTTCGCCAGATGCCCGGTGTGCCCAGTTCGATCAGATGGCCATAGGGGTCGCGGAAATAGAGGCTCTTGCCGCCCTGATCCCAATTCATGCGTGCTTCGATAGGGATGTTTAGCTCGCCAAGGTGGGTCTCCCAATCGCCGAGCTGTTCGGCGTCGATGGCGAAGCAAAAATGGGTCGGGCCGGACCCGTCGTGGGGCGGGATCGTACCGCCCGCCAGCACGACTTCATTGAGGGTCGCGCCCCGCTTGAACAGCAGGAATATGGTAGAAGCCCCTTGCATCATAGGCCACCACGCGATTGTCGCGGACCAGGGCTGGAAAACCAAAGACTGTGTCGTAGAATTCGCTTGCACGGGCGATGTCGTCGACATAGATCGCTGTCTCGACGAGGCGGTTGACGCCGGGTTTCGGGCGTGTGGACATCGATAATCTCCATTTCTGTCCTGGCGAGAGCGGGCCGGCCGTTGACCGGCCCGTGGGCGTGGGTCAGGCCGCCTGTGTCCTGCGGGAACGCAAGCCGACCAAAAGGAGCGCTACGCAGAAGGCCGTCTCGGTCACCATCGGGACAATATAGGCAGCAGCAAAGATGCCGTAGAACTCGGGCGCGAGGAAGCGCAGGCCGCTGCCCATCAGATATACGGCTCCGGCAAGGGCAACGCCCAGGCCAATGCTCTTGTGCACCAGACCTGAGCGCCAGATCAGCACGCCGGTCATCACTGAATTGATGCCGAAGAAGACCAGGCCCAGGTCATAGCCGTGTGCATGCATGTTGAGGAAAAACAGTGCCAGCGCTTCAGCGGTGCCGGATGCGAGGCCAGACAGATCTTGGCCACCCGCGATCAACAAGAGCGCGGCCTGCATGTTCATAAGATTGATGCCGATCATGACCGATTGAATGAGCCTGAAGATCATCGCTGCCAGGGCCAGGCGAGGCGCCACCGGCCGAAACAGAACGAACAGCAGAATTGCCAGTCCGGCGTCGGCGACAGCCATGACGATGTCGGCTGCGATCGAGAGGCGGTAGGCGTCGAGGGCGCCAAGAATGGCGGTTGCCGTCCATCCTGCGTCGGTGAAATCCACCAAGGGGCCGCGCAGGGCTACCTCGGAGAAGATGCCGCAGACGATGATGATGAGATAGAGCAGGCCTGCAAGACGCGCTGTCTTGAGGTCAGCATGGCTGAATTGGGTTCTCATGGTCGTCCTCCAGTTTCAGGTGTGGTTCGGGTAGTGGCGATTGGTTGCTGTCCGCCTGAATGGCCGGCGTGAACGGACGCCGATGCGCGGCTCACCAGCGCGGGGGCTTGATGGATAAGGCTGTCATCGGTCAGGGCATTGACCATGAACAGGGCGAAGTCGGTGCGGCGGGTACGGTTGGAGCGCAGGATCGGGTCACCGACATGAGGTGCCCAGACGGGTAAGCCTTCACTGTCGCCATCCTCGAGATCCGAGGCGCGCACCAGGGTCCAGTCCCGATCAGATGCGAAAATGAGCCGCGCGGCCCGAACATGGTCACTGATATCGGCCATGCCGGTCAAACGGGCGAGACGGCCGAAAGCCCAGGTCGTCAGCCGATCCTTGAGCGCGTACCGGTCATGCTCGTTACGGCGGATGTGCCAGCCGGCCGAGAAGATCAGGCGCGCTCCCGGGTCGGCGCGTTCGAGCACAGTCAGCGCCGTTTTCGTGGCCATGCCACCGATGCCCCAAGGCACCAAGACCGTCAAAACCCCGTCACAACCCCAGATTGCCTTCGCGATGACGTCGGGATCGCTCGTCTCGCCAGGAACGACCGTAATGTGGTCCTGGAAGTGGTCCAGCTTTCCAACGCTTTCCGGCCGGCAAACGCCGGTAACCCGGTAACCGCGGGCCAGGGCGTGCTTGGCCATCAACTGGCCGAGCTTGCCTGAGATGCCGATGATCGCAATGTGTTTCATGGTGGTTCACTCCTGCTGCGGACGTGGGACGTCAGTTGCCGAGGAAGTCGAAGACCGCGCTGGCAAAGTCCGGGCTGAGCGGCGCCATGAGATGGTCGGCATCTTCGATGCTGACGAAGGTGAAATTGGGTAGCGGTCCGGCCAGTCTGGCAACATTGTCATGTTCAGGATCGTCACTTCCGGCGAGCCCGAGAACGGGCGCGGTGATGGCGGACAGTTCCGCAGCATCGAGATCGATGATCTCGGGCAGCGCCGCAGCGACAACCGCGAGGGGCCCGGTTGGCTGTTCCGGGTCTATGCCGTGTGCAGCGAGAAGCTCCAGCATAGCCGCCTGTGCTTCTGGCGGCATGTCCTGGTCGGGCGGCGCCATGGCTGCCATGAAGCTTCCGAAGGTCTCATTTTCAGACAAGGCGCCCGAGACGAAGCTATAGGCTTCGGCTTCAGCTTCTCCTGACCAGCCGGAGCCGGCAATGATCAGCGACGCAACGCGGTCCGGATGGATGACGGCCAGTTTCAGGGCGGTTTCCGCACCCATCGAATAGCCCACAAAGTGCGCCTTGGTGACGCCGCGAGCCTCCATCACGGCCACAACATCGTCGACCATGGTCAGGCCATAGGCACTGGCATCGTCCGGCCTGCCGCTGCTGCCGTGGCCGCGGGCGTCCAGGGCTATGGTGCGGAAGTTCGACATAGGCGTCAGGCCGATGGCCGACCACATGTCCGAGGAGCCGGCAAAACCGTGCAGGAACACGACGGTTTCGCCCTCGCCTTCATCGACGAAATGGATATGAACGCCATTTGAGCTGATCGTGCCTTGCTCAGCCAGAGCGGTGGCAGGAAGCAACAGCGACAACGCCAACGGCGCGATCAGGGCAAGGCGATTGCTGCGCCGGACTGGATTGGTGGCTGCGAGGATGAATTGATCGGTGTGCATCGCTCGGACTCCCTTGTTGAAGCGGTGTTCAAGGGAATAGGCGGATCGAGGTCTGCAGTATTTGCCGACACTGCCAGGGTTTTGGCCGAGCCTGCCAAAGACGCTGTGCGGGACAGCGATGGAAGGGGCGTAGCGCTGTCAGGCGACCTGAGATGCGGCCCGGCGATAGGCACCGGGCGTCTGGCCGACCCAGCGCTTGAAGGCGCGATTGAAGCTGCTTTGCTCCGAAAACCCGGTGAGAAAGGCAATGTCAGGAATGGAAAAGGCAGGCTGGGACAGCAGGCGTTCGGCCAGAGAGCGCTGGGTGTCTTCCAGCACCTCCTGATAGGTCTGTCCGCTTTCGGCCAGCCGTCGATAGAGCGTCCGCTCGCTCATTCCAAGGGCGCGCGCTACATTGCTGGCCTTGGGAATGCCATTGCTTAGGGCTTCGGAAAGGTGCTCGGCCAGGGCGCGCTGCAGACTGTCCGGGGATGTCATGGCACCAAGCTCCGCGTCCAGGTGCTCGGTCAGGAAACGCGACACGGCGGCATCGCCAAGCCGTGTCGGCAAGTCCAGCATGTCCGAACGGATGGCGATGGCGTTCCGCTCGGCGCTGAAGCGGACCGGGGCGTCGAAGAAACCTTCATACCGCGCAATGGGACCGGGTGTTGGGTGTCGGAAAGACACAAAGTCGTAGGACAGATCAGGACCGATAAACTGCTTGAAGATGCGGCCAAAGCCACAAAGGGCGCATTCGTTGCGCAGGTGCAGCGCCGGATGCTCCCTGGTCTGCCGACGGAGGATGAACAGTGCTGGCTCGGCCCCTTCGTCCAACTGATAGGACACGGTGTCGGTCAACAGCCTGAAATAGCGCTCGGCCCTTTCCAAGGTGTCCCTGAGGCGCGGCGCGGTCTTCATGGCGAGGCCCAAGGCACCCAGGTTGTCGACATCGACAGCCTGGGCATAGGCAAAGGGCAGGCCAACACGATCGGGATGGGTGTCTCCAATCCAGGCGGTCAGGTCGAAGTAATCGGTATCCGTGAGCCTGCCATCGACGCATTCAAGCTGGCGCACGCGCTCTTTCCCGTCGAACAGACCTCCGTCCTCGGTCAGTCTCAACCCGGCTGCGCTCGCCAAGGCCCGCGCAAATGCTGCTGTTACGGTTCCCATGCTGTGCCAGATATGGACGCCTACCCTGAGGGTTGGGGTACCACGTCAGTTGCAGATGGTCGACCTTGGGGTTCGGCAGGTTGGCTCGTGCGACGCTCACGAACTTGCCATTTCGTCTGCCGGAAAGTCGATTACCGCCCTCACCCTATGCCCGGTCGCTCCCCGGCAATCAGGCCGAAGAGGCGAGCAATTGATCGCGATATTCGGCCGGGGTCTGGCCGGTCCAGCGACGAAAGGCGCGGACAAACGAGGAAGCCTCCGAAAAACCCACGAGATAAGCCGCTTCATTGACGGAGACCTTGCGGGCGGAAAGATAGTCAGATGCCATGCGGCATCGCAATTCATCGGCGACCTCCGCAAAGGTCGTGCCTTCCTGCTTTAGGCGCCGATAGAGTGTTGCCCGGCTCATACCGAGTTCGGAAGCGATCGCGTCGCTCGAGACCTCGCCCTTGTGAAGGCCAGGCATCAGTCCAGCTTCCACACGTGAACGGATACTATCGTCTCTTGCCAGGTCCTTGAGCAGGGCATCCGCCTTGTCTGCGAATATGCCGAATACGTAGCGAGAGGTATTTTCGAAAGGACGCAGGAGCCATTCCGGAGCGATCTGCATTGCGTTGCGCGTGCATCCAAAAGTGATGGGACATTGCAGCAATTGCTCCAATTGGCCCGCATGCGCCGGTTTGGCATGGGTCATTTCAATTCGCACGGCGAACGGGTGCTCGGGAAGGTTGCGCCTGAACTCGCCGATGAAGCGTCCAAAAGCGGCCTCGGTCAACGCAGGGCTTCGGTTCGGATCGGGACGGTTGTCGATGATCCAGACTTCTGCGCCCTCCTGCGACACGCTGAACCGCGGGCCCCTTTCCATGATGTCGATATCCACCATGAGTGTGGAATAGCGGTTCAGCTGCTGCATTGCATCAGGCAGGGAGGCAGCGGAGCCCACGATCAACCCGACGACACTGATTTTCTCAAGTTGCGTCTCAACGGCATGCTTTGCCAGCAAAGCTGGTTCGCCGGTCTGAGAGATGAGCACGTCAATGAGATCCAGGTAGGTGTCTAGGCCGACGCGGCTGTCTTGATCGCTGAGGTCGGCCTCGGTCAGTCCAACATCTTCAAGGATGTCCGGCTGGTGCAATCCATAGCGCGCCGCGTATGCAGCGAGCGAGCGGACTAATCCTGCGGCAACCGTTGCGCGTTTCACCTGACCATCCTCGTTTTGGCAGGACCTTAGTCAACATGACGCCCAAGGCCAACAACTTGAAACCAACGGTCATGCTCATCTGGAGAGCCGTCGCCTATCCCCTCACCATTCCAACACGGGGACAGTGGTTTCGCCCCACGAAAAGAAAGGTGACAGACATGTTCTCACTTCAAAAATGGGGCGCCGCAGCCGGATTTGGTGCTGCCGCGACCTATGTCTTCGGCTTCGTTCTCCTGCTCACAGTCCTTGCCGGATCCGGGTACGGCATGGCGGATGCTGATCCCGCCTCCGTCGTTTCCTTCGTGGTCAGCGAACGGCAGCTCATGACCAGCTGGTACACGATCATCTATGTGGTCAATGGCTTTCTGGTCGCTCTGCTCGCCATTGCGCTCGCAGACATCTTCAAGCCGCATGCGCCGACGCTGTCCTCCGTCATCCAGGTGTTTGGTGCGCTTTGGGCGACCCTTGTGGTCGGAGCGGGCATGGTCGCCAATGTCGGTAAAGAGGTCGTCGCTTCCCAGTACGCTTCCGACCCCGAGGCCGCAGTGCTGATGTGGCAAATTTTCTCGGGCGTTGAAAACGGCCTTGGCGGCGGCAATGAGATCGCCGGTGCTGTCTGGGCGCTGGTGGCTGGGGCAGCCATGCTGCGCACCGCACTGATGCCGAAGCCCCTTGGCTTTTTCAGCTTCTTGATTGGAGTGTCCGGACTGTTGACCCTAATCCCGGCGCTCAATGACACTGCCGGTTCCGTGTTCGGACTTGGCTACATCGCCTGGTTTGTTTGGGTCGGGTTCGTATTGCTCAGCCGGAAAGCATGAGGGTTCAGAAAGGGTCCTTTCTGTACGCAAACCAAGTGCAAAGCGCCCCTGACTGTGGGGCGTTTTTTTTGCGCGGGTTGATCTGGATGCATTTGGCGGGAAAAAAGGGCTAGCGAGTTCTGCTCGAATTCTCAAAAGGGGCGAACCACATGCAAAACCCACGCACCGTCCTCTTGATCCTGATCGCCATTTTGGCGGTCAATCAGATGGATCGGACGATTTTGTCCATTCTGCTTGACGATATCTCGCTGGAATTCGGCCTGAGCAATACCCAACTCGGCTTGTTATCGGGGGGCGTGCTGATTGTCGTCTATGCGCTGTTTGGCTTCCCCATTGCGAAGCTTTCCGCAGGTGGCAATCGCCGCAACATCATTGGATTGACGACCGCGGTATGGAGCCTGCTGACGCTCAGTGTCGCTGCGGCGCAGAACTTCTGGCAATTGATGCTGGCGCGTTTTGGCGTTGGGATCGGGGAGTCCGGGGCGGTCGTGCCGGCCCATTCCATCATTTCTGATCTTTATCCTGCCGATCGGCGCACTTCGGCCATGGCGAGCTTTGTCGTGGGCGCCAATCTCGGGGTTCTGCTGGCCTTTCTGGTCGGCGGCATCGCCGGCGAGCTGGTGGGATGGAGAGGCGCCTTTCTGATTGCCGGCGTGCCAGGCCTCATCCTTTCGGTGGTCCTGTTTGTCTTTGTTCGTGAGCCGCAGCGCGACCATGATGCGCGGGTTCTGGAAGGTAGCCTGTTCCTCCAGACCTGGCATGCAATCTGGCGGGACCGTGGGCTGCGTCACGCCCTGATCGGGGTTTTCCTCGCGTCCGTCCTGACACATGCCGGCCTTACCTGGAACGCCCCATTCATGATCCGGACCCACGGCCTGTCGCTCATTCAGACCGGGGTCTTTCTCGCATTGAGCGCGGGAATCCTGGGCGGGGCTGTCACTTGGGCAAGCGGCCAGCTCGCGGACAGATACGGGCAGAAAAATCCGCGCTTCCGTTTGGGCATGGTCGCTGCGGCAATTTTGATTGGAAAACCCTTTTCTGCCGCCTTCGCCATTATCGAGCCAACCGTTGTCGCACTATTATGTCTACTGGTGCCGATTGGATTGGCGAGCGTCTTCTGGGGGCCGACCTTCGCCTTCCTGCACGGACGTGTGGAACCAGCGATGCGCCCAATGGCGACAGCGATATTCATGTTCGCCTTTTCCGTTGTGGGCGTTGGTGTGGGACCAACGCTTATTGGGGTATTGAGCGACACGGTCTTCGCTGCATCCGGGGACCGGGCGCTTGGTTGGTCCATCGTCAGTGTTCAGCTGATTGGCGTATGGAGTGCATTCCACTACTGGATTGCCATGAAGACATTGCCCTTAAGGGTCAGTCTTGGACCGTAATATCAATCGTTTAGGGGTCGCGACCATCGCATGGACGGATGGCGCTTGCCGATTTCGCGCGTCACTATCTGTCGGGCCTGGAATAAGCGAGGCCCAACCGAAATGCTGCCCAAAGCACTCCAGTGGCCGCTGTCGCCACGAACGCGATACCCAAGTCAGGCTGAAAGCGGCTCAGCGTTTCAATGGAGGCCCCGAAAACCCTCGGAATCAGAAGAAAAACAATCCCGGCAATTCCCAACGTCGTGCACAACGGAAACCACAGGCTAAACTGGCCAGACCATCCGGATTTCGCGCGCAGATCGTCTCGATGTAGCCAAGCCCAGATCATGCTGAGCACGTAAGCAATGGGCAAAAGAACAAGTGCGACAAACACCGCTTTCTGCTCCCAGCGGCTTCCCTCGCCTGCATAGTCGAGACCAAGGGCCCTGGCGCTGATGCCGGTCCGCAGTTCGGTCGTTTCCCCAAACCCTATGCCACTCCCAGCATTGACCAGAACGACGACCCCCTTATTCTGTGCTGGCATTAGAGTTGCCAGTGTCTCCACTCCTGGACTGGATCCGGAATGGAACGCGGTTCCAGTCTCGCTCGATAGAAACCAGCCAAGTCCGTAAAAGGGTGACACGGTGCTGGCCGGGCGTAGCATGGCCGCTTTGCTTTCGGAGCTGATAATGTCGTCTGCGCCGTTCATCATGATCGCCAGATACCGAGCCAGATCCCTGGCGCTTGCTATGACGCCGCCCTGAGGTGCGGTGACACGGTTCGTCCTATCCGGCTCCATGGCGTGTTTGGTTCCAAACCATGGCCGGTGTCCCCGCGCCATTTCGTCATGGATTTGTCCATCAGCAACGAAGCTGTGCGTCATGCCGATCGGATCAAGAATCTCTGTTCTGATGTAGCTCGCATAGCCTCGGCCGCTTACAGCCTCGATCAGGGCGCCGGCGATCTGGTAATTTGCGTTTGAGTACTCCCATTTGGTGCCGGGCACGTAGGCCGGTGTCCAACCCGCGATGCGGTCCACTTGCCGCGAGAGCGCCTCCTTGTCGTCGACGGGATCAAAGGCGGCTTCGTTGCCCTGCAGGGTTGAGTAACCGCTCGTGTGACTAAGCAATTGCCGTGTGGTGATGGCGCCAGAAGACTGGTCCGCAAACGCCTTCAGGTAGTGCGAAATCGGCGCATCCAGATCCACCTTGCCAACTTCGACCAGCCGCATCACGGCCATTGCTGTGAAGCTCTTTGAGATCGAGCCGAGCAGGAACGGCGTATCGGGTGTCACCAATCTACCGCTGCCGATCAGCACCTCACCATACGCGTCCGACTGAAATTCTCCATTCTTGACGATCGCATAGGCCAGGCCCGGCACGCCCGAGACTGCCATCTCAGCAGCTATGAAGTCACCGATTGACCCTCGGGGTGCGTCTGCCCGCGCTGCAGTGACGACTCCCAATGCAAGCAGAATAAAGAAGAGCCGCATGCTGTGGTGTCCCTCAGCGCCTTCCGGTCACCCGGATTGGATTGATCGATCCCAGTCAACAGGACCGGAAATGCCTTGGTCTTGTAACTACTCTGGCGATCTCCAGAGCCCGCCGAAAGCGGCAGCCACTCCCGCCACGGCAGGTCCTCCAGGTAGTATTTGACCGGCTACAATAGGTTGCTCTGAAATGGCAAGGAAAAGGGCGCTCAGTACGCAGCCAAGTGGCAGGCCAACGCTGGCTAAGACCACAGCACGTTGCAGAGAGAATTTCATCGTGGTGGTCCCTTGGAAGCGGCCGGCAATAACTCAACGAAAGGGCGCATACGCCTAGATCACAGATGTCAGAAGCGGAGAATCCAAGTGGGAGCCACGCTGCGCTAAAACAATGACAGCTCAAGTGGTTTGCTGTCCAGAACCTGAGAGTCCGCAAGCGGCCCCCGCTGGAGGCGCTGGCGTGGAGGATTGTAGGGCAGGAGGCTCCACAACTCGATCCAAACGGAAGCAGGTAGAACGAATTTCTATAGCCAAAGCGAGGCGCTTCTGCGGGACCGCAAGGTTGGTTGGGCGGCCGACCTCCCCTCACACACACAAGACCAAATGCCCGGCAGCTCCGGTCGCCTCAACGCACCGACAGGCACCAACTCGCGGCATTGCGCGGTGCGAGCAGCGCTCGCCGGTGATCCTGGATGATTTTGAGTTTCTCCTTGCACGCTGGCAAGCTGCCTGCTAACAGTGAACCTTATGGTTCAGTATTCTCAAGCCCGCCTCGACGCTTCATTTGCCGCGCTATCGGATGCCACCCGGCGCGGTGTGCTGGAGCAACTTGGCCGCGCCGATGCTTCGATCACGGATCTCGCCGACAGGTTTCACATGACCCTAACGGGGATGAAGAAGCATGTTGGCGTGTTGGAAAGGGCGGGGCTCGTGACAACAGAAAAGGTTGGGCGCATCCGAACTTGCAGGCTTGGTATTCGCGCACTCGAAGAAGAAGCCGCTTGGATCGAGAGGCACCGCCAACTGTGGTGTGAACGTTTCGACGAGTTGGACAAGATTGTCGAAGAATTGAAAGCCAAGGAGAAGGCCCATGCAGGTAGAAGTAACAAGTAGTCCCGCCGCAGTGAAGCACACCGTCGTGGAGCGCAAGTCTGACCGCGAACTCGTCGTGACGCGCAGGTTCAATGCCCCTGCGCACATTGTTTTCGAAGCATGGAGCAAAGCCGAACTGTTCCGGCGCTGGTGGGTCCCTAAGGCGATGAGCCTGTCGCTGCTCTCGTGCGAAATCGATATGCGCACCGGGGGCGGATATCGTCTCGTGTTCCGCTTTCCGGACTCCGATCAGACGATGGCGTTCTTCGGCACGTACAAAAAAGTCGTGCCGAACAAGCGCATCGTCTGGACAAACGACGAAAGCGATCAGGGCGCCGTGACGACAGTGACGTTCGAAGAACATGCCGGCAAGACGCTTCTCACCTTCCACGAGCTCTATCCCACGACGGTAACCCTCGACGAGGCCCTCGCCGGTTCGGCAGAAGCGCTGCCCGAACAGTTTGCGCAGCTGGATGAATTGCTTGCAGGTGGACTGTGATCATACGACGAGACACGAGGACAACATACTGAGAGGCGATTTCTTAAAAACCGCCATAGCGACCGAAGCGCTCACTGCGGCCCTTCGGATTCAAGCCGAGCAGCCCTCTGACATGCCGGATGAGAATTTTGCCGACGTCAATGGTCAGCGAATAATCTACAGCGTGAATGGTGTCGGCAAGCCGCTCGTTCTTCTTCACGGGGGGAGCAATCCTGACAGCTACGGAGCAATCTGGCTGAACTGGTCAAGAACCGTCAGGTGATCGCCATCCATCTTCAGGCGCATGGGCGCACGCCAGACACCGACAGGCCGCTGCGCCGTGAAGCGCTGTCCGACGATCTTGCCGCCCTCAGCTCGCGGTATCAACGCAGACGCCCTGGATTACATTCCCAGTTGCCGACACTACGACCGCGGCAACGTCGCCATGCACCCGCCCGTCGCTGGCCCGATGAACTCGGACGAGGCGTGTCGCCATGTCAATGAGCTCGGTCTTTTCCACGAAGCTTCCTCCGCAACGTCCGAACACTTCAGGATCATCAACCTACAGTTCCTTGCTACGGAGTGAAGACCCCACAGGCACTTCACCCATATGGACGGCAGGGCAAGACCGGCGGCAGTGCGCCCCATTTCGGTCATCGGCACCCCTTCGGCGGCATCCCGACAGCTGTCCGTCAGCTCACGCCGGTGCTTCGTCTTCAACGGGGTGAAGGCAGTAGCCGCCTCAGCGGGGCTCGCCGCCTGAGAGGCTCTGTTCGATCCACTTCCTGAATTTGGCGAGGATAGGATCGGTCCATCGTTCTCCCGGCGCCACCAGGAAATAGGCGCCCAAGGTGACTTCTGTCTCGAGAACTTCGATCAGTTGGCCATTGCGGATCAGGTCTGTGGCCATTGGGGCAAAGGTGAGCGCAATTCCCTGGCCGGCCAAGGCTGCATCCAGGCAAAGATTCGCATTCCAAAGCCGGGGTCCGGTCAGTTCGCCTGGATCATCCACCCCCGCAGCGATCAGCCATCGGCGCCATTGGCTGCGGCTTTCCTCATGCAGAAGAGGCTGGCCGAGTAAATCCTGCAACGAACGCGGCACCGGATTGGCAGCCGCCCACTCCGGACTGACGACGGGAAATATCCTGGGACGAACAATCATCTGGGCGCTTGGCGGCACATCGTCCCGTTCACCAAACACGATCATCACGTCCGCTTCGTAGCGGGTAAAGTCTGGCAGACGGTCGATTGCCCGCAGGATGATCTCTACCCCGGGGAGATGTCTTTCCAGCTCTGAGAGCTTTGGCGTTAGCCAGCGCGATGCCAGCCCAGGCATGCACCATATGCGGAGCGCTCCCTGCCGGGTCTGCGGGCGTATCTCCAGCGCCGCAGCGGCAATCGTGTTGAGCGCGCCCGAAACCGCAGCAAAGAAATGACGTCCCTCAGGAGTTAGCGACACACCCCTTGGGCTGCGCTCGATGAGGCTGGCATTGAGCCACCCTTCGAGATTGCGCAGATGGTGACTGACCACGGTGTGGCTGACGCCGATATCATCGGCCGCCTTGCGCATGCTTCCCGTACGCCCAACCGCCTCGAACGCCCTCACCATCAGAAGCGGCGGAAGGCGAGCAACAAGCTTGCCGAGCGGCGCAACACGGGCGTCGGGATCGTCCTTTGAACTCATCAAACAGTCCATACATGCTGAACAATTTAGTGGAGCATGTGATGAACCACCTTGGCAACATAAATCTGCTGTTTCGTTCCGCGGTGGAACGTTAGCTTAAGTTGCGCGTGGGCCTCGATTGGTAGGCGAAATGCAAATGGGGAATCTAGATGGCAAAGGCAAGCAAATGAGCAACAGACTGACTTTGACGATCGCCGGAGTGGTGGGTCTATCGACCCTGTTGGCGCCTACTATGACCATGGCACGAGACCTGACGGTCGTTTCATGGGGCGGCAATTACCAGGACGCGCAGCGCGAGATTTTCTTCAAGCCCTTCGCTGAAACGTCCGGCATGCCGGTTCTGGACGAGGCGTGGGATGGCGGCATCGGTGTGATCCAGTCCAAGGTTCGGGCGGGGAACCCCAACTGGGACGTGGTGCAGGTCGAGGCCGAGGAACTGGCCCTGGGCTGCTTCGATGGCCTTTATGAAACCATCGACTGGTCCCGTGTTGCCGATCAGAACGATTTCCTCCCGCCGGCGATCAGTGAGTGCGGCGTAGGTGCTATCGTCTGGTCCACCGCCATCGCCTACGACAGCGCAGTGCTTGCCGAGGGGCCAAATTCCTGGGCAGACTTCTGGGACACGGCCAAGTTTCCAGGCAAGCGGGCCTTGCGGAAGGGGCCGAAGTATACGCTGGAATTCGCCCTCATGGCCGACGGCGTGCCCCCCCATGACGTCTATCAGGTGCTGAGTACGCCTCCCGGTGTCGATCGGGCCTTTGCCAAGCTCGATGAGCTCAAGGACAGCCTGGTGTGGTGGGAGGCTGGTGCGCAGCCGCTGCAGCTCCTGGCCAGTGGCGAGGTGGTGATGACGGCGGCCTACAACGGCCGTATCACCGGCATCAATCGCAGCGAAGGGCGCAATTTCAAGGTCGTCTGGCCGGGCAGTATCCTGGCCGTGGACAGCTGGGTCATCCTCAAGGATGCCGAAAACAAGGAGGCCGCTCTCGATTTCATCTCGTTCGCAAGCAAGCCCGAGAACCTGGCAAAGCTGCCCGAATTCATCGCCTATGGCCTCCCTTCGATCAGCGCCTCGGACATGGTCCCCGCCGAATATCAGCTTGACCTGCCCACCTATCCGGACAACCTGACCGAAGCACTGCCGCTGGACGTCGACTTCTGGATCGACAATTCAGAATCCCTGACCCAGCGCTTCAATGCTTGGTTGAATCAATGACGGCCTCAATGGCAACCAGCCGCGCCTCCGGGCGCGGCTCTACCACCGGGCGGGATGGCAGCATGGCAGCAAGTTCGGCACGGGTCGCGGCAATGAACGGCGCATCTGCACCCTTCATTGCTCTTGAGCAAGTCGAGATGATGTTCGGAACGCATCGCGTCGTCGATCAGCTGGACCTGACCATCACCCGCGGCGAGTTTGTAAGCCTGCTGGGACCTTCTGGCTCAGGCAAGACCACAATTCTGATGCTGCTGGCGGGCTTCCTGCAGCCAACGGCAGGTTCAATCTGTCTGGGCGGCAAGCGTATCGACCACCTGCCCCCGCATCGACGGGACATGGGCGTGGTGTTCCAGAACTATGCCCTGTTCCCCCACATGTCGGTTGCCGACAATGTGGCCTTCCCGCTGCGGATGCGCCGGGTTGGCAGGGAGGAGATCGAGCAGCGGGTTACGCGCGCGCTCGACATGGTCCAGCTCCAGCACCTGCGTGACCGCCGCCCGGCCATGCTGTCAGGGGGGCAGCAGCAACGCATCGCTCTGGCGCGCGCCCTCGTCTTCGAGCCCTCGGTTGTGCTGATGGACGAGCCCCTCGGGGCGCTGGATAAACAACTCCGGGAGCAGATGCAGCTCGATATCCGGGACCTGCACAGGCGGCTGGGCCTGACCATTGTATTCGTCACGCACGATCAGGGTGAGGCGCTGACAATGTCTGATCGGATCGCCGTGTTCAACCGCGGGCGGATCGAGCAGATAGGCTCTCCCACCGAAATCTATGACCGCCCAGCATCGCGCTTCGTTGCGGAGTTCATCGGTGAAACCAATTTGATGGCCGGAAAGGTCACTACGACTGGTCCGGACGGCAGCCTGATCCGGCTCGATAGCGGGGAAGATATGGCAGCCTCGGCCGCCGATTGGCCGGCAGCTGGCAATGAGGCACTGCTCTCCGTTCGCCCCGAAAATGTAACGGTGCAGCCTGTTGGCACTGCGCGCCGGACCGAGCGGGTCAACATCATGCAGGCCAAGGTCGCCGACAGCGTCTATCAGGGCGACCATCTCCGCCTGCACCTCGATTGCGGACAGCGCAGGATGATTGCGCGGCTCGACCGCCAAGTCGCGGACTACGCGGTGGGAACCCAAGTGGATGTGGTCTTCCAGGCAGACAATTGCCGGGTGATTCCCACATGAGCGCCCCCCAGGAGATAAAGACCGCGTCCGCGCGAGCAATGCTGCTGGGGCCGGCGCTTGTCTTCATGGCAATGGTTTTCTTCCTGCCGATCTGGACCGTGCTTGTACAGTCAGTCTCGGACCCCGCAATCAGCAATGCCCTGCCCGCGACAGTCGCGGCCGTGGCGGAGTGGGATCCGCATACGGCACCGACCATCGCCATGCAGGAGGCCCTGGCCGAAGATCTGCGCGCCATCGACGATCCCCAGATTTTGGGCGACGTGGTCCGTCGCCTCAATAGCCAGCAGGCCGGCTTCCGTACGCTCATCTCGCGGACCAGCGGGGCTCTCAACCGCCTCGCCGACGACGCCTCCATCGACCTGGTGGCTATTGACCCGCGCTGGGATGATCCGATCTACTCGCAGGCAATTGCCGCAACCATGTCTCCCACGACCGACCGGTTCCTGCTGGCTGCTGTCGACATGGCAAGGGATGCCGCGGGGAATATCGGCACAGTCGGTCCCGACGTCTCCGCCAATCGCGACACTTTCCTGCGGACATTTGCAATCGCTGCGACCGTCTCGCTTGTGTGCCTGCTCATCGGCTACCCCTATGCCATGCTGATGGCGTCCAGCCGGGGCTGGGTCCGGGGCGTTTTGATCGCATCGGTACTGTTGCCGCTCTGGACCTCCCTGCTGGTCCGCACGGCCGCCTGGTATGTCCTGCTGCAAGACAAGGGGCTGATCAATTCGGCCCTGCAATGGGTGGGCCTCATCGACGAACCGCTGGGGCTGCTGTTCAGCCGTACCGGCGTGGTCATTGCCATGAGCCATGTGCTCCTGCCCTTCATGGTCCTGCCGATCTACAGCGTGTTGTTGACCATACCGCCCAATCTCGGTCCCGCCGCGGCTTCGCTCGGCGCCAATCCGATCCGATCATTCCTGCATGTGCAGCTGCCGCTCAGCTCGCTGGGCATTGCCTCCGGCTCCCTGCTCGTCTTCATGTCGGCGATTGGCTACTACATTACCCCGGCGCTGATCGGCGGGCCGACCGACCAGATGATCAGCTCGCTCATCGCCTTCTTTGCCATGGGCTCCGCCAATTGGGGCATGGCGGCGGCTTTTGGAGTCCTGCTGCTCATCCCAACCCTCTTGCTCTACGTCGCCTACGACCGGGTGACATCGCGGACCAACGGACGTTCGACATGAAAGCCGCCAAGATCGTATTCGGATTGCTTGCCGTAACCTTCCTGATGGCGCCCCTGGTGACCATTCTGCCTTTGGCCTTCACGTCGAGCGACCTACTGAGCTACCCCATAAGGTCATTCTCGTTACGGTGGTTCGAGGAACTGATGATCTCGGACGCCTGGCGCATGTCGATCGTCAATAGCCTGGTGATTGGCGCCGGGGCGACCTTGCTGGCCACAGTTCTGGGTACCCTGGTGTCGCTAGGGCTCCGGCGGTCCTTCGCATTCTCCGGCATACTCAAGTCGGCGCTCCTTCTGCCCATGGTGGTACCGGCGGTCATCCTGGGGGTGGGGATGCAGATCACCTTCATCCAGTTGGGCCTCGTCAACACGCATGTGGGGGTGATCATTGCGCACACGGTAGTAGCCTTGCCCTTTGTGATCGTCAGCGTTTCGGGGTCGCTGGCAGGGATCGACATGCGGGTGGAGCGCGCCGCGATGAGCCTGGGAGCCAATCCCCTGCGCGTGTTTGGGCATGTTACACTACCCCTGATGCTGCCGGGCGTTCTCTCGGGGGCCGTGCTGGCTTTTGCCACGTCGCTGGACGAGGTCGTGCTGACCCTGTTCGTGGCGGGTCCCAACCAACGCACGCTCGCCCGACAGATGTTCTCGTCAATCCGTGAGAATATCAGTCCCGCCATCGCGGCCGCAGCCTTCGTCATCATCGTGGGAACTGTTGTCGTTGCCGGACTGGTCTTACTTTTCCGGGCCGCGGCGCAACGGCAGAAGCCGTCTACGGTGACCGTGTGACGCCACCGTAGAAACACATCGGCGCTGCCGCTTCGGTCGTCAGATGAGCGCTGCTCGGGCCTTGCCCGGGCAGCGCTCTTTTTTCTTGCATGCTGGCGACCCTGCCGGTTTGCCGATCGTGCCGGCGTTCCAAGCTGGCATTGAGCCAAATGGGTGGTGCATCAAATGCACCACCCTGTCGCTGATTATCTGCTTTTTGTGCCTCGCCTCCACGCCTATCCCAGGCAATGACAAGAAGGAGTGTTCCATGAGCACAAATGCAGAGCTACATGCCCGTCGCATCGACGCTATCCCGCGCGGCATTGCCAATGCCTTTCCCGTCTACGTGGCACGCGCGGAGGGTTCCGAGCTTTGGGACACCGAAGGACGCCGACTTATCGACTTCGCTGGCGGCATCGCAGTGCTGAATACCGGTCATCGCCACCCCAAAGTCATGGCCGCCGTCGCCACCCAGCTGGACGCCTATACGCATACGGCTTTCCAGGTTCTTCCGTACGAACCGTACGTTGAGGTCTGTGAACGCCTGAACGCCCTGGCTCCGTTCAGTGGCGCCGCCAAAAGCATACTCTTCACCACCGGTGCCGAGGCGGTTGAGAACGCCATCAAAATCGCTCGTGCGTCCACAGGCCGACCCGGCGTGATCGCGTTCGCCGGCGGATTTCATGGCCGAACCAATCTGGGCATGGCGCTCACAGGCAAGGTCGCCCCCTACAAGAAGAAGTTCGGTATCTCACCTGCCGGCATCTATCATGTTCCCTTTCCGAGCGAGGCGGCCCGCATCGGTGTCGCCGACAGCTTGCGGGCGCTCGAGTACCTGTTTCGAGCAGACATTGATCCGACCGATGTCGCGGCCATCATTATTGAACCTGTTCAGGGTGAGGGGGGCTTTCTGCCGGCGCCGGCTGAGCTGCTGCAGGCTCTGCGCACGCTTTGCGACCAGCACGGCATTGTCTTCATTGCAGATGAAATCCAGACGGGCTTTGCCCGCACTGGTAAGATGTTCGGCATCGAAAATTCTGGCGTCGAGCCCGATCTGGTGGTCGTGGCCAAATCCCTGGCTGGCGGTTTTCCCCTGTCTGGGATCATTGGTCGCGCCGACATGATGGACGCCGCCGACCCCGGTGGTCTGGGTGGCACGTATGCAGGCAGTCCCGTAGGCTGCGCCGCTGCGCTGGCTGTGCTGGACGTGATCGCGGAGGAAGGGCTTGTCGAGCGGGCCAATGTGATCGGAGACCGGCTGAAGACTGCCCTGGCTGCATTTGCCAGCCGTAATGACACCGTGCCGATCACTGCCATCCGGGGACCGGGTGCAATGGTGGCGTTCGACATAGTAGAGCGTCATGGCACAACCGAGCCCGACGCCGATGCCACCAAGCGGGTTGTGCAGGCGGCCCTAGCGGAAGGACTGGTACTGCTGAGCTGCGGTGTCCATGCCAATACGATCCGCATACTCAATCCTTTGACCATTCCTGACCCGGTGCTTGAGGATGGCATTGCCAAGCTCGGCCGCGCCCTCACCAATGCCAATATCTGACAGGACCACCATGCGCATCCTCAGCGACCCAAATCTGCTCAAATCCCAGTATTTCCTGAACGGCAATTTCGGCGGCGTCGCGGAACTCGAGATCCGCAACCCGGCCAGTAGCGAAATCATTGGCAAGGTTCCCAATGGAGGTGCAGCGCTGGCTACCGCGGCCGTCGACGCCGCCGCATCAGCGTTTTCGTCATGGTCGCGCCGCACAGCCAAGGAGCGCAGCAGCGTGCTGCGCTCCTGGTTTGACCTGGTCGTTAGCAATCGTCAGGATCTGGCCACCATTCTGACCAGCGAACAGGGCAAGCCTTTTGCCGAAGCGCTGGGCGAGATCGACTATGCGGCTTCATACATCGAGTTCTATGCCGAGGAAGCCAAGCGCGTCGCTGGTGAATTGCTCCCAGCGCACCGATCCGATTCTCGGATCATGGTGTTGCGGCAGCCCATCGGGGTCGTTGCGGCGATCACACCCTGGAATTTCCCAGCGGCCATGATCACCCGCAAAATTGCGCCGGCGCTCGCCGCGGGCTGTACCGTCGTGGTCAAGCCCGCGCCGGAGACGCCGCTGACCGCCCTGGCGCTGGCTGAGCTGGCGCAGCGGGCCGGCTTTCCCGCGGGTACAGTCAACGTCATCACCGGAGATGCCATCGCCATCGGCGGCGTGCTCACGAGTCACCCCAAGGTGCGCCTTGTCGGGTTCACCGGATCGACTGAGGTCGGCAAGATCCTGATGCGCCAGGCATCCAGCACAGTAAAAAAGGTAGCGCTCGAACTGGGCGGCAACGCGCCGTTCATCGTCTTTGACGACGCTGACCTGGACGCTGCCGTGGACGGCGCCATGCAGTCGAAATTCCGGAACATGGGGCAGACCTGCGTCTGCACGAACCGCATCTATGCCCAGGCTGGCATCTATGACGCCTTTGTCGACAAGCTGGCCGCCCGCATCGCACAGCTCAAAGTCGGCGACGGCTTTGCCGAAGGGGTGCAACAGGGGCCGCTCATTACCGAAGAGGCCGTGCAGAAGGTCGAGGCACATATCGCGGACGCCGTGAGCAAGGGGGCCAGCTTGCGTGTTGGCGGGCAGCGCCACGCCCTGGGCGGGACGTTCTTCGAACCGACCCTACTGGCGGGGGCCAGCGCCGACATGACGCTGGCGAAAGAGGAAACCTTCGGTCCGCTGGCGCCGGTCTTTCGCTTTGACGAGGAAGACCAGGTCATCGCTGCCGCCAACGACACAGAAACCGGACTCGCGGCCTATTTCTATTCCACGAATGTCAACCGTATCTTCAGGGTCCTTGAGCGCCTGGAATACGGCATGGTCGGTGTCAATACCGGCCTGATCTCGACCGAACTGGCGCCGTTCGGCGGCGTCAAGGAAAGTGGCAATTCCCGTGAGGGCTCCTCGCACGGCATCATCGAGTTCACTGAGCTCAAATATGCCTGCATCGGCGGAATCGCGCCGTGAAAGGTCCCCACTGCGACGGGCGGTCCGGTTGTAGAGCCTGGTGGGGAAACCCATCTGCTGACGCAAGCTGTTCTTTAGGTTCGCGGGACAAATTGTAGATCGTCGATAAGCTGAGGTGTCCGTTCTGATCAGTCCAATCCCTTAAGGACGTGGCCTGACTTCGGGAAAGTCCCTCGATCATCGGCAATGGAGAGTCAGCTGTTGCAGCATTCCGCTCCAGAACCGGACGGTCCGCAAGCGGCCCCGCTTAAGGCGCTGGCGTGGAGAATTGTGGGGCAGGGGGCTTCCATAACCCGCCGGGCAGGTGGGCGCCCCATTCCTGCCGTTCAGGCGGCCATTTCGATTTCCCGTAAGCGGTCGGTCCGCTCTGGTCCTGGTAACGTCGAGAACGGGGTGGCTTGCGGACGGTCAGCTTTCAATGGGTTGTGTCCCAAACCTGCCTCTGGCCGGCCTGCCCCTGCCGACCATCGGTGGCCAAGGGCCATTATAACTCGCCGCCACGCGATCCGCGTCGACCGATGCTCATGGCGACAACCATGAGCATCATCAGGCCGGCCAATGAAAAGGTCAGTCGCATGCCTGAAGCGATGGCGCCGGGCTCCGCCTGGGCGAGTGCCGACGTTCCTGTAGCGAGGGCAAAGATCGCGCCCATGACCACGGCACCAGCGATCAGGCCAGTATTGCGCGACAGGTTCAGCCAGCCCGATACCGTGCCCCGACGCTCGTTGGGAACATCGCCCATGGCGGATGTATTGTTCGCCGCCTGGAAGAGCTGGTAGCCGGGCGTCAGGACAAAAATGCCAATCATGTAGTTGGTTGCGCCAGCCATGTCGGGCAGGAGTGCGAGCAGGAATGTCCCTGCCGCCAGCAAGACAGCGCCAATAACGATCACGCTCGCGCTGCCCAAGGCATCGACGAGACGCCCCGACGGGATGCCGCTGGCAATGGAGATTGCGGGGCCGAGCGTCATGACCAAGCCGACCGCCCTCGCATCGAGCCCCAGCCCTGAGCCGAGATAGAAGGGACCGACGACCAGAGTCGTCATCATCACGGCGGCGACAAGGACGTTGGACACCAGCGTCACCATCAACCGTCTGTTCAGCTCGGTGCGCCCCTTTGGGGTAGAGACATTTCGCGTGGACCCATCTCTAGGCAGTGCCACCCAAGCCAGCACGAGCGCAAGCAGAGCCAACGGCACCAGAATGCCGAAAGGACCGCGCCAGCCCCAGACAGGCAACAGCACCCCGCCCAATGACGGCCCAAGCGCCGTGCCAACGGCCGAGACGGTGCCGAGCAGGCCCATTGCCCGCCCGAGGTGCGTCTCACCCGCATTCTGGCGCATCAGCGCCAAAGTCAACGTCATCATCAGGGCGGCGCCAATGCCCTGCACGACTCTGGCCGCAACCAGCAAAGAGAGGTTCGGGGCGAGGCTGCTGGCGAGGGAGGCCACGGCAAAGAGGCTTACACCCAGCATCAGCATCGGCTTCATACCGAACCTGTCACCCAGTCGTCCGGCCAGCAGCACTGACAGCGTCAGCGCCGCGAGATAAGCAGCGATGACGCCCTGCACTTGGGCGAAAGGGGCGCTGAAATCCTCGCTCAGTGCGGGCAGCGTGATATTGGCGATGCTGGTGGCCAGCGACGCCAGGCCGACGACGGCGGCCAGCATCAGAATGATCAATGTCGGTCGCGATGCGGTTTCGCCTGGGTTCCTAGGGTTCATGGTTGCCTCTTGCAAACAGGGTAGTGGTGGCCGAAGCTGCCACTTCAAGTTAACTTGAGGTCAAGCATGAAGTTTCTAGATATTGGGGAGGTCGCCGCCCGCAGCGGCATAAAGCCCTCGGCCCTACGCTATTACGAGGAGGCCGGCCTGATCCGCTCGGTCGCCCGCCACGGCTTACGCCGGCAATTCCCGCCCGAAGTGCTGCTGCAGCTCAAGCTGATCCTTCTCGGCAAGAACGCCGGATTCTCACTGGACGAAATCGGCGCCATGTTCGGCCGCGACGGTTTGCCGGACCTGCAACGATCAGCCTTTACCGACAAGGCCGACGCCATCGACCGTCAGATCGCAGAACTGCAAGCACTCAGCGACACGCTCCGTCACATCGCCCACTGCCCCGCCCCCTCGCATCTGGAATGCCCGAGCTTCAGGGCGCTTCTCGCTCGCGTGGAAACGCGTGGATAAACGGAACCGCGCTCAGGTGGATCTCTTCATTGCGCCGAACGCTTTTGAAGTTCTGAAAGCGTGCTTCGAGCCACTGGTTGACGATGAGCCACGTGTTGAGATCGTATCGTCCGAGTTAGCGGCAAAATAGCTTTGACTCGCTTGCGCGGTATCGGATGTCCACTCTTCGGCAAAAATCCAATCTGGCCACATGACCGAAATGGGGTCGACTGCAGACTGGCGGAGACGCGCCCCTTTCCCGCCGTCCGCCGCGCTCGCACGGCTCCCCAAAAGCGGTTGGTGCATGGCCGGCGTAATTGGAAATACACCGTGTCCAATACCGGGCCGGGCCGTGTGTACCGCCATGCAATGGCCTGTCGGTCGGCAGTGATAGCTAACGTGCGGTTCTACTACGCCTCGCTGGGTACTGTGCCATAGCCACCGCCGGTCGGGGTAGAGATTGTGATGGCGTCGCCAGTCCCCAATGTTGTCTTGGTGCAGCCAGGCAGGTCCTCCTGGCTTCCGTCGTGACGACGGATGGTGTTGCGGCCCATTTCGCCTGGCCGCCCGCCCTTGAGACCGAACGGCTGCACCAACCGGTGTCCTGACAGGATGGCGCAGTTCATCGGCTCCCGGAAACGGATGGTGCGGCTGGTGCCATCCCCACTTCGCCACTGGCCAGCGCCGCCAGAACCACGGCGAATGTGGAAGTCTTCGAGGACGACAGGAAACCGGCTTTCGAGCACCTCCGGGTCGGTGAGACGCGAGTTTGTCATGTGGGTCTGCACGCCAGCGACACCGTGGAAGCCCGGGCCTGCCGGAGATCCTGAGCAGATGGTTTCGTAGTACTGGTGGTCGTCGTTGCCGAAAGTGAGATTATTCATCGTGCCCTGGGCGGACGCCATGGTTCCCAGTGCACCAAACAGGCAGTTGGTCACGGCCTGGCTGACTTCCACATTCCCCGCTACCACTGCGGCGGGCCAGCGTGGGGACAGCATGCTCCCCTCGGGGATGATGACCTTGATTGGTCTCAGGCACCCGGCATTTATGGGGATTGCGTCGGCGACGATCACGCGGAACGCATAAAGGACCGCTGCACGCGTAATCGGTTCCGGCGCGTTGAAATTGTCAGGCTGCTGACCAGATGTGCCGGAGAAATCCACAATAGCTTCGCGGGCCTTGTGATTCACCGTCACTTTGACCTGGATTTGGCAGCCCTGATCCATTGGATATGTGAACGTCCCATCCGACAGCTTCTCGATGGCGCGACGGACGCATTCTTCGGCATTGTCCTGCACATGGCCCATATAGGCTTCCACCGCAGGCAGGCCGAACTGCTCGATCATCCTCGTCAGCTCGTCGGCGCCCTTCTTGTTCGCGGCCACCTGGGCCTTGAGGTCGGCAATATTCTGCTCGAGGTTGCGGACGGGGTATTCCGCGTCTGTCAGCAGACGACTCAGCTCCTCCGTACGAAACCGCCCTTTGTCGACGAGCTTGAAAGTATCAATATAGACGCCCTCCATCTCGATCGTTCGCGCGTCAGGGGACATGGAGCCAGGGGCTGTGCCCCCGATATCGGCATGGTGCCCCCGCGATGCGGTCCAGAACAGAATGCGCTCGTTGCTGGCGTCGAAAACCGGCGTGCAGACTGTAATGTCCGGCAAGTGGGTGCCGCCGTTGTACGGGGCGTTGATGGCAAAGACGTCCCCCGGAGAGAAGTGCTGGCCACTTTTTATGATGGCTTCGACCGAACGGTCCATGGACCCCAGATGCACCGGCACATGGGGTGCGTTGGCCACCAAGGCGCCGCTGCTGTCGAAGAGGGCGCAGGAAAAGTCCAGCCGCTCCTTGATATTGACCGAATATGCCGTGTTCTGAAGGGTCACCCCCATCTGGTTGGCGACGGACATGAAGAGATTGTTGAAGATTTCCAGCATGACGGGGTCGACATCGGTCCCCAGCGCCTTGGTCCGCCGAATTGGGACAAGGCGCTTCAGTTCCAAGTTGTTCTGGGGCGTAATTTTGGCTGTCCAACCCGCCTCTACCACGACCGTCTGGTTCGGCTCGATGATTGCCGCCGGGCCGTGCACCACATGTCCTGATCGGAGGTGTTCGCGCCGGTAAATGCCGGCCTCATGCCACTCGCCGTTCGAATAGAACCTCGTGCGCTGGTCGGCCTCCGGGAGCCGGGCGGCTGTCGGCTGTACCGTGCAGACTTCGGGTCGCGAGCCGGTACCGATCGCCTCTACCGACAGCGATTCAACCACCAGCATTTTGCCAGGATCGACGAACCCAAACCGCGCACGGTGGCTGCGCTCGAAACTTTCCTGCAGCGTGTGTGTGTCGGTGCCGCTCGCCCAATCCTGCCCGAAAGCGATAGCGGGGCTAGAAAACAGCGGAACTTCCACCGTGGTGTCGGTCCCATGATACCTGAGGTGAACCGTACCATTGACCTTCATCTCTTCGAGATCGACGTGCTGATCAAGAAGTTCCCCTACCGCCTCCCGGCCAATACGCCGTGAAATGGTGTCCACTTCGGCAATGACGCTGCCATCCAGTTCCAGGTCCACCGTTGCCTGACGGATGGAGCGCAGGTCTGCCAGCCCCATGCCGTATGCCGACAGCAGCCCGGAATAGGGATGCACCAGAACCGTGCTCATACCCAGTGCGTCGGCAACGAGGCAGGCATGCTGGCCGCTCGCCCCGCCGAACGCGTTCAGCACATACTTGGTTACGTCATAGCCGCGAGCAATCGAGATCGACTTGACGGCCTCAGCCATGTTTGCCACCGCGATGGCGAGAAAACCATCGGCGACCTGCTCGGGGGTACGTCCATCCCCGATCTGTTGGGCGAGTTCGGCAAAAGCCGCCGTCACAGCCCCGGCATCGAGGGGCTGGTTCTGGAGGGGGCCGAAGATCGGCGGAAACAGCTCAGGCCGCAGTTTACCAACCATGACGTTGGCATCCGTCACAGTCAGAGGGCCGCCTCTCCGGTAGCATTTGGGTCCGGGATTGGCTCCGGCGGAATCGGGTCCGACCCGGAACCGTGAACCATCAAAGTGCAGGATCGACCCGCCGCCCGCGGCGACGGTATGTATCTGCATCATGGGCGCACGCATCCGAACACCGGCGACCTCGGTTTCGAAGGCACGCTCGTAGTCGCCATCGAAATGGGCGACGTCCGTAGACGTTCCGCCCATATCGAATCCTATGGTGCTCGAATAACCAGCTTCAATTGCAGTCTGGGCAAGCGCGACCACACCGCCCGCTGGGCCGGACAGTATTGCATCTCTGCCTTGGAAGCGATCGGCGGAAGTCAGCCCGCCGGAGGACATCATGAACATCAGGCGAGCGCCCGAGCGGTCCAGATCGAGTTCTTCGGACACCTGGTCAACATAGCGCTTGAGGATGGGCGACAGGTAGGCGTCGACAACCGTCGTGTCGCCCCTGCTAACGAATTTGATGAGCGGTGACACTTCATGGCTCACCGAAACCTGCGGAAATCCCAAAGCGCGCGCCAGCCTGGCAACCGCTTGCTCGTGAGCGAAGTGACGGTAGCCATGCATCAGCACGATGGCGACCGAACGAAAACCCTCCGCCCAGAGCCGTTGCAGTTTTTCGGCAACTTCGACCTCATCGAGGGCCCGTTCAACCGTTCCGTCATTGAGGATTCGCTCGTTCAGCTCGATCACGCGGCTATAGAGCAGTTCCGGCTTGATGATTTCCTGAGCGAAGATATCGGGCCGTGCCTGATAGCCGATCTCAAGTGCGTCGCGGAAGCCATGCGTGGTGATCAACGCAGTTGGCTCACCCTTGCGCTCGAGCAGAGCATTGGTCGCCACGGTCGTGCCCATGCGGACATCACCTACAGTACCGGGAGGGATTGGCTGCCCTGGCTCCAGGGCGAGAAGGGCGCGAATTCCCGCAACGGCGGCATCCCGATACGCCTCGCCATTCTCGGACAGCAACTTCCGTGCATGAAGGTTGCCCTGAGGGTCGCGACCAATGACGTCGGTAAAGGTGCCGCCGCGATCGATCCAAAAGTCCCAAGCGCGGCCCATCTCTTCGTCCCCATTCTTAATGACATAATATCGATAAATTATCGATGTTACATCGTCAATAGATTTTTGGTGGACGGGTAGTTTGACTGCGGTTATGGCTGACGGCGAATGCGCTTATCCCGTCAAGAGAGTGGAGGAGGCTCCCATGCCCAAGATCGTGGAACCACCAACCGTTCCCCCGGAACTGTCAGAGATCTGGCAAGGAGTAGGGCCAATCGTTTCGTCCGGTCACCTCGCTCGCGGCGCCCTGCCAGCGCTGTCGGAACTCGAGTTCGGCATGATCATGCTGCACAATGCCTTCAGTCGGTGGATGGTGCGCTGCATGGCTGCGGCGGGCGTGCCCGACCTTTCGGCCGTGGACGTCCTGGTTCTGCACAACATCAATCATCGCGATAAGGCCAAAACCATGGCCGACATCTCTCTGATGCTGAATATCGAAGACACCCACATCGTGGCCTACGCGCTGAAGAAACTGCAGCGTCTCGGCTTGATACAAAGCGGACGCAGAGGCAAAGAGAAGCTCGTCAGCATTACCCCTGCCGGGCGCGCAGTGTGTGAGCGATACGCTGCCATTCGCGAAGAACTCCTCGTGAAGTCGGTTCTTTCCGCCCAGGTGCCGGCCGAGACGCTTTCCGCCATCGCTGCCCACATGCGAACGCTGTCGGGACAGTATGACCAGGGCACACGGTCAGCGGCATCGCTATAGCCGTTGTTCGCTAGCAATACCGGGACTTGCAGGGCAGCAGGCCACCGCCCTGCACGTGACTAGGCAGGCTGACGAGCCATCATGTCGGGGAGAGCCGTCACGATCTGTGGAAAGACCGTAATCGTCAGCACGGCAAGCAGCAGCAGCAGGAAGAACGGAAGTGCGGCGCTTGCGATACGTACGATGTTGTGGCCGGTCATCCCCTGGATAACGAACAGGTTGAATCCAACTGGGGGCGTGATCTGACTCATCTCAACTACCAGAACCAGATAGATACCGAACCAGATTGGGTCGATTCCTACCGCCAGCACCATCGGCATGACGATTGACGTAGTCAGTACCACAACGGAAATCCCGTCTAGAAACATGCCAAGCAAGATGAAGAAGGCGGTCAAGGCAGCGAGCAAGACATAGGGCGACAGGTCCATGCCGGCGATCCAGGCAGCGAGATTCCGTGGCAACCCCGTGAACCCCATGGCTGAGGTCAGGAATGCCGCCCCCAGTAGTATGAAGGCGATCATGCAAGATGTACGGGCGGCTGATAGCAGCGCTTCGAGAAATTGCTTGCGCCCGAACGATCCGGTGGCGGCAGCAAGACCCACTGACAACAGCACTCCCACCCCTGCCGCATCGGTCGGGGATGCGATCCCCGAATATATCGAACCGATCACGCATATGATGAGCAGCGAGACCGGGATGAGGGATCTCGATGCTTTGACCTTGTCCCGGAACGACATCCTGTCTTCTTCCGCAGGGATTATTCCTGGATTGGCCAGCGCCCTGATGGCGATGTAACCCGAAAAAATCAGCACCAGCATCAGCCCTGGAAGCACGCCGGCGATAAAGAGGCGTGCAATGGACTGCTCGGTAGCCACGCCATAGACGATGAGAATAATCGAGGGCGGAATCAAAAGGCCAAGGGTAGCCGACCCCGCCAATGACCCCAGAATGAGTGACTCAGGATAGCCCCGTTGCTTGAGCTCGGGGATCGACATTTTGCCAATCGTTGCCGCCGTTGCAGCTGAAGATCCGGATACGGCAGCGAATATTCCGCAACCCAGGACATTCACATGCAAGAGGCGGCCGGGAAGTCGGCCCAGCCATGGCGCGAGACCGCGGAACATGTCCTGGCTCAATCGAGATCGAACCAGTATCTCGCCCATAAGGATGAAGAGCGGCAGGGCAGTCAGGGCGTAAGAATGCGAATGTCCGTACATGACGGTCGCAAGGTTGAGGCCAACTTTGACGTTGGTGAAGGCGGTGAGAGCAAAGAGGCCGACGCCAAACAACGAAAGCGCGACCCAGACACCCGATCCCAGCAACAGCAGAAGTACGCCGAGAAGAGCAACAGCAATGCCGAGTTCGCCCATCTCACATCTCCTCGCCGCTGGCTATGACGGGCTGCTTGCTTCGGAATGTCTGAACCAGTGTGTCCAGGACTGCTATCTCAAGCAGGGCTACGCCGATGCACATTACCGTTTGGGGTATCCACAGTGGGATGGAAACCCGCCCGGAGGAGACATCGTTGAACCGGATGCTGCTCCGCACCAAATCGATCAGAAAGAACAGTGCATAGCCGATTACGGCTGCCGCGGCCGCCAAGACGAGTAACTCGACGATCCAACGAATTCGCTTGGGCAAATTGGCCGTCACGATCGATACACGAATGTGACCGCCCGACCGAAAGGTGTATGCCAATGCCAGGAAAGTTGAAGCAGCAAGCAGATACCCCGCGAAGTCACCGTAGGACGGGATACTCGCGGGAATGGGCAAACTTAGTCGCACGCCAACATTGAGAAGCACCTGCGCGCTAATGAGAAGGCTGATCGCCAAAATGCAGAATGCCGACAGCCAGCCTGCTGATTGATAAAGTGAATCAAGAGATCTACGCATGCCCGAATCCTCCCCAGTTCGAGAGCGGGCCGATCCCTCATCGACCCGCTCCCAGTCGTAGATTATTTCTTGAATTCTTCCAGTACGCGGAGCGTCGCTTCCGAGCCGTTGGCTTGCAGGTTGACCAGCATCTCCTCGCCGATCAGGCGCAGGCCAGTGATCAGTTCGTCGCTGGGCGGATAGATGGTCATGCCGTTATCTGCTAGCAACGAAGTTTGTGTCCCCGTCTCTTCCTCGGACATGGCCCAGCCTCGCTGTTCCGCAGCTGCTGCGGCAGCCATGATCGCGTCCTTGCTGTCCTGGTCCAGTGCGTCGAATACCGACTGATTGATGACCACGAGGTTCTTGGGCACCCACGCATTTACCGGCGTGTAGTGGCTGGTGAAATCCCAGGCCGTCGAGGAAACGCCGGTCGAGGGTGACGTCATCATGGACTCGACCTGGCCGGTGGCAAAGGCCTGCGGGATGTCGGCGGCCTCGACCTGGATCGGAGCAGCGCCAGCGAGAGCGGCAAACTCTTCCAGAGCAGCGTTATAGGCACGGAAGCGCAAGCCTTTCAGATCGTCGACCGAGGCGATCTCCTTGTTGGTGTAAAGCCCCTGTGGAGGCCAGGCGACTGAGAAGAGAGGAATGAGACCTTGTTCCGCAAGAAGCTCGGTAATCACCGGTTTCTGGGCGTTCCAGAGTCGTGTCGCGTCTTGGTAGCTGGTCGCGAGGAAGGGCTGGCTGTCGAGGCCATAGGCCGCGTCTTCGTTGACCAACTGCGACATGAAGAACTCGCCGATCGGGACCTGCCCCGACCGCACGGCATTCTTGATCTCGCCATGCGGGAACAGCGATCCCGCCGAATGAACCGTGATGTCGACCTTGCCGCCAGTTGCCTCGCGGACTTCGTCGGCGAAAGTCCTGATGTTGATCGTGTGAAAGACAGTGTCCCCATATGGGGTCGGCATGTCCCACGATTGTGCCCAGGCCGTTGTTGAAAGCGCGGCCAAGCCGGCCGCTAAGACAAACTTCATCATCGAGATCAATCCTTCCCTTGCAGCGCCACGCGCCGTTCCCTTAGTCAGTGGACGTGATAACGTCATAACATCGGCATTTTGTCTGCGTTATGCGTACAAATCAACAGTTTTGTGATTCGGCGATTCAACTCTCTGGCAACTGCCCTCCAGGGTCGCACCAATGCGTAAAGTCTTGAGGTCTTGGCGCAGGCGCAGGCGCAGGCGCATGCGCACGGCGCTTGCGCCGGCGGCCGCTTGCGCCAAGACCTCAATCCGAACCGAGCCGACGAGCACTATCGGTGGCGACCAGATTGCGATGATCCTTCAGAACTCCTTGGCGGCGAGGGCCCGTTCACAGTCCTTCTGGGTGCATCATGCACATAGCTTTTGAGGTTATCCTGCCGAAAGCCCCGAGGTTTCAGAACTCTTGAGAGTCCTTCTCTCCACATTCATCCCAGAAATCCGCGTTCTTCTGGGCTCCCATCTCAATAGAGCAATCGCTGTTAGGCTTACTGCTTTGTAGACCGACTGGGCCCGCCTACGGCTTCGGCGGAACGCAGGTCCCGACGGAGCGCCCCTCCTGGCTTGTGACAGCCAGATATGTGGTGCGATATGGTCGTCCAGGGTTGCCAAGGCGCTCCAACAGGACGTCAAGCATAGACTGGGCCTGCTGCGTCACGCTTGGCCCGATGACTTCGAAGAAGTTTGCGTGCTCGTTTGACAGGTCCGTGCGGCCCAACAGGATGACCGACAGGTCACGCGGAATTTCGATCCCGTGGGCTGCCAATCCCTCGCGGAAACGGAGCCCGCTTTCGACACCCCAGACAATGAGCGCAGTCCAAGGCAAGGAGCTGTCAGCGTTTCGAGACGCAGCGATCCTTTCTATGGCGAGCTCCAGGTATTTTTCGTGTGGCCAGGCCGGGATTTCCAGCAATCGGCCTGCTTCCCCGTCACAGAGCTCCAAAAAGCGAATCTTGCCCAGTTCGGTGGCGAGCAAAAAATGGGACGTCGTGACCAAGCCGATCCGCTCGTGCCCGCGGCTCTGCAAGTTCGCAATCGCCCGGCCGATGGATGTACCCCACTCCACCCCCACCGCGTCGACCTCTGTCCCCGCCAACACGGCCCCATCCACGACAATGGCGCTGGTCTTGAGCTTTATCGCCTGGAGCATCTCGATGCTGATCGTTTCGAACGAGGACTGGAGTATGCAACCGTCAAAGCCAGGCAGATTTCGCAGCACGCGCAATCCGTCGCGGCTGTCGGTGTAAGACACTTCTACCACACTGTGTCCTGCCGCCTGCAGCTTGTCCTGCAATAGCTCAAGCACCGCTCGTCCGCGCCTTATGCTGGTTGACCTGCGGAGCAGGAGGAAGGACCGGCCTTCTGACCCGCGTACAGCTGTGTCCGGGCCCTCGGACCGATCAACCCTGTCGACCCCGCCGACGAAGAAGGTGCCTCTGCCTGTCTCCGCCGATATGCGGCCCTCCGCCTTCAACCGCTCGGTGACTTTCTGCACCGCGGTCTGAGACAGAGAGAATTGCGACATGAGCGAGCGAACGGTGGGCAGCCGGTCCCCAGGTGATGCCTTTCGGGCCATGTCTTCGAGAAAAGCTTCCAGGCGTGCCAAATCCGTCTTCATGCCCATACAATACAATACGCATTCACTTTCACAATCCCCGCAGAACGAACTTGCGTCCGCCTGCAAGTCGTGCAATATGTGTCATACATATTGTATTGTATGTTGCGCAGCAGGGAGGAAATCATGCGCTTTAGAGCTACGCTACCACTTCTGGGACTCTTGGCAGGTGTCGCTCCGGCACTCGCGCAAGAGGCCGAGGTCATTCACTGGTGGACTTCGGAAGGAGAATCCAAGGCCGCCCGCGTTCTGGCTGACGCATTCGAGGCATCTGGCGGCACCTGGGTCGACAATGCGATCGCTGGAGCTTCGGCAGCGCGTCAGGCCTCATTCACGCGCATCGTTGCCGGCGACCCTCCGGAGGCTAGCCAGTTCAATTCCGGCCGCGAGTTCGAGGACCTTGCTGCCCAGGGGCTTCTGACCGACATCTCGGCGGTGGCCCAGGAGGGAAATTGGGATCAAACGGTGCCTCAGGCGCTGCTTGCCTCGGCACAGATCGACGGCAAAGTCTTCGCAATGCCCATGAATATTCATGGACGCAACTGGATCTGGTTCAATGCCAAGCTTCTGGAAGAGGTCGGTGCAGAGGTTCCCGCCGGCTGGGGCGAGGATATGTTTGTGGCGCTCGACAAACTCAAGAGCGCTGGCAAGGTGCCGTTGGCTCTGTCGGGAACGCCGTCATATGAGCTGTCGCTCTTCGAATCCATCCTGCTCGATATAGGCGGAGCAAACCTCTGGTATGGATTGTACCAGCACCAGGCGCCGGAGGCGTTCGCCAGCGCCGAGCTTCGTCAGGCCTTCGAGACCTATGCTCGCCTTCGTGACTATGTCGACGTCGGGTCTCCAGGTCGCACCTGGAACGCCGCGACGAACATGGTCATCACCGGCGAGGCGGGGTTCACGTCGCTGGGCGATTGGGCCAAGGCCGAGTTCGCAGCGGCCGGCCAGACCGCGGGCGTCGACTACGGATGCATCCTTCCCGACGGGGTATTGCAGATCGGCGGCGACGTCTTCGTCTTCCCCAAGCTCAGCGATGACGATGCCATCAAGGCGCAGCAACTGCTGATCGAGACGCTCGCGGACAATACGACGCTGCGCAATTTCAATGCGGCCAAGGGATCGATACCGCCACGTGCCGATGTTGACATGACCGGGACCGACGTCTGCGCCGAAAAGGGCAGTGCGGCCCTTCAAATCAGCGACACCAATGTGCCCAGGCTCACCATGTTGCAGCCTTCCTCGGTGGCAGGAGAAATCCAGGATCTCATCTCCCAGTTCTGGAATGATCCGTCTCTCGACATTGAGACCGCGATCGCCCGCTACACCGAGATCGTCCTGAACGGCTGACCGGTTCTGGACGACAGCCCATCGGCATTTTGGGATGCCGGTGGGCCAGCCATGGAGATTGTCTATGAAGATCAGGTCCGCCCAGGTCGCGCTGCTGCCCATGTTCGCCATTGTCGCTACCGTCTATGTCGGCAGCATTTTGTGGACCATTGGGATTTCCCTCACCCCATCACGCTCTTTGCCCATCTACGAGTTCGTGGGCCTCGAGCAGTATGTAGCCCTCTTCCGCAGTTCCCGCTGGACCACGTCGCTCGTGAACATGCTCGTCTTCGGGGCTGGCTATATCGGCGGCTGCCTGGCGCTGGGCTATCTGATGGCGATATTCATTGACCAGAAGGTTCGGGCGGAAAATGCCCTGCGAACCATCTTCCTTTATCCCCATGCGATGTCGTTCATCGTGACCGGCCTGGTGTGGCAATGGATCATGAGTCCGACAGAGGGCATCCAGGATTTTGTCCGTGGCCTGGGCCTGACTGGCTTTACCTTCGACTGGATCGTTCGACCCGACATGGCCATGTATGCGGTGATCATCGCCGGCATCTGGCATGGAGCGGGCTTCGTCATGGCGCTTCTTCTGGCCGGGCTGCGTGGGGTCGATACGGAAATCTGGAAAGCCGCCCGCATCGACGCCGTTCCGGCCTGGCGGATGTACCTGCACGTCGTCACGCCGATCCTGGTGCCGGTCTTTGTCACCTGTGCGGTGCTGCTCTCCACTCATGCGATCAAGTCCTACGACATCGTCGTGGCGATGACCAAAGGTGGGCCAGGCATCGCCACCGAGGTGCCGGCGAAATTTGTGATGGACTACCTGTTTGAGCGCAGCAGCGTCGGGCGTGCCGCGGCCGCCGCAACCGTGATGCTGATGATGGTCATGGCCGTCGCCGCGCCGGTTCTGTATGCGCGCGCCGCCGCAGCAAAAGGATGAACGCCATGTCGATTAGTGAACGGCGCCCGTGGAAGACTGTTTCGCCCGCGCGCATCGGAACCTATGCATTCCTTCTGGTCTGCGCCCTGTTCTTTGCGATGCCGCTCTTCATCATGCTGATGACCTCCTTCAAGACGATGGAGGAAATCCGCAGCGGCTCCATCTTCAGCCTGCCCTCAGCGCCCGATCTCGGCGCATGGGTCAAAGCCTGGTCAGCGGCCTGTACCGGAGTGGCCTGCGACGGGATCAGCGTCGGCTTCTGGAACTCGGTCCGCATCCTGATCCCGAGCGTCATCCTTTCGGTCCTGTTGGGCGCCGTCAACGGTTACGCCTTGGCGCATTGGAACTTCCGCTGGGCCGGTATTGCTTTTGGCCTCTTGATGACTGGCGCATTCATTCCGCACCAGGTCTACGTCTATCCACTGGTTCAGCTGTTCGCCTGGTCGGGCACGTTCGGCACCCTGGCTGCGATTATCGCCGTCCATGTGATCTTCGGCATGCCCGTCATGACCCTCATATTCCGCAACTACTTTGTCTCGATACCCGAAGAGATCTTCAAGGCAGCGCGCATGGATGGGGCTGGCTTCTGGTGGGTGTTCTTCGCGATCATGCTGCCCATGTCGACGCCCATCATGATTGTGGCGGTGATCTGGCAGGTGACCGGGATCTGGAATGACTTTGTTCTCGGTCTGATTTTCGCCGGGCGGGAAAACCTGCCCATGACCGTGCAACTGAACAATATCGTCAACTCGCAGTTCGGCGAGCGCGAATACAACGTGGACATGGCGGCCACCATCCTCACGGCCTTGGTGCCGCTCGTCCTCTACTTCATTTCCGGCCGCTGGTTCGTGCGCGGCATCGCCGCCGGCGCAGTCAAAGGATAGGGCAATGTCATCAGTATCCGTCAAAAATCTCGAAGTTCGCTTCGGTGAGCATGCTGTTCTCAAGAACCTTGATATCGACATCAAGTCGGGCGAGTTCCTGGTCCTTCTCGGTTCGTCAGGGTGCGGCAAATCCACGTTGCTCAACACCATAGCGGGGCTCATCGAGCCATCGGGTGGGACCATTTCGATTGAGGACAGGGATGTCACCCATGAAGACCCGAGCAAGCGGGGTCTGGCCATGGTGTTCCAGAGTTACGCGCTCTATCCCAAGATGTCGGTACGCGGCAATCTCGGGTTTTCGCTCCGTGTCAATCGCGTACCCAAGGCCGAGCGCAACAAGCGCGTCGAAGAGGTTGCGCGGTTCCTCCAGATTACCGAACTGCTGGACCGTCGCCCGGCCCAGTTGTCGGGCGGTCAGCGCCAGCGTGTCGCGATCGGCCGGGCGCTGGTCCGCGAGGCCAAGGTCTTCATGTTCGACGAGCCGCTGTCGAACCTTGATGCCAAGCTGCGCGCGGAACTCAGGGTGGAGATCAAGCGCCTGCATCGCAGCGTGGGCAATACCATGATCTACGTGACCCATGACCAGGTGGAGGCTCTGACGCTGGCCGACCGGATCGCCGTGATGAAGGATGGGATCATCCAGCAGCTCGGTTCTCCCGAGGACATCTATGATCGGCCCCGCAATCGCTATGTGGCCGGGTTCATCGGGACCCCCCGGATGAATTTCATCGGGGGTGAGCTGCTGGTTGAGCAGCAGGGCGTGCCGATGTTTAAGGCGGAGGCGTTCGGCTTCTCGCTCGAAGGCTACGATTTCGAGAAGTACCCCACGCAGGCCAGCGCCGTGGAACTGGGGATCCGGCCCGAATTGCTCACGATCGTGGACGCGGACCACGCCTCGGCCAAGGTTCGAGCCACGGTCGATCTCACCGAGATGCTGGGCGCCGAATCCATCATTTGGTGCGACGTGGCCGGTCAGCAGATCGCCGTTCTTGTTCAGGGAAAGCCTGGCGTTAAGCCTGGCGACACGATCGGGATGGCTTTCGATCCCGCCACGGCTTCCCTGTTCGACGCCGCCAGCGGCCTTCGGCTCTAGGGGCAAGAGCATGGCAGTCGGGGCTTTCGACTCCTTCATCACCCGCAGCTGGTTCGACAGCGCGGCGTTGGACATTTGGAGCGATACATCCACCTTGCAGGCTTGGCTTGATGTCGAGGCGGGCCTCGCAGAGGCCGAAGCGCAGCTTGGCCTCGTGCCTTCGGAATGTGCCAGGGCCATCAAGGACAATGCAAAGGCGGAGCTTTTCGATCTGGCGTGTCTGGACCGGGACATCCGCCACGCTCAGCATCCCTTCGTGCCAGTGCTCAAGCAGTTTGAAGTCCTGTGTGGCGAACCTGCCGCCGGCTTCATCCACCTTGGTGCCACCACGCAGAACATCTTCGACACGGCCGTCTCGCTGCAGATGCGACGGACCCACGATCTGATCCTGGATACATTGGACAAGGCAATAGCCCGGCTCCGGGCGCTGGCAGGCGCCCATGCAACAACGCTGCAGGCGGGCCGGACACACGGGCAGCATGCCTTGCCGATGACCTTTGGCTTCAAGGTTGCCGGCTGGGTCGACGAACTGGAGCGCGGCAGGGCGCGGCTCGCGGAGCGGTTTGACGGCTCTTTCGTGGCCTCGCTCGGCGGCGCCATCGGGACCGGCGCTGCGCTTGATGGCATGGGGCGCGACGTCGAGGCTCGCCTAGCGCAGGTGCTCGGATTGAAACCCGCGGGCCTCGCCATTCGCTCGAGCTATGACCGCGTGGCAGACTATGTGTCGAGCCTGGGCGTGCTGATAGGCGGCCTCGAGCGCGTCGCCCAGGACATCGTCTTTCTTCAACGGACCGAGATTGGCGAGGTGCGCGAAGCCTTCCATCACGGCAAGGTCGGCAGCTCGACCATGGCCCAGAAGCGCAACCCCTCGACCTGCCTGCGCATTGTCAGTCTCTGCCGGCTTGTTCGGGCTCGCATGCCACTATGCCTCGAAGGGCTCGTGCGGATGGATGAGGGAGATTCTTCCTCGACCAATGTCACGGACGTCACGCTGCCCGAGATCGCCATTCTCGCCGCATCTGCAGTGGCTGGGCTGGCCGCAGTTTCCGACGGACTGGTGGTCGACGGGGCCGCCATGGAAAGGAACCTGGCGATCACCGGCGGACTGATCAACTCCGAAGCGATCATGATGCGGCTGGCACCCAGGATAGGCCGCCACGCCGCCCACCATCTGCTCTACGAAGCCGCCCAGGGTGCCCTGTCGGAGGGGCGAGCGTTTTCGATGGTCCTGCAGGAGCGGGCCGGAGAAATTGGCATCACCGGTGATGAAATGAGGCAACTGATGGATCCCTCAGGCTATGTAGGGGACTCGGTGAAGATTGCCCGAAGAACTGCCAACGGCGATGAAACAAGCCATGTCACAAACCCGAATAACGACCCACCTTGAGCGATCTCGTGATGATGAGGACCGTCTCTGTGTCCGCAAATGCCTTAAGCTCCGATTCATTTGATTCAACATGGGTCCGGAGTGCGCCCCATATCGGACATTAGCTCCTTTGTGTTTCCATCCTCATACCTGCTGGTCGGATCTTGCTCCGCTGGAATAGTCCCCACCGGTTCGGTCCCCAACGGCCAACTCTGGGACGGCGGGTAGCTCACCTTTCCCGATAAATTATGGATCGTTCCAAATATCCGCTTGACGACCACTGATGCCATTCGTTAGTAAATAGGAACGTTCCAAAACTGGTTTTGGAATGCAGTGGACCGATGAGTAGTTCGTCCGCTGAGCTGCGTCACCGGCGAGCTGTCGGTGTCCTGCGCATCGAGAACAACAGAGACAGCGATGACCAAGATTGTCAGCGCCGCGGAAGCGGCTGCCCGGATTTCTGACGACTGCGTGGTGACGGTTTCATCGTCCTCCTCGCTGGGTTGTCCCGATCTGGTGCTCGAGGCCATCGGCGCGCGTTTCGAGGCCGAGGGCCATCCGCGCAACCTGACGACCCTGCACCCGATTGCCGCAGGCGACATGTATGGGGTCAAGGGCATCGACCACATCGCCAGGGATGGACTGCTGACCCGCGTCCTTGCCGGCTCCTACCCCTCGGGGCCATCCAGCCTGCCAATGCCGCAGATCTGGCGGATGATCGAGGACAATCGCGTCGCCGCCTATAACGTGCCTTCGGGCATCCTGTTCGACATGCACCGCGAGGCGGCCGCCCGGCGCCCCGGCGTGCTGACGCAGGTGGGGCTCGATACTTTCGCCGATCCGGTCCGCCAGGGCTGTGCCATGAACGAGAAGGGTGCCGCCGCACCCATCGTTCACCGCGTCGAATTTGGTGGTCAGAGCTGGCTGCACTTCCCCAATATCCAGCCCGACGTCTGCATCCTCAGGGCCACGACGGCCGATGAGTGGGGCAACCTCACCTACGAGCACGAAGGCGCCTATCTCGGCGGGCTCGAACAGGCCATCGCCACCCGCAACAATGGCGGCCTCGTCATTGCCCAGGTGAAGCGCGTGACCGCCTCGGGATCGCTGCGGCCCCATGACGTGCGCGTGCCGGGACACCTGGTCGATCTGGTGGTGATCGATGCGCTCCAGAAGCAGACCTGCGAGACAGACTACGATCCGGCCATTTCCGGGCAGGTCATGCGACCCTGGAGCAGCTTTCGCCTCGCCCAGCACGGCGTCGAAAAGGTCATAGCACGCCGCGCGGCCATGGAACTCAAGGGCGGCATGACGGCCAATCTGGGCTTTGGCATCAGCGCCATGGTGCCGCGCATCCTGCTTGAGGAAGGGCATCCCAAGGCGGTGACTTGGGCCATCGAACAGGGCGCCGTCGGGGGCATGCCGCTCACCGATTTCGCCTTCGGTTGCGCGGCCAATGCCGATGCCTACATGCCTTCGCCACAGCAATTCATCTATTTCCAGGGCGGCGGGTTCGACGTGTCCTTCCTCTCCTTCCTGGAAGTGGACGTGGAGGGGAATGTCAACGTCTCCAAGCTGGGCAAGAAGCCCTACCTGACGGCTGGCTGCGGCGGCTTTGTCGATATCACCGCCAATGCCCGCAAGATCGTGTTCTCGGGCTGGTTCGAGGCGGGGGCGGACGTTGCCCTGACCGAGACCGGCATCCGCATCGACCGGCCGGGCAAGTTCACCAAGATGGTCGAAGCGGTCGAGCATGTGACCTTTTCCGGTCGCCGGGCACGCGAACTGGGTCAGGACATTATTTACGTCACCGAGCGCTGCGTGATGCGCCTCACCCCGACCGGTTTGGTGGCGACCGAAATCATGCCCGGTATCGATCCGCAGGCGCATATCGTCGATGCCAGCCAGGGCCGCGTGCGCCTCGCCGCCGATGCCATCACCATGCCGGCTACGCTGTTCGGGACGGGTCTGATGGGGTGGCAGCCATGAGCCAGGTTCACCTCGATATTCGCGGCTCGATCGCGGAGATCCGCCTCGACAATCCTAGCAAGCTCAACGCCTTCACGGTCGAGATGCTGGCCCAGCTTGCGGCACACCTCGAAGTGGCCGAAGGCCATCGCGATGTCGCCTGCCTGCTAGTGACGGCAGCTCCGGCCAAGGCCTTCTGCTCGGGTGCCGACATCAATGCCTGGGGTGGCCTGTCGCCGGCCGAATTCGCCCGCGACTGGGTGCGCGGCGGCCACCGCATCTTCGACCGGTTGGCGCGGCTGGCCAAGCCCAGCATTGCCGTGCTCGGCGCGCACGCTTTCGGCGGCGGGCTGGAACTGGCAGCGGCCTGCGATGTGCGGGTCATGGCCCCGGGAGCGACAATTGCACTGCCCGAAGCAGGTGTCGGCATCGTGCCGGGCTGGTCGGGTACGTGCCGCCTCGCACGGCTGCTGCCGGAACCAATGCTCAAGGAAATGGCTCTGTTTGGCCGGCGGATCGGTGCAGACCGATGCCTCGAGGTCGGGTTCGTTGCCGACGTGGCGGAGGACCCGCTGGCGGTGGCTGAGGCCATGGCGACGCGCGTGGCGGAGCTGTCGCCCCGGGCGGTCGAGATCGCCAAGACCATGATCCATGCCGCACGCGACGAAGACACGGGGGCGATGATCGAGGCGCTGGGGGGCGCCGCCATTGCGGCCAGCGGCGACCGGGCCGAGGGCGTCCAGGCCTTCCGCGACAAGCGCAAACCCAAATTTCCGGGGCACTGAATCATGGACATGACCGTCATCCCCTCGACCCGCACCGGCCTCCCGACCGAACCCTTTATCGGGCGTCACTTCATCAATGGCGCGTGGCGCGACAGCGCCGACGGCGCCACGTTCGAGCGGATCGCGCCGTCCCATGGCGTTGTTGTCAGCCGCAGTGCGAGGGGCGGCGAGGCCGAAGCCGAGGCTGCGATCAAGGCAGCGCGTGCCGCCTTCGATAGTGGCGTGTGGAGCCGGATTTCGGGCAAGGCGCGGGGCGAGGTCCTGCTGCGCGTGGCCGACCTGATCGCCGCCAATGTCGACCGTTTCGCACTGATCGAGACGCTGGAAACGGGCAAGCCGATCACCCAGGCCCGCAACGAAATTTCCGGTGCCGCCGATCTCTGGCGCTATGCGGCGGCGCTGGCCCGCACCACCAAGGGCGACAGCCACAATACCCTCGGCGAGGACATCCTCGGGGTGGTGATCAAGGAGCCGATCGGGGTCGTCTCGGTGATCACCCCGTGGAACTTCCCGTTCTGGATCCTGAGCCAGAAGCTGCCCTTCGCCCTCGCGGCAGGCTGCACCTGCGTGGTCAAGCCGTCCGAGATGACCCCATCGACTACGGCCATGCTGGGCGAACTGCTCAACGAGGCCGGCCTGCCGGCGGGCGTCGTCAACATCGTGCTTGGCTATGGCCAGCCGGTGGGCGCGACCATGGCCGCGCACCGCCTGGTCGACATGGTCACCTTCACCGGCTCCACCGCCGTGGGTAAGGCGATCTCGGCGGCGGCATCGGGCACGCTCAAGAAGGTCGCGCTCGAGCTGGGCGGCAAGAACCCGCAGGTGATCTTTCCCGATGCCGACCTCGAAAGCGCCGCCGATGCGGTGGTGTTCGGTGTCTATTTCAATGCCGGCGAATGCTGCAATTCGGGCAGCCGCATCATCGTGCACGAGGATATCGCCGAGGCTTTCACGGCCCGGGTGATCGAACTCTCGCGCCAGGTGGCCTTCGGCGATCCGCTCGATCCGCGCACCCAAGTGGGGGCGATCGTCACCCCGCAGCACCAGGACAAGATCGACGGCTATGTCAGGGCCGCAGTGGCCGCCGGCGCCAGGCTTGGGCTGGGTGGCGAGCGCCTCTCGGTGCCCGGGCTCAATGGCGACTTCTACCAGCCCACGGTGGTGACAGGGGTGACACCGGACATGGCCATTGCCCGCGAAGAGGTCTTCGGTCCCGTCCTGTCGGTGCTGACCTTCCGGACGATGGACGACGCCATCGCCATTACCAATGACGCCGCCTACGGCCTCTCGGCCGGGGTGTGGAGCGAGAACGTGCACACGGTGCTCGAATTCTCGCGCCGGGCCCAGGCCGGGACGGTCTGGAGCAATACCTGGATGGACGGTTTCCCCGAACTGACCTTCGGCGGGGTGAAGGAAAGCGGCCAGGGCCGGGAAATCGGGTCCTACGGCCTGGAAGAATTTCTCGAGGTGAAATCACTCGTCATGCGCATCGGGCGCACGCGGGCGCCTTGGGTGAATGCCCGCTGATCGATTGGTCGGCGGGAGGATGAAGACGCATGCGCAGGGAGGATCCAAATGCGTGGTCTTAATATGTCAACCGCGGTCGTTACGGCCGCAATGATGCTCACTTCGGGCGCAGCCATCGCCCAGGAACAGGTGGAAGTGCTGCACTGGTGGACATCGGGTGGCGAAGCTGCTGCCCTCAATGTCCTCAAGGAGGACCTGCAGGCCCAGGGCATCGGCTGGCTCGATATGCCCGTGGCCGGTGGCGGTGGCGAAGGCGCCATGACCGTGCTGCGTGCCCGCGTCACCGCAGGCTCGCCACCCACGGCCGTGCAGATGCTGGGTTTCGACATCCTGGACTGGGCTGCCGAAGGTTCGCTCGGCAACCTCGATGAAGTCGCCGCGGCCGAAGGCTGGGATGCTGTCGTGCCGACAGCACTGCAGGGCTTTGCCAAGTATGACGGCCATTGGGTCTCGGCCCCGGTCAATGTCCATTCGACCAACTGGGTCTGGGCCAACAAGGCGATCCTGGATGAACTCGGGCTAGCCCAGCCCACGACCTGGGACGAATTCGTGGCGGCGATGCAGGCAGCCAAGGATGCCGGTTATGTCGGACTCGCCCATGGTGGGCAGCCCTGGCAGGAAGCAACGATGTTCGACTCTGTCGTGATCGGGGCCGGCGGTACAGACCTCTACAAGCGCGCCTTCATGGACCTTGATCCCGCAGCGCTCAGCTCTCCGGAAATGGTCGAGGCGTTCACGCGTATGGAGACCCTGCGCAGTTTCGTGGACGACAATTTCTCGGGCCGCGACTGGAACCTGGCTTCGGCCATGGTGATCAACAAGGAAGCCGCCTTCCAGATCATGGGTGACTGGGCCAAGGGCGAGTTCCTGAATGCCGGAAAGGTTCCCGGAACAGACTTCCTCTGCTTCCGCGTGCCCGGTTCGGAAGGAACGGTGACATTCAATGCCGACCAGTTCGCCATGTTCAACGTCAACGAGGGCTTCCGCCCGGCGCAGCAGAAGATGGCTTCGGCGATCATGTCTCCCTCATTCCAGATCGCTTTCAATAAGGTCAAGGGCTCGGTGCCGGCACGAACGGACGTTTCCGGCGATGAACTCGACGCCTGCGGTCAACAGGGCATGGCCGAACTCGCAGCCGCTGCCGAAGCCGGCACGCTGCTCGGCTCGGCAGCCCAGGGTCATGCTCACCCGGCGGCCGTCAAGAACGCCATCTATGACGTCGTCACCGCCCACTTCAACGGCGAATACGATGCCGCAACGGCGGCTCAGGAGCTCGCGGCTGCGGTAGCGGCCGCCCAGTAAGCCCTCCCGGGCGGGGTCGGGCTCAGGTCCGGCCCCAACTGGCTCCCCAACGAGCCGGCTGACTATTCAAGAACTGTATTTGCGTCCGGGCAAGAGCGCCGGGACGGATCGGGAGGGCGCGATGCCTATCCAATCTCGCCAGGCGGACCTACGAACCCGCTTGCAGGACTTAATACCGAAAATCGTGCTGGCCCCGTCGCTGGCCGTCGTCCTGATCTTCGTCTACGGCTTCATCGCCTTTACGGTCTATCTGTCGATGACCGATTCCAAGATGCTGCCGAGCTTCGATTTCATCGGGCTGGAGAATTTCGGGCGGCTGTTCGCCCTGCCGGCGTGGAACACGGCTCTCGTCAACCTGGTGATCTTTGCGACGCTCTATATCGCGATCTGCACGGTCATCGGCCTCGGGCTGGCGATCCTGCTCGACCAGAAGATTCGCGGCGAAGGCGTGTTGCGTCCGATCTACCTCTATCCCATGGCGCTGTCGTTCATCGTCACCGGCACGGCCTGGAAGTGGTTCCTCGACCCCGGCCTCGGGCTCGAAAACACCATGCATCTGTGGGGCTGGACGAGTTTCGAATTCAACTGGATCAAGGATCGCAACATGGCGATCTACACGCTGGTGCTCGCCGCCGTCTGGCAGACATCCGGCTTTGTCATGGCCATGTTCCTGGCGGGCCTCCGGGGCATCGACAACGAGATCCTCAAGGCCGCGCAGATCGATGGGGCATCCAATGTGGCGCTCTATCGCCGGATCGTCATCCCCATGCTGCGCCCGGCCTTCCTCTCGGCCTTCGTGATCCTCTTCCACATGGCCATCAAGTCCTATGACCTGGTGATTGCGCTGACGGGTGGCGGCCCCGGTCGGGCCACCGAGCTGCCCGCGACCTTCATGTATTCCTACACTTTCACCCGCAACTCCATGGGCATCGGCGCCGCCAGCGCGGTGATCATGCTCATGACCGTCGCGGCCATCATGATCCCGTACCTTTATTCCGAGCTGGGGGCGAAAAAAGAATGAGTGCCGTCAGTCAAGATACCGCGGTCAAGACCAGCCGCGTCGCCCAGGTCTTCATCTATTTGACCCTGGTGCTGTTCGCGCTGTTCTACCTGCTGCCGCTCTACGTGATGCTGACCAATTCGCTCAAGCCGCTGAGCGAAATCACCGGCGGCGACATGATGAGCCTGCCGCGGGCACTGACCTTCGAGCCCTGGCTCAGCGCCTGGGCCACGGCGCAGGTCGGCGTCTCGCCGACCGGCCTCAGGCCCTACTTCCTCAATTCGATCCTGATGGTCGTTCCCGCCGTCGCCATCTCGACCGTGATGGGTGCGCTCAATGGCTACATCCTCACCAAATGGCGGTTCCGGGGCGATACGCTGCTGTTCGGGCTGATGCTGTTCTCCTGCTTCATCCCGTTCCAGATCGTGCTCATTCCCATGGCCCGCATGCTGGGGCTGATGGGCATAGCTGGCACGACCCAGGGCCTGGTTCTGGTGCACGTGGTCTATGGCATCGGCTTCTCGACGCTCTATTTCCGCAACTACTACGCCTCGTTCCCGACCGAACTGGTACGTGCGGCAATGATCGATGGCGCCGGCTTCTTCCGCATCTTCTGGCGCATCATGCTGCCGGTGTCCGGGCCCATCGCCGTCGTCACCATCATCTGGCAGTTCACCAATATCTGGAACGACTTCCTGTTCGGCGCCTCCTTTGCCGGGCTCAACGCCATGCCGATGACCGTGGCGCTCAATAACCTGGTCAACTCATCGACCGGCGTTCGCGAGTACAACGTCCACTTCGCAGGGGCCATCATGGCCGCCCTGCCGACATTGCTCGTCTACATCGTCGCCGGCCGCTTCTTCGTCCGCGGCCTGATGGCCGGTTCCGTGAAAGGATAAGGCCATGGGCTTTCTCGATATCTCGCACGTTTCCAAGGCCTATGGCGCCGTGCAGGTGCTGCACGAGGTCGATATCTCGGTGGAGGAGGGCGAGTTCATTGTGCTCGTCGGGCCCTCGGGCTGCGGAAAATCGACGCTGATGAACATGATCGCCGGGCTCGAACCGATCACCAAGGGCGATATCAGCATTCGTGGCCGCGTCATGAACGGCGTGCACCCGTCCAAGCGCAACATTGCCATGGTGTTCCAGAGCTACGCGCTCTACCCCAACATGACCGTGGCGCAGAACATGACCTTCGGTCTCGAAATGCATGGCGTGCCCAAGCCGGAGCGCGAGCGCCTCTTGGCCGACGTGGCCAAGCTGCTGCAGATTGATCATCTGCTGGAGCGCAAGCCAGGTGCCCTCTCAGGCGGGCAGCGGCAGCGCGTGGCCATGGGCCGGGCGCTGGTGCGCAATCCCGACGTCTTCCTCTTCGACGAACCGCTCTCCAATCTCGACGCCAAGCTGCGCGTCGACATGCGCACCGAGATCAAGAAGCTGCACCAGAACCTCGGCACGACCATCGTCTATGTGACCCATGACCAGATCGAGGCCCTGACGCTCTCGACCCGCATCGCCGTGATGAACAAGGGCTATATCCAGCAGTTGGGAACGCCCAAGGAAATCTACGACACGCCGGCCAACCTGTTCGTTGCCACCTTCATGGGATCTCCGGCCATGAACATCATCCCGGCCACCGTGCGGGTCGAGGATGGGGCGCCCTATGCCGAAATCACCGATGCCCGCGGCCACCTGCAATCGCTCAAGTTCAGCCAGGCCAACATGGCCGAGTGGAACGGCAAGGAGATCATGCTCGGCATCAGGCCGGAGGCCATTACCGACATCGATGGCGCCGATCGCAAGTCGCAGAACATCCAGCGCTTTTCCAACATCGTCACAGTGACCGAGCCGGCCGGTTCGGACACGTTCGTGACCATGACGGTTTCGGGGCGCGACGTCGTTGCCCGCATGCGGGCGGACGCCTCGGTTGCGGCGCGCGACAGCTTTGAATTTGCCGTCAACATGGACAAGGCCGTGGCCTTCGACCCCAAGACCGAGGCGCGCATTCGCTGATGAGCCCGGATGTCATCATCATCGGCTCGGGCATCGGCGGCAGCACCATGGCCGCCGCCCTAGCCCCCACGGGGAGGTCCATACTGATCCTCGAGCGGGGCGAACGTTTGCGCGATAGCCCGGAGGCTCGTGATGCAAGCGCCATATTCGGCCGTGGCCACTTCCGTCCCAAGGAAACCTGGCTGGATGGCGAGGGGCGCCAATTCAATCCCGGCAACTACTACCTGGTCGGGGGCAATTCCAAGTTCTTCGGCGCGGTGCTGATCCGGTACCGGCGCGAAGATTTCGGCAGGATCAATCACCTCGGCGGGACCACGACCGGATGGCCGATCACCTATGATGAACTGGAAGCGGACTACCAGGCCGCCGAGGCGCTGTATCGCGTGCGCGGCACGACGTCCGAAGACCCGAGCGAACCACCGCATTCCGGGCAGTATCCGTTCCCGCCTGTCCCGGATGAGCCCTGCATTGCCGATCTGCGGCGCCGGTTGAAGTCGGTTGGGCTGCATCCGGCGAGCCTGCCCCTGGGCGTCGACATCGACCGCTGGCTGGCGCGGGGCGCGACGCCCTGGGACGCGTTCCCCGACACAGTGAGGGCCAAGAGCGACGCTGAAAGCGTCGGCCTCGCGGAAGCACTCAAGCACCCCAATGTCACGCTTTCTACCGGCACCCGCGCCCTCCGTCTCATCGCCAATGGGGAGGGACGGATCACCGGGGTTGAAGTCGAAAGAGCGTGCCGTCGCGAGGTGCTCACTGCACCCACCATCGTGCTGAGCGCCGGCGCCGTGCAGTCGGTCGCGCTCCTGCTGGCCTCGGCGGACGATGACCACCCCCGCGGCCTCGCCAACAGCTCCGACCAGGTCGGCCGCAACTTCATGAACCACAATTGTTCAGCCGTTCTGGCCTTGCACCCGCTGCGCAAGAACACGTCCGTCTACCAGAAGACGCTCACGATCAACGACTTCTACCAGCGGGGCGGGGAGGGGGACACGCCGCTGGGCAATATCCAGCTGCTGGGCAAGATTTCAGGGCCGATCCTGGCCGCGTCCTCGCCGCTGCCCGGACCGCTGGCGGACTGGGTGGCCCGGAGGTCGGTGGACCTCTATGCCATGTCGGAAGACCTGCCCAATCCGGAAAGCCGGGTCACACTCGTCGACGGCCAGGTTCGGCTCGACTGGAAGCGGTCGAACTGGGAAGCGCATCTCGCCTTGGTCCGCAAGCTCAAGGACGTGCTGCGCAGGGCCGGCTTTCCGATCGTTCTGGCCCGTCCGTTCGACCGGCGTACGCCTAGCCACCAATGCGGCACCGCCCGCATGGGGAATGACCCCAGAACCGCCGTGGTGGACACCACATGCAGGAGCTTCGATCACCCCAATCTCTACATTGTCGATGCCTCGGTCCTCCCCACCTCGGCGGCGGTCAACCCGGCGCTGACCATTGCCGCCCTGGCGCTGCGGAGCGCTCGGCACCTCGCGCAACACGACCTGGCGGCCTGAGAGGTGGTGATGGACAGGAGCGCGCGGCAAATCCCTTGTGACCCTGACCGGAATCGGGCCTGCGCACCGACGCGGGAATGCTATGGTTCACGCCTCGCTTGTGCGGCGGATCGACCGCCGCGGATAAAGGGGCAATGAATATGGCGAATAATGACCGCAGGCCGACCATTATCGACGTGGCGCGCCGGGCCGGCGTTTCCAAGTCCACCGTAAGCCTGGTGCTGCAGAACAGCCCCTTGGTCAAGGACGCCACAAGAGAGCAGGTGCGGGCCGCCATGGCCGAGATCGGCTATGTCTACAATCGGTCCGCCGCCAAGCTGCGCAAGTCCAACCCCGACCTGATCGGACTGGTCATCAACGACCTCAGGAACCCCTTCTTCACCGAATTCGCGACGTCCCTGCAGATGGCCCTCTCCAGCCGGGGCTATGCGGCAGTCATCGCCAATACCGATGAGGATCCGGACCTGCAGACCGACGTGGTGGGCGCCATGATCGAGCATGGCGTGGCCGCGCTGATCATCTCCCCCGCCTATGGCGAGGATTCGGCGACCTTTGACACGATCCAGCGCGCGGGCATCCCCGCCATGCAGGTGCTGCGCAAGGTCGACCCGCGTACCGACCTCTTCCCCTTTTCGGCGCCCGATTATGTCAGCGGCAGCCACGCGGCCACCGAACACCTGCTGCAGACCGGCGCCCGGCGCATTGCCTTTGTCGGCGGCCTCGAAGGCCGCGGCGTCACCAGCGAGCGCATGTCCGGCTATCTCGACCTGCTCAAGGCCTGGGGTATGGAGCCGCTGGTCTTTACCGGTTCGGCCACGCGGACCTTCGGCCGCGAGATCGCCAGGACACTGGCGGACCAGCATCCCGACGTCGATGCCGTCATCTGCTTCAACGACCAGGTTGCCCTGGGAATGATGTCGGGCTGTGCCGAAATCGGGCGGCAGGTGGGGAGCGACCTCAGGATCGTCGGCTTCGACGATATCGAGGAGGTCGCCCATAGCTGGCCGGCACTCAGCTCGGTCCGCTGCGACATTGCCCGCTTCGGCCGCTCGACCGCGGAAACCGTGGTGGCCTGGCTCGAAGAGGGGCAGGTACCGCCACCCGAACATCGCACCGAAGTATCTCTGATCGTCCGTCAATCGAGCGGCGGCGCGGGATCGGATGACATTGAGACCCGGCACGCGGAAGCCGGGACATAGATTTGCGCCTTAGGGCAGGAGGAAGAATTGAAGGAAGTTCGCGTCGCAGTTCTTGGAGCGTCGGGCTGGATGGGCAAGGTCCACACCATGGCCTACAGCACGTTCCCGCATTTCCTTGGAACGGCGCACGGCACAGCACGCGTGGTGGCGTTGGTCGAGCACAATCCTGATCTCCTGAAGGACACAGAGGTTCGCGCCCCGGACGCGCGGATCGAGACCAATTGGCAATCCGTGATTGCCGACCCCGACATCGACCTCATCGATATTTGCCTCCCCGACAATCTCCATTACGAGGTCGCCAAGGCGGCCCTGCTCGCTGGCAAGCACGTCTATTGCGAAAAGCCGCTGGCGGATACCGCCGCTCAGGCGCGCGAACTGGCCGATATCGCCAGGGCCAAGGGCCTGATCGCCCGAGTCGGTCACGCCTTTCCGCGCAACCCGGTGCATGACCTGGCCAAGGACATCATCCAGTCTGGCGAGATCGGCGACATCCTGCTGTTCAAGGGTTGCCAGCATATCGACATGTATGCCGATCCCGCCGCGCCCTTCATGTGGCGTGCCGATGGCAAGCTGGCCCCGACCGGCATCGTCGGCGACACCGGCTCGCATGTCTTCAGCTTCATGGACTTTCTTGTCGGCCGGGTCAGTTCGCTGATCGCCGACAACATCATCAGCACAAGGATGCGGCCGGTGGTGGCGGGCAGCCAGCTTGGCCGGGGCGGCGAGCTGACCGGGGCCGAGGAGATGGCCGAGGTCACCAATCCTGACGCGACCAATATCCTCGTCAAATTCGCCAATGGCGCCAGCGGCATTGTCGATTTCAGCCGCATCGCCATGGGCCGCAAGTTCCGCCAGACCTACGAGATCTACGGCACCAAGGGCAGCCTCGCCTATGACTATGACGAGGTGAACCGCCTGCGCTTCTATTCCAATGCCGACAGATCTGGCCGACAGGGCTTCCGGGAAATCGACGTCGGCACCGAGAATGCCACCTATCGCGCCTTCCTGCCGCTGCCGAACTTTGCCCTGGGCTACAATGAGAGCAAGATCATCGAGGCCTTCGAGGTGATCCGCTCGATCACCAGCAACAGTCCGGCCTGGCCGACCTTCGAGAGCGGCCACCACATCTGCCAGATCGTGGACGCCTGCATGCAATCCTCGCGGACCCGAAGCTGGGTCGACATCCCGGCTGCGGCCTGATCGCGAGCGTGTGTGATGAGCATAGACGTTCCCCAGTCCATCCTGGACGAATTGACGGATGTCGACATGCCGCGGCTGCCGGCCGCGCCGGCCGCGCGTGAGCGCGTGTCCATTGGTGGGAAATCGCTGCCAGTCTACCGCTATGGCTGCGTGATCGTTGGCTCGGGGGCAGCGGGCCTGCGGGCTGCGGTGGAACTCAAGCGGCGGGGCAATGATGTCGCGGTGATCAGCCAGAGCGCCTGGGGCGGGACTTCAGCCTGCTCGGGGTCGGACAAGCAGACGCTGCACACCGCCAATACGGCCGACCGTGGCGACGACTTCCGCGCCATGGCACGGGCCATTCGCGCGGGCGGGGCCATGGATGAAGACACCGCCTATGTCGAGGCCGTGGGATCGGCGCGGATGATGGCCTCACTGCAATATCTGGGGCTGCCACTGCCGCAGGACCGGTTCGGCGGAACCCTGCGCTACCAGACCGATCACGACGAGGTCGGACGGGCCACGAGCTGCGGCCCGCGCACCTCCCGCCTGATGGTCAAGGTCCTGGCCGAGGAGGCGATCCGGCTGGGCATTCCGATCTACAACCAGACGACGGCGGCCCGGATCGTCACCGAGGGGAAGGGCGGCGCGAAGCAGGTTGCGGGCGTGCTGGCGGCGCGGGCAGGCGACAGGTCCCAGGACAATCCCATGGGCCTGGCCCTCTTCCGGTGCAACATACTGGTGCTGGCGGCCGGCGGGCCGGGCGAACTCTATCGCGACAGTGTCTACCCCAATGGTTGCTTCGGTTCGCTGGGCCTGGCGCTGGAAGCTGGTATCGACCTGGTCAACCTCACCGAAAGCCAGTTCGGCATCGGCACCCGGCGCGAGGGGTTTCCCTGGAACCTCTCGGGCACCTATGTCCAGGCCATGCCGCACATCTATTCAGTCGACGCCGATGGGGTCGAGTACCACTTCCTCGCCGACTACTACCGGACGACACAGGAACTGGCCTCCAACGTCTTCCGCAAGGGCTATCAGTGGCCGTTCCACGCCACGCGCATGCTCGACTTCGGATCGAGCCTGGTTGATCTCGCCATCCACCGGGAATCCGCTGCCGGACGCCGGGTCTTCATGGATTTCAATCGCAATCCGCTGCCGATCGAGGGTGACCAGCCGTTCTCGCTGGAACGGCTCGACGACGACGTACGCCACTACCTGGGCAATGCCGGCGCGACGCAGGACCTGCCGATCCAGAGGCTGGCGCATATGAACCCGCTCGCGATCGAACTCTACCGCCGCTACAAGGTGGATATCGCCGCCGAGCCGCTCGAATTCGCGGTCAACAACCAGCACATGAATGGCGGCATCCTGGTCGATATCTGGGGGCGGAGCTCGCTTGCCGGGTGCTATGCCGTGGGTGAAGCCGCCGGTACCCATGGGGTTACCCGCCCGGGCGGGGCCGCGCTCAACGCCGGCCAGGTGTTTGGTACAAGGGCCGCTGAAGACATAGCCGCGGGCGGCAGGGCCAAGATAGCGCCTGGCGCGGTGACGGCGGGTCTGGCCGAGCGAGAGATGGCCGCGCTGCACGACATCGTGCGGCCGGACAGTCCCCTGACCATCAAGTCGGTGCGCGCCAGCGTCCAGGCGCGGATGAGTGACCACGCGGGGATCATCTGCGATGCGGCAGGGGTGGCCTCCGCACTCGCCGAGGCACGCCAGCTCAATGCGGAGATTGCCAGGCATGGCATCGGCTATGCCCATGCTGGCGAGGCAATCCGCGCCGCCCAGTGGCAGCAGATGGCACTGGCATCCGAAGCGGTCCTCGCCGCGCTGGATCACTATATCCGCAACGGCGGCGGCAGCCGCGGTGCGCGCACCATCTGCGATCCCCTGGGTGAAGCCGAGCCATCGACCAGACACGGCCCGCTGGAGCAGTACCGGTTCCGCAAGGAGTGGCCCGAGCATCGGGAAGAGCAGATCGTCGTCCGCTTCGACGGGACAGCGATGGTCATCAGCACACGGCCCAATCGCAGCCTCGACGAAACCGAAAAGTCGTTCTTCGAGCGGGATTGGCCCGATTGGCTGACGGGGCGCATCCATGCACAGTGATATTCTCCGCATTGTCGGAATTGGCGAAGCCATGGTGGAACTGTCGCCGGCGGGCGAGGGGCTCTATCGGCTGGGCTTTGCCGGCGACACGTTCAACACGGCCTGGCACCTGGCGCAGCTCCTTGGAGGGCGCGCCTCGGTGGGTTTCTGCACGCGGATCGGCACCGATGCCACCTCTCAAAGGTTCGTTAGCGAACTGAAACGCGATGGTCTCGACACCAAGGTCGTCGGGCGAGACAAGTCCAAGCATATGGGGCTCTACATGATCGAGCTCAACGGCACGGAACGAAGCTTCCAGTACTGGAGGGGCGAGTCCGCCGCAAAATCCCTGGCGAACAAGTCGGCCAAGCTGGAGCAAGATCAGGCCGGCGCTGACCTGATTCACATATCCGGCATTACTGTAGCGATCTTACCACCCCACGCCAGGGAGAAACTTCTTCGTACCCTGAGCACTGCACGCCGTACGGGCACCAGAATATCTTTCGATCCCAATGTTCGTCCAGCACTCTGGTCCAGCCTCGATAAGGCTCGGAACGCAACCCTCGACTTTGTGGCAATCGCCGATATCGTGCTGCCCAGTTTCGACGACGAGCGACTGCTGTGGGGCGATTCCAATCCTACCCAGACGGTCCGCCGTTACCGAGACCTAGGCGTGGCTGAAACGGTGGTGAAGAACGGCAGCGACCCGGTCACCTGTGCCACGCCGGGCGAGCAGCACTGGCTGCCGACGCCGGCGGTATCGGGCATCGTCGATACAACGGGGGCAGGGGACGCGTTCAACGCCGGCTACCTTGCCGCGCGCTGCCAGGAGCTGGGCCAGACCGAGGCCGTCGCGGCGGGGCAGGCCGTTTCGGCGGAGGTCCTGAAATCGGCTGGCGCGCGGGCGCATCGAGACACCATTCGCGCTCTGGGGCTGCGTCTGTTTGGCAGCCAACCGGAAGTCGCCGCTCGGCGCGACGACATTACTCTTGACGATGGAGCGGCACTTGACTAGTGCAATTTGGAACGTTCTAAATTTGAGGACATCCGGGGCATTTGCGATCGGGTCCGCGGTAAGACGGCACGGTTACTGGCCCCAAGCTGCGCGCCAATTCCGCCGGTCTGGAGGAGAGTTGCATGTCGCAACATTATGACTTCATCATCGTCGGCGGAGGCTCGGCCGGCTGCGTTCTCGCCGCTCGGCTGAGCGAGAATCCGGGTGTCCGGGTGCTGCTGCTCGAGGCCGGCGGTCGCGACTGGCACCCGTTCTACCACCTGCCCGCCGGCTTTGCCAAAATGACCAAGGGCATCGGTAGCTGGGGTTGGCATACCGTGCCGCAGAAGCACATGAACGGCATGGTGATCCGCTATACCCAGGCCAAGGTCATCGGCGGTGGCTCGTCCATCAACGCCCAGATCTACACGCGTGGAAATGCCCTCGACTATGACGAGTGGCGGCAGCTCGGCTGCGTCGGCTGGGGCTATGAGGACGTGCTGCCCTATTTCCGCAAGGCCGAGGACAATGACACTTTTGACGACCGCTACCATGGGCTGGGCGGCCCGCTCGGCGTCAGCAAGCCGGCCGCGCCGCTGCCGATCTGCGAGGCCTATTTCGACGCTGCGGGCGCGCTCGGCATCCCGCGCAATCCCGACATGACCGGCGCCAGCCAGGATGGGGTGGGCTATTACCAACTGACCCAGCGACATGTGCGCCGCTCTTCGGCCGCCATGGCCTATCTCGCGCCCCTTCGCGGCAAGCGTCCTAACCTGACTGTGCGGACCGAGGCCCAGGTGCTGCGCATCGTGGTGGAGCGGGGCAGGGCCGTTGGCGTGGAGTTGGCAGGGGAGGGCGTGGTAGGCGCCGGCAAGGAAGTGCTGCTCTCCTCTGGCGCCATCGGCTCGCCGCGGCTCTTGCAGCTCTCCGGTATCGGGCCGGCCGAACACCTCTCGCAGGTCGGCATCGACGTCGTCCATGATCACCCGGAAGTTGGGTCTAACCTGCAGGATCATCTCGATCTCTTCGTCATCGCCGAGTGCACCGGCCCCCATACCTATGACCGTTATGCCAAGTTGCATTGGTCGGCGCTGGCCGGGCTGCAATACATTCTCACGCGCTCCGGCCCGGTCGCCTCGAGCCTCTTCGAGACCGGCGGCTTCTGGTATGCCGACAAGCATGCCCGCTCACCCGATATCCAGTTTCACCTGGGCCTGGGCTCGGGCATCGAGGCCGGTGTCGAGACCATGAAACAGGGCGGCGTTACCCTCAATTCTGCCTATCTGCGGCCCCGCTCACGCGGCACGGTGCGTGTTGCCAGCCCCGACCCCAAGGCAGCGCCGCTGATCGACCCCAATTACTGGGCCGATCCTTATGATCGCGAGATGTCGATCCGCGGCCTCAAGCTGGCACAGGAGATCATGCGCCAGGACGCGCTCAAACCCTTCGTCAAGGCCGAGCGCCTGCCGGGCCCGGACGTGAAGACCGACCAGGATTATTTCGACTATGCCTGCCGCCACGCCAAGACCGACCACCATCCCGCCGGCACCTGTCGCATGGGCGCCGACGAGCGCGCCGTGGTGGACAGTGAACTGCGCTTCAACGGCCTTGCCGGTCTCCGGGTAATCGACGCCTCGATCATGCCGACCGTGATCTCGGCCAATACCAATGCGACGGCCATCATGATCGGTGAAAAGGGCGCCGACCTGGTCAAGGCATCGCACGGTCTTTAGGGCGCTCCACTGCATCACATGCCGGATCGATCGAAAGCACATCTGTTGGAACAGAAATTGGAACGATCCAAAATTGATGCCAGACGAAAGACAAGGCCGCAGCGGGATGGCGGCCACGAGGAATCCGGCACCGTGAGGGCCGGGACGTGGATCCGATCCACGGACGACTGCAACATAGGAGGAGAATAGAGGATGACTTCGAAAATGCTTCGTGCTGGCCTCGGGGTGAGCGTGCTGGCCATGGGCCTGGGCATGGCCGCTGCGCCGGCCATGGCCGACCCGAATGTGGAAGTGATGCATTTCTGGACCACGGGTGGTGAGGCCGCCGCGCTGGCCACAATTCGCGACAAGGTCGTGGCAGCCGGCGTTGCGTGGCAGGATGCGCCGGTGGCCGGTGGCGGCGGCGACCAGGCCAAGACCGCGCTGCAGGCGCGTATCGCGGCAGGCAACCCGCCCACGGCCATGCTGATGCTGGGGCAGAACATCATCGACTGGGCCAATGAGGGTCTCTTGTCCAATGTCGATGCAGTGGCGGAGCGGGAACTCTGGGACTCGGTCCTGCCCGAAGCGGTCAAGGCCTTCACGCAGATCGATGGTCACTATGTCTCCGCACCGACCAATGTGCACCGGACCGACATGCTCTGGGTCAGCGTCGAGGCTTTCGAGGCGATCGGGGCGGATTATCCCAAGACCTGGGAGGAACTGAACGCCCTGGCACCGCGCTTCCTCGAAGCCGGCGTCATTCCGCTCGCCCATGGCGGGCAGGCATGGCAGGAGGCCTACATGTTCGAGGCCGTGGCGCTTGGTGTGGGCGGCGCCGACTTCTACCGCAAGGCCCTGGTCGATCTCGACGAGGCCACGCTTCGCTCCGAGACGATGACGGCGGTCTTCGCTGAACTCGCCGCACTGCGCGGCATGATCGACGAGAACGCCCCGGGACGCGACTGGAACCTCGCCACCGCCATGGTCATCAATGGCGAGGCGGCCATGCAGATCATGGGAGACTGGGCCAAGGGCGAATTCACCAATGCCGGTCTCGTGCCCAACGAGGACTTTGCCTGTATTCCGGTGCCGCGCACCAGCGACGGCGGCTTCATTTATCTGGTCAACTCGCTGTCTTTCTTCGACCAGCCGGAAGCGGATCGCAAGCTCGGCCAGGATGTGCTCGCCAGTGCGATCATGGATCCTCAGGTCCAGATCGATTTCAATCTGGCCAAGGGGGCAATTCCCGCCCGCACCGACCTTGACATGACCTCCCTCGATGCCTGCGCACAGGCGACGGCCGCCGACTTTGCCGCTGCCGATGCGGATGGGACCGCGGTCCCGACCTTTGCGGGTACGCATGCGGCTGCGGCCAATATCGTGGGTGCAGCAACCGACGCTGTCACAGAGTTCTTCAATTCCGACCTGTCGCCCGAGGATGGCGCGTCCTTGCTTGCCGACGCCGTGCTTTCGGCACTCTGACCCAATGAGAAGCGGCCCGGCATGAGCCGGGCCGCATAATTTCGTCAGGAACCTCTGACCAAATCGCCACGAGGATCTCCCATGCTCAAGCACTGCGTCTTTCTCAACCTCAAATCCTCTGCGGAAATGGCCGCTGTGCGGGAGGCCTTGATGCTCCTGTCGGGTCTCGTTGGCGAAGTGGCTGGCATGATCGACTTTGTCGAAGGTCCCAACCGGGACTTCGAACAACGTTCGGAAGGCTACGGCCACGGCTTTATCGTGACCTTTGCGGACCGCCCCGCGCACCTCGCTTACGAGGCACATCCTGACCACGTCCGTGCAGGCGCCATGCTGGTTGAGGCCTGCAGGGAAGGTGTGGAGGGCATATTTGTCGCAGACCTGGAAGTCGCGTAGCTGCTTCGGAACGGTCCATCAAAGCATGCAGGCGGAGCCCGGACCGCGGCAGCTCTTGTCAGAGGCACATGGGTTTTGCGCGCAGTGAATAGCCCCGCGTTCTGTAGACACCTTCGGGGTTAGGTTTGGTGTCGCCGTTCGAACTCGACGGGTGAGAGCATGCCGTTGCGGACGTGCTTGCGGGTCGGATTGTAGAACATCTCGATGTAGTCGAACACATCCTGTCGGGCTTCGTCCCGTGTTCGATAGGTCCGACGCCTGATCCTCTCGCGCGTGAGCAGACTAAAGAAGCTCTCGGCCACCGCATTGTCGTGGCAGTTGCCGCGCCGGCTCATGGAGTGAACCAGATTGTGGTGCCGCAGGAAGCTGGCCCAGTCCATGCTGGTGAACTGAGAGCCCTGGTCTGAGTGGACCAACACCGTATTTTGTGGCTTGCGGCGCCAGACCGCCATGTGCAGGGCCTGAAGGACGACCTCGCTGGTCTGCCGGCTTTGTAGCGACCAGCCGATGACGCGGCGCGAGAACAGGTCGATGACCACGGCCAGATAGGCAAAGCCCTCCATGGTCTTGATATAGGTGATGTCGGTCACCCAGGCGGTGTCCGGTGCATCGACGTCGAACTGCCGGGCCAGGGTGTTGTCGACCACGACCGATGGCTTGCCACCATAGGAGCCAGGCCGGCGCCGATAGCCGATCTGTGCCTTGATCCCGGCCAGTCGGGCAAGCGCGCAATACGGTTGGCGCAACTGGTCTCGCCCTGGTCCAGCAGGTCGTCATGCAGCTTGCGATAGCCATAGACCCTGCCGCTCTGCTTCCAGGCCTCCTCGATCAGTTGGGTCTGGCGAATGTCTTCCTGGGCCCGTTTGCTCAAGGGGTTCTTGAGCCAGGCATAGAAGCCGCTGGGATGGATCGAAAGGCACCGGCACATGGTGCGCACACAGAATTGCTGGCGATGCTCGGCAACGAACGCGTACCTCACTTTGCATCCTTGGCGAAGTACGCGGCCGCTTTTTTTAGGATGTCGCGCTCCTCGGTGACCCGCGCCAATTCTCGCTTCAGCTGCCGGATCTCCTCGGACTGTTCATCGCCCTTGCCGACATCCGATGCGTACTTCTTGCGCCACGCGTAGAGCGAGTGGGGACTCACCCCCAGACGCTGCGACACCTCCGAAACCGGATATCCTCGCTCGGTGATCTGACGCACCGCGTCACGCTTGAACTCGTCGCTGAAATTGCCTTTGCCCATGTAGGCCTCCTTGCCTCAAAATTAGGGAAGAAGGCGTCTACAAATCTAGGGGCTATTCAGCGGTTACGAGTATCCGATGCCGTCTTATCTGGCCTCTATCGACTGGGGGCGCTCCCTCGTCCAAGTATTCGGACAGCTCGCGGTTTCAAGTTGACACCCGTTTCCACTGTTCGAGCTTTCGAAGCGCAATATGCCACTTTGGGAGAAATCGCGAATGGGCTCGGCTTGTCTACAAACGGCACTATGAAGGTACTCAAGGCAAAGAAAATTTCCGCCCTCCCATTACCTTGCGGAAGGTACTCCGTCTTCGAGCGCGCGGATGTTGCGCACATTATCCGATAGCGACTATTAGCTCTGAGATCCTGAAGACCCGGCAAGGTCCCGGGGGCTTTTTTGTTTTGCAGAACAGCTGTTTCAGCCAGACTGTTGCCCACAAAATCTGAGCTTGCGCCAGACTATCGCTGCGGCCTCATTGTAATCATTGAAGTTTTTTTTGTGACCTGAGACATCCTATGCCGGATTCTATACCGAGCCACCTCGGGCACAGGCCGCGGCTGGCCCGTTTTGGTTGACGCAGCCGCCAATGCCGTGAAATAGCGGCGCATCTTGCGCCGCGGGGGCGTGGGCGAGCGATGCGGAGACCAAGCAGTGGCCATGCATATTGCCCTGACCTTTGACGACAATTTCTGGGCCCCGGCCTTTGCGGTGATGCGATCCATCTGCCTGTCGACAAAGCGCCGCCAGGACCTCGTCTTTCATCTCCTGCACATGCCGCTCAGCCCGGAGCACCGGGCCGATCTCGAACGGATCAGCACGGAGTTTGGCGCCAGCCTGCGCTTCCATCCGCTCGCCGATCTGCCTGCCTTCGAGGCGCTGGTCGCCGGGCTGCCGCAACATGGGCGCTGGCCCAAAGTGGTCTATGCCCGGCTGATGCTGGCCGAGCTGCTGCCTGGGGATGTGGAACGGGTCATCTATCTCGATTGCGACGTTCTGGTCCGCTGGCCAATCGAACAGCTCTACGAAATCGACCTGGGCGGCCAGCCACTGGGGGCCGTGCGCGATTCCCTGGCGCCGTTCATCTCTCTGGGGCGCGACATGGCTGGCAATCGCGACCTCTTCGATGGCGCCGACCCCTATTTCAATTCCGGCGTCATGGTGATCGATCTGGTGCAGTGGCGCGGATTGGACCTGCGGGCCGACATTGCCCGCCTCGAAGAGCGTGGCATTCTCGGCCGGCTCTATTTCGATCAGGACCTGCTCAACATGATCTTTCGCGGACGTTGGCAGGAACTGCCCTGGCGCTGGAACACGATCGATGCCGACACCACCCACGAGGCGATGAACCCGGCCATCCTGCATTTCACCAAGATATCCAAGCCCTGGTTCATCCTGGCCGGCATCAGGCGGACCACGGCCTATGCGCGCTTCTATCGCCACGTGATGACCAATGACCTGTTTTACCGCTTTGCGCGCCACCGCTGGAAAGCCTGGTGGAAGAAGCGTCTGGGGCTCCGCTAGCCATGGCCATGCATATCGCGCTGACCTTTGACGACAATTTCTGGGCGCCCGCCTACGCCACCATGCGCTCGGTGTGCCTGTTCTCCCATCACAGAAAAGACCTGGTTTTCCATCTCTGCCACCGCACGCTGACCGCAGCGCATCGCGCCGATCTCGAACAGATCACGACCGAGTTCCCGGTCACGCTGCACTGGTACGATCTCGATCAGTCCGACATGTTCCGCGACATTGCCGGCCGCATGCCCGAGAACAAGCGGCTCTCCAATATCGTCTATGCGCGGCTGATGATCGACCGCCTCGTCGGGCCCGAGGTCGAGCGGGTACTCTATCTCGATTGCGACATGCTGGTGCGCGAGGATGTGGCCGAACTATTCGCCCTGGACCTGCAGGGCAATTCCATCGCCGCCGTGCGCGACAGCATCGGCGCCTTCATCACCAATCGCCGCGATCTCAGGCTGAACCGCGATATCTTCGATCCGGCCGATTATTATTTCAATGCCGGCATGGTGCTGATCGATATTGGCAAATGGCGCGAGGCGAACATCATCGGCCGCATGGAAGAGGCCTTTGCCACCGGGGTGATGCAGCGCATCTATTACGACCAGGACCTGCTCAATCTTGTGTTCAAGGGCCAGTGGCTCAAGCTCCCCTGGCGCTGGAACGTCATCGACGCACGACATGCCCATGACGGCGTTGATCCCGCCATTGTCCACTATACCGGCCCCAGCAAACCCTGGGGCATCTTCGCCCACAGTTTCCAGACTGTGGCCTTTGCCCGGCTTTACCGCCACGTCATGACCAACGAATTGTTCTATCGATTCGCCCGCCACCGCTGGAAACGCTGGTGGTTGAAGAAGCTGCGGCTGGCCCGTTAGCCGACCGAGGCGGGGTCGAGCCCTTCGGCGGCGCACAGGGCCGCCAGTGCGCTGCCGGCCTCGGGCAGCGGCAGGCCCGCGCGGCCGCGATCGGTAAGCTGGCTGCGCCAGAGATGGATGCCCAGTGTTTCGGGCCTGATGGCCGCCTCAAGGCTGGAACCGGCCTTCATGAGGGCGGGAATGCCTTCATAGGGCACCGGGTAGAAAGTGGCCGCCGGCCGCACGGTGTCGAGGAGGCCGTGCCGCGCCACGAAATGGGTCAGGGCCATGGGCCCGGTCGCGCCATATTGCATATGTTCGGGAGTGACCCGGTCGCCAACCAGGCGCCGGATCGCCACTTCCAGGCGCCGCAGCAGCGGCAGATGCGGCTCGAACAAAGGACGCTTTTCGACCTCGAAGATGGACAGCAGATCTGTCAGCAAGGGCGCATCGGCGGGCAAATGCAGCACGGCACCATTGATCGAACCGGGCCGCTCCCAGGCAAATAGATAGTCCGGCGGCCCCGCAATGGGCCGGACGCAATAGATGTCCAGATCGGCATAGATGCCGAGCCCAGCCCGCAGCACGGCATAGCGGAAATGATCGGAAAAGACGCCCGGTGTGCCCTTGCCCTTGTAGAACACCAGGCGCTCGCGCGGCAGCACTTCGGACGCGTCCCGCCATTCGGCCCCATCCGGCAGGTTCTCTATGGTGTCATAGGAATAGACCAGCACCCTATGGCCGTGCCGCATGAATGAGGTGATGCACAGGATTTCCAGCCAGCTCAGCGGCCCGTGCCAGAAACTGATGATCGGGGGCAGGGTCATGCTGGCGTCAATTCCTTGGGGTCGAAGGCATCTAGCACGGGGCGGCGCAGGAGAAAACCGCCGCCTCCTTTGCGGAGCGCGGCGGCCAAGGTCTTGCATGGGATCGTCTTCTTGACGGACTTAGTTGGCCGGCGCGCGACGCCGGTATTCGGAGGCGATGTAGAGCACGGCAAGGGCAAACACCGCGCCGATGCCGACCTGCAGCCAGTCGAATTTCTGCAGGAAATCGGTGACGAACAAGGTTGCGTTGAAGGGTTCCTGGCCCTCAAAGACGCGGTCGAGGTGATTGGTGGACACCGGCAGTTGCGACCGATAGTCCAGATAGGCCCAGGTGCGGGTGGCAAAGGGGTGCAAGCCGCCCAGCGTGACCCATTCCAGCGCTGACACCACCGTGGGGAGGAGCAGCGACAGCGGAATGGCCCAGCGCCCCACCACGCTCCCCATGGCGCCAACCAGCGCCATATAGGGCAGGTACCAGAGCAGTCCGCAGACCAGCACAACCAGGAGTACCAGGGCCATCTGGCCGTAAATGCCGGCAATGGCGCCGAACAGGCTGGCATTGCCGAGGCCCGCGATCATCGCGGTGACATAGGCCACCCCGAACATCAGCAGGATGCTGATCAGCGCCACGGCAAACACGGCGCCGGGCAGGATCGTCAGCGCCGCGGTGAGCTTGCTGAGCAGTACCTTGAAGTCGGAAACCGGCATCGACTTCCAGAACAGCATGGCATTGTTGCGCTTGTCGGCGGCAAAACCATCGGCGCAATAAAAGAACAGCACGAAACCGAGATAGGCCAGCCAGGCGCCCGAGAGACCGGCAAAGCCGGCTTCGAACACCCAGGTAGGCACGACGGTCATCAACTGGCCCGAGAAGCGCGTGTCGAGCCTGTCGACGCTGAAGGCCAGGAGGGTCAGGGTGAACACCACGCCCACCAGCACCAGCGGCGCGATCAGGAACGCTCCGCGATGCTCGATGAACTCACGGTGGATCAGAGCGAAGAAAGCCTTCATCGGGCGGTCTCCGGATTGGCGGTGGGCCGCTGCATCAGGGCCACGAAGAGATCGGATATGGTGGGCGTGGAAATCCGCCCCAGAGGTTCGAGTTTCTCGCGCTCGACCCCGTCGAAGATGAGCACGGTCTGGCCGAAACGCGTTTCCTCATAGACCGGTCCATGGTCGCGGGCCTGGGCCTGCGCCTCGGCACTGTCGACCACGAGCTGGGTGAACTTCTCGCTGACCGTCTCCATCTGCATATGGAGGATCATTTCGCCATCGCGGATGAACATGATGTCGGACAGCATGAACTCGATCTCGTCCACCTGGTGGGTGGTGATGATCAGTGTCCGTTCCTCGGTCATGTAGTCTTCCAAGAGCCGGCGGTAGAAGCGCTTGCGATAGGTGATGTCCAGCCCCAGCGTGGGCTCGTCGAGCACCAGCAGCTTGGCGTCGATCGCCATGACGACCGCCAGGTGCAGTTGCGCGATCATGCCCTTGGAAAGCGTGCGGATCTTCATTTCGGGCCGGATATCGGTGCCTTCAAGGAATTGCCGCGCCTTGTCCTGGGAAAAATTGGGATGGATATTGGTCAGCAGCGCGAACAACTCCCGCACCCGCAGGAAGCGCGGCAGGCTCGCCACATCCGAGATGAACGCAACATTTTCCATCAGCTTGGCGCGATGGGCGAAGGGGTCTTCGCCCAGGACCCGGATGGTGCCCTGGTAGGACGTCAAGCCGAGCATGGCGTTGAGCGTGGTGGTCTTGCCCGCGCCATTATGGCCAACCAGGCCATAGATGCGCCCGGCGGGGATGTCGAAATCCAGCCCGTGCAGGATTTGCTTGCGGCCGAAGGACTTGGTCAGCCCCCGCGCGGAAACGATCGGTTCGGCGGAAACGGAAAGCTCACTCATTTGGTCTGCCCTTCGCGCTTGGTGTCAGTGTCGATCAGATCCCGGAGGTCGAGATCGAGTGCCTTGATCTGCGCCGCGATGCGCGGCCAGTCTTCCTTCAGAAATTTCTCGCGTTCATGAGCGAGCAATTGCGCCCGCGCCCCGCTGGTAACGAACATTCCCAGTCCCCTGCGTTTCTCCACCACGCCGATATCGACCAGTGCCTCGAAGGCCCTGGTGACCGTCAGCGGATTGACCGAAAGGTCCCCGGCAATCTGGCGCACCGAGGGCAATGCCTCGCCTTCTGCTACCTGTTGCCGGAGGATCATCTCGATCAGCCGCTGCCGGATCTGTACGAAGATCGGCTGGCTGGCGTGAAAATCATCCATGTGTCTTGCCTATCTAGTGTGCTAGATATGTAGCACACTAAACGGGTGAGTCAACAGCTTTCATTTGACGTGCGAAAACCGCCCGGCGGCCGGGGCTTTGCAGGGGGAAAGGCAGACGTCGGCCAGGCGGCCGGAAATCAGGCGGGAACGGTTTCGCGGATGCGGGCGCCGGCCGGGATTGTCGGCGGCGCGGTATTGAGCTGTTCGATGGCAAAGCCCGCGGCCGCCTTGTAGCGTGCCATGAAGGCGGTGCGCTCGGCCTCGGGGATAATTGCGTCGATATCGTCAAAGATGCCGCCGCAGCGCTCATCCACCATGTTGAGCAGGCCAAAGGGCCCGGCCCCCCGATTGCGCAGGATCAGCTCGGACACCGGTCCGCACAGCTTCTGGTCATAGGCGGCCAGGGCATCGGCATTGACACCATGGGCAAGCATCATGGCCCCCAGGGTGCGGGCATCGATGATGGCCTGGCTGGCTCCGTTCGAGCCGGTGGGATACATGGCGTGGGCGGCATCGCCCATCAGCGCCACCGGGCCATCCTGCCAGGTCTGGACCGGATCGCGATCGATCATCGGATTTTCATAGGCAATGTCGGCCCGGGCCAAGAGGTCGGGAACGTCGAGCCAGTCATAGCGCCAGTCGGCGAAATGATGCGCGAACTCGGCAATTTCGACGCGGCGGAACCAGCCCGCGCTCTTCCAGCCCTCGGAATTGTCCAGGGTCAGTTCGGCGATCCAGTTGGTGACTGCCAGCCCGGTCTCCGGATCGACCGGGGAAATGGGGTAGAAGACGATGCGGTGGCGATGGCTGCCCAGGCCCACAAAAGACGAGCCGGTGCGGATGGGTTTGGCCAGCGTCGTGCCGCGCCACATCACCGCGCCACCCCAATGGATGGGCGGCTGATCGGGATGCATGGTGGCGCGCACCTGGGAGTGAATGCCGTCGGCACCGATCAGCAGGCCTCCGGACACGGTCCGCGTTTGCCCGTTCGCATCGCGAATATGGGCATCGACCGTGCCATCGGCATTGCGCCGATAGCCGGTGACCTCCTGGCCCAGCTGGATGCTGTCCGCACCGGCGCGGGCCAGAAGCGTGTGATAGAGCAGCATGTGCAGCTGCCCGCGATGCACCGAATATTGCGGCCAGTTATAGCCCGCCAGCAGCCCGCGCGGCTCGGAATAGATGTCAGCGCCATTGCGCCCGACCAGAGCCCATTCGCGCGAGGGCACGCCGACCTTGTCCAGGTCTTCAGCGCCCAGGCCCAGATCGAACAGCTCGCGCACCGCATTGGGCTGGATATTGATGCCGACGCCGAGTGGCGCCAATTGCCGGACCGATTCAAAGACCGTGAACGGGACGCCAATCTGATGCAGTGTCAGCGCCAGGGCCAGCCCGCCGATACCGCCGCCCGCAATCAGCACATGACCCTGCGCCATCCGAAATCCCCCTCAAGCCGCCCCGTCCGGGCCAATTGCCGGGTGGTTTAGTCAATCAATCCGGGCTTGTCCAATACCGCGGGCTCAGCCGACGGCATAAAGCTCGATCTGCACGGCCCGCTCGAGCCGCGCGCCGGTACCCACGAACATGGTCCGGTTGATCCACGCATATTTGGGATGCCCGGTGCTCAGGCGCGCCGCCGTGCGCATGTAATAGCTCTCGGGCGCGACCGCCTCGCCGGCAGCCAGCTGGGCGATGACCTCCGGCGGACCATGACGAAAGCCGAAATTCTCGATCTCGATCAGGGCACCATCATCGGTCTCGAAGGCGTAGCGGGCGTCCAGCTCGGCCACCCCGCCGTCGAATGCGCGCTGCCAGTCGGCGCCGAAGTCGAGAATGGTGCCGGAAATATTCGGCCCCGAAACCGTGCCGCCGCGGATGGGAATGACGCGTTTGCTGGCAGCGTGCACATCGCCGATGACCATCGGCTTGGACAGTGCCACCTCCAGCGTACAGAAATGGGTGAGTGTCGGGGTGGGTAACAGGGGCACGCGACTTGTCCTTGGTCCAGATGGCATTTGCTGGACCAAGACTTGTCACGCCAGCACCGCAAAGCCAAGCGGGGGGCGCGGAGGTCTGCCCAGTTGGCAGCTGGCCGCAGGCGGTCCAGAAACTGCGCGCGCGGGCAGCGCAAATATGGCTGCCCGCTGGTGAAGAACACATTTGATGCTGGATCGGCGGCCGGGATGCCGCACCATCTAGTAGGTCTGCAGGTCCGCTGCCAGGTGAACCTCGCCGTCGTAGCGGCTCTTCACACGTGCGAGATATTCGTGGGCGTTTTCCGGAAGAACCGAGCCTGGGGTGAAATGAACGGCCACAAGCTTCCTGGCGCCGGCACTTGCGGCCATTTCGCCGAGTTGCTCAGCAGTCAAATGATGCTGAAACATGTGCTGGGCAATGCGGTCCACATGATCATCAGTGGCCTCGGGGTTCATTTTCCGCACCCGGGCCAGGACCAATTCGGCGTCAACCATCTCTCCAACAAGCAGGTCGACATCCTTCGCCAATGCTTCGACGGCCTGACATGTGCCAGTGTCGCCCGTGAAGACCACCGAGCGATCATCAAGGTCAAAGCGCAAGGCGAGCGAGAGTGGTCCTGGTTTTCCAAGGTCATGTTCAGGCCGGTAGTGCGTATTTTCGCAACTGGTCATCACCAGACCCGGCAAAGATGTTTCATCTCCGGGCGTTAGTTCGTGAACAGACACGAAGTCCTCCGGCCTTGGCAGCTGCCTGTCCGTCGCTCCGAAGCCAACCTCCTGCGGCACGCTACAGGCAGCAAACAAGCCGTCCAAGATCCGCCGCGTGCCTGGGGGGCCGTAAATATTGAGCGGCTTCCGGCGATGCACCATCATGTTCAGGCCAATACAGGCAAAAAGACTGCCGATGTGATCAAAGTGATGGTGCGTCAGTACGATGTGGTCGACGTTCCTGAATTCAACCCCTACACGCCGCAGCTGCGTCATGGCCCCCTCTCCGCAATCGATGAGAACAGGCGTGTCGCCTGCCATCAACAGATGAGCGGGCTGCGCCCGAACCGGATTGAGACCGGGTCCGCCACCTGTGCCCAGGGTCGTGAATGAGGAAGGGGGTAACATGTGTTGTCCTGCCTTTGATTTGATTGCCAAGAAGTGGGCTCCCAAGGGCGCATGCCCCAGGTTTGGCCCTACCTCGAACTCAGTATCCCACGTGCGAGAATGCAGCTTGCCCGGGATCAGGCTGCGAGACGGGGTTCCTCACCCGCTCACAGGCTCGAACTGACGCCGAACGAAACTCAAAATATCTGGCGCCACGCGCGCTGAATGGCTGCCATCGACTTCTGGCCCGGCTTCAGAGAACCAGAGGTGCCCTGCATCGCGCAGCTCCACGGTTCGAACAGGGAAACGAGCCTGGACAAGCGCACGCGAGAATTCTTCCGACTGTTCCTCCGGCAGCACTTCCCGATCGGAACCGCCCCAGATCAGGAGCACCGGCAGGCTCTTGCTGTAGGTGATCTGCCGCAGGGGCGACGCACTGTGGAACAACAGCGGATCATCGAAAGGGGTGCACCCCATCATGGCCTCGGTCTTGTCCTGCCTTGGCGCCGCGTTGCGCCAGACATCTGCCTGCCAGTGAGCCATCAGATCGTAGACGCCATAGACACCAATAAAGGCAGTGACCGGAGGCGCAGCAAAATCGTCGGACAATATGGCCAGGGCACTCAAGTGGGCGCCGGCCGATACGCCAAGAACCGCCATACGCGCTGTATCGATCCCGTGCTCTCCGCCGTGCGCGCTGAAGTATCGAAGCCCGATGGCAACGTCCTCGACATTGTCAGGAAAAACGGCTTGCCCCTGGGCCCTGCGGTAATCAACACTGGCAAAGGCGATATCGTGCCGGGCGAACCATTCGCCCCACGCAGAGAGGGCATTGCGATGTCCGCGAACCCATCCGCCCCCCGAAACACCGATCACGATGGGCCAAGGCCCGTCACCACTTGGCAGGTGCAAATTCGCCAGGAGCGCATTATCGTCCTTGTTGCCCAGACGAATTGTTTCGTAGCCCATGTCGTCTCTCCGACAATTGTCAACGCGTCTCAGGCAATCGCTTCAACGACCTGAGCATGCGGCTGGACATGGACCCCATCTTGGGTGAGGTGGAGAACCATCAAATCCGTGCCTGCGATCAAGTCTCCGTCGAAATGGTCCCGGGCCCTGGCCAGTATGCTCTCCACGGAGGGGCCGATGTTCCCTCCAGGAAGTTGCACGATATGTGTGAACACTGAGAGCTTGGGGCGGGCTTTCTGGAAAATTGCCGCTGCCTCCTCAGGGCTCGTATGCCCCTTCATGACCACATTGTTGAAGAAGTCATTGTCCGCCATCGAGGCGTCGATAGCCGCCACCTCATGGACGAGTACATCGCAGCCCATGGCCGCGTCTGCGACACGAGGATCCGCTGCTGTATCGCCTGATAGAACGACCGATCGCCCGGCATAATCGATCCGATAGCCAAAGGTCCGCGCAAAATCGTGATGATATGTTCCGAAAGCCGTAACGGTGACGCCCTTGGCCTCAAACACAATCCCTTCGCGTACTTGATTGGGAACGAGCCGAGTAGATTCTTCTGAAATTGCCTTGATTGCCCGCTCGCGAAGATCTCCGCGGAAAGCCATCATCAGGCCATCGGTCAGTTCCTCGACCCCTTCCGGCCCATATACCGGCAAGGCCTTCGTGCGTTTGCCGAATGGGCCGGGGATGTATCCGGAGGAATAGACGTCCGCCAGGCCAGCGGTATGGTCCGAATGGAAGTGTGTGAGAAACACCGCATCAATGGCCCCCAGGGGAACCCCCACTTGCGTCAGCCGCAATGATGCACCGCGCCCTGCGTCAAAGAGCAGGTTGAGGCCACCCGCCTGCACCAAAGTTGCCGAGCCGAAGCGCTCGATATCAGGCTGCGGGGTCCCAGTGCCCAGCAGGGTCACGACCATTGATCCAGAATTCAGTTCACTCATTAGACCGCCCTTTTTTGGAAGGTTGGGCGGCTGTGCCGCCCAACGTTTTTTGTCAGCGTGGGGCGCGTTCCCACATAATCTGTTCGTAGGTCGGCGCCTGATCAATGAAGCCGAACTCGACCATGTCGTTGGCAAGGGCTTCGAGCTGACCCTGGTCGATCAGCACACCAGGTGTCGGCAGGCTCCGCGTGTCCAGATAATCTTCAGGAAAGCGGGTGAGCTCTTTGTCTAGCTCTCGCACTTCATCGGTGTTCTCTGCCGCATAGGCATAGGCACGATCGAGAACTTCGATGAGGGCGGCAACATCATCACCGCGTTCAGCCAGCGCTGCATCGCTCGACGCGTAGACGATGCCCGGCATGCCCTCCACGTACTGGTAGGGGTCGGCAATCAAGCGCAACTCTGGATCGTTCTTGGCCTGTTCGAAGAACAGCGCAAATGGCACGGCAGCTTCGACATTGCCGTTCTTGAGGTTTTCAATATGGGTCTCGGGAGGCATATGCGAAATGTTGACCGCATCAGTCGGCAGACCGGCCGCACGCAGCGCCCGCTTGATCATGAAAGCGCCGGTTCCCTGAAGGCCCTGTACGCCGACGGTCTGACCAGCAAGGTCGCCGATCGACTGATACGGCGCGTCGGCCCGCGTGATGAGACCCGTCGTGGGCACCTGCTCGAGTGTTTGGTTCCCGAAAATGATCTTTATCGGCACACCGGCGGCAATGGCAGCAACGACCGGCGTCGAACCGGTACCAACGATATCGACTTCGCCCGAGAGCAGCCTGGCAATGTTCTGATCCGGCGATGACCCTTCCACCAGTTCCACGGTGAGGCCGGCCTCTTCAAACCATCCCATTCTCTGGGCGAGAAAAAACGGCTCAAAAGAACCAACAGGCGCATAGGCGATCGTTAACGGCTCACTCTCCTGGGCCGATACAGGGGCGCACATCGCTGCAGCGGATAGCGCTGAGGCAAGTATTGCGGTCCTAAATGACTTTCCAATGTTCATTTTCTCTCTCCCTTTTTGAAAATTCCAACCTACTTTTTGCGCCGGATCTCGTTCAGTATCCGCCCGCGAAGGCGGCTGAACTCGGCCAGGCCCTTTGAGGCGACCTGATCACGCACCGGACCCAAATCCACCGCCACGGTATCGATCACCGTCGCTGGCTTGCCCGACAGGACGACGACCCTGTCGGCCAAGTAGACCGCCTCATCGATATCGTGGGTTACGACGATGACACTGATGCCCAGACGGCGCCGCAGATCGAGAACAAGATCTTCCAGGTCAAATCGGGTCTGCGCATCCAACGAGCCGAATGGCTCGTCCATCAGCAGAATGTGAGCGTCATAAGCCAAGGCCCGGGCTATCGCGACACGCTGCTGCATGCCTCCCGATAGCTCCCAAGGATACTTTTCCTCATGACCAGCCAGGCCCACATTGGCCAGGCAGGACAAGGAGCGTTCCCGCGCATCGGACAAATTCATCCTTTTGCCCCGCAACGGCAGCAAGACATTTTCGAGCGTGGTCATCCAGGGCATGAGGGACCCACGGTAGTCTTGGAAAACCAACCCGATTTCCTGCAGGGGCTCGGTTACGACCTGGTCGGCGACGCGGACTTCACCCGAGGTCGGCGGCATCAGCCCCGACAGGCAGCGCAACAAAGTCGTTTTGCCAACGCCAGAAGGTCCAACGATGCAGAGGATCTCACCTGGGTCGACACGCAAGGTCAGGCCTCGCAATACCTCGATAGACCCATATGACTTGCTGACACCATCAACAACCATGGGTGGTGCCGCGTTCACAGTGCTATGCGCGTTCATTTTCTGCTCCGGCGATTGAGGTGATCTTTGTCGCGGTCCGACGCGGAATTTCGAAGTACCAAGCGAGAATCCTGCGCTCGATCAGGACGAAGGCAACATTCGTCAAATAGCCGATCAAGCCGATGAACACTGTGCCTGCCCAGACTTGAGAGGGGGCAAAGCTCTGCACGCCCGACGAGATGTAGACGCCCAGCCCTTGGTTTCCGGCGCTGAATTCGCTCACGACCATGATCGTCAAGCTGACGGCGAGCGAAATCCGGATGCCTGCCATGATCTGCGGCGTAGCTGCCGGAAGCAGTACCTGGCGGATGAACAGTGCTCTGGGCAATCTGTACGCGCGGGCAGTGTCCGTTATGGAGCTTTGAATTCCACGGACGCCATCGATTGTGTTGAGCAGTATTGGCCAGACGCAGCCGAGCGCGATCACGAAGATCTGCGGCCCGGGACCAACCCCGAAGGCGACCAGCACGATCGGAATGATGGCAACACCGGGGATCGCACGGAGAAAGGCGATCAATGGCCAGACCGCAGAGCGCAAGACCGAATTGTAGCCAATAAGAAGCCCGAAGCTAACGCCAAGCACAATTGCAGCGGAAAGCCCGGTGCCGACATTGCGCATGCTGAATGCCGCGGCCTCCAGCAGTTCGCCATTGCCTATGTCATTCAGCAAGGTCTGAACGATCTCGGACAAAGGCGGCATGAAGAAGGACTGGCTGTCCGACGAAATGAACCACCACAAGGCGACCAGAACGACCGGGAGCCAGAAATAGGTGGCGAATTGTACGATCTCGTAAATCCACCAATGCTTGCCAATTCGCCTGGCCATGGTTCTCACGCCTCCTTGTCCGACAGGTGCCAGCGCACGATACGGCGCTCCAACTGGTCAACTGCCGCGTTGACAAGAACACCAAGGATGCCAGCGTAGATTGCGTAGGCGATTGCGATGTCGGTTTCGTAGAAGTCCCTGGCCTCAGCCAGTTCTCTGCCGATACCCGTCACGGGGCTGGTGATTTCCACCGCCACCGAGACAAGAATGGACACCACGACCGCTATTCTGAAACCGGTCAGGATGAACGGACTTGCCGACGGCAGCAGCACACGGAAGAAGCGCATACGCCAAGGCAGGCGAAAGGCTCTGACCGTATCCTGTAGCGTGCTGTTCATTTTGCGCGCGCCATAGATCGACTGCAGCAAAATCGGGAAGAAGCAGCCTATCGCGATCAAGGTGACCTTCATCTGGGAGCTGGCACCCAGGATGAGTAGAAAAATGGGGAGGAGCGCGATTTGCGGAAAGGATCGGCCAAAGTCGATGAGCAGGCGCGTTGAGCGCTCGAGCGCCGGCATTGCTCCGATGGCAACGCCTGCGGAAACGCCCAGAACACTGGCTATTGCCAGACCAATGGCTGCATCACGTACCGTAGTCGCTACGGCAATATAAAAGGTGTCGCGTCCGAGTAGCTCCACCGTGGCCAAGGCCACGTCCGTGATTTGCGGGAGAATATTGGGCGACACATTGCCAAAATGCACCGCGAGAGCCCACACCAGACCAAAAATGGCAAATGTGGCAAGTCGCCTGACGATAAGCGTCACAGTTCAACTCCTCCCGCGTAAAGCCGCTCCTCAACGGCCGTTAGACACTGGCCCAGCTAGGCCGCATAAACAAATTTTCTTTTGAAATCGCTCGGTATCACGAATATCAATACCAAGGCGGCAGTACGGAGGATGGCAGCCAATGCGTTTCATGGGTCTAGATTTGAATCTGCTCGTCATTTTCCAGGCCATGATGGACAATCGAAGCGTCACCTACACATCGCGGCAGCTGAATCTCACTCAGCCCGCGGTCAGCAATGCCTTGCAGCGTCTACGCCAGTACTTCAAGGACGACCTGTTCGTGATGTCGGGCAACCGCATGCTTCCGACCGCCCTCGCCGAGAGGCTGGCAGCGCCGACAAAGGCACTGCTCACCGATGCCGGGGCTCTGCTGACTGCAGCCCGTCCCTTTGAACCCGGCACATCTGATCGCACTTTCGTTATCGGCACGTCCGACCACGTAACCGATACTGTTATCGCTGGCGCGCTCAACGCGGTATTTGCGGAAGCGCCAAAGATCAGGCTGGATATCGTGCCCCTGGTCGAAGACCAATGGAGCGTCTTGGACACGGGCGAGGTGGACCTGCACGTGCTGCCCTATGAGTTTGCGCCGCCTGACCAGCCGACTTTTGAGCTATATTCTGATCGCTACGTTGTCCTGTGCGATCGGGAGAACCATTCCGTGCAGGCAGGCATGACGCCAGAAGAGCTTCGCAGCTTCAGGATCATTGGTGCTCTCATGGGTGTTCCGCGCAAGATGCGCGGCGGATTTGCCCCGCAGATGACGGCAAGGCTGATCGACCAGGCCAGCCTGACGGTGAAGCAGTTTTCGCAATTGCCTTTCATGCTCGAGGGCTCTGATCGCATCGCCATCGTTCCCCGTAGCCAGGCGTTGATGTTCTGCAAGAGGTTCAAGCTCGCGTTTTGTGAGCTGGGCGGCGAGGTGCCCCATCTGCGCATGGTCGCGCAGGTCAATCGCGCCAGAGAAAGCGATGCCGGCCTGGCCTGGTTGATCGACAAATTCGTCAAGGCCGCTTCGGCGATCCAAACAGATCGGTAGCTGCAGCCCTGTCAGCCCACCCTTGCCTGACCGGCCTGTCTGGCAAGGGTTGGGGACACCGAACGGCACGGCGCTTGCCGACTACACGGCTTCTACATCGCTGCCTGCAAAGTCCCGCGCGCTTGCGCTTTGCCCGCTAGAAGTAAAGGCAAAGCTCTCCGTTTTTTCGCCGAGCGTCGACCAATAGGACAAGCCATCTCCATTGGCAGCGCTCATTACCCACCGGGCATGGCCGCTTGTGACTCTCGTGCCGTAGGCCGTTCCTGCCGGAATATTGGCAAAGTCACCATCCCGCAGTTCATGGACGGTGTCGCCCAGTGTGAGTTCAAGCGTGCCATTGACCACGAACAGCGAAAGGTGGGTCTGCCGATGCCTGAGAGCTGGCATGCAGGCACCTTTGCCCGCCTCGATAGTCCGCATCTCAAGTCTGTCCCTGGTAATCGCCATGCTCACAAGGGTGGTTGCCAGGTGATCATTGAGCACGAAACGGTCACCATAGCCTGATTGCAGGACATAGGAGGCCGGACCACCGGGCAGCACGCGATCGGTGGCGTCGCCATTGGCAGGTGCACAATATTCCTTCTCGACGCGCATCACCCCATGCTTGCCCATTGCTGGTCCCATCCGGCTGAAGTCATAGGGATGGGTCGGCTCGGGGAGCGCCGACGAGGTCCAGGGCTCGCCTGCATCGTCGAAGAAGCCCTCCCAGCCGCCCGGCGCCACGATGCCGAAAAATTCTGTCCGCGGCGACATGCATTGATAAGCATGCACGTCACCCGGCTGCACGTAGGCGAAGTCCCCTTCGGTCAGGACGCGGCAGGAGTCATTGGCCCATATCTGCAACCGGCCACGCGTACAGAGCCAGGTGTCGTGCTCCTTTTCGTGGTAGTGGAGGGGGATCGGTCGCTTGTCGATTGTGGATTCCAGCACCACCGCGCCGTAGCCGGCTGCCGTTTCTCCGACACCGGCCAGGATACGCACAACCTGACCGGCAACCACGACCGAGCGCCCCTGCCCGGACTTCAAAACATAGGGATCCGAAGTGCCCGGCGGCACGGTGCGAATTGCGGCAGTGTTCATCTATTCCTCCCAGATCACGCCTGAATGAATGGTATTGCCCTTTGGGCCTTTTTGCAGGCGTCGCCCTTGATGTGGCCAACACCCCATTGATCGGTCCGCCCCGGGGGCCAGACCCAATCGGCAGGTCCGCCGACCCTGTAACTGTCATCGACTTTGAGAATCTCGGCGGTATGCTCGATGACAAAGCCGAACGGATCGATGAAGTAGTTGAATACATTGTCGCCCGGGCCATGCCTTCCCGGCCCCCAGGCCACGGGATAGCCCGCATCGACCATCCGCCCGGATGCGCGCATGACCGATTCCAGATCATCCTGCAGAAACGCAATGTGGTTGAGCGTGTCTATCGTGTCGGTTGCCAGCACGACGACGTGGTGATCGTCATTGGTCCGCACAAAGCTCATGATATTGGTGCGGTCCGTGATCTCAAAACCCAGGCCGCGCTGGTAGAAGTCCAACTCGGCTTCCACATCGGCCGTATTGATGTTCACATGGGCCAGCCGGCGCGGTGTCAGCGCTGCATCGAGAGGGGCGAGCAGCTCGTCCCCTTGCACAATGGTAAAGCGCCTATTGCCTCGATCGCGAAACGCAAAACCCTGCCCACCGCCGAAATCGGTAACGGGACCGATGGGTTCGACCCTGGCGCCAGCGGCTTCGACGCGATCTCGCAGGCCTGCGAGATCCGCGCGCTGATCAGCGCGGAGGCCGACACTGATGACGGCCGCATGGTCGCCTTCATGGAGCGCGACAAGGTAGGGGTCACGTCCGGAGCCACGCAAATAGACCACGCCCCGGAGGCGCGCCGCCTCGACCAGCCCCCAAACGTCGACATAGAACTGCGTAGCCTTGGTCAGGTCCGGCACCATCAGATGCACATTGGCCAGATCAGCGATGGGAAAGCGCGGCGAACCACTCATCTTATCCCTCCTGGATCACTTGACTGACCAGGCTGCCAATGCCCGAGATGCGCACCTCGACCGTGTCACCTGGCTTCATCCACACCGGCGGATTGCGCTTGGCGCCCACGCCACCTGGCGTTCCAGTGGCAATGACATCGCCCGGGTTGAGCGGGGTGAAGGCGGACACATAGGCGATCACAGCAGGGATAGAGAACAGCATGTGATCCAGCGTTGCAGACTGCATGCGCTGGTCATTGAGATAGGATTCGACCCGAACCGCTTCGAGGTTGCCAACCTCGTCCGGGGTCACCAGGGCCGGGCCGAAAGCGCCCGTCGCGGGGAAATTCTTGCCCGGCGTGAACTGCCTGGTATGCCACTGCCAGTCGCGTAGTGACGCGTCATTGAAGCAAGAATATCCAACCACATGCTCCATGGCATGCTCGGCCTGGATATGGCGCCCCCCCTTGCCAATCACCACGGCCAGTTCGGCCTCATAATCAAGACTGCTGGAGACCTTGGGCCGCACGATGGGATCATCGGCGCCGATCAAAGTATCGGCAAAGCGAACGAAAATTGATGGATGGTCAGTCCGGTCGCGACCGGTCTCGACCCGGTGTTCTTCATAATTGTGACCGACACACAAGATCTTGCCCGGATTGGGTATGACGGGAAGAAGGTGCACATCCTGGCGCTTGAGGCTTGGCCCTTCGAGCGAAGTACCGAGAAGATCCTGCTCAATGGCTGTCTTCAGGTCCGGCGCGAAGGCACTCAGATCGGTGACCCGATCGCCGACCAACCGCCCCCAGCTCCGCCTGTCCTGATGGTGAAAGCTAACAAATCGCATGCGGTGCTCCAGTATTTCTGAGCGTCGAACGCCCCGCTGCCGGACCATACAGGCCCATGCCATGGGCCATTTCCGACAGGCGTTCGGCCAATTGGGATGAAGATGCCGCTACCAGAGCGACGTAAAAGTCCGGGCGGATCAGTGCTGCCGTCACACCCCGCTCCTCGAACCAGCTGGACAGCAGGTCCAGCGGGTCTTTGAAGTCAGCAATTGAGAAGCGGGATGCCCCCAGCGTAGCCAGAACTGACAGGGCCGTGGCGTCGAGGTCGTTTGGGGACGCTTCGAGTAGCACCCAACCCCGCCCGGTAGTCGCATCAAGAGCCTTGCCATTGTCCAGCTCCGGATTGATAAATCGCTCGCCGCCACCTGCAAAAACGATGGCAGAAGCAATCGGAGCGATGAGTTCGGAGGCCGACCGCATGCCGCGTTCCGCACGGATGCGGACATCCCGTTCAGCGGCTCTGTCCGGGTCAAGCTCGCAGATATACCGGCCAGCATTGATGGCCGCCGCTATTACATGGCGAACCTGGGCTTCCCGCTCGGGCTGATAGGTGTCGAGCAATGCCGGCCCCGTCTTGGCCTCACTGACAAGCGCCAGTTTCCAGGCGAGATTGGCGGCATCGCGCAGACCATGACACATGCCCTGACCGAAGAAGGGCGGGGTTTGATGCGCACTGTCGCCTGCCAGGAACACCCTCCCGACACGCCAACGCTCTGCCACGAGCCCATGGAACCGGTATGTCGCGGCGCGAATGATCCGATGGGGCACGCCCTGCACCCAGGGAGCCACCATTTTGGCGACCTGGTCCGGCGCGGCCATCGCGACGTCGTCCTCCCCCGGTAGCAGCATGAATTCCCAGCGGCGGTGATTGCCTCGCCCAGGGACAACAGTGGTTGGGCGCGCGGGATCGCACATCATCAAGGACAGATTTTGCAGTTTGGCGTTGCTGGGCACGCCAGTCAGGGGTGGGTAAGAAATAGGCCCGTCAACCTCGGCGTCGACCACGAGCCAAGGCTCGTCGAACTGAAGATCGTCAAGACAGATGCCGGCAAGCTTGCGGACGGTCGAGCGGGCACCGTCGCAACCGATCACCCATGAGGCGCTAACCCTGCCGCCATCGGCGAAGGTGAGCGTGGCACCAGCGTCATCTTGCGCCAAACCGACCAAATTGCGACCAAGCCGCAACTCGACGTGGTCGAACCGCCTCAGCCCCTCGCGGAGGACAGTTTCGAGCTCAGGCTGATAGAAGAAATAATCATTTGCATAGTGGTAGGGACGCGGACTGCCTGCAACCGACAAATAGCGTATCACGCCATGATCGGCGCCGATGTGAATGTGCCCATCTCCAGCGCGCATCCGAGGCAGCATCTGCCCATCCAGGTCGATGTCGGCCAAAAGACGCACCATTTCGTGGTCAATATGGACAGCCCGCGGCAGGGCATAGGGTGCCGTCTCCCGATCGATGATCAGAGTGCGTAGACCCAGGAACCCGAGACGGTTCGCCAGATAGGCGCCAACCGGTCCGGCTCCGACAATTGCGACATCCCACTGGGGCTCCATAACACCTCCGCGTGCACCTTCTGGTGCGTCTTTGCGCAGAGTATCGGCGGAGCAGGCTCTAGAGAGAAATAATAGTATTTCTAATCACCATAGCTGGAAGCTATGGATCAGAGTTCCTGCAAGGTCTGGGCATAGCGCAGGAAACGGTCGGCAACTGGCGACAATTCGACGTTCCGCAGCCTTTGAGCCACCAGCCGGCGGGGAGGTGGACCGCCGACCAGCGGTGCCGTTGACAGCAAGCCGGCCTCAATGTCGGCCTGCACGACCGAGGCGGGGAGCAGGGCGAGCGCTGCGGAGTGACGTACAAGTTCCTTCATGGTCGCCAGCAGGTCGCATCGCACGACATTGACCGGAAGCGGGGTGTCGGCGCTCAGGAACATGGCCTCGACCTGGCTGCGCGTGGCGCCCTGCGCCAGTGGCAGCACCCAGGGATGCTGGGCCGCCTGCCGGACGGTCAGTCCTTGATATGGCAAAGAGGCCTTGGGGCCGGCAACGAGCAGGAATGGCTCGCGCAAAAGCAGTATCTGTTCGACGTCGTGGGGCCCGGCCTGCGCGGGTGCAGACGACAAGACCAAGTCCACAGCATGACTGTGCAGCAGTTCGGACAGGTCCTGATCGGTCGCGTCATGCAGGGCAATATCCAAAGGTCGGCCTTCGGCCTGCAGCAACGCCATCACCCTGGGCACAATAGCCAGGAGTGCGCCCGTCGTCCCACCGATCACCAAGGGTCCGTCGACATTATCCTGCTGGTGACGAAGGTCCTGATCGGCACGAAGCAAGACGTTTTCAATGGCACGGGCATGCCGGGCCAAAGTCTCGCCTGTCGACGTGAGGACGGCGCCCTTGCGATCTCTCAGGACGACCTGCCGGCCGACCCGATCCTCCAATTGTGCAATGGCAATGGAGACCGAGGGCTGCGTCATGTTGAGGCGCACAGCGGCGGCGGAAAGCGAACGCTCGCGCGAGACCGCCAAAAGGATTCTGAGCAATCTGGGATCGAGGGCCATGTTCCTCTCCGTTCCATAGGCAGGGGTTATGGAATAGGCGAAATCCATTGCTTCTCTCAAGCCCGTCAGGCGGTGCGATTCATCGGGCGCCCCAAGGCACCCCTACCGAGGAAGGCCGTCTTGGCCGGCTCGATCCCGATTGCGTCCTCTGGGGCGTGCGCGGTTTGTCTACCGGTCCGATGTCTCCCACCTGGGATTGATCCAGGGCACGTCATTGTCGGCCGGCAGCATGCCTTTGCCCAGGATATGATCAGCACCCTTCTCGCCAACCATGATCGAGGGGGCATTGAGATTGCCATTGGTGATGCGCGGGAAGATGGAGCTGTCTGCCACGCGCAGACCCTCGACGCCGATGACGCGCAGTTCGGGATCGACCACCGCCATGGGGTCGTCGGCCCGGCCCATCCTGCAGGTGCCGCAGGGGTGATAGGCGCTTTCGGCGTGGCGGCGAATGTGGTCATCCAGCTCGTCGTCGGTCTGGTAGGCATCTCCGGGCAGGATTTCCTTGCCACGATAGGGGTCGAAGGCCTTCTGCCCGAAAATCTCGCGGGTTATGCGGATGCAGTGGCGGAAATCGGCCCAGTCCTGCGGGTCGGACATGTAGTTGAACTGGATGCGCGGCGGTGTTTTGGGGTCGGCCGAACGCAGTGTCACCGCCCCGCGCGAGGCCGAACGCATGGGGCCCACATGGGCCTGGAAGCTATGCCCCTCGGCGGCAGCCTGCCCGTCATAGCGCACGGCGATGGGGATGAAGTGGAACTGGATATCAGGATATTTGACCCCAGCTTTTGAGCGGATGAAGGCGGCGCTCTCGAACTGGTTGGAGGCGCCCAGGCCGGTCTTGAAGAACAGCCATTGTGCGCCGATCAGCCCTTTGCCGAAGAGGTTCCAGTATTTGTAGAGCGTGATGGGCTGGATGGAGGCCTGCTGGATATAGAGCTCCATATGGTCCTGCAGATTGGCCCCAACACCCGGCCGATCGGCCACAACCGGGATACCGTGCTCGGCCAGTTGTGCGGCCGGGCCGATGCCCGAAAGCATCAGGAGCTTCGGCGAGTTGATGGATGAGGCCGCAACGATCACCTCGCGCCGGGCCTTGACCACCTCGATCTTCCCGCCCCGCTCGATCTCGACGCCGACGGCGCGGCCATTTTCGATCACGATCCTGCGGGCAAGGCATTTGACCAGGTCGAGATTGGGACGCTTCAATGCGGGCTTGAGATAGGCATTGGCGACGGACCAGCGGCGGCCTTTCCAGACCGTCTGCTCCATTGGCCCGAAGCCCTCCTGCTTTTCCCCGTTATAGTCGTCGGTAAGCTCGAACCCGGCCTGCCTGCCGGCCTCGACAAAGGCGCTGAACAGGGGATTGTCGCGCTTGCCGCGCGTCACATGGAGGGGGCCGGCATGGCCGCGGCGGCCGGGATCGCCGCCATGCGGGCCGGGATGCCAGTTTTCCATGCGCTTGAAATAGGGCACGACATCGGCATAGCCCCAGCCGGCCGCGCCGCTTTCGGCCCAATAGTCATAGTCGCCGGCATGGCCGCGCACATAGACCATGCCGTTGATCGAGGAAGAGCCGCCGATGACCTTGCCGCGTGGTACGCCCAGGATCCGGCCGCCCAGATGCGGCTCGGGCTCGGTGCGAAAACCCCAGTCATAGCGCGGCATATTCATCGGATAGCTCAGCGCCGCCGGCATCTGGATCAGCGGTCCGATATCGGTGCCGCCATATTCGAGCACGATGACCGAATGCTGGCCGTCTTCGCTGAGACGGGCCGCCATGGCGCCGCCGGCCGAACCTGAGCCGATGATGATGAAATCAGCTTCCATGACGCGGAAATCCTAGAATGCAGCCTCGACGGGCCCGGTGGCGACATAGACCGATTTGATCTGGCTGTAGTGATCGAGCGCGGCGCGGGAATTCTCGCGCCCGACACCGGATTGCTTGACGCCGCCAAAGGGGGCCTCGACCGGCGTCAGATTATAGGTGTTGATCCAGCACGTGCCCGCCTGAAGTTGGCCAATCACCCGATGGGCTCGGGTCAGGTCGGCGGTGAAGACACCCGCTGCGAGGCCGAAATCGGTCGCATTGGCGCGGGCGATCGCGTCGGCCTCGTCACTGAAGCCGAGCACCGACATGACCGGCCCGAAGATTTCTTCGCGGGCAATGGTCATGTCGTCGGTCACATCGGCAAAGACAGTGGGCTCGACATAGAAGCCCTCATTCCGGTTCGGCGGCACGCGGCCGCCGATCAACAGTTTTGCTCCCTCGGCCTTGCCGGTCTCGATATAGCCCAGCACCTTGCTGCGCTGCGCCTCCGACACCAGCGGGCCGACCTGCGTCGCCTCGTCCAGCGGGTCGCCGATCACGGCCTTGGCGGTTCGGGACACGAGGCGTTCGAGAAAGGTGGGGCGGACCGCGTCATGCACAAAGACGCGCGTGCCGTTGGAGCAGATCTGCCCGCTCGAATAGAAATTGGCATTGATCGCGGCGCTGACGGCGCTGTCGATGTCGGCATCGTCGAAGATGATCAGCGGGCTCTTGCCGCCCAGTTCCATGGTTACGTGGCGCATGCCCGAGGCTGCGGCGGCATAGACCTTCCTGCCCGTGCCCACCGATCCAGTCAGCGACACCTTGGCAACGCGTGGATCACCGATCAGCGCCGCGCCGACATCGCCATAGCCCTGCACCACATTGAACAGGCCCGGAGGCGCGCCGGCCTCGACAAGGATTTCCGCCAGCTTCAGCGCGCCCAGCGGGGTGACCTCCGAAGGCTTGAAGATCATGGCATTGCCCGCCGCCAGAGCGGGCGCTGCCTTCCAGCAGGCAATCTGGGTGGGGTAGTTCCAGGCGCCGATGCCGACGCACACACCCAGCGGTTCGCGGATCGTATAGACGAAGTCGCTGCCGAGCGGGACGGTCTCGCCGGTCATGGTCGCGGCGAGGCCACCAAAATATTCCAGTGCGTCGGCGCCCGAGGCTGCGTCGGCCACCAGCGTCTCCTGGATGGGCTTGCCGGTATCGAGCGTCTCGATCTCGGAAAGGTCCTGATTGCGCGCGCGGATGATGTCGGCGGCCTTGCGCAGCACCCTGCCGCGCACGACCGGCTTGAGGGCGCTCCATTCCTTCTGCGCGCGCGCCGCCGAGGCGAGAGCCTGTTCGATAATTCGAGGCGTCGCTGAATGCAACCGGGCGACGACTTCACCACTGGCCGGATAGATGCACGCGATCGATTGCCCTGCATTGTCTTCGACATAGCGCCCATCGATGAAATGGCTGGCCGGTGGCTGTACGTCGCGCATCATTCACCCCTCGGGAAACGCTTGCTCTCTTCGAGCACATTGAGGTCCATGTGATTGCGCATGTAGCGCTCCGAGGCCTTCTGCAAGGGCTGGAAATCCCACGGGAAATAGGCGCCGTTGCGTAGCGCCGGATAGACGACATGCCGCCGCGCCTGGCTCGCCCGGACCTCGGCGTCATAGGCCGCGAGGTCCCAGTGTTGGGCTGCCATTGCGGCAAACCGCGCTCGCACGTCCGCGTATGCCCCATCGTCGATCAGGTTGGTCAACTCATTGGGATCATTGGCGATATCAAAAAGCTGTGCCCGATCAACGGCGCATTCGACATATTTCCACTGCCCCTCGCGGAGGCACACCATGGGCGCCACCGAGCCCTCGGCAGCATATTCCATTCGCACCGGGCTGGTGCGGTCGGCACCGTTGGCCAGTGGCACCAGGGACTCGCCATCGGTCCATGGCGCGATCTCATTGAGGGAAATTCCGGCAAGATCACAAAGGGTTGGCGTCAGGTCCATGGTGCTGACCGGCGCATCGATCCGGCCGGCGGGCAGGCCCGGCGCGGCAATCATCAGCGGAACGCGCGCGGAGCCTTCAAGAAAGCTCATCTTGAACCACAGGCCGCGCTCTCCGAGCATGTCGCCATGGTCAGAGGCAAAAACCACGATCGTATTTTCCGCCTGCCGCGTGCCCTGCAAGGCCTCGAGCACCTCACCGATCTTGTCGTCAACATAGGAAATATTGGCGAAATAGGCTCGGCGCGACCGGCGGACATCCTCGTCGGTGATGTCGAGGGAGCGGAAATCGCAGGCATCCATCAGGCGTTGCGAATGGGTGTCCTGCTCCTCATAGGCAATGGGTGCCGTGGCGGGCGAGAGGTGCGCGCAATCCTCATAAAGGTCCCAGTATTTTCGCCGGGCGACATAGGGATCGTGCGGGTGGGTAAAGCTCACCGTCAGCATCCAGGGCCGCTGCTCGGCGCGGCGGCCCAGATCGTAGATCTTGCGCACCGCATTGAAGGCGACCTCGTCGTCATATTCGAGCTGGTTGGTGATCTCGGCGACACCGGCGCCCTTGACCGACCCCAGATTGTGGTACCACCAGTCGATCCGCTCGCCGGCTTTGCGATAATCCGGCGTCCAGCCGAAATCGGCGGGATAGATATCGGTGGTGAGCCGTTCCTCGAAGCCGTGCAGCTGGTCCGGCCCGACAAAATGCATCTTGCCCGAAAGGGTCGTGGCATAGCCGGCAGACCGCAGATGATGGGCATAGGTGGGGATGTCGGAGGCGAATTCGGCCGCATTGTCATAGACCCGCGTGCGGCGCGGCAACTGCCCCGACATGAAGCTGGCCCGGCCCGGCGCGCAGAGCGGCGAGCCGGTATAGGCATTGGCAAAGCGCGCCGAGCGCGCCGCCAGCGCCTTCAGATTGGGAGCATGCAGCCACTCGGCCGGCCCATCGGGAAACAAGGTCCCATTGAGCTGGTCGGCCATAAAGATCAAGATGTTGGGATGATCAGACACGGGCGTTCCTCGCAAGGCAGAGTTCGAGATAGTCGATCACCATGGCCCGCACCTCATCCTTGCCCGGGGCGAAATCCTGCAAGGCATGGCGGATGTAAAAGCCGTCGATCATGGCGGCCAGCCCCTGGGCGATCGCCTGGGCCGAACCGGCTCCCACAAGCTCACGCAGGCTGAAGACCAGGTTTGAGTGCAACCGCCGCGCATAGAGCTGCAGCAGCCGCCTGGTCTCCTCTGATTGCAGCGCGCGCACATAGAATGTGAGCCAGGCCGCCACCACCTCCCGATCGAACTGGTCAGGAGCAAAACTGGCCTCGATGATGGCGTGGATACGGCCCAGTGGCGTTGTCGCCTCGGCCATGCGGCGTCGGACGCTATCCCCGTAGAGCTTGAGGATATGGCGCATGGCGGCGAGGAACATCTGGTCCTTGCTACCGAAGTAATGATGCGCCAGGGCCGGGGACATGCCCGCCCGGCGCGCGATCTGGCTGACGGTGACGTCCAGGCTGCCCGCCTCGCCGATCTCGATGATGGCGGCCTCGACCATCGCCTGCCGTCGCACTGTCGCTGCACCAATTTTTGGCATTCTTTGCGCCTGCACACTTTTCGAGTTTACAATTACGATTGTCTCGTTTTTGATTGAGCCGTCAATCAAGAAAAAGAATTTGCCGCAAACACCCGCACTCAGGAGACGACAGAATATGAGAAAGACCACCCTCACTCTGACCAGCGCCCTCGCGCTGTCGCTGCTGGCGGGCACCGCTTTTGCAGCCGAATGCGACACCGTCACCTTCTCCGATGTCGGCTGGACCGACATCACGACGACGACCGCCACCGCCAAGCACATTCTTGAGGCGCTGGGCTATGACGTGAACGTCAAGGTCCTGTCGGTTCCGGTGACCTACGCCTCGCTTGAAAGCGATGACGTCGACGTGTTCCTGGGCACCTGGCTGCCGGCCCAGCAGGCCGCCATCGGACCCTATCTGGACAGCGGTGAAGTCGAACGCGTCACGACCAACCTGGAAGGCACCAAATATACCCTGGCAGTGCCCGCCTATACCTATGACAAGGGCCTGACCGACTATTCCAAGATCGCCGAGTTCGCCGACGAGCTCGACCACACCATCTACGGCATCGAGCCCGGCAATGAAGGCAATGGCTATCTGATCAGCCTGGTCGAGGCCGATACCCACGGGCTTGGCAGCTTCAAGGTCGTGGAAAGCTCCGAGCAGGGCATGCTCGCCGCGGTGGACCGCGCCGTTGGTGACGGCAAGGACGTGGTGTTCCTGGGTTGGGAGCCGCACCCCATGAACGCCAAGTTCCCGCTCAAATACCTGCCGGGCGGCGAGGAATTCTTCGGCGGCGAGGGCGTCGTGGACACTGTGACCCGTCAGGGCTACGCCGCCGAATGCCCCAATGTCGGCGCCTTGCTGAGCAATCTCAAATTCTCGCTGCCGATGGAGAACGAGATCATGGGCAAAATCCTCAATGACGGCGCCGATCCGGCCGACGCTACCCTGGAATGGCTCAAGGCCAATCCCGAAACGGCGTTGGGCTGGGTCGAAGGGGTGACCACGATCGATGGCGGCGACGGCGCCGCCGCAGTTCAGGCACTGCTGGACAGCTAAGAACCATGCAGCCCGGTCGGTAACGACCGGGCTGTTCTGTTTTCCGGGGGACATGCAGAGTGGATTGGCTGACCGATCACAAAATTCCGGTTGGGCGCTGGGCAAGCGATTTCTTCGTCCTGCTGCGCGACAATTTTCGCGGGGTGTTCGACGCCATGTCGGATGCCGCCGAGGCTCTGATCGACGGTCTGCTGTGGCTGTTGCAGACGCCGCATCCGCTTGTGATCGTCGCCATCTTCGTTGCCATCACCTGGTGGCTGCAACGCAGCTGGACCACCTGTCTGCTGACGCTGGGCGGCATGCTGTTCATCCTCAACCAGGGTTATTGGGAACAGACCACGGAAAGCCTGACCCTGGTGATTTCGGCCTGCGTTGCCTGCATGGCCATCGGCGTGCCGATCGGCATTGCCGCTGCCCACCGTCCCAGGCTCTACCGGATCCTGCAGCCTGTGCTGGACCTGATGCAGACGCTGCCGACCTTCGTCTATTTGATCCCGGCCATCGTGTTTTTCGGCATCGGCATGGTTCCGGGCTTGATCGCGACAATGATTTTTGTGCTCCCTGCGCCCATCCGCATGACGCATCTGGGTATTTCCTCGACACCGCCGGCGCTGCTTGAGGCCGTGGGGGCCTTTGGCGGCACGGCGCGCCAGAAGCTGTGGAAGGTGGAGCTGCCCTATTCGATGCCCCAGATCATGGCCGGGTTGAACCAGACTATCATGCTGTCGCTGTCCATGGTTGTGGTCGCAGCCCTGGTTGGCGCCGACGGCCTTGGCGTGCCGGTGGTGCGGGCGCTCAACTCGGTCAATACAGCGCTGGGCTTTGAAAGCGGCCTGATCATCGTCGTCGTGGCCATCGTGCTCGACCGCATGCTGCGCATTCGCTCGGAGTAGGACATGGAAGACGCGGTCATATTCGACAAGGTCAATATCGTCTTCGGTGCCAATCCTGAATTGGCCTTGCCGTTGATGGACCAGGGCAAGTCGCGCCAGGAGATTCAGCAGGAAACCAAGCAGATCCTGGGCGTCCATGATTGCTCGCTACGCGTAAAATCCGGGGAAATCCTGGTGCTGATGGGTCTGTCAGGCTCCGGCAAGTCGACCCTGTTGCGCGCGGTCAACGGGCTCAATCCGGTGGTGCGCGGGTCCGTGCAGGTCATCGACCAGGGCAAATCGGTCAATCCGGCGGCCTGCAGCCAGGAGGAACTGTTGCGCCTGCGGCGCAAGTCGGTGGCCATGGTGTTCCAGCAATTCGCCCTGCTGCCCTGGCGCTCAGTGCTCGACAATGTCGGACTGGGCCTGGAGCTGGCCGGCATGTCGCGCCGCGAACGCGAGGCCAAGGTGCGCGCGCAGCTCGATCTGGTGGGTCTGACCGATTGGGCCGACCGCAATGTGGGTCAGCTCTCCGGCGGCATGCAGCAGCGCGTGGGCCTTGCCCGCGCCTTTGCCACTGAGGCGCCGATCCTTTTGATGGACGAGCCGTTTTCGGCGCTCGACCCGCTGATCCGGGCACGCCTGCAGGATGAGCTGCTGGACCTTCAGTCCAAGCTCAAGCGCACGATCATCTTCGTGAGCCATGATTTGGACGAAGCCTTCAAGCTGGGCAACCGCATCGCGCTGATGGAGGGCGGACGCATCGTTCAATGCGGTACGCCACAGGAAATCATCGCCAATCCGGCCGACGAATATGTCGAGGATTTCGTGGCGCATATGAACCCGCTCAGTGTGTTGCGGGCGATGGATGTGATGTCGCCCGCCATCGGCAAGGGGGAGCATGTGGTGCCGGCCGAGAGCCCACTTGCCGGCGTGATCGAACTTCTGGCCGGCGGAGCGCCTTCGGTCTGCGTTCGGGGGCCGGACGGTCAGCTGCTCGGCAGCATTGTCAGCCAGGACGTCGTCGCAGCCCTGCGTGCCAAGCCCGCCCGACCGGATGCGGGTGTCCTCTAGCGGCGTGGAACGGCAATGCCAATGCGGGCGGGAGAGCCCGATACGGCCGTGAGCGCAAATTTCAATATGATCCAGGGCTTCCTGCCGATCGACGACCTACTGGCCTTTGGTCGGTTCGTCCTCGAAGATCACTACGCCCTTGCCCGGGTGTTCTCGATAGTGGGCCAGTCGGGATTGCAGTGAACCGACATGCAACTCGAGCTTATGCCCGTCCGGGTCAAGGAAGTAGGTCGAGGCACCTTCGCTCCGATTGTCTTTCCATATGGTACTGGCGGCGGACACCCGGGAGCTCAGTTCATCGTAGAATTCTTCAGCAACGCTAAGCGCGATGTGGGTGTAATCCGGGTGAGGCGACGACCGCACATGCTCGTCGTGAGACAAGCATAGCCACAGCGATCCGGCTTCCAAATATGCACCCTCCGACCATACCGCGCGGACGGCGCAGCCGAGGACGTCACGGTAGAATGCAAGCGAACGCTCGACGTCAGCCACAGCTAATGTGATGTGGTTCAGTCCGCTTACGCCTATGCTCATATTCAACACCATGCACGCTTGATCCGTGTCCGTTATCGGACACACCAGTTAGTACATCAATGGCCGCCATGCGGTCGGATGTGCGGGGCCATGGCGCCAGCGCCGCGCCTTGACTGTCGTCACCAACCGGAAGCCTGCGCTTTGCCTCGGCAGACCTTGATCGGCAATGATCGGCGCACGGGCCTAGTCAGCCGCCGGCCGCCGTATTGCCCTTGATTGACTATGGTCAATGTCATGCTCGCAATGCAGAGCAAAATGGCCGCATGATGCATGGCGAACCGATAGCAGCCGCAAGCTTGGGGGAAGAGGGGGCGGTCCCTGCCGCCACATCACTGCCGCTTGTGTGCACCAGCAAACTCACCAAGATCTACAGGATGGGCGAAGTCGAGGTGTTGGCGCTGGACGCGGTGGATTTCGCTGCGTCGGCGGGTGAGTTCGATGTGATCCTTGGGCCCTCCGGTTCGGGAAAGTCGACCTTCCTCAACCTTATTGGTGGTCTCGATACGCCGACCTCGGGCGAAGCCTGGTTCCAGGACCACCAGTTGGCAAAGGCCAGCGAAGCGGCGTTGACGCGCTACCGCCGCGACCATGTCGGCTTTGTCTTCCAGTTCTACAATCTGGTCCCCAGCCTGACGGCCCGCGAGAACGTGAAGCTGGTCACCGAGATTTCGCGCAGGCCCATGCGACCCGAGGAAGCGCTCGAACTGGTTGGCCTGTCGGACAGGATGGACCATTTTCCGGCGCAACTTTCCGGAGGCGAGCAGCAGCGGGTTGCCATCGCCCGCGCTATCGCCAAGCGGCCCGACTTGTTGTTGTGCGACGAACCCACAGGCGCACTGGATTCCAAAACCGGCGTGGTGGTCCTTGAGGCGCTGCTTCGGGTGAACGCCGAGTTCGACACGACCACGCTGGTCATCACCCATAATGTGGCCATCCGCGAGATCGCCCACCGCGTCGTCAATTTCGCCAATGGGCGGATTGTTTCGGTCGAGACGAACCAGACACGTCTCCCCGCTTCCGCGATAAGCTGGTGATGCGCCATGAACGCGCTGCACATCAAGCTGATCCGCGAATTGCGCCGCCTCTGGGCCCAGGTGGCGTCCATTGGCCTGGTCATCGCCGCCGGCGTGGCGGCCTTGATCATCGGCATGGGCACGTATCAGTCCCTCGAAAAGACCCGGGCCGACTACTATGCACGGAACAACTTCGCGGACGTCTTCGCCAGCGTGGCCCGCGCGCCCCGATCCCTGCTGCCGGCGATTGGTGAGCTGGACGGCGTCCTGGTCGTGGATGCGCGCATCGTCAGGCTCGCCCCCGCCGATGTCGAGGGCCTTGCCGAGCCCGCCTCGGTGCTCCTGATTTCTCTTCCAGCGGGCCCCCAGCCGCTCAACCAGCTTCACTTGCGCAGCGGGCGGCTCCCCGAAGCCGGCCAGACCACTGAGGCCGTCGTGAGCGAGGTCTTTGCCACCGCGCGGGGCCTGGTGCCCGGCTCTCGCCTCGATGTCGTCATGAACGGCACGCACCGTTCGGTCACCATCACCGGCATCGCGCTGGCGCCAGACTATATCTATGCCATGACGCCGGGCGACATCATGCCCAGCGAGGGTCGTTTCGGGGTGCTGTGGATGCCCGAAGCCACCATTGCGGCGACCTATGACCTGACCGGTGCCTTCAATACGGTGTCCCTCAAGCTGGCACCCGGCGCTGCCACGAACACCATCATCGCGGGCCTCGATCGCCTGCTTGCCCCCTATGGCGGCCAGGGCGCCTATGGACGCAGCCAGCAGACCTCGCATGTGTTCCTTGACGCGGAACTGACGCAGCTGCGCGGCATGAGTGCCGTGCTCCCACCAATTTTTCTCGTCGTGGCGGCGTTTCTGGTCAACATGACGCTGACCCGCCTCATCGCCCTTGAGCGGGAGCAGATCGGGCTCCTCAAGGCGCTGGGCTACGGCTCCTGGAGCATCGCCTGGCACTATGTCGAGTTCGTGCTGCTGATCGCCGTGCTGGGGATTGTCGCCGGCTATGGCTTCGGCATCTGGGCCGGTAACGCGCTCACCGTGCTCTATGCGCGCTACTACAGCTTCCCGGTGCTGACATTTAGCCGCGACCCGGCCATCTATGTCATTGCGGCCGCGGTGACCATGGGTGCGTCCGTCCTGGGCGCGGTGCGCGCCGTCCGCCAGGCGGCATGGCTGCCACCGGCTGTCGCCATGATGCCGCCCGCGCCGCCGGTCTATCGCCGGATATTGGGTGCCCGCAATCCATTCCATCTTGAGGTGCCGCAACGCTGGATCATCGCCTCGCGGCATCTGCTGCACTGGCCCTGGCGAACAGCCGGCGGCGTGGTGGGCCTGGCCCTGGCCACGGCCATCCTGATCGGCTCGCTCTGGTCGGTGGGCGCCATCAACTACATGGTCGACTATACGTTCAATCGCACGGAACGGCAGGACGGGACCATCACCTTCCTCGGTTCCAGGCCGGCCGCAGCGCTCTATGAGGTCGCTCGGCTTCCGGGCGTCCTGGCGGCTGAGCCCTTCGCAAGCCTGGGCGTGGAGATCAGCAAGGGGCCGGTCAGCCGGCGCATTGGCCTCACCGCCTATGCGGGTGGGAGCGACCAGACCCGGCTGCTCGATGACCGGTTCCGGCCCGTCGTCTTGCCCGAAGAGGGCGTCATCATCAGTCGATCGCTGGCGCGGCTGCTCAGGGTCGGCCTCGGTGACAGCGTTGAGATCAGGCCGCTCGATGGCGGCGGGCAGACATATTCTGTCAGTGTCGCAGGGTTGATGGAGGGCTATCTCGGCCTCGCCGCCTATATGGACCTCGAGGCCCTCGACACGCTTCTGGGCCGCTCGCCGCAGATATCGGGCGTCAATGTCGAGATCGATGAAAGGCAGCAAGCCGAGCTGTTCGCCGCGCTCAAGGCGACACCGGCATTGGGCATGATCAGCCTCCGCTCGGTCGCGCTCGAGCGCTTCCGCGAAACCATGGCGCAGAACATGTTCGTGATGATCGGGGTGCTCCTGGCCATGGCCGGGGTCATCGCCTTTGGTGTCGTCTACAATTTCGCGCGCATATCGCTGTCCGAGCAGGGGCGTGAAATGGCGAGCCTGCGCGTGCTCGGCTTCAGCCGCGGTGAAGTCTCGATGCTGCTGCTATCGGAAATTGCGATGGTGACTCTGCTCGCCCAGCCCATCGGCTGGTTGCTTGGGATTGGCTTGGCGCGCGGCATGGTGAGCAGCTTCTCGAGCGAACTCTTCACCATGCCCCTGGTGCTCGAACTGGACGTCTTTGTCTATTCCACGGCCGTGGTCATGGCGGCCGCGGGGCTCTCCGGCCTGGTCGTGCGACGCCGCATTGACCGTCTCGACATGATCGCTGTGCTCAAGACGAGGGAATAGAAATGGTGGGTCGCATCATCAGCATAGCCGTCGTTGCCCTCATTCTGGCCGGTGCGGCCTGGGCCCTGTGGCCCCGGCCGGTGGCGGTGGAGGTGGCCGTGATCGGGCGCGGCAGCCTCGCCGTGACCGTGGAAGAGGAAGGCATTTCGCGCATAAGGGAGGTCTATCGTGTGACCGCCCCGGTTGCTGGCCGACTGGTGCGCATCGATATCCACGCCGGCGATCCGGTCACTCCCGGGCAGACGGTGGCCGTCATCGAGCCGGCACCGCCTGGCCTGCTTGACGAACGCTCGCGCCTGATCGCCGAAGCCGCCGTTGCGGCAGCCGAGGCCGCGGTGCAACTGGCCGAAGCGTCGCTGTCGGAAGCGCAGGCCCGCGCCGGTTATGCCGACGCCGACGCGACGAGAAAGGCGGCTCTGGCCGAGCGCGGCGTCGTTTCCGCCCAGGTCAACGAGCAGGCCACGCTTGCCCTCTCTATGGCAAACCGGGATGTCCAGGTTGCGCAGGCAACGCTGGCCATGCGCCAGCAGGATCTCGAAAGCGCCCGCGCCACGCTTATCCAGGGCAGCGCCGCCACGCCGGCCGGCCAATGCTGTGCGAATGTGCCCAGCCCCATTGCGGGGCAGGTTTTGACCGTTCTCACCGAAAGCGAACAGGCCGTGCAGCCGGGCACGCCCCTCATGGACCTGGGGGATCCGGCCAATATGCAGGTCGTGGTGCAGGTTCTGTCTTTTGACGCGGTGCGGATCCCGGCGGGTGCGCCCGCCACGATCAGGAATTGGGGCGGGGAACCGCTGCAGGCGCGCGTCAGCAGCATCAGTCCCTCCGCCGTGACCAAAGTCAGTGCCCTGGGCATCGAGGAGCAACGCACCGAGGTGGTCCTTGACCTGCTCGACCCGCCCCAGGTCTGGTCGCGGCTGGGGCACGGCTTCCGGGTCGTGGCAGACATCGTTGTCTGGGAGGGAAAGGACAGGGTGCTTGTCCCCATTGCAGCGCTGTTCAGGGACGCAGACCAATGGGCCACGTTCCGCGTGCTCGACGGCAAGGCCATGCTGTCTCCCATCCAGCTGGGCCCGAGGAATGGCGATTTCGGTGAAGTTTTGAGTGGTCTTGAACCGGGTGATGTTGTCGTCACGCATCCCGGCGACACGGTGGTGAATGGTGGACAAGTCGAAGTCACCAGTGCTCCCTGAACCAAGGCTGCAACCGGTTCACCTGGCGGGTGTTGCGCGCCTCGGCACCAGCTTGGGAACCAAAAGACCGGATCTCGCCGGTGCATCACGGAAAATGTGGATCTAAGCAAGGAACAGACACTCGCGTCGTTGTGACGGAATGCTGTGACACCAGCAATTTCAATGGGTTAGGAATGGCGGAGAGAAAGGGATTCGAACCCTTGAGACGGTTCCCCGCCTACACACTTTCCAGGCGTGCGCCTTCGACCACTCGGCCACCTCTCCGCATCGCTTCTGACCGGTCTGGAAAGGCCGGTATCGCGGATCCCCGAGGGGCCGCTGCGAGCGAGGCGCAATATACTCATCATCGTTTGCGACGCAAGGGATCACTTGGCGGCGTCACAGATTGTTTTTCGGGCACGCCAGCCCCACATGCTGGCTGACCTTGTGGCGCGCCGGAGCGCGTGGCACAAGACTAGCGTGCCTGGCAGTGGAACGAACCGGGGGCGGTTCGATTTGATCAAGCCAGCATAGGGAATGTGGATGCGGCTTGTCTTGCGAGTATTGGGCACCTGGCTGATCGGCCTGGCGCTGATTTTTCTTGTCGTGGATGGCACAAAGTCATTGGCGGCCAATGCATTGGTCCTGACCAGCCTGGGAGAGGCCTGGACGCAATTGCATCCGCCCAGCATTGAGGCGGTGAGCGGGTTTTTTGAAAGCCGGTTCTTTGCCGATCTGCTCGACGCCGCGATGCAGACGCTCCTGACCTATCCGGCCTTTGCCGTGCTGGGCGTGCCTGGAATTGTGATAGCCTTGATGGGCCGCCGTCCGCGCCGCGAGCGCTTCCTGCGCCAGGAGCAGCTATGATCCAGGGCCGGCCCGTCCGGCGTAACCGTTTCAGGGTCGCAACCGAATAGAGGGCTGAAAGGAGCATCACATGTTCTTCCGCCAAAAGCCGACCACTATCCCCAGCCCCGCCGAGGCGCTGCCGGGGCGCGAACAGGCCATGCCGGTCGCCGCGGACCACTTCGTCAACGGTGCCGCGCTCAAGGGCCCCTATCCCGAGGGAAGCGAGACGATCTATTTTGGCCTGGGCTGTTTCTGGGGTGCCGAACGCCTGTTCTGGAAACTGCCGGGCGTGCTGGTCACCGCCGTTGGCTATCAGGGCGGGCACACGCCCAACCCGACCTATGAAGAGGTCTGTTCGGGGCGCACCGGCCATACCGAGGCGGTCATGGTGGTCTATGATCCCGACCGGATCAGCCCGGACAGCCTGCTCAAGACGTTCTGGGAGGAGCACGACCCGACCCAGGGCATGCGACAGGGCAATGACGTGGGCACGCAATACCGCTCGGCCATCTATACCACCACGCCCGAACAGGCCGACGCGGTGGCCAGCAGCCGTGCCGCCTATCAGCGCGCCCTGGACGCCCGCGGATTGGGCCCGATCACCACCGAAATCGCGCCGGCTGGACCGTTCTATTTCGCCGAAACCTATCACCAGCAATATCTGGCCAAGAACCCCAATGGCTATTGCGGCCTGGCCGGCACCGGCGTCAGCTGCCCGATCGGCACCGGCGTTGCGGCCCAATGACAGGCGCCCGACCGAGCAGATCAAGGGCGCTCTGCAGCAGCAGGGCGTCCTCGGCTGACCGCGCCCCGTTCAAGGCGTGATGGCATAGACCTTGAGCGGCCCGCCTTGCGAGATGTCTTCCAGCCATGGCGGCGGGGTCCCGGCGGCGAGCAGGTTCAGCACCGTTCCCGGCTGGTCGAGCCCAGGACCGCGCATTTCAGGCATCGCCGGACAGGTGACCAGCAGGTCAAGGCCGCGAGCGGCGGCGATCTGCCGGGCCTCTTCGGCCGGCCGGTTGAAGAAGCGGAACGCGTCGAGCACGCCTGCCTCATTGCGGTGATAGGGTGCTGCCACCACCGCATGGGGCGTTTCCAGCAGCAGGTGCGAGCCCAGGTCGATCGGGTTCATCACTGTGGTTGGCGGCAAGGCGCGCAGCTCGGCAAAGGCTTCGCTGGCAAGGCAGGGTATCTTGCTGGCCCGTGCGGCGCTCAGTGCCTGGGCCCGCCCGTCCGGTAGCAGGTTCATTACCCCGCCAACCACGAGGCTGAGCACAACGCCGGAAAAGACCAGCCAGGTTCCCATCAAGCCCAATGCCGGCAAGATGCGTGGACGGGCGAGATAGACCTGCCGGGCGCTGACAATCAGCCAGGCGGCGGCGGGAATGGTCGGCACGATCGTCAGGCGCGCCCCGCGGATCTGTGCCAGCATGATCAGGGTCGTGCATCCCAGAAACACCAGCAGCGTCAGCCAGCCCAGGCGTTTGCCGGGCTCTCGCCAGAAAGCCAGCACTGCGGCGGCCAGGGCCAGGAAGACCGGGGCACCCACGGTAATGGCATAGGCTGGCAGGTCGAACAGCGAGGTGTGCCAGGGCTTGGCTTCGACGATTGCGGCAATCCAGTTTTCCTGCAGCCAGGGGTCGAGCGCCGCATAAGGCCCGCCCAGGCATTGGGGATAGACAAGTGCCACGACCGCGCCCGAGGCGAGCCCCAGAACGCCCAGCAGCGCCAGTCGCCACATTGCCCGTCGCGGTGGTGGCAGCAGTGAAACCCCGCCAAAGGCCAGGCCGACCAGCAGGCCCGCAAGGACAAAGACCGGCGAGATCATGTCGCAGGCCGCCTCCAGCCAGCGCGCCGGTGGCCGGGTCAGGACCAGCATGAGGGCCAGGCCGCCACCCAGCCCGAGGCCGAAGCGCCAGAGCGTGCGGGCGCGACCGGGATCGAAGACATATCCCAAACCGAAAGCGAGGATGGCGGCGACGACAACCGGGGCCGCCTCCAGCGCCACCGAAAGCGACATGGCAGCGAGAAGGCCGGCGATCCACGCTGCACCCGGGCGGCGCAGGGCGATCAGGCTGGCCAGCAGGGTTGCCATGGATAAGAGAATGATGACGTTGTGATGGTCCACCCGGCCCGGGACGAACTCGGCCAGGATCGCGGGGCTCAGAACCGGCAGGACCACGCCCGGCAGCAGGCCTGCCCGTCCGACCAGTTCCATCGTCGTGCGGGTGCTCAGCCATAGCAACCCACCGAGCAGCAGGACCGGCCAGACGGCCCCCGTGAACAACAGGGCATTGGTCGGATCGGTGAAGCGGCCGGCCAGCCACAAAAGTGCGGCCAGAGGCAGGTCGATCAACCGCGACCAGTGGATTTCCGCGCCAAACGGCGTGTTGAGCCGGTGTTGGGTAAGGTCGTACCAGCCTTGCCCGGCAAGGAAGTCGCGGACCACCACCATGCGCATCGCATCGTCCGTGTCCACAAATAGCGGCATGCCGGTATTGGTCACCAGGCCACGCCAGAGCAGGGCGGTTGCCGCCAGCACCCAGATACCGGCAATCCACAGCCAGTCGTATCGCCCGGCATTGGGCTGGATTGGATCAGACACGCTTGGGTTCTCTCTGCTGCGGCCGGGACGCAGACCATGGAATAGCACGCGTTAACAGCCCGTGCAGTGGACGTTGCGGCCCGAACCCGAAAGTTGGATTATCCCGACCTGCTGGCAGGAGGACAACGCATGACTGACGCACCCGGCCTCGGCCCCATTGGCCAGATTGCCCGCACCGTGGGTGATATTGCCGCAGCCAGGCACTTCTATGACGAGCTGTTGGGCTTACCGTTGCTCTATGAGTTCCCGGGCATGGCCTTTTTCGATCTGGGTGGCACGCGGCTCTATTTGCAGGAGGGCGAAGCCGGCCGGTCTGAATCCATCCTCTATTTCCGCGTCGCTGACATTGCCGCCAGCCATGCGCACCTCGAACGCAAGGGTGTCAAATTCCTGCAGCCGCCGCATTGTGTGCACAGGCATGCCGATGGCCTTGAGGAATGGCTCGCCTTTTTCGCCGATCCCGAAGATCGTCCGCTGGCGCTGATGGCTCAGCAGCGTCCCGCCTGAAGGTCGAGCGCAGAAAAGCGAATTTCGCTAACCACTTGCCAACTATTGCCAGTTCAGGATGAAGGTGGACGCAGGGTCTGCTCAGTGGACGCAAAAATAGACAAGATCTGGACTTTACCGGAAACCGATCCGGTCAAGGCACTGGCGCCTATCCGGCGGCTGGTGGTTGGCGCATTTCTCGGATCGCTTCTGGCGGGGTCGGTTCTGGTTGCCTCGACCCTGCATGTCATGTCGACCACTGACAACCTCTCCATGGCTGACGAGCGTGCCCGCGCCGCAGAGATCGTCGATATCCTGGTTACGCTGCCCGCCGAGGAGATTGCCCCGGCGCTGGAGAGCCTGGCGCCTGTCGCCGGTTTGCGCGATCTGACCCTTTCACCCGCGCCCGCGTCAGACGACTATGTGCAATCCCTGCCGCTGCTCTCCGGTCCGTTGGGCAGCCACTTCCTGACCTGGACCGCCGACCGCCCGGGACTGTTCCTGTTCAACAATTATGCCCCCTTGCGGGTGCCGCTGATGCTGGCCCTGATCGGCAGTGTTCTGGCGTGCCTGGTGGCCATGTTGCGGCATGTGCGGCGGATCGAGAGCGAGCGCGTCGCCGCCCAGAGGCAGGCCATGCGCGACCATCTGACCGGCCTGCCCAATCGGCTGGCGCTGGAGGGCGAGATGGCCCGGCTGAGCTCCGAGCAATGGAACTTTTCGGTGCTGGCGCTCGATCTCGACCGGTTCAAGCCGGTCAACGACCTGTTCGGCCACCATGCCGGTGACCTGGCGCTGATCGAGGTCGCGCAGCGCCTGGCCGCGCAACTGCATGCCGGCGAGTTCCTGGCGCGCATCGGCGGCGACGAGTTCGTGGCCATTGTCCATCGGGGCGCGCGCCGCGCCGATCTCACCCAATTGGCGCGCGATTGCATCGCCGCCATCAGCGAGCCGTTGCGCTCGGTCGGTCCCAATATCTGCGTGGGGATCAGCGTGGGCATTGTCGAAGATGGCCCCAGCCACCCCGCGGCCGCCCTGCTCAAGCAGGCGGATAGAGCGCTCTACGAGGCCAAGCGTCTCAATGGCGGCGCCTTCTGTTTCGCCGGTGAAAAGGGCTCCTCGCCCTCTCCGGGGCAGGAAATGCCAGCCCACTTTCACACAGCCGGTTTCCTGGCGCGTACCGCCTGAGGCGGATCAGTTGCCCGGCTTTGTTTCGTTCCGCGGCCGTGGTGCCAGTCCATGCATGAACAACTGCTCGAGATAACGCGCCGCGTCCTCGAACCGTCCCTCACCATTGCGGCCCTTGCCCAGCACGGCCCGCACCTGTACGTCGAAATCGGCATAATGCTGGGTGGTCGCCCAGATCGAGAAGATCAAGTGATAAGGATCTGTGCGCGCCAGCCGCCCCTGATCCATCCAGCTCAGGAGAATCTTGGCTTTCTCGTCCACCAGGTTCTTGAGATCGACCTCGATCATCTCGTGAATGCGCGGCGCCCCCTGCAGCATCTCATTGGCAAACAGCCGGCTTTCGCGCGGGAAGTCACGGGCCATTTCGAGCTTGCGCCGGATATAGGAACGGATTTCCGAGAAGGGGTCGCCATCTTCATCCATCTCCCTGAGCGGCGCCAGCCAGGTGTCGAGCAGGGCACCGATCAGCCGGCGGTGGATCTCTTCCTTTCGGGGAAAATAATAGAGCAGGTTCGGCTTGCTCATCCCCGCCACTTCCGCGATCTGGTCAATCGTGGCGCCCCGGAAGCCATGCACTGAAAACACTTCCAGCGCCGCCTCGAGAATAATGTCCTGCTTTTCCTTCTGGATGCGGGTAAGGGGGCGCTGACGTGCCGGCGGATGGGTCGCGGCCGCTTTGGCATCGGCCTTGTGCTGGCGTCGGGCGGTGACCGGGAGCGGATCGGCACCCTTGAGTTTTTTTACGACCATTTTCGCCTTGCGGGAATGTGTAGGGATGCTAACATTTTTCCAACTGGTCAAAATTTCAGGGGTTCGCGCGTCCGCGTCAAGACCCAAAACGAGACCAGGCCAGATTCAACGGGAGCGAGAATTTCGTGTCCACTTCGTCCAATGTTGCGCCGAACGATCTCAGCGCGTTCTGGATGCCCTTTACGGCAAACCGGCAGTTCAAGAAGGCCCCACGCATGTTCGTGGCCGCCAAGGACATGCATTATACCACCGCCGACGGCCGCCAGGTGCTTGATGGCACGGCGGGCCTGTGGTGTGTCAATGCCGGGCATGCGCGCCCCAAAATCGTCGAGGCCATCGCCAAGCAGGCGGCTGAGCTCGATTATGCTCCCGCCTTCCAGATGGGTCATCCCAAGGCGTTCGAGCTGGCCAACCGCCTGGTCGATCTGGCACCGGACGGGCTCGACCACGTGCTGTTCACCAATTCAGGCTCGGAATCGGTGGAGACCGCGCTCAAGGTCGCGCTGGCCTATCACAAGGTAAAGGGCGAGGGCTCGCGCACCCGTCTGATCGGCCGGGAACGCGCCTATCACGGCGTCAATTTCGGCGGCATTTCGGTGGGCGGCATCGTCACCAATCGCAAGATGTTCGGCACGCTTCTGACTGGCGTCGACCACATGCCGCACACCCACAATCTCAAGCAGAACGCCTTTTCGCGCGGCCTTCCCGAGCATGGCGCCGATCTGGCCGATGAGCTGGAACGCATCGTCACTCTGCACGATGCCTCCACTATCGCCGCCGTCATCGTCGAGCCCGTGGCCGGTTCAACCGGCGTGCTCATCCCGCCGGCTGACTATCTGAAGCGCCTGCGCGCGATCACCAAAAAGCACGGCATTCTGCTCATCTTCGACGAAGTGATCACCGGTTACGGCCGTCTCGGCACGCCCTTCGGTGCCGACTATTTCGGCGTCGTGCCCGACATCATGGTGACGGCCAAGGGGTTGACCAATGGCGTCATTCCCATGGGCGCCGTCATGGTTTCGGCCGAGATCCACGACACCTTCATGCAGGGTCCGGAACACCTGATCGAGTTCTTCCACGGCTATACCTATTCGGGCAATCCGGTGGCCTCGGCGGCGGGCCTGGCCACGCTCGAAACCTATAAGGAGGAGGGCCTCCTCACCCGCGGCAAGGAACTGGGCAAGGTCTGGGAGGATGCGCTGCATTCCCTCAAGGGCCTGCCCCATGTCATCGACATCCGCAATATTGGTCTCGTCGGCGCCATTGAGCTCGAGCCGATTGCCGGCCAACCGACCAAGCGCGCTTTCTCGGCTTTCCTGAAAGCCTATGAGCAGGGCCTGCTCATCCGCACCACGGGCGATATCATTGCGCTGTCGCCACCGCTGATCATTTCAGAAAGCCAGATCGGCGAAATCGTCTCGACCCTGTCGGGCATTCTGAAAATCCTGGATTGAGGAGGCAGGCCCTGATGCAGATCATCGAGAATGCCGTCGCCGGCAAGCGCTATGTCTCCTCGTCCACCCGCCGGGTGCCGGTCTTCAATCCGGCCACGGGCGAGCAGAGCGCCGAACTGCCGCTGTCCACCCTGGATGAACTGAACGCGGCGGTTGAAAACGCGAGGCAAGCGCAGGTGGCCTGGGGCAATACGCCACCCATGAAGCGTGCCCGCGTCATGTTCAAGTTCAAGGCGCTGCTCGACCAATATGCTGACGATCTGGCGCGCGAGATTTCCAAGGAACATGGCAAAGTGCATGACGATGCTTTGGGCGAAGTGGCCCGCGGCATCGACTGCGTCGATTTTGCCTGCGGCATCCCGCAGCTCCTCAAGGGCGAATTCTCCCGCAATGTCGGGCCCTCGATCGACAGCTATTCCGATCGCCAGCCGCTGGGCGTCGTGGCCGGCATTACCCCGTTCAACTTCCCGGCCATGGTGCCGATGTGGATGTATCCGGCCGCCATTGCCTGCGGCAACGCATTCATATTGAAGCCTTCCGAACGCGACCCGAGTGCTTCAATGCTGGCCTGGAACCTCTTCATGGAAGCCGGGCTGCCCGAAGGCATTCTCAATATCGTCCATGGCGACAAGGAAATGGTCGATGGCATTCTCGACCATCCCGATATCAAGGCCGTGTCCTTTGTCGGCTCCACCCCGATCGCCGAATATGTCTATCAGCGCGGCACCCAGGCCGGTAAGCGCATGCAGGCGCTGGGCGGCGCCAAGAACCACATGGTCATCATGCCCGATGCCGATCTCGACCAGGCCGCCGATGCGCTGATGGGCGCCGGCTATGGCTCGGCCGGCGAGCGCTGCATGGCCATTTCGGTCGCCGTGCCGGTGGGCAAGGACACAGCCGACGCGCTGGTCGCAAAGCTGAAACCCCGCGTTGAATCGCTGAAGATCGGCCCGGCCACCGACAAGGACGCCGAAATGGGTCCGGTGGTCACGAAAATGCACCGCGACAAGATTCTCGGCTACATCGACTCAGGCGTGGAGCAGGGCGCCAAGCTGGTCGTCGACGGCCGCGGCTTCAAGCTCCAGGGCTATGAAGAAGGCTATTATGTCGGCGGCACGCTCTTCGACAATGTCGAGCCGGACATGAAAATCTACAAGGAAGAGATTTTCGGGCCCGTCCTGTCGGTCGTCCGCCGCGACAGCTTCAAGGATGCGGTCGATCTCATCCATGGCCATGAATATGCCAATGGCACGGCCATCTTTACCCGTGATGGCGATGCGGCACGCGAATTTGCTGACAAGATCGAAGTGGGCATGGTGGGCATCAATGTGCCGATCCCGGTGCCGGTGGCCTACCATTCCTTCGGCGGCTGGAAGCGCTCGCTTTTCGGTGATCATTCCATCTATGGGCCCGAAGGGATCCACTTTTATACCCGGCTCAAGACCGTCACCACCCGCTGGCCCGCCGGCATCAAGGGCGGCGCCGAATTCAGCTTTCCGAGCGTGAAGTAGGTGGTCATGGTCAGCGCTACAAAGAAATCGCTGACCACCCGCTCTCTCTCCGGCACGGAGAGGGAATATGGCGCCGATCCCCCATCCTTCCGGCCCTGCCGTTCGCCCCAGCGCGACGGCGGGGCTTTTTGTTTCGATCAGAACGACGAGTAAGCATCATGACCTCTCCCGGCGAAAACCTTCGGATCAATGGCGACCGGCTCTGGGAGAGCCTGATGGAGATGGCCAAGATCGGGCCGGGCGTGGCCGGTGGCAATAACCGCCAGACCCTCACCAATGCCGACAAGGAAGGCCGTGAACTCTTCGCCAGATGGTGCGAGGAGGCGGGTCTGACGCTGGGCGTGGATGAAATGGGCACCATGTTTGCCCGCCGCGAGGGCGAGGACCCGAGCCTTGATCCGGTCTATGTTGGTTCTCATCTCGATACCCAGCCGACCGGCGGCAAATATGACGGCGTGCTCGGCGTGCTGGGCGGGCTCGAGCTGGTCCGCACCCTTAACGATCTCGGCATCAAGACCAGGCGCCCCATCGTCGTCACCAACTGGACCAATGAGGAAGGCACCCGCTTCGCCCCGGCCATGCTGGCCTCGGGCGTTTTTGCCGGCATGCACACCCAGGACTGGGCCTATGATCGTCTCGATGCCGAGGGCAAGCGCTTTGGCGACGAGCTTGAGCGCATTGGCTGGAAAGGTCCCGAAAAGGTTGGCGCGCGCAAGATCCACGCCATGTTCGAACTCCATATCGAACAGGGTCCGATCCTGGAGGCCGAGGGCAAGGATATCGGCGTCGTCACCCACGGGCAGGGCCTATGGTGGCTCGAGGTGACGCTCACCGGCAAGGAAGCCCATACCGGCTCGACCCCGATGAATATGCGCGTCAATGCCGGGCTCGGCATGGCACGGGTGACCGAGGCGGTGCACCGCATCGCCATGGCGCATCAACCCAATGCCGTGGGCGCGATTGGCCAGGCCAATGTCTATCCCAACTCGCGCAACGTCATTCCGGGCAAGGCGGTGTTCACCATCGATATCCGCTCGCCCGAACTCGACAAGCTCACCTCGATGCGCGAGCAGATCGAAGCCGAAGCGGCAAAGATCGCTGAAGAGCTGGGCCTGGGTCTCAATATCGAGCCCACCGGTCATTTCGATCCCGTCACCTTCGACGAAAACTGCGTCAAGGCCGTCCGCGACGCTGCCGAACGGCTCGGTTACAGCCACCGCAACATCGTCTCGGGCGCCGGCCACGATGCCTGCTGGATCAACCGCGTCGCGCCGACCGCCATGGTCATGTGCCCCTGCGTCGATGGCCTGAGCCACAACGAGGCCGAAGACATCTCCAAGGAATGGGCCACCGCCGGCGCCGACGTGCTGTTCCACGCCGTGGTCGAGACCGCGGGGATTGTGGAGTGATGAAGCGGGCAGTTGATGTCGCGCAGCGACACCTCTCCCTTTGGGGGAGAGGTCGGCCCGAAGGGGCGGGTGAGGGGGCCTAATGAGCACACTCAAGACCCGGTTTGCGGCGCAGGCCGCCAAGACCCTGCGATCCAATATGTCGGACGCAGAGCGAAAGCTTTGGCGCGTGCTGCGCAATCGGCAGTTTCGTGGGTTCAAATTCGTCCGACAGTTACCAGTCGGGCCCTACATTGCCGATTTTGCCTGTCGCGAAGCGGATCTGATCATCGAGATCGATGGCGGGCAACATGCACAGAACAAGCGCGACGCCGTTCGCACGACCGAACTTGAAAGTTATGGTTTCGCTGTGATCCGCTTTTGGAACAGGGAAGTCCTGACTAATATCGATGGCGTCTTTGCCGTCCTATCCGAGCACATAGAAAAGGCCCCCTCACCCGGACTTCGCTTCGCGAAGCCCGACCTCTCCCCCGAAGGGAGAGGTGAAGAGCGGCCGGGGAAACAAGGGAACGCATCATGAGCACAGTCATCAAGAACGGCACCATCGTCACCGCCGATCTCAGCTACGAAGCCGATGTGAAGATCGAAGGCGATACGATCGTCGAGATCGGCAGGAACCTTTCGGGCGACGAGACCCTGGACGCCACTGGCTGCCTGATCATGCCGGGGGGCATCGACCCGCATACCCATCTCGAAATGCCCTTCATGGGCACTTACTCGGCCGATGATTTCGAGAGCGGCACCCGCGCGGCGCTGGCTGGCGGCACCACCATGGTAGTCGATTTCTGCCTGCCCAATCCCGAGCAGAGCCTGCTCGAAGCGCTCCAGATGTGGGACAACAAATCCGGCAAGGCCTCGACGGATTATTCCTTCCACATGGCCATCACCTGGTGGGGCGAGCAGGTGTTCAATGAAATGGCCGAGGTGGTCGACAGAGGCATCACCTCGTTCAAGCACTTCATGGCCTATAAGGGTGCGCTCATGGTCAATGACGATGAGATGTTCGCCAGCTTCCAGCGTTGCGCCGCGCTCGGCGCCCTGCCGCTCGTCCATGCCGAGAATGGCGACGTCGTTGCCGCCATGACAGCCAAGCTGCTCGCCGAAGGCAATAACGGCCCCGAGGGCCATGCCTATTCGCGCCCGCCGGAAGTCGAGGGCGAAGCCACCAACCGCGCCATCATGCTGGCCGACATGGCCGGGGTGCCGCTTTATGTCGTGCACACAAGCTGCGAACAGGCGCATGAAGCCATCCGCCGCGCCCGCCAAAAGGGCATGCGCGTCTATGGCGAGCCGCTGATCCAGCATCTGACGCTCGACGAGAGCGAATATTTCAACCCTGATTGGGACCATGCCGCCCGCCGCGTCATGTCGCCACCGTTCCGCAACAAGCAACACCAGGATTCGCTCTGGGCCGGGCTGCAGGCGGGTTCGCTCTCCTGCGTCGCGACGGACCATTGCGCCTTCACCACCGAGCAGAAGCGCTTCGGCGTCGGCAATTTCTCGAAAATCCCCAATGGCACGGGCGGCCTCGAAGATCGCCTGCCGGTACTCTGGACCGCCGGGGTCAATACCGGGCGCCTGACGCCGAACGAGTTCGTCGCCGTCACCTCGACCAATATCGCCAAGATCCTCAACCTCTATCCCAAGAAGGGTGCGGTCATGGTCGGCGCCGATGCCGATCTCGTGGTCTGGGACCCCAAGCGGAGCAAGACCATTTCGGCCAAGTCCCAGCAATCGGTGATCGACTACAATGTGTTCGAAGGCTTCGAGGTGACGGGCCTGCCGCGCTTCGTTCTGAGCCGCGGCAAGGTCTCCATCGTCGAAAACGAGGTCAAGGCCGAGCCGGGCCATGGCAAGTTCGTCGCCCGCGAGGCGAAAAACCCTGTGAACCGGGCGCTGAGCCAGTGGAAGGAAATCGTCGCCCCCCGCAAGGTGGAACGCAGCGGTATTCCGGCGACCGGGGTTTGATGAGTTTGGTTTGGTTCGTGTTGAAGGCCCCCTCACCCGGCCCGGCGGGCCGACCTCTCCCCCAAAGGGAGAGGTGTCGCTACGCGACGTTGAAGCTGACAGCACCTCTCCCTGGGGGGAGAGGTCGCCGCGAAGCGGCGGGTGAGGGGGCCTCCCAATGACTGTCGTCTCCGCCCAAAATCTCGGCCTGACCTTCCCCACCGGCGATGGCGATGTGGTTGCGCTCAGCGACGTCAACCTCACCATCGACAAGGGCGATTTCGTCTCCTTCATTGGTCCCTCGGGCTGCGGCAAGACGACGTTTCTGCGCACCATTGCCGATCTTGAAAAGCCCACCTCGGGGACGCTCAGCGTCAACGGCATGAGCCCCGAAGAAGCGCGCAAGGCGCGGGCCTATGGCTATGTCTTTCAGGCGGCGGCGCTCTATCCGTGGCGGACCATTGAAAAGAATATCGCCCTGCCGCTCGAGATCATGGGACATTCTGCGGCCCAGCAGGCCGAGCGCATCCAGCGAACAATGGAGCTGGTCAATCTCTCGGGCTTTGAAAAGAAATATCCCTGGCAGCTTTCCGGCGGCATGCAGCAGCGCGCCTCCATCGCCCGCGCGCTGAGTTTTGATGCCGATCTTCTATTGATGGACGAGCCCTTCGGGGCGCTGGACGAAATCGTCCGCGATCACCTCAATTCCGAGCTCTTGAAGCTCTGGGCCCGCACGGAAAAGACCATCTGCTTCGTCACCCATTCCATCCCGGAGGCGGTTTATCTTTCGACCAAGATCGTGGTCATGTCGCCGCGCCCCGGCCGGGTGACCGACATCATCGAGAGCACTCTGCCGCGCGAGCGCCCGCTCGATATCCGCGAGACCCCCGAATTTCTCGCCATCGCCGCCCGAGTGCGCGAAGGATTGCGGGCCGGGCATAGCTATGACGAGGATCACGTGTGAACCGCCTCCTCCCCGTCCTCACCATTCTCATCGCCATCGTCGCCTTCTGGTATGCCATGGCGATCCATATGAATGCGCCCTGGCAGAACCAGCTCAATGCCCGCGCGGACCTGGTCGATGTGCCGTTCACGGAGTTCGCCGCCCAGACCTGGGCGCAGGACAAGCCGGTGCTGCCCGCGCCGCATCAGGTGGTTGCCGAAATCTGGAATGCCACTGTCGGGCTGGAGATCACCTCGCGCCGCTCGCTGGCCTATCACGGCTGGATCACCCTTTCGGCAACGCTGCTCGGCTTTGCCTTTGGCACGGCGCTCGGCGTGCTGCTGGCCGTGGCCATCATCCATAATGACGCCTCGGACCGCTCGCTCATGCCCTGGATCATCGCCAGCCAGACCATTCCCATTCTCGCCATCGCGCCCATGGTGGTGGTCGGCCTGGGCTCGGTGGGGTTGACCGGGCTGGTGCCCAAGGCGCTGATCTCGATGTATCTGAGCTTCTTCCCGGTGGTGGTCGGCATGGTCAAGGGGCTGCGCTCGCCCGAGGCCATCCAGCTTGATCTCATGCGCACCTATGATGCCAATGGCTGGCAGGTGTTCTGGAAATTGCGCTGGCCCGCCGCCATGCCCTTCCTCTTTGCCTCGATGAAAGTGGGCATTGCCATTTCGCTGATCGGTGCCGTCGTCGCCGAACTGTCCAATGCCTCGGGTGGAGGCTTGGGCGTGCGCCTCCTCACCGGCTCCTATAACGGCCAGACGGTGCAGATCTGGGCGGCCCTGTTCATCGCCGCGGGCCTCGCTGCTGTGCTGGTAGCGATTGTCGGCGCGGCTGAAAGATGGGTCAACACGCGCATGGGAGCACGGGCATGAACCGCACCGGCCTGACCGCCATGCAATTGGCACTGGCCCTCCTGGCCGGCGGCGCCGCGCTTCTGGGCCTGGGGTTCGGCCTTTCCAGTTTTGGCACCGCCCCGTTGCTGACCCTCTATTTTGCACTCGGCGCGGCGTCGCTGGTCCGGCTGGCGCTGCCGTTCAGCCTCTGGTTCGACGGCGCGCTGATGCTGTTCGGCGCCGTGGCGCTAATCCTGGCGCTGCCCGCCGAGGGCGCCGTGCCGGCCCATTTCTGGTGGGCGCTGGTGGCGAGCTGGGCGTTTGCCTGGTTGTTTGTCGAGCGCCTGTCGGCCGCCATCCGCCAGGGCCAATTGCCCGAAACCGGCACGGGTCTGGTCATCCCGATCATTTTTGGCCTTGCTTTGCTGGTCGCCTGGGAAGCCATTACCCGCGGCGCCAACGTACCGCCGGTGCTGCTGCCGCCGCCCTCGGCGATCTGGGCGCGCATGACCGCCGAAGTGCCTACGCTCTGGGCCGATTTCGTGCAGACCTTCATCAAATCCGTACTGCCCGGCTATGCCATGGGCTGCCTGGCGGGGCTCATCGTCGCCATTGCCGTGGATCGCTCGCCTTTCCTCAAGGCCGGGGTCATGCCGATCGGCAATTTCATGTCGGCGCTGCCCATTATCGGCATCGCCCCGATCATGGTCATGTGGTTCGGCTTCGACTGGCAATCCAAGGCCGCCGTCGTGGTCGCCATGACCTTCTTCCCCATGCTGGTCAATACCGTGGCCGGGCTCAACGCCGCCTCGGCCATCGAACGCGACCTCATGCACACCTATGCCGCCAACTATTGGCAAACCCTTATGAAGCTAAGGCTCCCCGCTGCGGGCCCCTTCATATTCAACGCCCTCAAGATCAACTCGACTCTGGCCTTGATCGGCGCAATCGTAGCGGAATTCTTCGGAACGCCCATTGTGGGAATGGGCTTCCGGATTTCGACCGGGGTGGGGCGTCTCGCCATCGACCTGGTCTGGGCGGAGATCGCTGTTGCGGCGGTCGCGGGGTCCGCCTTCTACGGGGTGATCGCCCTCATCGAAAGGGGCGTCACCTTCTGGCATCCGTCTGTCCGTGGTGGACGGACGTAAAGGGAAAAGGGAACGACAACATGAAAAAGTTTATCGGAGGTCTCGTTGCAGGCGCCTTGGCGCTTTCGGCCAGCACCGCCTTGGCGCAGGACGCGCTGACCCTGCAATTGAAGTGGGTCACGCAAGCCCAGTTCGCCGGCTATCTGGTCGCTGAATCCAAGGGCTTTTATGACGAGGAAAATCTCGACGTCACCATCCTGCCCGGCGGCCCCAATATCGCCCCCGAACAGGTGATCGCCGGCGGTGGCGCCGATATCATCGTCACCTGGATGGCCGCCGGCATGGCCGCCCGTGAATCGGGTGTGCCCCTGGTCAATATCGCCCAGCCCTTCAAGCGCTCGGGCCTGATGATGATCTGCCCCGAGGAAACCGGCATCACCGAAGTCGCCGATTTCCCGGGCCATACCCTGGGCGTCTGGTTCTTTGGCAATGAATATCCCTTCTTTGCCTGGATGAACAAGGAAGGCATCCCCACCGATGGCTCGGACGGCGGCGTCACGGTGCTGCAGCAGAGCTTTGATATCCAGCCTATGATCCAGGGCCAGGCCGACTGCATCTCGGTCATGACCTATAACGAATATGGCCAGGCGCTCGATGCCGGCTACGGCCCGGATAACCTCACCATCTTCAACTATACCGAGATGGGCAATGACCTGCTTGAAGATGGTCTCTATGTCATGGAAGACACGCTGGAGGATCCGGCCAAGGTCGACGCCTATACACGCTTTGTGAAGGCCTCGATGAAGGGCTGGGCCTATGCCCTGGAAAACCCGGAAGAAGCCGCCGAGATCGTGGTTGAAATGGACGATACCGGTGCCGCCGAATATGAGCACCAGCTCTATATGACCGGCGAGGTTTCCAAGCTTGTCGATGCCACCGACCCGGCCCTCGACATGGATACCTATGAGCGCACGGTGCAGGCCCTGCTCGACCAGGAAATCATCACGGCCGAACCGGAAGGCGCCTATACCAGCGTCGTCACCGACGCCCTGAAGTAAGCAATGCTTACCGAGTGAATTGAGCGGGCGGGGAGCAATCCTCGCCCGCTTCGCTGTGCTGGCCCGCTGGAACAAAACCACCCCCCTCACAGTTGTTTGACCACTCGCGTCTTTCAACAAGAGGGTTTTCCCCCATGAACTCCATCATCTATCTCGTCGGCCTTGTCGTGATTGTCATGGCTATCCTGTCCTTCATCGGCCTGGCTTGAGCCAGAACGGGAGGACACAGACATGAGCATGGACACACCACCCGGCGTTGCCGTCGTTGAAACAGAAATCACCAGGGACCAGGCCGAACGCAGCTATGTCGATTGGCCGGCCATCTTCGCCGGGATCGTGTTGGCCTCGGCCATCTCGCTGGTACTGATCAGCTTCGGCTCGGCCATTGGCCTCAATTTCATCGACTTCAATGCCCGTGAGGGCGCCCCGGCCATTCTGATCGGCATTGGTGCGGCAAGCTGGTTCCTCTGGGTCCAGATCTCCTCCTTCATGGCCGGCGGCTATCTCACGGGTCGCCTGCGGGCGCGCAATTTCGACGCCACCGAGGACGAAAGCGATATGCGTGACGGCGCTCATGGCCTGCTGGTCTGGGGCGGTGCCATGATCATCGGTGCCATTCTGGCCGTTGGTGGCATTGGCGCAGTGGGCAGTGCCGTGGGCACCACCATTGCTACCGCCACCACGGCCGCTTCCAATGTCTCGGAAGGTGCAGCGGACGGGCTCGACCCCAATGCCTATTTCATCGATACCCTGTTCCGCGCCGATACCCCGGTCGATCCCGGCGTGGCCCGCGACGAAGCCGGCCGCATCTTTGCCCAGGCCGCTCTGGGTGACGGCACGGTTGCCGCCGAGGACCGCACCTATCTCGCCACTATAGTGGCCGCCAATACCGGCCTGCCGCCTGCCGAGGCCGAAGCGCGTGTCGATAGCGTCATCGCCAATGTCGAAGCGGCGCGTGTCGAAGCGGTGGAAGCAGCGCGCATTGCCCGCAACACGGCCATCCTTGCAGCATTCCTGCTGGCGGCCTCCTCGCTGGTCTCGGCCATCGGCGCCTATTGGGCTGCACAGAAGGGTGGCAATCACCGCGACAACAACACCGTCTTTGCTGACGTCTTCCGTCGGTTCTAGGCGCGCAGGAAAAGGAGACTAGCGATGTTCAAGGCACTTGCCCTCTGGCTGCTCGGTGTGCCGATCTGGCTTATCATCATCATCTTCCTGGTCTTCTGACCGGAAGGCCAAAAAAGCGGGGAGCGATCCCCGCTTTTCTTTTGCGGGTGAGGATGGTGGTCACTTCTTCAGCCCACGGATGAGCGCCTTCATCACCTTGCGATAGTCATTGATCTCGTCTGCAGGCGCCAGCGACGCCCGGTCGAACATGGCGCTGAGCAGATGCGCCAGCGGCAGGGGCGGAAGGTCCTTGATGGCGCCCGCTTCAATGGCTGTACCGACCCCCTCAACCAGCGTGCGCAGGCCATGCCGCGCATCGATCTCATCGACCGCCGCGCGCCCCAGCACGGCCGGCGCGTCCACGATCAGCAGGCGGCGGCGCCCTTCGTCCTGCATGGCGGCCAGGAACCCCTCGCCACCCCGGATCAGCGCCTTGACCGGGCCGGGCTCATCTTCGCCGCCCTCGGCCGCCTGGTGGATGGTCAGCGCCAACAGCGCGTGCTCCTCTTCCACCACGGCGGCAAACAGCGCCTGCTTGTCCGCAAAATGATGGTAGAGCGCGCCACGCGTCACCCCGGCTGCCTTGACGATTTCCGGCGTGCTGGTCGCTGCATAACCCTTTTGCGCAAACAGCGTTCGAGCGGCTGCGACCAGGGCCCGGCGCGTGGCAGTCCGACGATCCTCCTGACGTCTTCTGACATCCATCTTTCATACATCCTGCATCTATCAATCAAACATGCTGCGTGTTTGTAATGATAAAGCCAATTCAGGGAGACGATCAATGTTCAACACGCTTTATCCTCTGCTCCATGTCCGGGATGTGGCCGCGACCAGCCGCTTCTATCAGGAGCATTTCGGCTTCGAGCCGGTCTTTGAGAGCGATTGGTATGTGCAATTACGTGGTGGTGCCACGGGCAATGAGCTGGCCGTGATCGCCTTTGATCATGAGACCATCCCGCCCCAGGGACGCCATCCCACCGCCAATCTGATCCTCAGCTTCGAGGTGGAAGACGCCGCGGCAGACGCAGGGCGGCTCGAACAGGCCGGTGTTTCCATCGTCCAGCCGCTGCGCGACGAGGTGTTCGGCCAGCGCCATTTCATCGCCGCCGATCCCAATGGCATCCTGCTCGATGTCATCACGCCCATCGAACCCGACCCGGACTGGCTCGCCGCACAGGGTTGACCACCCTTGCGCCGGCGGCCCGATCACCATAGCTCTGGGGTGATCCCATCCCAGAGCCATTGTCATGACCAAGTCTGTAGCCAATAAGACCCTTGCCGATTTTTCCGCCAATCGCCTCGACGGTACACCACAAGACCTCTCCGCATTTGCCGGTCAGGTGGTGCTGATCGTCAATGTGGCCAGCCAATGCGGTTTTACCCCGCAATATGAGGGGCTCGAAGCACTCTATCAGCAGTTCAAGCATCGGGGCCTGGTCATTCTCGGCTTCCCCTGCAACCAGTTCGGCGCGCAGGAGCCGGGCAGCAGCGAGGAGATCGCGCAATTCTGTGCGCTCAATTTCGGCGTCAGCTTCCCCATGTTCGAGCGTATCGAGGTCAATGGCGAGGCCGCCCATCCCCTGTTCGACTGGCTGACCGCCGCCGCCCCGGGCGTCCTGGGGACCGAGGCCATCAAGTGGAACTTCACCAAATTCCTGCTCGACCGGGACGGCAAGGTGGTTGATCGCTTTGCCCCCACCACCGAACCGGCCGAGATCGCCCCGGCCATCGAAAAGCTGCTGTAACCAAACGGCCACATCCTTCATCACATTCCTGTCCGTGCGGAACGCATCCTGGGCGTCGCCGTTTGTTGGGCAAGGGGCGGAAATGAGCCAGCCTTCCCCAGGCAGCTCCCCTTGAAAGAGGCGGTCCAAAGGATCGCCGCATGAAAGGAATGACAAAAATGAAAAAGACCCTTCTGGCCTCCGCGGCCGTGATTTCGCTTGGCCTGTCGCTGCCCGCCATGGCGCAGGATGCCGGTGTTGTCGATGCTGAAGCCGGCGCTACCATCGGCGCAACCGGCGGCGCTGCCGGTGGCGCAACGCTGGGCTTTCTGGCTGGTGGCCCCATCGGCGCGGTGGTCGGCGGTTTTGCCGGCGCGGTGATCGGTGCCGAAGCCGGCATCGAAACCTCCACCATCGAATATGCCGGCACCAATCCGGTCGAGCCGGTGATGATCGAAGGTTCGCTTGATGTCGGCGCCACCGTGCCCGCCGGCGTGACCATCTATCCGGTCGAGGGTGACCCGGATCATGGCTATTTCTATGCCAATGGCCGCGTCTGGATCGTTGACCTCAACACCAACACGCTGGTGCAGTCGCCCGGCTATGTGGTGAACCAGTCGGCCGCCGATTTCGCCATTGCCAACCCGGTCGAGCCGGTCAATGCCGAAGGCGACGTGGTGGTGGGCTATGTCCTGCCCGACACGGCAACCATCACCCCCGTGCCCGAAGACCCCTATTATGGCTATGTCTATGTCGATGGCCGCCCGGCCCTTGTCGACAGCAGCTCGCGCACCATTGTGTGGATCCAGTAAGTCCATCTACCGCAAGTCACTGGCCGCCCGGACTTCTGTCCGGGCGGCTTTGCTTTGTCCGGCCAATGCTTTAGATTTCGCCTCGGATGACCAACCGGACGGCGGGGTCCGGCAGACATTGGAGGCGGGGCCAATGGCCGATATTCTCGACTATTGCAGTGAACTTGCAGAAATCCGGTTCAAGTCCGGCCAGATCATGCTGCCCGAAGGCGAACGGCTGGGCAAACTGCTGGTGCTCATCGATGGGCAGGTTGAGGTCATCCGCGAGCGCACCCAGGTCACCCATGTCGACGAGCCCGGCTCGATCTTCGGGGAAATGGCGGTCCTGCTCGACATGCCGCACTCCGCCACGGTCAAGGCCCTCTCCGAGGTGCGGGCTTATGAAATTCCCGATGCACTGACCTTTCTCGAGGCCCACCCGGAAATGAGCCTGCATATCGCCACCATGCTGGCGCGGCGGCTCTATTACACCACCTCCTATCTCGTGGATCTGCAACAGCAGGCGGCCGGCAAGCGGCAGGATCTCGATCTGGTCGATCAGATTCTTTCCACCCTGGTCGATCCGGCCGAGGCCGGCAAAAGCGGTAAATGAGCAGCGGCCCGGCCATCACCATTGCCTATTGCACCCAGTGCAACTGGCTGTTGCGGTCCGGCTGGTTGGCCCAGGAACTGCTCTCCACCTTCGGCATCGAGCTTGGCCAGGTCGCGCTTGTTCCTGGCACTGGCGGCATTTTCGAGATCCATCTCGATGGTGAGCTGATCTGGGAGCGCAAGCGCGATGGCGGCTTCCCCGATAGCCGGGTCCTCAAGCAGATGGTGCGCGACCGCATCGATCCGGGCCGCGATCTGGGCCATCTCGACCGGGCGGGTCTGAAAGAGTAAGAGGCTTTCCAATTCCTCTCAGTAGGTTAGTCTCTGCCCATCACTGCCAGCTTGGGAGGCCTGCGTCATGGCACATAAGTTCAACATCACCCCTGCCGCCAACGATCAGTTCAAGTTCGACTTTTCCTACAATTCCGAAAAGATCTTCTGGTCCGAAAACTACAAGCAGAAGGCCAGCGCCCAGAACGGCATCGACTCGCTCAAGAAGAACGCACCCGATGCCATCACGGTCGACCTGTGCAAGGGCGAAGAGGGCACGGGCTATCGCTTCGAGATCGTTGAATCCAAGGACGGCCAGCATTTCGTGCGCTTTGTCGCCGCCAATGGCGAGACCATGGCCCGCACTGAAACCTATGCCTCCAAGGCCTCGGCCAAGAACGCCATCGACTCGCTCAAATCCAACGGCCCAGGCGCCGAGGTCAACGACCAGGCCTGACGCCCATTCCCAAAGCCGGGCCGCTTGCATTAGTCTCCCGGCGAAACCTGTCCGGGAGATGCCAACACTATGCGTATCACTTCACTTCTGATGGCCGGCGCCGCGCTGGCTGCCTTCGCCCTGCCGGCCGCCGCCCAGGACCTCCCCGATCTTGAGGGCCGGGTCATCCAGGCGGTCACCGAAAACGCCTATTATCCGCTCAACTTCGCCGGTCCTGACGGAGAGGGCATCGGGCTGGAATATGATGTCATCAACGAGGTCGCCAGGCGCCTGAATGCAACTGTCGAATGGGATCTGACCGCCTGGGACGTGATGATCGAAAGCGTGCGCACCGGCCAGTTCGACATCGGTGCCGACGGCATCACCATCACCGAGGAGCGTGAAGAACAGATCGACTTCACCGATCCCTTCATCACCGTCGAGCAATATTTCCTCGTCCGCGCCGATGAAGAGCGCATTACAGGGCCCCAAAGCTTTGCCGAAAACACCGATCTCCTGTTCGGTGCCCAGGCCGGCACCTCGTCGTTCTACACCGCCATCTATGATGTGCTCGATGGCGACGAAGCCAATCCGCGGGTCAAGACCTTCGACAGCTTCGGCGCCGCCGTACAGGCCGTCAAATCGGGCGACGTTGATGCGGTGATCGCCGACCAGGCCGCCTCGGCCGGCTATATCGGCGCCGATCCGGGTTCGTTCAAGCAGGCGGGCGAAGCCATCAAGTCCGACCCCTTCGGCTTCATCCTCACCCCCGGCTCGGACCTGGTCGAACCCGTCAACGCGGCCCTCGCCCAGCTTCGCGACGAAGGCTGGCTCGACGAACGCATCAATTACTGGTTCTTCGAATACGCAGCGGAATAGGACGCGTTACCGACATATCCCCATGCTGGCGGCTCCTCCGCACCCTCAATCCTTCCGCATTGAGGGGAGGGATTAAGGGTGGGGGTTCAGGACCACCCACCGCCTTTGGCGCCAAAAGTCCAGTACACCCCATGACCTACCAGCCCCGCCGCCCCTCCATCCTTTCGCGCATGCCCTGGTGGCTGCTGGCCATCGGCCTGCTTTTCGTGCTGGGGCTGTGGGCCATCACCACCAACGGCACCTATGCTTCGATCTTCCGCACCCTCTCGGGCGGTGTGCTGACAACGCTCTGGGTCACTATCCTGGCTTTTGTCGCCGCCACCGCGCTGGGCCTGCTGATCGCCCTGGCACGCACTTCGGGCAATCGGGTGCTGCGCGAGGTCGCGACATTCTATGTCGAGATCATTCGCGGCATCCCCATTCTGGTGTTTCTGTTCTACGTTGCCTTTGTCGCGGCGCCTGCCATGGTGGCCGGCTTCAACTGGGTCTTCGCTCCGCTGATCGATTGGGGTCTTCTGGCCCCGGCCACGGTACGCGGCTTCGACTTTGTCTGGCGTGCCATCTTCGCGCTGACCGTGTGCTATTCCGCCTTCATCGCCGAAATCTTCCGCGCCGGCATCGAGGCGGTGGGGCGCGGCCAGATCGAGGCGGCCCGATCATTGGGGTTGAGCCGCTGGCATTGCTTCCGCCATATCATTTTCCCCCAGGCCCTGCGCACCATTCTGCCCCCGCTCGGCAATGATTTCGTCTCCATGGTCAAGGACAGCGCCCTTGTCTCGGCGCTCGGCGTGCAGGACATCACCCAGTTGGGCAAGCTCTCGGCCTCCTCGAGCTTCCTGTTCTTCGAGACCTACAACGTCGTCGCCTTCCTCTACCTCACCATGACCATCTCGCTTTCCCTGCTGGTGCGCTGGCTGGAAAAGGTGATGGACGGACGGGTCGTGCGCTAGGATTTGCGCGGTCATCTTGCACCGGGCGCCGCGACCCACCATCTTGTTCCGGTCAGCCGGAGGACCTCCATGCATTCCATCGCCCGCCTTGCCATCGTCGCCGCCGCGGCCATCTCCCTTGCCGCCTGTGGCAATCGCAACGAGGTGGGCAATGTCGGGGTCGACTGGACTGGCAATGACATCTCGATCGAGGCGCTGGCCGATCCCGATGTCGAGGGCGTGGTGTGCCACCTCTCCTTCTTCAATCGCTCCTTTATCGACCGGCTGAGCCAGGGCAACTGGTTCGAAGACCCTTCTTATTCCGCGCTCGATTGCTCGGCAGTCGGCCCGATTACCGTGGGCGACATCTCTACCCGCGGCGCTGGCGAGGAGATTTTCCGCGAAGGCCGCTCGCTGATCTGGAAGTCGCTGCGCGTCACCCGCATCTATGATGCGGCCAACAACGCGCTGGTCTATCTGGCTCATGCCCGCCAGATCCAGCAGGGCTCGGGCAAGATGAGCCTTTCAGTGGTGCCGCTCAACGGGCTTGATGTGACCTGGGAAAATGGCGCGCCCACGCCACAGCCCGCGGTCGAAGGCTCGGTCCTGGTGCAATAGCACTCGATACGATTTGAATTAAAACACCATCAAACCCGCCATGACCGCGCAATGAGTCGGTGCCAGCCTTCTCGGGCAGTCGATGTCCCGGGAGGGGTTCATGTCGGGTTTGCTCGCCTATCTGGCCGATAATGCGGCCGATCTGCTGCTCAATGCCACCTTTGGCCTGTCGGTCTACATGATCGCCAGGCTGCTCAAGGCCAGCCCGTCTGCGGCCATAGTCTTCGCCGCCATCCCCTTTGGCGCGATCCTGCTGCTGCAAAATCCGGCCGTGCCGAACCGCCTCATGGCGCTGTTGGGCTGACCAGCCTCATTTCGATCCACAGATCGCAACGGCAACGGCTTGCCTGAATGGGCCTGAACAAGGCAAAACCATTCCGCTTGCCTCCGCTTCAATCGGGGGGCATCAGCACGATATTCTAGCCATCACAATAGACAGCAGACCTGCGACAGCGCGGGCAGAGGAAGACGACCATGGCAATCCTGATTGGCGATACCGCCCCGGACTTCACTCTCGAATCCACCGAGGGCACCATCCACTTCCACGATTTCATCGAAGGATCCTGGGCGGTGCTGTTCAGCCACCCCAAGAACTTCACCCCGGTCTGCACCACCGAACTGGGCTACACCGCCAAGCTCAAGGACGAATTCGCCAAGCGCGGCGTCAAGGTGCTGGGCCTGTCCGTCGACAAGCTCGAAGATCACGCCGGCTGGGCCAAGGACATCGAGGAAACCCAGGGCTCGGCCCTCAACTTCCCGCTCCTGGCCGATACCCAGGGTGAGGTCGCGCGCAAATACGACATGATCCACCCCAATGCCGACAACACGCTGACCGTACGTTCGCTTTTCGTCATCGGGCCGGACAAGAAGGTCAAGCTCAAGATCGAATATCCTGCTTCGACGGGCCGCAATTTCGATGAGATCCTGCGCGTCATCGACAGCCTGCAACTGACCGCCAAACATCAGGTTGCCACCCCGGTGAACTGGAAGAATGGCGAAGACGTCATCATCGTCCCCGCTGTTTCCAATGAAGCGGCCAAGGACAAATTCCCGGGTGGCTGGAAGGAAGTAAAACCCTATCTCCGCATTGTGCCTCAGCCCCAGGGCTGATTGCACCACATTCTTCGTTTCTCTCCCTGACCAACTGGGCGATGGCTTCCGGCCATCGCCTTTTTCTTTGCCCGAAGTCCACCCCGCCAGCCACATTGATGCCCCATTCTGGCCGGGGCGAGCGGTAATCGAGCCCAAATGCCTGCTGTGGCCGCCACCAGATCGCGCCCGGATGTCTGGTTTGCCGGAACCGTTGCCGCATGGCCACACTCCGCAAACCGGTTCCTCTATTGCCCAGATTTGGGCCTCAGCATGACAGGTTGGACGTAAATCCGTGGATTCAGTTTCTAAGGTTTACGTGATCTTGCGCCGCCCCGACTGGCGCAAGGCTTTGGAAACCTGCGGCAGAGCGGCCACAAACTGGGGCGGGACGTCGCAGGCGGCCCAAACGGCCCAGATTCGGGCGGGCACTGCCTCTATTGAAGCGGCATCGAAAACTTCAGTGAGCCTCCAGACCATTGACTAAGCGTATCGCAATCGCCGCCGTATCGGCCGCAACCCTCCTCGCCTTCTCCGCTTCGGCCGCCTATGCCCAGTGTGGCGGCGCCTCCTGGTATGGCCCGGGATTTCACGGCAAGACGGCTGCCTCCGGCCAGATCTTCGACCAGAACGCCATGACCGCCGCCCACCGCACCCTGCCTTTCGGCACCAAGGTCGAGGTGACCGACCAATCCACCGGCAAGTCCGTGGAAGTCACCATCAACGATCGCGGCCCCTTCGTGGGCAAGCGCATCATCGACCTCTCCAAGGGGGCCGCCGCAGCTCTGGGTTTCCAGAACAAGGGCGTCACCTCTGTCTGCATCGCGCAGCGCTAAGATATTCACCCGTCTTCCGGGATGAAAAGGGCCGCCTTCGGGGCGGCCCTTTTTTGTCTCAGCGCAGGCCCAGCGCCTCGATGGCGGCGACCTGTTCGGTTTCCAGCGGGCCCAGGGTCTCGGCCGCCACCGCCTCATCGAGTTCGGCCCGGTTCTTCACCCCCAGCACCAGCGTATCGACCCCGGCAATGCCCAGTGCATAGCGATGCGCGATCAGCGCCGGCGACGCGCCCCATTGCCGGCACAGCGCGCGGTAAGGTTCGGCGCGGGCAAAGTCACGGCTGGTGGGCGAATTGTCATCGCGGTCCAGTGCTCCGGTCAGCGCCCCGGCCTGCACGGCCCGCACCCCCATCACGCCCACGCCGGCCGCTTTGGCGGCAGCAATAACATCGCGCGGCCGCGGATCGAGCCCCGTGCCATTCATTTCGCCCGGACTGTCGAGCAGATTGGCAATCGCTTGCACGGCGGCGGGTAGGGGACCATCGGACAATGCCGCGATGGTGGCCGCCGCGTGGTTGATCCCGGTAATCCCCCAATCGCCAATCAGCCCGTCTCTGACCAGTTGCGCAAAGGCCGGCCGCACCGCTTCACGATAAAAGGTCAGCGCGGTCGAGCGCTCATCCTTGGGCGGCTGGCCCGGCGGATACTCGAAATCATCGGGCCGGATTTCCGAATGCAGCAGCATCATGTCGACCCGCTCGAGCTGCATGGCGACAAGACTATGCTCCAGCGATGCACGGAGCTGGTCATAGGCCTGGTCCGGCGCCACCGTGCCAAGGCTATACTTTGTGGTCACCCGGACGCCGTCTGGCAGTTTGCCTTCAAAGGCCCGCCCGATCATCGCTTCACAGATCTTGTAGCCCGGCGCCGCATCGAGCAGCGTGATCCCGGCATCGACCGCCGCCCGCAAGGTGGCCACGGCCTCGTCCTCGGAGGTCGGCCCCCACACCTGCCCGATCCCGCCGCCGCCCAATGTCAGCCGGCTCACCGCGCCGAAGCGTCCCAATCGCGCGCTCTTCATCTCAAGCCTCCATCATGTCTGCGTGCATAATTGCATCAATTTCCGCCATCACCGCGGCGGGCAGCGGGCCTTTTTCCAAAGCGCCGAGATTGTCGCGCACCTGGGCTTCGGTCTTGAAGCCGGGAATGGGGAAGGTGTGGGGCGAACGGGCCAGGATCCAGCCCAGCGCGCCCTGCGCCGGCGTGCGGCCGCCGCTGGTCAAAAGGTCACGCAGCGCCTCGATCCGGGCCAGGGCTTCCGGTGTCGGCGTGCCATCCTTGAAATGCTTGACCCATGAATGGCCGGCGCCGCGCACATCGCTGCCCGGCAGGCGGCTCGCGGCCGAGAACTTGCCCGAGAGCAGGCCCATGGCCAGCGGCGAACGATTAAGGCTCGCCAATCCCGCCTCGGCGCAGAGCGCCAGCATCTCCGGCCCGTCATGCAGCACGTTGAGCTCCTGCTGCACCGCCGCGAAATGCGGATAATCCAGCATCCGCCGCGCGGCCTGGGCATTGTCGGTGCTCCAGCCCCAGGCCTTGATCCGCCCGGCCTCGGCCAATTTCTCCAGCGCCTCGGCGGCCGCGTCGGCCTGATCCTCGGTCAGCTCGCCGGGATGGATCTGGTAGAGATCGATCTGCTCGACCCCCAACCGCTTGAGCGATTGCGCATTGGCCCACTCGATGTAACTGGGGCTCACATCGATCGAGAGCAGGGCGCGCTTGGCCTCGTCATAGGTAAAGCCGAATTTGGTGGCGATGATGGCCTCGTCCCGGCGGCTCTTGAGCGCGGCGCCCAGCACCCGCTCGCTATGGCCGGTGCCATAAGCATCGGCGCTGTCGAACAGATTGGCGCCCAGATCAAGCGCGATCTGCAAGGCGCGGATCGATTGGGCGTCATCCACATCGCCCCAGCCATCATTGCGCCCATCCAGCGTAAAATGCCCGCCAATCGCCCAGCAGCCCAGGCCAATGGCACCGGCCATGCGGCCGGTGCGCCCCAATTGTCGTTGCCACATCATTTGCGGTCTCCCTCAATGTCAATGCGGGCGATCACGTCATCGATCTGGTCGCGCTCAATGCCCAGATCGGCCAGGATCCGGCTATCCAGCATGGCGAGCCGGCGGCGGGTATAGTTGCGCATATGCCAGGCATAGAGCCGGCGTCTGACGGGTTCGAACATCGTCTCGTCTCCTCGAAATGGCCATGCAGCCACCAGCCGCCAGACCCGGCGAGTCGGCGTTTCATTCTTGGTGCTACAGGCAATTGACTCCGCCTCGTCCTGTAAGGCGGCGAGACAAATATTGCGCAAATGCGGTCCTCTGCGCTACGATTGAAGTCGAAAGGCACATTGCAGGAATGAAAAGTGGATTTCTCCTGGGACGATTTGCGGCTCTTCCTCGATGTCGCCCGGCTCGGTGGCCTCAGCGCCGCCACCGGGACCACGGGCCTCTCCGCCGCCACGCTGGGCCGCCGCGTCACCGCCCTTGAGCATCAGATCGGCGAGCCCTTGTTTGTGCGCAGCCAGACCGGCTACGCCTTGACCCCGGCGGGTGAGGAATTGCTGTTGCGCGCCGAGGAGGTCGAGGCGGCCATGCTCTCGCTCCGGCGCTGGAAGGACGGATCGATCGGCGAACGCGTGGTGCGGGTCTCGGCCGGGCCCTGGACCTCGGCCTTCATCGCCCGCCATATCGGCCAGATCTGGACTGCGGCGGACCGCTTCGGCGTCGAGCTGGTCACCGCCAGCCACAAGGTCGATATCGGCCGCCGCCACGCCGATATCGGCATTCGCAATCAGCGACCGACCGAGCAATGGCTGGCCGGACGGCTGGTCGGCAAGGTGGCCTATGGCCTCTATGCCCGCCCCGAACTGATCAGTGGCGTTGCTGCCGGTTACTTCGTCGGCGCGGCAGGAGACAGCAGCCAGACCCATTCGGCCCGCTGGCTGCATGCCCGCCATGGCGACCGCATCGCCACCCGCGGCAATGACGCCATGAGCGTGCTCGAACTGGTCGCCGCGGGGGCCGGCATGTCGGTCTTTCCGTGTTTCGTCGGCGATGCCGATCCGCGCCTGTCGCGCATGGCCGGCACCATCCCCGAGCTCGAAACCGAGCAATGGCTGGTCTGCCACCATGAAGAGCGCCATACCCCGGCGGTGCGCACCGTCACCGAGCGCATCGCCGCCCTGATGCGCGAGCAGGGCCCCCTGTTTCGCGGTGAGCGCATTGCTGGCTGAAGCATTGAGAAAATATCGCGCATTAGCGGTGTGTTAGCAGCTTTGTCTTAGTATTCGCGCTGGACGCAGGAAATAATTGAGAGCGATGCCATGCGCGCATACGCCTATGTTGTCGGACCTGAAAATGGTCCGGGTACGGCCCTTCTCGATCTGGCGCGGGGGCTGGGCTTTGCCGGGGTCAGCCCGTTTTCGACCATGGCCCAGGCCGAACAGCAGACCCAGACCACGCCCATCTGTTTCTTTCTGTTCGCCGCCACCGAACATCTCGAAAGCCTGCGCGGCATTGCCGAGGCGGTGCGCTTCAGCACCACGAGGCGCCTGCGCTTTTCCCCGCTGATCTATTTTTCCGAAAGTCCCTCGATCGAGGCGATCAGCGGCTGCATCAATATGGGTTTTGACGACGTCATCACCATGCCCTTCACCCGCAAGCGGGTGCTCGAGCGGATCACGCGGCAGGTCGGGCAGAACCTGGTCTACTACGAAACGCCCCGCTATTTCGGCCCCGACCGGCGCGGCCGTCCCGGCGTCGAACAGCGGTACGGCAATAGCCGCGGGTCCGGTCAGTTCCGCCGCCTCGAAATCGTCCGCAACCTGGTCAGCGGCATCAATGTGGTGCGCGACGATCATTTCGCGCCCGAGCCGGTGTGACCGGAATGCAAACGTTGCAATAAACCACTCCAGCGCTCTTCCCGCCCTATTCTCACCTGCCGGGAAATGGCCTAGCGTGCCGGCCATCGACCTTCCTTGAGCACTTTATCAAAATGCGATTCGGCCTTGTCTTGCCGCCCCAGATCAAGGTCTTCGGGGCCTTCTTCATTTATTCGTTCTGCATGGGCGCCATGTTTCCGCGCCTGCCCGAAATCCAGGAAGCCATGGGCGTGGGCGAAGGCCAGCTTGGCTTGGCGCTGATCGGCTCGGCCGTCGGCACGCTGATTTCGCTGACCTTTGCCGGCCGCTTCATCGAGGCCCTGGGCTATCGGCGCATCCTGCTCGTTGCCATTCCGCTGCTCTCGGTGCTGTTTGCCGCCGCCGTCTGGGCTGCCAATCCGCTGGCCTTCTTCCTGCTGCTGGTGCCGGTGGGGCTGACCATTGGCTGCATCGAAATCATCATCAATATCGAGGCCGACCGGGTCGAACACGCCATTGGCCGCCGCATCATGAGCCGCGCCCATGCCTTTTGGAGCCTGGGCTTCTTTTCGGCCGGCATCGTAGGGTCCTTCATCGCCCGCACGGGCCTGGCGCCGCAATGGCATCTGATGATCATGATCCCCGTGGTGCTGCTGGCCACGCTCGTCGTGCTGGGCCAGTTCCAGCCCGCCGCGCATCGCACGGGCTCGAGCACCGATGAAACCCCGCGCCTGGCCCGGCCCACCGCCACCATCATGGCGCTGGTGGCTGTCTGTCTCTCCGCCATGCTGATGGAAGGCGCCGGCATCGACTGGTCGGCCATCTATATGCGCAACATCTTTGACGCCACTCCGTTCTGGGCCGGCATCGCCGTTGCCGTGGTGGCCGGCTCCCAGGCCTTTGCCCGCTTCTTTGCCGATGGCTTTGTCGATCGTTTCGGCCCGGTGACCGTGGCACGGGTCCTGCTGACAATTCTGGGCGGCGGCGTGGTGCTGGCCTTTCTGGCCCCCTCGGCGCTGCTCGCCTATTGCGGCTTTGCCATGATCGGCTTCGGCTCGAGCGCCCTGTTCCCGCTGGCCATGTCCGCCGCCGCACAGCAGACGGACCGCCCCGCCGCCATCAATGTCGCCGCGCTGGCCCAGTTCTCCTTCACTGCCTTCCTGCTCGGCCCGCCGCTTCTGGGCTTCATCGCCGAGCATTTCGGCATCCAATGGACCTTCGGCGTCGGCTTTCCGCTGGTCCTGCTGGGCCTGTTCACCGCCCATGTGCTGGCGCCGCGCCCGGTCATCAAGACGGTGACGCCGTGACCATCGCCCCCCAGCACCGCATCTACGCCTGCTTTTTCTTCTTCGCCGTCGCCACCGGCGCGCTGATGTCCCGCCTGCCCGAGCTGCAGACCCATCTCGGCGTCAGCGAGGGCCAGTTGGGCCTGACCATGATCGGCATGGCCATCGGCTCGTTGATCTCCCTGACGGCCGGCGCCCCGCTTGTAGAAAAGCTGGGTTTCCGTACCACCGCGTTTTTCACCACGCTGGGCCCGGCCATTCTGTTTGCCATCATCCCCTGGTTGCCTACCGCGCCGGCGGTTTTTGTGGTTCTGCTCGTGGTCGGCTTGCTGGCCGGTGCGCTCGAGATCAATCTCAATGTGGAAATCGACCGGCTCGAGACGTTGACCGGCAAGCGCTACATGAACCGCGCACATGGCTTCTGGAGTGTCGGCTTCTTCTTCACCGCCCTGTTCGGCGCCGTGATCCGCCAGTCGGGCCTGTCGGCGGGGCTGCACCTTGCGCTCGTCGCAACCATTATCGTGTTGATCGGCGGTTATCTGATCTATGGTGCCACCAATGCGCCCAGGACCGCCCGCAGCCAGACCGAGGCGGCCGGACATCGGTTTGCCTTTCCCAATCTGGGCCTGCTGCCGCTCTGCCTGATCGGCTTTGCCGCTTTTCTGGTGGAAGGGGCCGGCATCGACTGGTCGGCCATCTATATGCGCGATGTCTTTGCCGTCGAACCCATTGTCGGGGGCATGAGCCTGACCCTGTTCGCCTTCTTCATGGCCCTGCTGCGATTGACCGCCGATCCATTTGTAGCCCTGTTCGGGCCGCGCAATGTCGCCATGATCATGCTCGGCTCCGCCAGCCTCGGTGCCCTGCTGGTCGGCATCGCGCCGGGGCCTGAGCTGGCACTGGCCGGTTTCGCGCTGATGGGCGCGGGTTGCTCGGCTGTCTATCCATTGGCCGTCTCGGCCGCGGCGCAGCGCACGGACCGGCCGGCTGCCGTCAATGTCGCGGCCATCGGCCAGGTCAGCGTCGTAGTGTTTTTCCTGGCGCCGCCCCTGCTTGGCTTCGTGGCCGAGCTGATCAATATCCGCGCCTCTTATCTGGTCTGCCTGCCCTTGTTGCTGGCCGGGCTTTGGGCCTCCAGCTTTGCGCTGGGCTCCAAAAAGGTGGAAACTCCCCTGGGCATGCCGCCCGAACCGCTCGGACCCAATGGCTGATCTGCCACCAATCGTTGACCTGCGCCAATCGGCCACCGCGCTGCGCGTCCAGCGCGGGGTCATGCGCATGCTGCGCGAGCGGCACGACATGGCCTGTTATGCCGAAGTGCCGTTGGCCAATGGCCGCCGCGCCGATGTGCTGGCCGTCGGGCCCAAGGGAGAGATCTGGATCATCGAGATCAAGTCGAGCCTTATCGACTTCCAGGTCGATCGCAAATGGCCTGAATATCGCGAATTTTCCGACCGCTTCTTTTTCGCCAAGCCGCCCGAGCTGGACGGCGAGATATTTCCTCAAACGGAAGGGCTGATCGTCGCCGATGGCCATGATGGCGCGATCCTGCGCGACAGTCCCGACACCCCGCTTGCTCCCGCCCGCCGCAAGGCGCTCATGCTCAAACTCGCCCGCATGGGAGCCGACCGCATTCACGCCCTGATGGACCCCGGGCCAATCGCCTGAGCCTTCCCTTCAGAGCAATTCCAAAGTATTGACGCATAATGCTTTTCACCCATTGGCGCATTGTCGCGCTGTTTTTCACCCATGCCCTGGCCGCCGGCGCCATTCACACCCGCATTCCGGACCTGCAGGAGCTGATCGGGCTCACCGAAGGCCAGCTTGGCCTGGTGCTGATCGGCCAGCCGCTGGGTGCGCTTTCGATGTTTCTGTTTTCCAGCGTCATCGTCGAGCGCTTCGGGCCGCGCCGCATGATCCTCTGGCTGCTGCCAAGCGTGGTCATCACCGCCGCCTTGGCCACGGTACTGCTCAACCCGATTGCCCTGTTCGTGCTGCTCGCGCTCAACGGCGTCGGCTTTTCGCTCACCAATATCGCCATGAATGTCGAGGCCGATCGGGTCGAGGCGGCCACCTCGGCCCGGGTGATGAATACCTGTCATGGCGCCTGGAGCGTCGGCTTCCTGCTCACCTCCCTGCTTGGCGCCGCGCTGCGCGGCCTGCATGTCACGCCGGCCCTTCATCTCTGGGCGCTGGTGCCGCTGCTGATCGGGTTGATCTGGTTCGTCGTTCTGCCCATGCCCGACATGCCGCCCCGTCCTCACGCCGGCGGCGCGGTGAAAAAGCTGGCCTGGCCAAGCTGGGCCACCATGGGGCTGGTGGCCTTCGGTCTGGGTGCGGGGCTGACCGAAGGAGCCTCGCGCGCCTGGTCAATCATCTATCTGCGCGACAGTTTCAATGTCGCCCCCTTTGTGCAGTCATTGGCCCTTCCCGCCCTGCTCTTTGCCATGGCAGGCGGGCGCCTGGTCGCCGATCGCGTCATTGATCGATTCGGCCCGGTGCGGGTGGCGCGCAGTCTGTCCGCCCTGGCCGTGCTGGGCATGCTGGCCATTGTCCTGGCCCCCAATGCCTATGCGGCACTGGCCGGCTTCCTGGCCGTGGGCATCGGCATCTGCGTGCTCTTTCCGCTCACACTGTCCGCGGCCGCGCGGCTGGGGGATCGTCCGGCCAGTCAGAACGTGGCGGCAACCACATTGATCTTCCAGCTCGTCAATCTGGGCGCCCCGGTCCTGATCGGCAGCGTGGCCGAAGGCTTCGGCGTGCGCATGGCCTTTGCCATGCTCATCCCCCTGCTCGTGCTGACCTTTGCCATGGCCGGGCGGCTACGCCCTAAAGATTGAACACCCGGCCGGGCTTGAACTGGCCGAATTCCACATGGCCGGTGGCCAGCACCTTGCCCTTGAAGCTCACCCAGCACTCGTCCATCGACACCGGGGCATTGGCCCCGGTCAACAGCACCGGATTGCCGTGCCCCACCGCCTTGGCCTGGCCGGCATCAAGCCGGATTTCCGCGATATCCTCAAGGCCGGCCGAAACCGGCAGCAGCAGGCCATCGCGCGCCGCCCCGGCTTCGGCGGCCTCGAGTTCTTCAATGCTCACCGCGTCCTCATCGGTGAACGGACCGACCGCGGCGCGGTGCAGCTTGGTCACATGCCCCACCGTGCCCAGCGCCTCGGCAATATCGCGCGCCAGCGCCCGCACATAGGTACCCTTGCCACAGGTCACCTCCAGCACGGTTTCCTCGGGCCCATGCGAAACCAGTTCGATCGCGTCGATATCGATCGGCCGTTCGGCCAGTTCCACTTTTTCGCCGGCCCGGGCCAGATCATAGGCACGCTCGCCATCCACCTTGATCGCCGAAAAGGCCGGCGGCCGCTGCAGAATAGTGCCAATAAAGCGCGGCAGCACCGCCTCGAGCGCCCCCTGTTCGGGTCGCACATCGGAGGTGGCGATCACCTCGCCCTCGGTATCGTCAGTGCTGGTGGCTTTGCCCCAGCCGATGGTAAAGCGATAGATCTTGATCCCGTCCTGCACCTGCGGCACCGCCTTGGTGGCCTCGCCCAGGGCGATGGGCAAGATGCCGGTGGCCAGCGGGTCGAGCGTGCCGGCATGGCCCGCCTTGGCGGCGTTCAGCAGCCAGCGCACCTTGCCCACCGCCTGGGTGGAGGTGAAGTCATATGGCTTGTTGAGCACGACCCATCCGGAGATGGCGCGCTTCTTGGACTTTGGCTGGTTCAAACTCAGTCTTCTTGGCTGTCGTCGCTATCGTCGTCGAGGTCGCGCTTGACCCGGTCCGAGCGCAGCAGCGCATCGATCCGGCCGGCTTCCTCGAAGGTATCGTCCACGAAGAAACGGATTTCCGGGGCATATTTGAGGTCGATCTGCGGCGCCACCCGGCCACGGATGAACTTGCGGTGCCGGTTGAGCGCCGCCACGATCTCCTCGGCATGCGTGCCGCCCAGCGGCATCACATAGGCATTGGCGATCTTGAGGTCCGGCGTCATGCGCACCTCGGGCACGGTCACGACCGCGCCGGCAAGGGCCTCGTCCTCGATGTCACCCCGGGCAAACAGCCCGGCCAGGGCATGGCGCACCAGTTCCCCGACGCGCAGCATGCGCTGGCTCGGGCCAGCGGGTTTGTGGTCTTTTTTCATGGGCAAGCGGCTTAGGCTCTCACAGGGGCGCCGTCAATCCAGAAGCGTCAGCGAGACCTCGGACTTAAACTGGGCCATGCGCGCTTCCACCGTCTCGGCGGGCACCGGCCAGCTTGACGGCGTACTGGCGTCGAACGCCTCGCCCCGCCATTCCTGGAACACCAGGCCGAGCCCGGCCTCGGACCTGTAAAACCCCATCACCATCACTTCGCCCTGTCCGGCAAAATCGGTAAAGGCGTCGAGATAGGCACCGCACACATAGCCCAGCGGCGGCAGCGCATCCTCCGCATCGGGCTCGAGCTGGAACAGCGCCACCGTGTCCGGATCGCAGGATTGGGCATAAACGTTGACCACCCGCGACCGGAACTCGGCCAGGTCCATGTCGGTCTCAGTGCTGATGCGGGCGCCATAAAGGCTGGACCAGAAGGCCTCGCCCTCGCCGCGCTTGTAGATCGTGAGCTGCGCCTGTCCGCCATCTTCGAAAAACCGGGTCGAAACCCGCTCGGAAATGGCCGCCAGATCAGCGTCCGACCCCACCCAGTCCGGCGGCGGCAGGGTCAGGCGCTGCCCCAGCACATCGAGCACCAGGCGTCCCTCGTCCTGCGTGAAGGGCAGCGCACTCTGCGCCAGCACCGGGGCAGGAAGCATCATCAGGCCAGCCGCCAGAATTGCCGCTTTATTCGTCCAAGGCACGGGCCACTCCTGACACCCGGAAAAACGCTCGTCGCCCGGACGCGCCCCACGCCCCCGACAATGTGACGATTAGGGGGCAGGGCGCCGCCACGCAAGCGCGCGACAGGATCGCGGCCCAGTTGGTCGGCCGATTGGGGAAATGCTGCAACACTTAAGCGCGCGCGGCGCGGGGCAGGGGGCCGTCGGGCAGCAGCCGGTGCGGTGGCTGGTGCCCGTCCATGAAGGTGCGGATATTGACGATCACCGCTTCCCCCATCTCCACCCGCGCTTCCAGCGTGGCCGACGCCATATGGGCGGTCAGCACCACCCGGTTCGTCTCGGCCAGCGCCAAGAGGCGCGGATTGATGCCGGGGCGGTTCTCGAACACATCGAGCGCCGCGCCAGCCAGGTGCCCGCTTTCCAGCCGCTCGATCAGAGCGGTCTCGTCAAGCAGTTCGGGGCGGCTGACATTGATCAGATAAGCGCCCGGCCTCATCCGGTCGAGCCGCGCAGCAGACAGGATATGATGCGTGTCGCGGGTCAGCGGGGTATGCAGCGAAACGATATCCACTTCGGCCAGCATGGCGTCCAGATCGTCCCAATAGCGCGCCTCGAGCGGTTGCTCGATGGCCGGTGGGCGGCGATTGCGCGAGTAGTAGTGGATATTGAGGCCAAAGGCCCGGGCGCGGCTCGCCACCGCCGTGCCAATCCGGCCCATGCCCACAATGCCCAGCGCCTTGCCGCGCAGCCGGTGCCCCAGCATCGAGGTGGGCGACCATCCCGCCCAGGCCCGGTCCCGCAACAGCATCTGCGTGCCCTCCACCAGCCGGCGCGGCAGCGCCAGCATCAGCGCCGTGGCCATGTCGGCGGTGTCCTCGGTCAACACCGAAGGGGTATTGGTCACGGTCAGCCCGGCCGCCCAGGCCGCGTCGAGGTCGATATTGTCCACCCCATTGCCGAACTGGGCGATCAGCCGCACGCTGGGCGGCAACCGGCCGATCAGCGCCGCGTCGATATGGTCGGTAATGGTCGAGACCAGCACATCCTTGCCCGCGAGTCCGGCCAGGATATCGTCCCCGCTCAGGGCCAGATCGGCGTCATTGACATCGGTTTCGAACAGGGTCGCCATGCGCGCTTCAATGCTCGCGGGCAGCCGTCTGGTCACCAGGATCTTGGGTTTGCTCGATGTCATGCGCACCAATGAGGGGCCGGTTGGTCACCGGCGCAAGTGTCGCCTTCAGCGACCATTAAGGATATCGCGCTAGTGATAGGGCAAATCAAACCCGTCTGCAAAGTGATGTTGTTCTTGCCAGCTCTGCCGGCCCGCCTGCGCACTGTATTCGCCATTCTCGTGGCCCTGTGCGCCGCTGCCATCGCCACGCCTGCCACGCAGGCGCAGGACAATCCCAGCGGCCTGCCGCTGCCCCGTTTCGTCACGACCCGCTCGCACCCGATCAATGTCCGTGTCGGCCCCGGCACGCGCTATGAAATCGCCTGGAACTACACCGTCTCTGGCGTGCCGGTGGAGATTATCCAGGAATTTGATACCTGGCGTAAGATCCGCGATGTCGAAGGCGACGAGGGCTGGGTGCATCAGAGCCTGCTGTCCGGCAATCGCGCCGGCTACGCCACGCCTCTGCTGGCCAATGGCGAGGTGCAGATGCATACCGGCCAATCCGCCGATGCAGCGGTGCGGGCCCGTCTCGCACCCGGCGTCCGGGTTTCGATCAGCGAATGCGACGGTACCTGGTGCAATGTTTCGGCCGGCCAACCGGGCGAGCGTCAGGCCTATTCGGGCTGGGTGCAGCAGGCCGAGCTCTGGGGTGTCTATGCCGACGAGACGTTCGACTGAGCCCGAACCTCAAGCTCAGCCATGATATTGGTACGCTCGCGATTGCGCCGCTCATCATCACTCAGCTTGGGGCAGGAGGCGCAGTAGCGCTCGGGAAAGGCCAGATAGTCGAGGCAACAGCCCTTGCGCGCCATGATGGCAACCTGCTGCCCATTGGGCAGGTCGAGCGTTTCCAGCCCGCCCTGTCCCTCCAGCCCCATTGCCGAGAGCCACAGATCGCAATAGCGATACTGCTCTGCCATGCTGATCTCGGGCCGGAAGTGTTTCAGCCGCACCATCAGCCCCAGCATCCGGTCGGCCAATAGGCGCAGCGCCGGGGTCTGCTTGAGCTTGGTCACCGCATTGATTTCGTCCAGCACGCTATCGCCCATGGCGCGCAGATCGCGCCCCGCCCTGGCGATCAATTCTTCCGTGCTGCCCTCCATCTGCGGTCCCGGGGCCAGGCGATAGCCATTGACGTCAAGGTTTTGCCGCGCCTGCGCCAGCGTCGTCACTGCCGGCAGCGCGCCATGCAGATGCACCGCAATGACCGAAAGGTAAGCCGGCTGCCACATCAGATTGGTCCACAGCCGCACCGCGTGAAACGGTTGCCCGGCTTCCGGATAGCTCACTGCCAGCCGTTCATACAGCTCCTCCAGGAACGCCCTGTTGTCCTGGCCCGGACTGTGCCACCCCGGCAAGGGCCCGCCCGGCGCCCCCTTGAGAAAGCCCGTCGCCGACCCCGCCAGGGCGATGAACCGCGTCAACGCAACATCGTCTGCAGTCTGGGCGAAAAGGTAATTGCGGCTGGTCAAGTGCGGCATCCTGAAATCGGTTCTCTCCTAGCCGGTTCATTCGGACAAGGAAAGTCACCTACTCGACCCGCAATTCTACCAATACCGCGCTTTACCGCTCCCTGTGGCGGTCCGGTCCATGCTGTCGCCAACCCGCTCATTCGCCTTGGGAGGCATGAATGCGAAGGCCCGGCGCAAGTCTGCTCAATGATCGGCGCGGCACGGCCGCCATCGAATTTGCCATACTCACGCCCGTGTTCCTGCTGCTGCTCACCGGCATGCTGGCCTATGGCATCTATTTCGGCGCCGCCCATTCCGTTCAGCAATTGGCCGCCGATGCAGCGCGCACCGCCATTGCCGGCCTCAACCAGGCCGAGCGCAACAGCCTGGTTGCCACCTATCTGGCGCAGAATGCGGGCGATTATCCGCTGCTCAATCCGGCCCGCCTCACCCACACCATCGGCGACAGTCCTGCCGACCCGGCGCAATATGTCGTGCGCCTGAGCTATGATGCGACCGATCTGCCGATCTGGAATCTCTATCCACCCCTGCCGCTGCCGGGCAAGACCATTGTCCATGGCGCGACCATCCGGCGGGGTGGCTTGTGAGCGGGTCCCGTTTCCGCCGTGATGAGCGTGGCAATATGGCCGTGCTCTTCGCCTTCGGTTTTGCTGTTTCCGCCATGGTGTCGGCCTTGGCGGTGGATGCGGCCGCGCTCTATCACGAGCGTCGCGTCCTGCAGGCCGCAGTCGATCTGGCGGCCATCTCGGCGGCGGCCGATCCCTCCCGCGCCACCGAGATCGCCCAATCCGTGCTGGCGGAGGCGCAGCTCCTTGCCCCCGCCAGCACGGATGGGCTGACTGTCCTTCCGGGTCGCTATGACCCGACCGAACCGGACATTGCCGACCGCTTCAGGCCCGGACAGGCCCCGCACAATGCCGTTTCGGTCACCCTCAACCGGCCCGGCAGGCTTTATTTCGCGGCCAGCTTTGCCGCCGTGCCGACCCTCCAGGCATCGGGCATTGCGGCGGTAACCCCCGAGGTGTCCTTCTCGGTCGGCTCGCGCCTCGCCAGCCTCAATAATGGCCTCGCCAATGCCATTCTGTCGGGCCTGCTCGGCACCACACTGTCCCTGTCGGTGCTCGACTACACCGCGCTCGCCGCGGCCCAGATCGATGCACTGGGATTTCTCGACGCCCTGGCCACCCAATTGGGCGTGACCGCCGGAAGCTACGACGATCTGCTCACGACCAAGGCCGGGGCAGGGGATATTGCCGCCGCGCTGGCATCGCTCACCAATGGCACTGCACAATCCGCCTTGATGCTGCTCGCCACCGCCGGCACCGGCGCCGATGTGGAGCTGGGCAAGCTGATCGACCTGGGCCGGCTGGGAGGGCTGGAGCTTGGCAGCGCCGGGGTCGCCGACCTGTCCCTGTCTGTGCTCGAACTGCTCTCGGCCGCCGCCGTGCTCAGCGATGGCGACAGCCAGGTCTCGCTCAATCTCGGGGCTGCGGTGCCGGGGCTGGTGTCGCTGCAACTTGATCTCGCCATTGGCGAGCCTCCGCAGGGTGGCGGCTGGTTTGCCCTTGGGCCCCTGGGCACCATCATCCGCACCGCGCAGACTCGCTTGCGCCTCAGGGCCGAATTGCTGGGCGGACCGGCCCTGCTCGGCGCCGGCGTCAAGCTCCCGCTCTGGCTCGATCTGGCCCCCGCCGAGGCGCGCGCCGAAGTGGCCACCTGTCCCACCATCGGCGCGCCACATGGCAGCGCCACCATCGCCACGCGCCCCGGCGTGCTGCGCTTGAGCATTGGGGAGATGAGCGATGCGAGCCTTGCCGATTTCGGCGTGCCCCCTTCGGCCGCCCCGGTGCGCCTGATCAATATCCTGCTGCTGCGCGTCACCGGCGCGGCCATGGTCGAGCTGGCCCAGACCAGCCCGGTCCGGCTCGAATTTTCCTCAGCCGACATCGCCGCGGGCACCATGCGGACGGCGCGCACCGAAACGCTGGTGGCGTCCCTTGCGGATGCGCTGCTCGCCCGCCTCGACCTCACGGTCAATGTGCTGGGCCTTGGTCTCTCGCCGCCCCATCTCATCGCCCAGGCGGTGCGCAGCCTGCTCGTGCCGCTGGCGCCCCTGCTCGACAACACGATCAACGCCACGCTCTCCGCCCTGGGGCTGGGTCTGGGCGAGGCCGATGTGCGCGTCTATGGCGTGCGCTGCGATCGCTCTGTGCTGGTGGGGTAGAATTCCCTGAGGACCAGCGCAGAAGAAAAATCACACAATTTCGCAGCCCCCACTTCCCGACTCCGCCCTGCCCGGTCTAGGCTGACGCACGTACATCCGGAGCGCTTCCGGCACGGCGTGTGACCGGCGGGCGCGACAAATCAACAATGGGAAGCAGGCGCGGCGTTTCCTTGAAACGCTGACTTGCTTTGGGAGGAATGCGCAGATGAGCGCCAGGCGCCTGGGTATCGGCTTTATCGGTACCGGCAATATTTCGTCGGCCTATTTGAAGGCCATTCTGGGCAAGGACGGTTTGCCGGGCTTCGGCGTGCTCGACGTCAAGGCGCTCTCGGACATGCGGCCCGAAGCCGCCCAGGCCCGCGCCGATGAATTCGGCCTCAAGGCGATGAGTGTCGATGACATGCTCGCCGATCCCGGCATCGATCTGGTGGTCAACCTGACCATCCCGCGGGCCCATGTCGAAGTCGGCCTCAAATGCCTGGCCGCGGGCAAGCATGTCTATTCCGAAAAGCCGCTCGGCATCACCTTCGCCGAAGGCCGGAAGCTGCTCGACGCCGCCAATGCGGCGGGCCTCCGCATCGGCTCGGCACCCGATACATTCCTCGGCGGCGCCCATCAGCAGGCCCGCGCCGTGGTCGATAGCGGCGTACTGGGGCAATTGGTTGGCGGCACCGCCTTCATGCAGAGCCCCGGCCACGAAAGCTGGCATCCCGACCCGGCCTTTTACTATGACCTGGGCGGTGGCCCCATGCTCGACATGGGCCCCTATTACATCACCGACCTGGTCAATCTGCTTGGGCCCGTGGCAAAGGTCTCGGCCATGTCCTCGCGCCTGCGGACCGAACGCACCATCACCTCCGAGCCCAAAAAGGGCCAGACCATGCCGGTGCATATCGACACCCATGTCACCGGCGCGCTCGGCTTTGCCAATGGCGCCATCGTACAGATCGCCATGAGCTTCGATGTCGCCGCCCACAAGCACGTCCCGCTCGAGCTCTATGGCACCGAGCAGACCCTGATCGTGCCCGATCCGAACCACTTCGGCGGCACGGTGGAGCTGCGCAGGCGCGGCCGCGACCAGGACTGGGCCGAAGTCAAGCTTGAGGCCCCCTTTGCGGACGGCAATTACCGCTCGCTCGGGGTCGCCGACATGGCCGCCGCCATTCTTGACAACCGGCCGCACCGCGCCAATGGCGATCTGGCCCTGCATGTGCTCGAGGTGATGGAAGCCTTCGAGATCGCCGCGCGCGACGGCCGCACTGTCGATATCAAGACACCCGTCGAACGGCCCGCCCCGCTTGCCGAAAGCCTCAGGGGCGGAGCCCTATAGGCGCCGCGCCAGCAGGCACCCGACCCCCATTCCCTCCCCCTTGTGGGGAGGGTCGTAAAGCTGGACGCACCGTGTCCTGGCGCAGCTAGGGTGGGGGGCGGACGTCTTGCCTACCAATACCAGCCCAGCTCACCGGCTGCGTCGGCATCAAAATACAGCGTCACCAGCGCATCATCGGCGGGGTTGGTTTCCCCGTCGATATACTGGCGTTGCAGCAGGGTCACCGTCTCTGCGGCCTTGTCCTGATGCTGATAGAGATAGTCGAAACAGTCATCGTCATCCTCCACGCTGACGATGCTGTAGATCTCCTCCTTCAGCGCTGCCAGCGCGCGACCTTCAATGGCCGTGCCATCGGTCCTCTCGTAACCGCGGACTGTGGGCACCCAGTCATTGCCGGTCTCGCAGATATAGCGATCCTCTTTGAAGACGCCGCGGTCGACAAAGGAGATGTCGACCTCTTCGCTCCAGGGGTTGGAAATCTCATAGATTGCCCCGGTTTCGCTCACCGCCAGATAGATATCGGACCAGGCGCAATTGCCGTCCTGCAGCCGGTAGCACCAGCGCTCCGCGCCCATCATCAGCACGGCCACATCGCTGATCGGTATCAGCTTGCCCGCCTTCATGCGGTCGATCACCGCCTGGCTGCCCGCGTCCTGTGCCGCTGCCGGGCCAGTCAGGCCGGCGCACAGGGCAATGAGTAAAGCTGCAAGGCGCATGGCGATCCTCCCAAGATCAAGGTCTTCACTCTAAGCTGGCAAGCGGGGCAAAGATAACCCCCCTTGACAGGCGCTCTATATGTAACAATAAAAGTTACATGAAACGATCAAGCCGCCTTTCCATCGCCTTGCACGCCCTGGTGCACCTCCACGCCCAGCCCGGCAAGCAGCTCAGCTCGGCCGCATTGGCCACTTGCCTGATGACCAATCCCGTCGTCGTGCGCCGCATTCTGGGCGAATTGCGCGAGGCGGCGATAGTCGATGCCAGCAAGGGGCCCAATGGCGGCTGGACGCTCAGCCGTCCGGCCACCGAAATCACCCTGCGCGATGTCTATGCCGCTCTTGGTGAGCGGATGCTGGTGCGCACCGAAAGCGATCCGGGCGACGTCACCTGCGCCATTGTTCGGTCGGTCGATCGGGTCATGCACGATTTTCTCGATGATGCCGAGGCCCTCTTGGCCGCCCGCCTGCAGCGGGTGCGCCTGAGCGACCTGGCCACCGACGCGCTCCATGCGGGGTTCCCCCGCCTGGACTGACATTACCAACCCCAGAGCGGGCCTCAGGCGCTGCCAGGCCGTGGCAGCGAACGGTTCTGCTCGCCCAGAAAAGGACCTGAAACATGCAGGATGTCATCATCATCGGCGGCAGCTTTGCCGGCCTCACCGCCGCCATGCAACTGGGCCGCGCCCGCCGCAAGGTCACCGTGCTCGACACCGGCCTCAACCGCAATCGCTACGCCGAACACGCCCACAATATCTTCGGCCATGACGGCATCCCGCCGGGCGAATTGCTCGCCACAGCCCGCCACCAGGTCCAGCACTATCCAACGGTGCAACTGGTCGGCGCCAGGGCCCAGCTCGTCACCGGCGAGCCCGATGATTTCCGCGTCACCACCGCCGATGGTGAAACCATTGCCGGCCGCCGCCTGATCCTGAGTTATGGCATTGTCGATGAAATGCCCGACATTCCCGGTTTTGCCCAATGCTGGGGCAAAACGGTCATCCACTGCCCCTTCTGCCACGGCTATGAAGTGGCCGGAAAACGCTGGGGCCTGCTCTATTCCTCGCCCATGTCGCTGCATGGTCCCACGCTCTACGCCAACTGGACCGACGACATCACCCTGATCCTGGATGGTCACGACATCCCCGAGGAGGAGCGCCACAAGCTCGAAAAGCGCGGCGTCAGGATCACAAATGGCAAGCTCACCAGCATCACCCATGACCAGGGCCTAGTGCGCGGGGTCACGCTTGAAGACGGCACCGAAATCGGTCTCGATGCGCTTTATGCCCATCCGCGCAATCGCCCCTCGGCCGATCTGCATGCCCAGCTTGGCCTCGACATGAAAGACACCCCGACCGGCACCATGATCGCCATTGGCGATATGCAGGCCGCCTCCCGCCCCGGCATCTTCGCCGCCGGCGACCTCGTCACCGGCATGCACTCGGTCACCTTCGCAAGCAACACCGGCTCGCTGGCGGCCATGGGCGCACTGCAGTCGATGATGGCGTGAGGGCGCCGACGCACCCCCACCCAACCTCCCCCTGAAGAAGGGGGAGGAGCGCATCGAGTTCATCCTCGGTCTGGCGGCGATCACCGGCAGACCCCTCCCCCTTCTTCAGGGGGAGGTTGGGTGGGGGTGCGAACCCTTACCGCAACCAGCCCTGCGGTCGCGGATGCAGCTCCATCTGCCCGCCGGCAGTGGCCTCGTCGATCGCCGCAATCTCCTCATCGTTGAGATCGAGATTGTTCAGCACGCCCAGATTGTCTTTGAGCTGTTCGAGCGTCCGCACCCCAATCAGCGCCGAGGTCATTTCCTTGCGCCGCAGCACCCAGCTCAGCGCCAGTTGCACCATGGACTGGCCGCGCGCCTTGGCAATCTCGCCCACCTTGTCGACCGCTTCGAGCACCCGCGGCTCGATATGGCTGGCGCGCAAGGTGCCGTTTGGATTGTCGCCCCGCGCGCCTTCGGTTTGCCCGCGATTATACTTGCCCGAAAGCACCCCCTGCGCCAGCGGCGAAAAGGCGATGACGCCGATCCCCAACTCGCCGCAGGCATCAATCGTGTGATCGTTCTCGATCCAGCGATTGATCATTGAATAGCTCGGCTGGTGGATAGTGGTCGCCACCCCCATTTCTTTCAGGATCCGATGCGCTTCGCGCGTCTGCTGTTCCGGGTAGGACGAGATGCCGACATAAAGCGCCTTGCCTGATTTGACCGCATGGGCCAGCGCGCCCATGGTTTCTTCGAGCGGCGTGTCGGGATCGAAGCGGTGCGAATAGAAAATGTCGACATAGTCGAGCCCCATGCGCTTGAGCGACTGGTCGAGGCTCGCCAGCAGGTACTTGCGGCTCCCCCATTCGCCATAGGGTCCCGGCCACATATTGTAGCCTGCCTTGGTCGAAATGATCATCTCGTCGCGATAGGGCCGGAAGTCGCGGGCCATCACCTGCCCGAACAGCTCTTCGGACGATCCTGCCGGCGGCCCGTAATTATTGGCCAGGTCGAAATGGGTCACGCCTTGGTCGAAGGCATAGCCCAGAATTTCCATGGCGCTGGGATAGTCCCGCGTGCCGCCGAAATTCTGCCATAGCCCCAGGCTCACCACCGGCAGCTTCAGCCCCGATATGCCCGAACGGCGGTATTGCATGGTGTCATAGCGCGCCGGATCGGCCCGATAGGTCATGGTGTCTCTCCCAATTTTGTGGCAGCGGCCGCCCCGTGACGCCGGGCGCGGCCGGTGGTATGAGCGGCGCCATGAACGCGCCCGGCTCGAAATCCATGTCCAGTTTGCCCCAGACCCCTCATCCATACAAGGTGATGGCCATCTATAAATTCGCAGCTCTGCCCGATGCCGAAGCGCTGAAAGGCCCATTGGCCGAATTCTGCTGTGGCCGCAATATCAAGGGCACGCTGATCCTCGCCCCCGAAGGCATCAACGGCACCGTCGCCGGCACGCCTGAGGCCATCGACGCGCTGGCCAATTATCTCTTCGCCTCCGGTCCCTTCGGCACCCGGCTTGCCGGCGCCGAGGTGAAATATTCATTTGCCGACACAGCCCCCTTCCTGCGCATGAAAGTGCGCCTGAAGCCCGAAATCGTCACCCTGCGCGCGCCCCAGGTCGATCCCAGCCGTCAGGTCGGCACCTATGTCGAACCCGAGGATTGGAACGCGCTGATCGAGCGCAATGACGTGGTGCTGGTCGATACCCGCAATGACTATGAAGTGGGTCTGGGGACCTTTCAGCGCGCCCTCGATCCGCACACTTCGAGCTTTGTCGAATTCAAGGACTATGTCGAAAAGCACCTCGATCCGAAAAAGGATAAGAAGGTCGCCATGTTCTGCACCGGCGGCATCCGCTGCGAAAAAGCCTCGTCATACTTGTTGAGCCAGGGCTTTGAGGAGGTCTTTCATCTCAAGGGCGGGATTTTGAAATATCTCGAAGTGGTGCCCGAGGCGCAAAGCCGGTTTTCCGGCGAATGCTTCGTGTTCGATGAGCGTGTCTCGGTCGGCCACGGGCTCGAACTGGGCAATGCCACCCTCTGCCGCGCCTGTCGCCATCCATTGACCGAGGCTGACCGGCGCCACGCCGATTTCCACGAAGGCATCTCCTGCCCCTATTGCGCCGGTGACACCGCCAAGCATCAGGCCGCCGCCGAGCGCCAGCGCCAGATGGACCTGGCCCGGCAACGCGGTCTCTCGCATATGGGCGACGCCGCCCTCACCGACGCCGAACGCCGCCGCCAGCAGAAAAAAGCGCAGGCCGAGCGGGCGCGGCAAATCAATAAGGACTAAGCTGCCCGCGGTGCGATAGCTTGCAAGTCCGCGCCGATTTCGCGCCGTTTCTTCATCAGGTCAAACTCTGCCTGCAGTGACAGGAAAAATCCTTCCGACAGGCCGAAGTACCGCGCGAGCCGAAGATCTGTGTCCGCACTGACACTGCGCTCACCCAAGACGATTTCGTTTATGCGCCGGGGAGGTACGTGGATGGCGCGGGCCAAAGCATTCTGGCTCAACCCCATCGGCTTCAGGAAGTCCTCGAGCAGGATTTCTCCCGGATGCGGATTGGGCAGCACCTCTTCAATGGTAGTCGACAATTGCGACATCGCGCGGTCCTCCTTCTTCCCAAACAAAACAGATCCGCCATTGGTCATTGATGCGAACGCTCCATTGTCCAGCGCGTTTGCCTTTGAGACTCTCCAACCGATTTCCCGGCGGCACGCGAAGATCGCTTATGGTCCGGGCCGCATGCAGCAGACGCAGTTTGCGCAGGGCGATGGCCTGAATATCACCGGGCAGTTTGCGGCTGTGCCGCCCCTGCCAGATACGCTCCGTTTCGCCATCTGAAAAGCTTTGGATCACGGGCTGAATATAACGCCCTGCGTTACATAACGCAATGCGTTATGAGCAAATCGACGCATCGACATTGTCTATCTGAGCAGCGATGTTCAGTGCAGAAGTTCAATTCGCATAAGCCTTTCCAATGGATCTCGATCAGCTTCGCACCTTCGACCGCATCGTCCGTGACCAGTCCTTCACCCGGGCAGCGGCCTATCTCAACATCACCCAGGCCACCGCCTCCATGCGCATCCGCGCCCTTGAAAACCTGCTTGGCGTGTCGCTTTTTGTCCGTGGCCGCACCGTCACGTTGACCGATCAGGGCATGACCTTTCTGCCCTTTGCCCGTCGCATCATCGGCACGGCCCAGGAAGGGCGCGAGGCGCTGCGCCGGGTCGAGCGTGGCCGGGTCTCGATCGGCTCGCTGCGCACCCTGGTCTCGCCCCTGATCACCGAAAGCCTCATCCGCTTTCAGGCGCAATACCCGTCTGTCGACGTGGTGGTGCGCGAAGGTCGTCAGGCCCAGATCGCTGCCATGCTGCATGAGCGCGAAGTGGAAATGGGGATTCTGTGCTGGCCCAATATCGATCCGCTGGTGGTCGATCTTGAGCCGCTTATCATCATGCGCGAGCGCGTGCCGCTGGTGGTTTCCCCCGAAGTGGCGGCCAGGCTCTCGGGCCAGCCCACCATCGATGAGGTGCTGACGCTGGTGCCCCGCGTCATTGCCCTGCGCTGGTGGCAGGCTGATCCGGAGCGTGCCGCGGCCCTGGTCCGGCTGGCCCGGACCAGCGTCGAGTTGCCCACCGGTCCCGCACGGCGCCTGGCAATGAAAGGCGAGGGGCTGGGTTTCTTCGTCAATTCAGCCGTGGAAGAGGATGTGCGCGCCGGTCGCCTGGTGGAAATCTCACCGCTCGAGTTCGAGCCGCTGCACCGCGACACCGCCATGGTGGTGCGCAATCCCGCCGTGCTTGACCGCCCCATGCTGGCCGACTTTGTCCGCGAAATCGCCCAGGAATGCGCTCGCGTCGGCGAAATCATCGATGACCGGCTGCACCTGTTTCAGACCGGAAAGCCCGCCGCCCGCACGGCGGCGAGGTAGGTCCGGCTCACCGGCACGATGCTGCCATCGTCCAGCTCCAGCGCCGGCCGGCCATTCTGGCGCGTGCTGCGCCTGACCGCGTCGAGCGCCACCCAATGGCTGCGATGCACCTGCAATCCGGCGACCGGTGCGGTTTCCCTGATGGCGTCGGAGAGCCGCATCAGGATCAGGCTGCTGCCCTTGTCGGTCGTCACCTCGACATAGTGATCTGCAACCGAAATGCGTCTTATTGGACCTCGTTGCGGACGCGGCAACCGCTCCAGCAGGGCTGGTGGGACATGTGCCGGGTCCGTTCGGGCGGGCCGCTCCAGCACCGCGCTGACCAGCGTCACCGCTGCCGATATCAGCGCGCAATAGATGCCCAGCGTGACAAGGTCGAAGCCGGTCCCGCCCGGCCCGAACACGACAATGTTGACCAGCGCCACGATGGCCGCCAGCAATGGCCCGGGCAGGGCTCCGGCCAGCAGCGCCGCAGCATATTTGTTGAGCCGCGGCCGCAGCAGCCGTTCGACGAAGCCGACCAGCAATGTTCCGGCAAAGGCGGTGCTCAAGACGATTACACCCCAATAGGCCAGGCGTGGGGCGACATCGAGCCGCTGATATGTGCCGAACGGTCCCACCAGTCCCACGATCAGCGCGATCGCGGCCAGTACGGTCCAGAACCGGGCATCGCGCGACAACCCCTGCAGTTCACGAAGCGTGGATTGCCATGGGCTGTTATTCACGAATGAGACCTGCGATTGGGGCACTTGCTGTTGTCGCGGCCAATCTAGCCAAGCATCGAGGTGAGGCAAAGTCTTTACCCTCACCAATATGGCGCTGTTCGATGTCTCTTTCGCCCCTGCTGCAGTCTGACCTTGTCATCCAGATCCATGCCTTCGCCGCCATCGCGGCCACCCTGCTCGGCGCCCTCGTCCTCTGGCGCCGCAAGGGCACCGCCCTGCACAAGGCGATGGGGCGGGTCTGGGTGCTGCTGATGTTCATCACCGCCACCTCGGCCCTGTTTATCCACGACATAAGGCTGATCGGGCCGTTCAGCCCCATCCACCTGTTTTCGCTGTTCACCTATTACACGCTCTATGTTGGCCTCAAGGCCATCATCGTGGAGCGCAATGTGGCGCGCCACCGCGCCGAAATGCAGGGGCTCTATATCGGCGCGCTTGTCCTGGCAGGCGCCTTCACTTTCCTGCCCGGCCGGCGCATGCACGCGGTGCTGTTCGGTCCCGAGGCCGGCTGGACCCAGTCGCTGCTGGTCATCGTTCCGGTCCTCGTCGTTTCAGGCCTGGCCTGGTTGCGGATGCGGCAGCGGGCGCAGCGCGCCGTCTAGGCATTGCCGATCAGGATCCCCGCCGCGAATACCAGCGAGCCACCCAGCACCACCTGCATCACCGCCCGCCAGAACGGGGTCTGCATATAGCGGTTCTGGATATAGGCGATGGCCCAGAGCTCGATCAGCACCACGGCAATGGCAACGGCTGTGGCGGTGAAGAAATCTGCGATCAGATAGGGCAGGGCATGCCCCAGTCCGCCCACCGCCGTCATGATGCCCGCCGCCAGCCCGCGCTTGATCGGCGAGCCGCGCCCGGTCAGCTTGCCATCATCGGAAGCGGCCTCGGTGAAGCCCATGGAAATACCCGCGCCCACCGCTGCGGCCAGGCCCACCAGAAACGTCTGGTGCGTGTCCCCGGTGGCAAAGGCCGCGGCGAACACCGGTGCCAGCGTCGACACCGATCCATCCATCAGCCCGGCCAGCCCCGGCTGCACATAGGTCAAGAGGAACTGCCGGTGCTGTTCCTGGCTTTCGCTCTCGCGCCCTTCTGCCCCAAGCACACTGTCATCGATCTGGTCGGCGCGCTTGGCATGGCCCTTTTCGGCCGCCGCCAGATCGCCCAGCAGCTTGCGGATTCCCGCGTCACTCACCTGGTCGGCCGCAGCCAGATAGAACCGATAGGCCCCTTCCTCCATTTCCCACACCTGCTGGCGTGCCTGCTCCAGGGTCAGCGACTTTTGCAGCCACACCGGCTTGCGGCTCAGGAAGCCGCGCACATGCTCGCGCCGGATCGGCACCAGCCGCGTCCCGAAGCGTTCGACATAAAGATCGAGCAGGCGCCGCCGGTGCTCGTCCTCTTCGGCCGCCATGCCTTCGAACAGCGCCGCGCTGCCCGGATAGGTCTCGCCCAGCCGCGTGGCATACTCCGAATAGATGCGTCCATCCTCTTCCTCGGCCGCTACGGCCAGGGAGAGAATTTCGCGCTCTGACAGCGAGGCGAAGTCACGGCGGTTATCGGGCCAGAGACGCAGCATGGCGCCCTCCATAGTTTAGAACCATTCCAGACTATGTTTAGAATGTTTCTAAACTAGAGGCAACTGCCATTTGCGCTGCGACAATGTGCAGGGCCCGCTCCCCGCCATTGCTCTTGAGCAGGCCGGAGGTACGGGCTATCGAGTGAGCCGTGAACAGCAGGACCCACAGCTCAGCGCAGATCATGCTCCGCGAAACCGGCATCGCCGTCGCGGTGCTGGCCATCTATGTGCTCACGCTGCTGCTGCCGCTGCATCAGGCCGCGGGCCTGCAGCGCGATCTCAACGCCATCGGTTTCTCAACCCTGGATTCCTGGTCGGTCTGTCAGCCATTGGCGCAGGACGGCAATGGCGACCCGCATGAGGCCGCCGCGCTCAATTGCCCGGCCACCGGTGTCTCCAAGCATCAGCTCGCCACCTTGCCCCCGCCGGCACCGGCCCTTGCGCCCCCGGCTGCGACCGAAATCATTCGCTTCGCCCAGGCCCCCAGTCCACACCGGTCCCTGCTGCCCGATCATGTCGGGCAATCCCGCGCGCCGCCTGTCACGGTCTGATTTCAAGCCTTCCCGGCAGGTCTCCTGCCGGTATCAGACCATTTCTTTGACTGGAGACGAACCCATGATCGGTTCTTTCGCGCGCGCCAGCCTGGCCGCCGCCACCCTCATCACCCTGGCCGCCCCGGCTGTTGCCCACTCGACCCTCGAGGTTCAGCAGGCCAATCTCGGCGCCAGCTACAAGGCCGTGCTCCGCATTCCCCATGGATGCGGCACCGAAGCCACCCATACCGTCCGCGTGCTGATCCCCGAGGGCTTTTTTGGCGTCAAGCCCATGCCCAAGGCGGGCTGGACTCTTGATACCGTTACCGGGCCCTATCAGAACACCTATGTGAACCACGGCACCGAAATGTCCGAAGGTGTCACCGAGATCGTCTGGTCAGAGGGCAATCTGCCCAACGAATTCTATGACGAATTTGTCTTCCGCGGCACCTTTGCCGATACGCTCGAAGAAGGCCCCTTCTACTTCCCGACCATCCAGGAATGCGCCAATGGCGAGGAGGCCTGGACCGATGTGAGCGGAAGCGGCGACATGCCCGCGCCCAGCCTCACCCTGGTCGCCGGCGGCATGGACGAACACGCCCATCATGGGGCCATGGCCGCACCTGCCGAAACGAGCATTGGCGATCTGACCATTTCGGGCGCCTTTACCCGCGCGACCCTGCCCAACGCCCCGGTCGCCGGTGGCTTTCTGACCCTGACCAATACCGGCGCCCAGGACGATACTTTGATCGCGGTGGAAACCCCGGTGGCCAAGGAAGGGCAGATTCATGAAATGGCCATGGAGGGCGATGTGATGAAGATGCGTCAGCTCCCCGACGGTCTGGTCCTTCCTGCTGGTGAGACCGTGGTGCTTGAACCCGGTGGCTATCACCTGATGTTCATGGGGCTCACCGATCCGATCGCCGAGGGCGATGCCGTGCCGGTCACGCTGACCTTCGAAAAAGCCGGCACCATCACGCTGGACCTGATCGCAGCCGGCTCCGCCGCTGACGCCCCGGCAGAAGACCATTCTGCCCATATGGGACACTGACCCATGGCCCTGTCCCATATCCGCACCGTGCTCTGGACCCTGGTGGCCGTCGCTGCCCTGGGGGCCACCGGGCTTTATGTTTACACCACCATGACACGTCCGGCCCAGGCGGTCGCCCTGGGGCAGGGCGACTATGAACTGGTGACCGCGACCGGCGCGGCGTTCAATCGCGACAGCCTCAAGGGTAGTCCGTCCATGCTGTTCTTCGGTTTCACCCATTGTCCCGAGGTCTGCCCCACCTCGCTGGCCGAAATGGCCAGCTGGTACGAGGCATTGGGCGACGAGGCAGACGATCTCAACGCCTTTTTCGTCACCGTCGATCCTGAGCGGGATACGGCGGAAGTCATTGGCGACTATGTGAGCTGGACCGGCCGTGTCACCGGCGTCACCGGATCCCCGGAAGAGATCGCCAAGGCGGCCCAGTCCTGGGCCGTCTATGCCGAAAAAGTGCCGCTTGAAGGTGGCGACTACACCATGGACCACACCGCCTCGGTGTTCCTGGTCAATGCTGAGGGCGAGTTCGAGGGCACCATTGCCTATCGCGAAGACAGCGACACCGCGCTCGCCAAGCTCCGGCGCCTGCTCGAAGGCTGAACCACGCGGGCAGATCGGCATCGCGCCGGTCTGCCCGGTCGTGAGCGCCCAGGCGGATCAGCCCCCCATGAACCGCGCCATGCGGAACGGGTGGATATCGATTGCGGTTTCTTCCCCGGTCATCGCCTGCGCCAGCAATTCGCCGGTGGCCGGTCCCAGCGTAAAGCCGTGATGGGCGTGACCGATACCCACGAACAAACCCTGATGCCTGGGGGCCTTCGAAATGATCGGCATCATGTCCGGCGTGCAGGGGCGTGCGCCCTTCCAGGGTTGCGGGTCGAGCCGCTCGCCCAGCGGGAACAATTCCCGCGCCGCGGCCTCTGCCTTGCCAAGCTGGATCGGGGTTGGCGCGGCGTCGCGCTCGGCAAATTCGGCCCCGGTGGTAATGCGGATGCCCTTGGCCATCGGCGCCATGGCATAGCCGACTTCCGGGTCGAGCAGCAAATGGTTGAGCGCTGCGCCGTCGGCGCTGCCATAATGCATGTGATAGCCGCGCTTGACGAACAGCGGCAGCCGATAGCCCAGCCTGTCCAGCACATCGGGCGCCCACGGGCCCAGGGCAATCACCGCCTGCTTGGCAGATAGCTGTCGGCCCGCAATCTCGGCCTGCCAGCCCTCGGAAACCTGGTTCAGACCTGTTGCTGCACCGCGGACAAACGTGCCCCCCAGTTTCTCGAACAGATTGAAATAGGCGGTCACCAAGGCCCCCGGATCGCGCACCGTCCACGGGTCGGTCCAGTGAATGGCGCCGGCAAGGCCGCCGGTCAGGCTGGGCTCTGCCTTTTGCAGTGCCGGCCAGTCCAGCACCTCATAGCCGATCCCGAACTGGTCATGATCGCCCTGCGCCTTGCGTGCTTCCTTCTCCAGTTTTTCCGGGCTGCGGAAAGCCAGATGCCAGCCATAGCGCGAAATCAGGCTTTCGGCCTCCGGGCCGCAGGCGTCGATCAGGTCAGCATGGGTGATGATCGAGCGCCCGATCAGCGGCGCATAGCTTTGCACCACCTTGCGATAATGCTCGGGCGAGGATTCCCACCAATAGCGCAACAGCGGCGGCGCCAGCCGGGGCAGCGCCAGCGGCTCATAGCGGGCCGCAGTCGAAAGATGCAGCCCCACCTGCAGCAGGGTTTGCAGGTCGCGCGGAAACGGATGCGGCCGCACCCCCTCGCGCTGGATGATCCCCGCATTGCCAAAGCTGGTCTCGTGCCCCGGCTCACTTCTGTCGACCAGGGTCACGCTGCGCCCGCGCCGCAGCAGGTGAATGCCGGTGGCAATGCCGACAATGCCGGCGCCAAGAATGAGTACGTCGTCCATGCCGATCCCCCGATCCAGTCACTATCGGATCAGCCTATCAGAACACCTGCGCAACAAAGCGTCCATATCGGCCGGCGCATGGCAATTTTGCGCAAGATTATCCGGCACAATGCAAGGCATGCGCGAATTTATTTGGAGAATGGCGCCAGTGTCGCCGTGTTCGGTACATTCTGGTGCACATAGCCCAGCACGCTCGCGGGCACTTCCGTGGCCAGCCAGTCACGGAAAAAGCCCAGCTTCTTGGGCTCCCGCCGCCCCTTGGCCGTTGCCAGGAAATAGCCGCGCTTGCCCGCTGCCGGCAGATCAAACGGGCGGATCAGCCGCCCATCGCTCACCGCATCGGCGGTCATCATGTCGGCGGCCAGCAAGATGCCCTGCCCGGAAATCGCCGCATCAAAGGCCAGCGAGGCATCCGAATAGACCGGGCCACTAAGCGGCATGGCCGGGTCCAGCCCCGCTGTTTTCAGCCAGGCCGGCCAGTCGAGCATGCTGGTCTGGTCGGCAATCACCGGCACATGCGCCAGGTCCGCCGGGTTTTTCACCCGGTCGCGGATCAGGGGGGAACAGACCGGCTGGTATTCCTGTCCGCCGATCAGGCTCACATTGACCCCCGGCCAGGTTCCGTCGCCATAGCGGATGCCGCAATCGATATCGGGCCGGCTCAGGTCCAGCATTGCCCCGGTCACTGTCAGCCGCACTTCCAGGCCCGGATAGAGCGCGGAGAATTTGTTGACCCGCCAGATCAGCCAGCGCGAGGCAAACACGCTCCCCACCGTCACGTTGAGCACGCCCTCATGCGCGCCCGTCAGGCTCGCCAGGCCATCCTGCAATTGGGTGAAGCCGCCAGTCAGTTGCGGCAAGACCTGCATGAGGGCTGGCAGCGGTTTGATGCCCTGCGGCGTGCGCGCGAACAATTCCATGCCCAGCCGGTCCTCGGCCCGTCGCAGATGCTGGCTGACCGCGCCAATGGTCACGCCCAGCTCCTCGGCCGCCGGCGCCAGCGCCCCGCGACGGGCGACAATTTCGATGGCGCGCAGTGCATTGAGCGGAATGGGGAAGGGGTTTGTCATATAGATTTTCTATATCGGCGTGCAGGCCTTGTCCATTGCAGGTGCAGCTCTGCGGGCGCATCATGAGCTCATAGCAAATCCCTCATCACTTCCGGAGACAGAAAATGTCACTCCTGACCCGCCTTCTGGCGTGGTTCGGCAAGTTCGTGCCGTCACGCCCCCGCACACCCCATCCCGACAGCATGCCCCTGCATGACTGGGCCGATCTGCCGCCGCATCATCCCAACTGCGATCCGTGCTGATCACTCGCAGATCTGCGCTGTGCAGTTCTGTCCGTGGCACCCCAGGTCCAGGTGGAAATGATCCTCATGCTCGGCATTGGCCTCGGGGCCAAGCACCGTGGTGAACCGCCCGCAAGCCGCCCCATGCGCCTGCCGCAACAGCCGCCCCGCCGGTGCCGCCGCCGGCAGCCAGTCCGCCTCCACGGCAATGCTCTGGCCATTTTCCAGCGTGAACCCCACCACGTCGAGCGCATTGGCAAAGCCATGTTCGGAGACGAACCCGTCCTGCGCGCCATTACGGTTGCGGCACATCAATGAGGTGCCGGTGGTGACGCCCGCCAGCGGACTGTCGAGCGCTGCGCCGGCATAAATATCCACCGCGCCCACCCAGTCGGCAATCGCCCCGGCCATCTGGCAATTGGTGGTGACCGGCGCAGTAAACCCGATCTCCCGCCCATTGACCCGCACGCCGGTCATCGACAGCGGCGAGCGCACCCCGCAAATCCCTTCGGCCACCGGATCGAGCATCTCCCCGATCACCCGGCCCTCCAGCAGCGCCGGACAGGCCGTCTGGTACACCCGTTCCGGCTCCGGCTCCGCGCGGGCAACCGGCACAGCGCTTTTCGCCTCGGCATCATCCACCTCTGGCGCGGAATCTTCCTCTACCGCAGTCTGCCCTGCCGGTCGCGGGCGGGGCATCGGTGGCGCATCATCCGCCTCGGCGTCTTCCTCCGCTGCGGGCCGTTCATCACGCGGCGTCGGGGTCACCGGCGCGACCGGCTCAATCGGCGCCTCCCGAACAGTGGCCGGCGCCACCCGCTCGGGCAGCACATCCTCCACGAAACGCTCGAAATCCTGCAACAAATCCTGCCCCGCAGCCGGGGTGGTCGCGATAAGCAGGGCGGCGATGGCAGTCTGGGTGAACCTGTGCATGGCTCTTCAACGCGCCATCCGCCCTCCCGTTGCCGCAAAACCCCGGTTAACCCCCGCTAAACCATCTTTCTCGGCTCCCGCGCTTCTGCTACAGCCACGGCTATGACCACGCCGCTCAAGAACATTCGCAATTTCTCCATCGTCGCCCATATCGACCATGGCAAATCCACCCTGGCCGATCGTCTGATCCAGATGACGGGCGGGCTCGACCTGCGCGAGATGAAGGCCCAGGTGCTCGATTCGATGGATATCGAGCGCGAGCGCGGCATCACCATCAAGGCGCAGACCGTGCGTCTCAAATACAAGGCCGAAGATGGCGAGGATTACATCCTCAACCTCATCGACACCCCCGGCCATGTCGACTTCGCCTATGAAGTCTCCCGGTCGATGGCCGCCGTCGAAGGCTCCCTGCTCGTGGTCGATGCCAGCCAGGGCGTCGAGGCGCAGACCTTGGCCAATGTCTATCACGCCATCGACGCCAATCACGAAATCGTCCCGGTGCTCAACAAGGTCGATCTGCCCGCCGCCGATGTCGAGCGCGTCAAGACCCAGATCGAGGACGTCATCGGCATCGACGCGTCCGACGCGCTGGAAATTTCGGCCAAGACAGGCCTGGGCATGGAAACCGTGCTCGAAGCCATCGTCAAGCGCCTCCCCGCCCCCAAGGGCGAGCTCAATGCGCCCCTGAAGGCCCTGCTGGTCGATAGCTGGTACGACACCTATCTGGGCGTGGTTGTCCTCGTCCGCATCATCGATGGGGTGATGAAGAAGGGCCAGAAGATCCGCATGATGGCCTCTGGCGCCGTTTACGAGCTGGACCGCGTCGCCGTCACCACCCCCAAGCTGGTCGAGGTCAAGGAGCTGACCCCGGGCGAGCTGGGCGTCTTCACCGCCTCGATCAAGGAAGTGGCCGACACCAATGTCGGCGACACCATCACCGAAGACAAGAAACCCACCGAAAAGGCGCTGCCCGGCTTCCGCCCGGCCCAGCCGGTGGTGTTCTGCGGCCTCTTCCCGGTCGATGCTTCGGACTTTGACGAGCTGCGCGCCGCCATGGGCAAGCTGCGCCTGAACGACGCCAGCTTCTCCTTCGAGATGGAAACCAGCGCCGCCCTCGGCTTCGGCTTCCGCTGCGGTTTTTTGGGGCTCTTGCATCTCGAAATCATCCAGGAGCGCCTCTCCAGAGAATTCGATCTCGATCTCATCGCCACCGCCCCCTCCGTGGTCTACGAGGTCGAAATGACCAATGGCGAGACGCAATATCTGCACAATCCCGCCGACCTGCCCGATGTGATGAAGATCGCCGAAATCCGCGAACCCTGGATCAAGGCGACCATTCTCACCCCCGACGAATATCTCGGCGCGATCCTCAAGCTCTGCCAGGACCGCCGCGGCATCCAGACCAATCTGAGCTATGTCGGCCAGCGCGCCATGGTCGAATATGAACTGCCGCTCAACGAGGTGGTGTTCGATTTCTACGATCGCCTGAAGTCGATCTCAAAAGGCTATGCCAGCTTCGACTATCAGCTCGCCGAACACCGCGCCGGCGACCTGGTCAAGCTCTCGATCCTGGTCAATGCCGAGCCGGTCGATGCCCTCTCCATGCTGGTGCACCGCACTGTCGCTGAGTCACGTGGCCGCGTCATGTGCGAAAAGCTCAAGGAGCTGATCCCCCCGCATCTGTTCGTCATCCCGATCCAGGCCGCCATTGGCGGCAAGATCATCGCCCGCGAAACCGTCCGCGCCATGCGCAAGGACGTGACGGCCAAGTGCTACGGCGGCGACGCCACGCGCAAACGTAAGCTGCTGGAAAAGCAGAAGGCGGGCAAAAAGAGAATGCGCCAGTTTGGTAGTGTGGAAATCCCACAAGAGGCATTCATCAAAGCCCTCAAGATGGGCGACGACTAAGAACGATCACCCCGTCACCTCTCTCGTGCGAGATTCAAACGGGGCATCGTTGCAAAGCCGCCTCCCTTGTTCAGGGTAGGGTGCCAGACAACTCCGTTCGCTATTCTCCGGCCGCCCTGCCAATCCGGGCGACGTCGAACCAGGGAGAATTACGCGTGGCACCATCGCAAGGCTGGACGGATTTTCTCGCGCCCGGCGAAAAACTCCTTTGGCAGGGCCGCCCTGCGCCGGGGGTCCGGCTGGGAGATTTCCTCACCGCCCGCCTGCCCTTTGGCCTGGTCTTCACCGCCTTTGCCGTGTTTTGGATCATGGCGACCTCGGCCATGACGCAGAACGCGAGCATGGGTTTTGAGTTCTTCCCCCTGTTCGGCATTCCCTTCGTGCTGTTGGGCCTTCATCAGGTCATTGGCGCGCCCCTCTGGGATGCCTATGAGCGCACCCATAGCTGGTACGCAATGTCCGACCAAGCCGCCTTCATCGCCACCGAACTGTTCGGCCGGCGCGCCCTCAAGCGCATTCCCCTGGCCGACATGAATGCGCTCGAGCTTGAAGACGGTGTTGAAGGCACGGTCTGGTTCAAGCGCGAAACCCAGCTCCACACCAGCACCACCCGCACGAAAAACGGCCTGCCCCGGCACCGCACCTATACCTCCCAGACGCGCACCGGCTTCAAGCGCATCGCCGACGCCCGCCAGGTCTACGGCCTCATCGCCCGCCAGCTCAGCCGCCAGAGCCAGACGGCGTCCTGAGCCGGGGCAGGGCAAGCGCGCGGGGCTTCGCTCCGGCCCGCAGGGCAAAATCGCTCCAGTGGAGCAATTTTTGGCAGCTAGGCCCGGAGTGCTCTATGCACGCAGGGTGAGAGCCAACGCGCAGCGCCGGGTGAGGGGGCCTTATCTGATGCGCCCGACCCAAACAGGCACAATCCTTCCTTCACCTCCCCCTTGATGGGGGGTAGCGCCGCTCGGCCCGAAGGGCCCTGGAAAAGCTAGGTGGGGGTGATTTCTCGACACCGCACAGCCCAACGCCCCCGCCCTTCGATTCCGCTGCGCGGCACCTCAGGATGAGGGCTCCAAAACATCCAGCTATTTCCAGCACGATTTCCCACGGGCCTCATGGTGAGGTGCGCAGCGCCAGCGGAGCCTCGCACCACGAGGGCGGGTGTCCCAAAACCCTCAACAGGCTCAATGTCATCCCTCCCCCTGAAGAAGGGGGAAGAGCCCGCCGGTGCCTGCCGCGTGAGCCCTGCGAAGCAAGTGGGATCAGGTGCATTCAATGGAAATTGGGAACGCAGACATCTCCCGGCTATGCCGGATCGACATTCTCAAGGAAGTACGATTTCGCCACCGTCAGCCTGTTAAAAAATTCTTCATGTTTTTGATTGGCCTCCCTGAGGGCATTTGCGATCTCGGTTATTTTTTCGTCTGAATTGCCGGGGATCCAGAGCCTCGCGATGTCCTGTGGGTATATTTCTACCTGCCCGCTCGAGCCGTTTATGTATCTGTATATCTGTCGCTGCCCTTCGTCCGACAGCAAGTAGGATGCAGAGTACCATGCAAGTTTCGGGTCACGAAATCTTACTATGGATATGTGTCCGTCAACTAGGGCAGGAAACGATTTATCATATACCGCAATTCGGCCAATCGTCCCGTCCCCAGTGGAGTTGATCAGTAGATCATTTTCTATAATTCCGGCCTTTTCGGCATTCTTTAGGTAGAAAGAGCGCTCAACAGATCGGGCAAGATCCAGGTCAACGTAGCCACTTCGAATGCAATTGGACTTTAAGGCACAGATGTTCCGGCTCCCACCATTTGAGTCTAGGCGCGCACCGCTTCGGTTCATCATTCCTTCGTAGTCAAGGCTCTCTGGGTCGGAGTCATCGTCAGCATACGAGGGCTGGCGCCCGCGTCCAATAGCCCTCGCAACAACGTTGATGTCGCCAAGTTGAAATGCGCCTAAATGACTTTCTGCCCGCTCGACCGCTCCAGCATAGCGCTCCTGGTGAAACTCGGGTTCCAAAATATGGTTATGCAGTTGTAGTTCGTCATGCGCGCCTGGTAGGTCAAGTTTGGTCGCCGCAAAAGCCCTAAGCGTTACCATCGGCATTATGCCCACTCCACATTTGCCTTAATAAACTCACTAATTTCAGGGAGGTCTGAGGCGATAACTCCCTCAGCGTTTCTTACGAGCCGCCCCGACCTATCCTTGCCCGATTGAGTTGTTTGGGCAAAGACGATGTCTGGATCGGCCTCAGCAAGTGCTATGTCATCAAGTTTTTGCGGACGTTTCTGAACGAACAAAACGCATGTCTTCGTATTGGTGTAAGGTTTAAACATATCTCCCGTTAACCCCACCACAGCAACAATTCGGCAGTGAGTTATTATGTGACGTCTGATGTTTTCATCGTTATAATTTTTCAGAACACCGCGAGGAAGAACTATAGCCATTCTTCCGTTCGGGTTTAGAAGGCTAATACAACGTTCTATGAACAATTTGTCCCTTGAGACTTGAGAGAGCCTCTTCCTCTTGTTTCCTTTTATTTTGTAGGCGATTTCGTACTTCGAAAGAGTATCTTCGGCTTTTATGTCCCCCGCAAACGGTGGATTCGTTGCTATGATGTCGAACCCGCGAGGCTTGCGCTCCTTGCCGGCGCCCACCATAAACTTCGCTTGGGTAGCTTGATCCCAGTAGTTCTCGTTTAGTCCGTCAGCAACCGCAATATTTGAGCGACCGTCGCCCCAAATCAGCATGTATGCTTTAGCTACTTTGGCAAGTGTCCGGTCGTAATCCATCCCAAATACGTAAGTTGATGCATAATCTTTCTGGTTCTCTAGTATTTCAGATTGGTCGTCCCGATCAGAAGCGATGTCCTTGAATACCTTGTCCATCGTGTAGATAAGAAATCCGCCGCTACCGCAGGCGGGGTCAAAAATTGACTCGTTATCCCTGGGATTCAGCACGTCGATGCACATTTGAACCACGTGTCGCGGCGTAAAGTACTGGCCTTTGTCCCCCTTCATCCCAGGATTGATCATAACTTCAAATGCAGCTCCCAATGCGTCTGCGTCCGAGCGCAAAAGGTAAGCCTTCTGGAGTGCGGATACACAGTACGCTAGGGTTTCGTCCCCAAGGTTAAGAGCATCACTTGCCTCAAATACGCCTGCCCAATGGTTCTTCGCAGAATCAAAGAGAGACACAATGCGGGTTCTAGCGTCTGCGGCACTTTCAAACGCGCCGACACGAAATTGGGCCCGAGACTGATCATTTTTGAGATTTCTTCGCTCATCGTAGAGCTTTGAAAATACCAGCTTAAAAATCTCATCGAACGCGTCGGCACCCTCATGGGCCTTTATAAAGTCTTCACATTCGCGGAACAATGAGAGAAAATCTTGTACAGGTTCAAGTTCGGCCCGAGTTATCGGTGAGTCAACGTCCGAAATTTTCTCGGATTTTCTCGGAATATTTCGCAACTCGCGCCAAGTTGCTTCTTCGGAATGTTCATTTGGTTCGAGGCGCAGCAAGTAAACGTGGGGAGGTGTGCCGTTACTCCAGAGCCCAATCCGGCAACCAGTTGCGTTCATGTAGACCTGAAGTTGTTCTATACCGTCTTTTCGGTTCGGCTTTCTAACCTCAACGAAGATCCTGGGAGTCTTCTTCTTATTGTCAGTATATATGACGATGTCAGCAGCTTTCTTGGCTTCCCCAGACCCCACGGATACGGGCACTTCTATCGCCATTTGATCAAAGGGGTAACCATACTCAACATGTAGTCTGTAAAGCCACCATTGCCGCACCAGTTCCTCGGGCTTTCCGGTGACTTTGTAAGGCTTTCTACGAACTGGGCAGAAAATATAGGCGTCATCGCCTACTTCATAGATGGTAGGTATGTCGGAAGCTGTGGAAGGTCGCTCTTCCGTCGCGATCTTATCAAAATGCATTGTAGATACCCTTTTTTGCTACGCATAGTGTAAGGCAGGGGTTCAGTCCATTGGCGGTCAGACGAACTAGCAAGCCCCTATAAACTTCTCCCCGCCCCTCCACCCCCGCTTACCCTCTCCTGTCATCCACCCCCCTTCCGACAGGAGCAATCCGTGTTCAAAAATCCCCCCATCGCCTCTGGCCCGGCCGAACCCGCGCAGAAACCGCCCGTCGCGCGCCGGAACGGCCCACCACCCTCGCTGAGCCTTGCCGGCCGCCACGAAACCCTGGTTATTCGCCTCACCGCGCTGCACAAGGATGTCACGACCCTCGCCACGCGGCGCGGGCGGCAGGAACTGTCCGAAACCGTGCGCATCTTGGCCGAAGGGCTGATGGCTGATTGCGCGCCGTTTCGTGAGCCCCGCGACCGACTGCCGGTGGCGGCGCCCGATCTGGCCGGGCTCTGCGTGCAGCTCGGCCAGGTGCTGGCGCAATTGGAAAATTACGAGCGCTGCCACACCTTCTGGAATGCGGGCGAAAACTGCTGGAGCTGGCGGCTCGATGGGGCCACCACGCCGGTCAAGCGGTTGAAGCCGCAATTGACGCAGACAAGCGCGGCGGCGCAGGGCAATTCCGGCCTGCGGGACAAATTCACACGCATGATTCTGGTCAATCGCAACCAGGCCTATGAGCGTGGCTTTGAAGCCGGGCGCGCCGCGCGCATCGGCCCGCCCGTGCCCCCGGGCTTTGCCGAGCCCGACGCCTCGGCAAAAAATAATCCCCGCCTGGCAGACCTGGATTAACCTAGCGCCATCTCCCCGCACGGGCAGTCAGCATGCGACTGAAGCAAGGGGAGAGCCGGTCGCGGGTGTGCGCATCGCCCGCGGGTTGGATGCGCGCCACCCTGCGACGAGCGATCAATGGGGACGACAAATCCAATAGAAATCCGGCTCCGGAGACAGGTTTCGTCTCATAAAAAATATCCGAGACGCAATCTGTCTCCGGATCTGCCTGACGTGCCGTCAGGCAAAATCTCTCCAGTGGAGAGATTTTAGGAAGGCAGGCCATGAGAGCTACGCTCGAATGGCGATGCTGCAGCAAAAACCATCCGAACCGTGTTCGGATGGCCATCTCCGCACGCCCCCACATTTCTTCCCCGTCCCCTGCATCCATCCCCGCTGCGTCTGCGTATCTCCTTACAAGCACAATACAGGAGCCCAACGCAGTGGCGAGCAACGAAAAAATCTGGATCATCGGCGGATCGAGCGGCATTGGCGAGGCCATGGCCAAGGCCTATGCGGCGCGCGGCGCCCTGGTGGTGATCTCGGGTCGCAACCAGGACGCGCTCGATGCCGCGCTCACCCGCATCGGCCCCGGCCATCACGCCGTCGTCGCCGACGCCATCGACCGGAACAGCCTGGTTGAGGCCGCCAGCCAGCACGGCCCGTTCGACCGCATCGTCTCCACCGCCGCCATCTACAATCCCGGCGCGCTCTCCAAGGCCGATCCGGACGAGGCGGCAAAAGTGTTCGAAGTCAATCTGACCGGCACCTTCAACGTGGCGCAGATCGGCGCGCAGCATATCCGCTATGGCGGCCAATTGGTGCTGTTCGGCTCGGCCGCCGCCATTTTCGGCCTGCCCAATGGACAGGTCTATTCAGCCACCAAGGCCGGCATCGTCAACCTGGCCCAGTCGCTGCGCAGCGAACTCTGGCCGCAGGTCGATGTACGACTGGTCACCCCCGGCTTTGTCCGCACCCCGCTCACTGACAAGAATGATTTCGCCATGCCGGGCCTGATGGAGCCGGCCGAGGCCGCCGACCGCATCCTCAAGGGGCTCGACGGCAAGGGGTTTGAAACCGCCTTTCCCCGCCGCCTGATCTGGCCGCTCAAACTCCTCGGCGTGTTGCCGCACTGGCTGGCATTTGCCATCACCGCGCGGATGCGGGGCTAAGTCGTGAGTTTCGCGACCCAATATCCGGCCAGGGCCGAAATGCCCGACAGGAAGCCGCCCCAGGCCAGGTCGATCAGGCTGATCTGCAGGCTCCAGCCTTTCAGGGTGGAGAGGTTCGTCATGTCATAGGTGCCATAGGCCAACAGCCCCAGCGCCACCCCGGCCAGCAGCGCCCAGACCCAGCTTCCGGCATTGAGCGCGGGCAGAATGGCAAAGCCGACAAGCCCGGCGACATAAAACAGGTAGAACAGCGCCGCCGGCACCAGGTTCGGCTGCTCAAGCAAGAGATCACCGATCTCGGCCCGGTAAAAACCGATGCCCAATACGGTGAGCCAGAGGAAGTCGATACCGAAGAACACCAGCGCCGTACCGCCATAGGCAGCCAGCACGGTCAGCAGTGAAAAGCCGAACATATCCCCTCCTCAGATTCCCAGAATAGGCTGCACCAGGCGCACAAGACGGCTGGAGAATTTCAGCGGTGCATCGGTAATGGCCAGGCAGATGCAATCTTCGTGCTCATCGGCCACCGGCTGATGGGTCAGCGAGCCATCGGCATCCTCGATGTCGCCGGGGCCGAAGCGGTCGACCTCGTCGTGGAAGCTGCCTTTGAGCACCACTGTCAGCTCGCGCCCGCCATGACTGTGCTCCGGCACCGGCTTGCCAGCGGCAATGCACAGCAGCCGGGCTTGCGTGGTCGGGTCGCCGGTCTTGATCAGCACCTGCTTGGCATTGCCCAGATTGCGCCATTTGATGGTCTCGAGGTCACCGCCCAGATAGCTGCGCAGCGGCTCGGGGATAGTGGCGCTGGCGGGCCGCGCAACCGGCGCCGCCTTGTCCTGTGGCGCTGCAGCCAGCCGGGTCTTCAAGGCCTCCCAGCTATCGGCAGGCCCCTCGACTGGCGCGAGCTCTTCAAGCAGCGCGCCGCCAGTGGCTTCGGCCAGCGCCAGTTGGTCGCGGCATTGCGGGCACATGGCCAGGTGGCAGGCAACAGCAAGCGACCACCCTTCGGAAAGTGTGCCAGCGGCATAGTCGAGAAGCAGGTCGTCGTTGAGATGGTGATGAATGGTCATTTCAATTCCTCCAGCGCCGCGCGAAGGCGTCCGAAGGCCAGTCTGATGCGTGATTTCACGGTTCCAATCGGAAGCCCGGTGCGGGCGGCGATGGTGCTGTGCGAGTCTTCGTCGAAAAAGGAGAGGCGGATCAGCTCCACCTGTTCTTGCGGCAGGGTCTTGAGCGCCTCATGCAGCGCCGCGCCACTCTGCTTTTGTTCCAGCAGGTCCGGCGCGTCGGGTTCGGCCGGCGGCACCAGTGCCGGATCGTCTGGATCAAAGGCCGGTCGTTTCTGCTTGCGCCAGGCATCGATCCAGATATTGCGGGCGATGGTGAAGATCCAGGCCGAAGCCTGGCCGCGTTCCGGATCGAATTGCCCAGCCTTGCGCCAGATCGCCAGCATGGTCTCCTGCATCAGGTCCTCGGCGGCCTGGCCGTCGCGGGTCAGTTTGAGCAGATAGGCGCGTACGCGCGGGCTGAAATCCTTGAACAATGCTTCGAAAGCCGCCATGTCCGCGCGGGCAGCGATCGCCACGATTTGTGCGCCGGTCTCGGTTGGTGGTGCGGCGGCGTCTGTCCGGTGCGTCATGCGATTCTGGCCCTGTTCTGGCGCGGGCACGGCAAGGCGGCGGCGCTGTGGTCTGACAGCATCCTCGCATGGTCCGGTAAGTGGGTAAATCGCAAGTGACATGTCCGAAATACGCCAGCCTGCGTCGGATGGATCATGGTGCGATACAAAAAAACGTTCATAGCCCCCTTACGAAAAAAATCGCCACGTGGTTGATCCATGCTCGCGGCGCAGACGTATAAAAATCAAACACTCAGGACATAAAGCATGTTTCACGCTGCCACAGGATTCTCAGGCTCGCCCGCCACGCGTCAGCGTATCGCAGTTGTTGGCAGCGGCGTTTCTGGCCTGTCAGCGGCGTGGTTGCTATCCAAAAGCCATGATGTTGTCCTCTATGAGGCCGATGATCGCCCTGGCGGTCATGCCAATACAATCGACGTGCCCGGCACCGGTCCGGTCGATACGGGCTTTATCGTTTACAACGACAAGAACTACCCCAACTTCCAGGCCATGTTGGCCCATCTTGGTGTCGGCAGCATTCCCACCGAAATGTCTTTTGCCGCTTCGCTTGACCGCGGAACGTTCGAATATTGCGGAGAGGGGCTTTCGGGCATGTTGGCGCAGCGCCGCAATGCCTTCCGTCCGCGCTTCTGGAGCCTGTTTCGCGATCTGCTGCGCTTTTATCGTGAAGCACCCAAGGCGCTGCTTCAGCCCGACATGCGCGGCCTGACGCTGGATGAGTATCTGCGGGCTCAACGCTATTCACGATCCTTCGTGGAGGGACATCTGCTGCCCATGGCGGCGGCGATCTGGTCGTCCAAGGCCGAAGATATTCGTGCCTATCCCCTGTTTGCTTTTGTCCGCTTCTTTGAAAGCCACGGGCTGCTGCAATTGTGGGAACGCCCAAATTGGCGCACCGTCGCTGGAGGTAGCCGGGCCTATGTGGGGGCTCTGCTGCAGGACTTTGCCGGTCAGCTTCGGCTTGCCACGCCCGTCGCCAAGGTGGTCCGTGACGCCGCCGGTGTCACTGTCACCGCCCGCACCGGCCAAGTGGATCAATTCGATGCTATTTTGATCGCCACTCATGCCGATCAGGCTTTGTCCATGCTCGATGCGCCCAGTGCACGGGAACGCGAGTTGCTCGGGGCCTTCTCCTACACCACGAACACGGCCGTGTTGCACGCCGATGCGACCTATATGCCGCGCCGCCGCAAGGTTTGGTGTTGCTGGAACTACATCTCGACCGATCACATTTCGTCCGAGAACCAGCTTTGCGTGAGTTACTGGATGAACCGGTTGCAGAGCCTTGAGGGACGCGATCTGTTCGTCACGCTCAATCCGCCGGCCGACCCGCAGCAGGAAATTACGCGCTTCGAATATACCCACCCCCTGTTCGACAGTGCGGCGATACATGCCCAGGACAATCTCTGGCAGATCCAGGGGCAGAACCGTACCTTTTTTGCAGGCGCCCACTTCGGTCGCGGCTTTCACGAGGATGGATTGCAGTCCGGCCTCGCCGCTGCCGAGGCCATGGGGTCGCTGCCTCGGCCCTGGACCGTGCCCAATCCCTCCGGCCGGATCACCCTTGCGCCCCCCGAGGCGGCGCTGGTGGCATGAACCTGAACTCGGCCATCTATGTGGGCCACGTGGTGCATCAGCGGCACCGCCCGAAAAAGCACTATCTGCGCTATCGGGTCTTTTCGCTCCTCATTGATCTCGATGAATTGCCTTTGCTGAACCGGTTGAAATGGTTCGGCCACAACCGCCGTGCCTTGTTCTCGTTCCGCGACGCCGACCATGGGGACGACTTGCCCTTGCGCGAGTGGGTCAACCAGAAACTGGCCGGCGAGGGGCTGGGCCCGGCGGGCCGGGTGCGCTTGCTGTGCTATCCGCGCATTCTGGGCTATGTGTTCAATCCGCTCACCGTCTGGTTCTGCGACGATGCATCGGGCCGGCCTCTGGCCACAATTTACGAAGTGCACAACACGTTCCGCGAGCGTCATAGCTATGTGCTGCCCGCCAGTGCCGAGCAGGCGGCAGACAAGGCGTTCTATGTGTCGCCTTTCATCGACATGAATTGCCGCTACAAATTCCGCCTGACCCCGCCGGGCGACAAGGTGCGTATCGCGATCAACGAGACCCAGGACGATCAGCCTCTGCTTTATGCCGCCTTCACAGGGGACCGTCAGGAACTGACCGACGCCAAGCTGATACGCCTTTTCGTGACCCACCCACTGATGACCCTCAAGGTCACGGCGAGCATTCACTTCGAAGCGCTGCGCCTGATCGCCAAGGGTATCCGGATCCGCTGGTACACCAACCGCAAGACGCGGCAGCAACCCCGCCCGGCCCGGATCACCGAGCCGCAGGATTAGAGCGTTCTCGGAAAAAGCCACAACGGTTTGCGGTGCGGAAACGCGACAACACGTGGACTTGGGACAGTTTTTGACGTTTCAACGAAACGAAAAGACCGCTCTAGTGCCTACCACTCAAAGTCAGGGCCATTCTCGCGGGCACCAAGGAAGAACACGTCGCTCATCAGCTTGAGCGGAGTAGCGTCGACATCAGATGCGCGGGCGTCGAGCAGATCTGCGAAGCGATCATAAATGCCGGCATACTCTTCGTCGCCATGTTCGAGCACCACCTCGCCATTGATGCGCAAGGTGCGGCCACCGCGTTCGAGCTTGAGATCGTCCCCGGTGCCTGTGGTGACCTGAATGGTCCAGATTTCTCCGTTTTCCTCCAGCCAGTTGAACCCCGATGACATGTCGGGGCGGTGCGCCTGGCCAGACTTGAACTGGACCTCCACATCCACCGGTGTCTGCCGGTTGGCGGGGAAGATCAGCCGCGCGCTTTCGATAAAAACCGGGAACGGCATGATCTTGGTGAAGATCGAATAGGCGTTGATACCGGGGTCGCACACCCCGAAACCGCCGGGCTCCCAGACCCAGTCCTGGCCCGGATGCCACTTGCGCACGCTTTCGCGCCAATCAATACGCACCTTGCTGACGCCCTGTTCGAACAGGATCGCCTTGGCGCGATCCACCGCGGCATTGTACTGGCTGTGCCAGGTCTGGAACAGCACGCGGTCGAGCCGTGCGGCATGTGCGAAGATGTCGTCCAGCTCCGAAATCGTGGTGGTCGGTGGCTTTTCCATCATCACGTCCTTGCCGGCATCAAGCGCCTCGCGCACCAGCGTATGGCGCACGCCGGGGGGCGTGCAGATCGACACCAGACCAACTTCCGGCTTGGACGAATAGAGTTCGGCTGGCGTGCGGAACACCGGCAGGTCGCCATGCGCCACGCCACGCGAGGAGACGGTCGCGGCCAGCTCGAAATCCTCGGAGGCCTCGATCACCGGTATGTGCTGGTCCACCGCGATCTTGCCCACGCCGATAATGGCGATCTTGCGCTTGGCCATGCCAGAACTCCCCCTGCAGCAAAAACGCGGCTATAGAGCAGGTCTTGCCAGCACCTGCCAAGACCTCAAAGTGATAAAAGTATGATTTTTATGCGGTGGGTGCCGGTGGGGGCGGCTCCCACAGCTCGATGGGATTGCCCTCGGGGTCGTGAATCCGGGCAAACCGCCCGGTTTCGTCACTGTCCCATTCATCCGGCCGTGTTTCGATGGCAATGCCTGCCGCCTTGAGTTGCGCTATCATCCCGTCCAGATCATCGACGCGCAGATTGATCATCCACTGCTTGTCAGAGGGGAAATAGTCGCTGCTTTGCTGGAAGGGCGAAAAGACGGTGAAGCCCGCCTGCTGAGTCCAGAACTCAGCGATCCCCAGATGGGTCTCGTACCATTGCCCCAGCGCCTTGGTGTCGCGGGACCGAAAGAAGATGCCGCCAATGCCGGTTACACGTGCCATGCCTGCCTCCCTCAATTCGATGACAGCATGGCACGCCAAGGCGACGGTCAAAAGGCAGATTCAACGAATGAGAATGGCGCGGAAGTCATTTACATTGGTTCCGGTCGGGCCGGTGACGAAGAGGTCGCCGATGGCCTCGAAGGCTGTATAGGCATCATTATTGGCCAGCGCCGCTTGCGGGTCGATACCAGCTTCGCGCATGCGCCGCGCTGTCGTGCCGTCGACAAAGGCGCCGGCATTGTCTTGCGAACCGTCAATGCCGTCGGTATCGCCGGCCAATGCCGAAATCCCGTCGACCCCGTCCAGCGCAATGGCGAGCGAAAGCATGAATTCGCCATTGCGGCCGCCGCGCCCCTTGCCGCGCAGCGTCACGGTCGTTTCGCCGCCTGACAGCAACAGCACGGGCTTGGTAAACGGGCGGTCACGTGCCGCAATTTCCCTGCCCAGCGCCGCATGCACCTGCGCGACATCACGCGCTTCACCCTCAATGGAATCGGACAGGATGGCTGCTTGGATACCGGCTTGCCGCGCCATATCGGCGGCAGCCTCCAGCGACAAGGCCGCTGAGGCAATGGTGGCGACGCTGTTGGCGGAAAAGCCTGGGTCGCTTGGTTCAGGCGGCAGATTGTCTTCACTCTCCAGCAGACGCCGTGCCGCTTCGGGCAGATCGAGACGATAGAGCGCTGCCAAGCGGCGCGCCTCGGCCCGTCCCCCGGACAGCGGCAGCGTGGGACCGGAGGCCACCAGCGCCGGATCATCGCCCGGCACATCGGACACCACCAGCGTTGCCACCCGCGCCGGCGCTGCGGCTGCGGCGAGGCGCCCGCCCTTGATTGTCGAAAACTGGTTGCGGATCAGGTTCATCACCCCGATCGGCGCTCCCGAAGCCAGCAGCGCCCGGTTGATCGCCTGTTCATCTTCGAGGTCCAGGCCCGGTGCGGGGGCGGGCAGCAGGGAAGAGCCACCGCCCGAAATCAGGGCCACTACCAGATCATTTGCAGTCAGCCCGGAAACCAGTTCCAGCAGTCTGCGCGCTGCCACTTGCCCCGCCTGGTCGGGCACGGGATGGGCTGCCTCAACAATCTCGATGCGTTCACAGGCCTCTGCATAGCCATAGCGCGTGACCACCAGGCCGGAGATGTCGCCGGACCAGGCCGACTCGAATGCTTTTGCCATCTGCGCCGAAGCCTTGCCGGCCCCGACCACCACGGTGCGGCCCTTGGGTGGCGCTGGCAAATGCCGTTCGACCGCCAAGGCCGGCTGCGCCTGTGCAACGGCTTGGCGAAACAGGCGTTCGAGCAGGGAGCGGTCCATGGGATTGCTGTCTTCTGGGTTGCCGGATGGCACCTTGTCGCCACCGGAAACGCATTTGTCCAGTCCCGCGACTTGTCAAACGCCCGCCATATAGGTCCATTAGCTCCGCGTTCAGGAGGTCCCATGTCGCAGAGATTCGCAATTTACTACGCCCCCGCGGTGACCGACCTTCTCTGGGAGCGCGCTGCGCTCTGGCTTGGCCGCGACCCTGCCTCCGGGGTGTCCTATGATGGCGCCGTTGCCGGAATGGAGCGGACCCGCCTGCTCAATCTCACCCAGTCTGCCGGCCGCTATGGTTTCCACGCTACGCTCAAGCCGCCAATGGCGCTTGCGTCGGGGCGGAGTGAAGAGAGCCTGCGCGCCGCGATGAAGGAAGCGGCAGGTGAGTTGCCGACCGTGCCCCTGGGTAAGCTGCGGATCGCTTCGCTCGACGGCTTTCTGGCCTTGATGCCTGAAGAGGCGAACAATACGCAACTGCAGGATTTCGCTGCCACCGTGGTGGAGCGTTTCGACCCTTTCCGGGCGCCGCTCAAGCCGCGTGACCGCGCCGAACGGGCGGCCCGGGGCCTGACGCCACGCCAGGAAGAACTGCTGGACGCCTATGGCTATCCCTATGTCTTTGATCAGTTCCGTTTCCACATGACCCTGACCGACCGCCTTTCACCGGCTGAGCACGATGAAGTGTTACAGGCCGCGCAAACCTGGTTCGGGCCGATTCTCAACGATCCGGTCACGCTCGATCGGCTGACCCTGTTCCATGAGAAAGAGAACAAGTTGCCCTTCGACCGCATCGCCGATTTTCCTTTGCGAGGCTGAGGCCAGTGTCCGAAACGGTCTTTTCCAATGCGCAGATTGTCCTGCCCGACGAAGTAATCCGGGGTTGCCTGGTGGTGCGCGATGGCAGGATTGCCGAGATCGACGCCGGGTCCAGTCGTGTGGGCGACGATATCGAGGGCGACTTTCTCATTCCCGGACTGGTCGAATTGCACACCGACCATCTGGAGAACCATTATCGGCCGCGCCCGGGCGTCTTCTGGGATCCGCTGGCCGCGCTCCATGCCCATGATGCACAGATCGCCGGCTCGGGTATCACCACTGTATTTGACGCTGTGCGTATCGGCTCGGATATAGACCTGCCTGACATGCTTTCGCATGCCCGACATCTGGTTGATGCCGTCAGGGCCGGTGGCGCCGGCGGCTGGCTAAGGGCCGAGCATTTCATTCATCTGCGCTGCGAATTGCCCAGCCACGATGTGGTCGATCACTTCGACGCGCTGGCAAACCATCCGACGACGCGGCTTGCCTCGGTCATGGACCACACGCCGGGCCAGCGCCAATTCCGTTCGCTTGATGCCTATAAGCGTTTCTATGCCAAGCAGATGGGCCGTAGCCCCGAGGAATTGCAATCTTACCTTGATGCGCGCCTGGCCGAACACAAGCGTTATTCTGCCCCCAATCGGCAGGCGATCGTGTCACGTGCACGCGCCATGGGGATTGCCCTGGCCAGCCATGACGATGCGACCCTGGCCCATGTTGAGGAGGCCGAGGCGGACGGGGTGGCCATCGCCGAATTCCCTACCACGCTCGAAGCGGCGTCCGCCGCGCATGAAGCGGGGCTGGCGATTTTGATGGGCGCCCCCAATGTGGTACGCGGCAAATCCCATTCGGGCAATATTTCGGCTACCGATCTGGTAGAAGCAGGCCTGCTGGACATTCTCAGCTCCGACTATGTACCCTTTGCCCTGTTGCAGGCCGTCTTCCTGCTGCCGCAGCGCATTGAAGGTCTTGCCTTGCCGGCCGCACTTGCGACTGTAACGGTCAATCCGGCGCGCGCGGCCGGGCTCGATGATCGGGGAGAAATCATGACGGGCAAGCGGGCCGATCTGGTGCGGGTTGCAGCGCAGGCGCCTCTGCCCGTGGTGCGGGGCGTCTGGCGTGAAGGACTGCGTGTGAGTTGAGCGAACGTCCTCCTGGAGTGCTGGTGCTGGTTATCGGTCCTTCCGGGGTCGGCAAGGACACGCTGATCGGCGGCGCCCGCAAGGCGCTGGACGGCGACAAGCGCTTCAGCTTCGTGCGACGGCTGGTGACGAGGCCCGCCGATATTGATCTAGAGGACCATATCAGCCTTGAGCGCGATGACTTCGTCCGGGCCAGGAAAGCCGGACGGTTCGCCCTGACCTGGCAGGCCCACGGGCTGGACTATGCTCTGCCCATTGGCGTCGATACCGATCTGGCGCTGGGCCGCGTGGTCATTGCCAATATCTCGCGCCATGCGGTGCCCGAGGCGATTGCCAAATATCCGCTTTGCCGGGTCATCCAGATTTCCGCTGAGATTTCCCTGCGCGCCGCGCGCCTGTCCAAGCGGGGGCGCGAAAACCGCGACCAGATCGTCGCGCGCCTTGCACGCGAAGGGGCAGCTCTGCCCGCCGATGTCGAGCCTTTGGTGATCGATAATTCGAGTTCTGTCGGCATCGGTGTCACTGCTTTTGTCATGGCGCTGCGCCGCATTGCAGAGGATTGAACCGTTTAGGGACCTTGTGCGTTGAGCCAAGTCTATTCAAGCGTCAGGAGATACCCTTGTCCCGCAACAGCCTCTACGGCGTGATCGCCATTCTGGTTATCGCATTGGTCGCCTTTGGCATCTATACCTATCAGCAGCAACAGGCCCAGCCGGGCATAGAGGTGCGGGTTGATGAGCAGGGGATTTCGATTGATGGGAATGGCTAGGGATAGCGCAGAACTGCGGCATCAGGCAATCATCACGGCCCTGGCATCCGAACTGGAACGACAGGCAGCTTCCGGCGCCTCACGGGTAGATGTCGATGCGCTGGCCTCGGCGGTAGAGGCCGCCCTCGATCCGGAATTACCAATGGCAGAAGGCCGTCGGCCTTCGGAGTTGAACGCAACCAATGACGATTGAGGGCTAAGCTTTCGGTCCGGAAACGAAAAAGCCGGTGGTCGTGCCACCGGCTTTGTTATGCGGCATCGCCGTCCGCTACGGCGCGACTGATCGCCAGATGGGCGGTCTCGACAGAAGGGAAGTGCCTGCCGTCCATGGCAAAGGCCGGCAGCTTGACCGCCACGAACCTGTAGCCTTCAGCATCCGGTACAACCACGCCCTGCGGTTCTCCGGCAACTTCAATCACAATGGGCCTGAGCTTTTCGGCCCTGTTCAGATTATTTTCCTGCATGGGTGGAAACTCCACTTGCGCGTCCGTCCAACACGGATTCCTTCATTTTGAAGGTGATCCGGGGACTGGCAGCGCGGGGTCTATCGGTTTTGTGAGACGAGGATGTGACGGATCAGATCACATTCGTTTTGCGCGACAGGACCCTTGCCAGCGTTTGGAAATTCGCATGCAGGTTACTACGGTCGAACACATGGCATGGATCGTGAAGGTCTTCGATGTCGTCATCGTCATTCCTCTCCTTGCGGGTGTTGGACGCTTGATTGGCACGCCATTGCGGCGGCGCAATGGCAAAATAGGGAACGCGGTCGGGTTTTGCCAGTGCACCTTTATGCGTATTTGCCGATAATCGCGCAAAACCCTGCCCGAAAAGCCTCGACCCATAAAATTTTGATAACAGCGCTCATATTAAAACACAAGTGTATGCGTCTTGCTTCGAACCCCGCAATCTGATGTTCTTTGCCGATTAGGCGTCCCCGCCGGTTTCCGGCGGGTCTGAGGGGAACATTGGTGTCGCAGGAAGAAGTACCGCCCGCCTCGCGCGGCAAGCGGGGCGCAAAGCCATCGGGCAAGCCCACGCTCAAGACCATCGCACAAATGACGGGGTTGGCGGTCACCACCATTTCTCGCGCCCTGAATAATGCACCCGAATTAGCTCAGGAAACGCGTGACCGCGTCCAAAAGATCGCTGCCGAGATCGGCTATATGCCGGATCGGGCGGCCCTGCGCCTCAAGACCGGCCGCACCAATGTCATCTCGCTCATCCTCGAGCCAGACGAACAGATCTATGGCTTCGGCACCAGCCTTGTGACCGGCATTACCGAGGCGCTGCGCAACACCAGCTATCACCTTGTCATAACGCCACTATTCCGCAATGTGGAACCCATTGAGCCGATCCAGCACATCGTGCGTAACCGCATGGCCGATGGCGTGATCTTTTCCAAGGCCGAGGCCTTCGACGAGCGCATCCGCTTCCTGCTCGACAATGACTTTCCGTTTGTCAGTCATGGCCGCAGCCGGTGGCCGGAGGCGCACCCCTTTGCCGATTACGACAATGAGGCCTATGCCTACGGCGCGACGCTGCGCCTGGCCGCGAAAGGCTGCCGCAAGGTCTCGATCATCCTGCCCGAAAGCGCGCTCACCTATACCGAGCATTTGAAAGCCGGCATGGAACGGGCTGCCCGCGAGGCCGGTATCACCTTCGAGTTTGCCGCGGACGTCAATCTGGGCAGCCCGACCGATGCCATCCGCAACTATGTCATCAAGCGCGCCAAGCGGCCCGACGGGCCTGATGGTTATGTCTGCGCTTCGGAAGTTTCGGCCCTGGCGGTAACTGGCGGATTGACAGATGCGGGGCTAGTGGTGGGCAAGACCGCCCATGTCGTGACCAAGCAATCCTCCTCGATGTTCGCCCAGTTCCAGCCGGGAGCTGAAACCGTGCCGGAAGATTTTGTCGCTGCGGGCCGCAATCTGGGTAGCCTGCTGCTTCGCCGTATTGCCGGGGAAACCGAAGGTCTGCAGTTCATGGCTCAGCCGGTTTTTGACTGGCAGGACTGAGGCGAGTCAGGAGCCCTCTAGTTCCTCGCGCAGCATTTCTAGCTCCAGCCACTGTTCCTCAGCCTTCGCCTTTCGGGCGACGGCGGCTTCCAGCGCTTTGGACTTGGCCGCGAAGCCAGCGGGGTCACGGGTGTAGAAATTGGCCTCCGCCAGCGCCGTGTTGAGCGCGTCAATCTCGCTATCGAGTTTCTCGATGTCCTTGGGCAGGGTTTCGAGCGCGTGCTTTTCCTTGAAACTCAGTTTGCGCTTGGGAGCGGCTGCCGAGGTCGCCAGTGATGTCTGGGTCAGGCTGGTCTTGCCCGCGCGATGCGCCTTGAGGGCCGGTTCGCGGGCGGTGACGCCCTCGCCGCGCTGGATCACCATGTCGGAGTAGCCGCCGGCATATTCGGTCCAGACCCCTTCCCCCTCGGCGATGATCACCGAAGTGGCAACGCGGTCTAGGAAGTCGCGGTCATGGCTGACCACGATGACCGTTCCGGCATAGTCCGAAACCATTTCCTCGAGCAGGTCGAGGGTTTCGAGGTCGAGATCGTTGGTCGGCTCGTCCAACACCAGGAAATTGGAGGGCAAGGCCAGCGCCCGGGCCAGCGCCACGCGGGCGCGCTCGCCACCCGACAGTTTGCCGATCGGGGTGTTTGCCTGCTCGGGGCCGAACAGGAAGTCCTTCATGTAGCCAACGACATGCTTGGGCTGGCCGTTGATCTGCAAGGTATCCGAGCCACCCCCGGTCAGCGCTTCCTTTAGGCGCGTTTCGGGATGCAGCTTCGCGCGACCCTGATCGAGCATCGCCAGTTCTAGCGCCGAGCCCAGTTTGATCTTGCCGCTGTCCGGCTTGTCGAGGCCGGTCAGCATCTTGATCAGCGTGGTCTTGCCGGCACCATTGGGGCCGACAATACCAATCCGGTCGCCGCGCAGAACGCGCGTCGAAAAATCCCCGACGATGACGCGCGGCCCGTAGGACTTGGAAATATTCTCCGCCTCGACCACCAGCGCGCCCGAGGTGCGTCCCTCGCTCACCTGCATGTTGACCGAACCTGTCACGCGTCTTTGCTCGCGCCGGTCCTGCCGCAAACCGGCCAGCCTTTCGAGCCGGCCGACATTGCGCTTGCGCCGCGCGGTGACGCCATAGCGCAGCCAATGCTCCTCGCGCACGATCTGGCGGTCGAGCTTGTGGCGGTCGCGTTCCTCTTCTTCCAGCACTTGGTCGCGCCAGCCCTCGAAATGAGAAAACCCCTTGTCGAGGCGGCGCGTCACGCCTCGGTCCAGCCAGACGGTGGCGCGCGTCAAGTCGCTGAGGAAGCGCCGGTCGTGGCTGATCAGCACCAGGGCCGAACGCAGCGAATCCAGCTCGGCCTGCAGCCACTCGATAGCGGGAAGGTCGAGATGGTTGGTCGGCTCGTCGAGCAGCAGAACATCGGGCTTGGGCGCCAGCACGCGGGCCAGCGCCGCGCGGCGGCCTTCCCCGCCCGACAGCTTTTTGGGGTCTTCCGCGCCGGTGAGTCCCAGCGAGCTCAATAGGTACTGCGCGCGATATTCGTCATCGCCTGGCCCGAGGCCCGCCTCGACATAGGCCAGCGTCGTTGCATAGGCCGAAAGGTCCGGTTCCTGCGGCAGGTAGCGCAGCGTGGCACTGGGCTCGACGAAGCGTGCGCCCTTGTCAGGGGTCACCTCACCCGACGCGATCTTGAGCAGCGTCGACTTGCCAGACCCATTGCGACCGACCAGTGCGATGCGCTGGCCGGGTGAAACGATCAGCTCTGCCGCTTCAAGCAGCCGCGTGCCGCCAAAGGTGAGCTGGATATCCTGCAGAGAAAGTAGGGGAGGCTGGGCCATGTTGTGTCCGGAAGCATTCGGCCCCGGATAGAGCACAGGGGCGGACGCAGATCAATCAAAGGAAGGCAAAGAGGCCGGCCAGGACGTTGAGGATCCTGGCCGGCCCGGGGAGACGGTAGCAGCAAGCCCCGTCATGTTCTGGCGCTCAGACCCACAGGCCCCAAGGGGTCGCAGCGCCATGGACGTAATCAACCATGATCAAATATGATTGTCAAACTCATATTTGAGTTTTGTTATCAGATTTTCGGTTAGGCCGCGTTGACGGCCTCGTCTGCCGTCAGACCGAGCCTTTCGCGGATCGAGCGCTTCTTGCTGGCCAGATCAGCAATGGTGTGCCGGTTCAGCACCTCGAAAAACGCGCCCAGCGCTTCACGCAGCGCCCCATTGAGATCGCATTCACCGATCAAGGGGCAGTCCGAGCCGTCCTCGAAGCATTCCGCCAACGCGAAATTCTCTTCGGTCAGCCGGATGGTTTCAAGCAGGGTAATATCCTGGGCGGGCTTGCCCAGCTTGATGCCACCATGCCGCCCGCGCACGGTTTGCAGCAGCCCGTTTTCCACCAGCGGCTTGATCAGCTTGAATAGAAACAATTCCGAAATGCCATACGCGCGCGCGATTTCGGCCACCCGGCTCAAACCCGGCTCGTTGACAGCGCAATAGACCAGCGTACGGATGGCATAGTTGGATTGGCGGGTCAGTCTCACTGGAAGCCTTTCTGCTGCGTCGCGCGAGCACTTTTGGGCTGATGGCCCTCATGAACGTTGCCGCTAGCTTATAACCATTCTAAAAAATGTCAATTATCCTGAAGCGCAGGATCATGTTTTTTGTGATCGCGTGCGGCACTGGACAGCCGTTTATCTTCCTCCTATGAATTTAATGGGGCGAGGAGGTTTGGAGTGGATAAAACAGTCACCCGAGCCATGTTAGGGGAAAGCGTCGCCGACGCGACGGGCCTGTCGCGTCACGATGCTGTCCAGATCGGCGAACGCATGTTCGAGTTGATCGGTGATGCCCTAAAACGTGGCGAGTCAGTCAAGCTAAGTGGGTTTGGAACGCTGGATGTGCGTTCCCGCGCCGAGCGGATTGGTCGCAATCCCCGCACTGGCGAGGAGCACCGCATTGCGCCGCATCATACGGTCGTACTGATCCCCAGCGCCCGGCTGCGTGATGCGCTGGAACCGGCACGGGCCGCAACCAAGGTTCAAAAGTAGCGCCTGTAGAGCGGCAATTCTGCAGCGCCAATGGCAGGAGACAGCTTGCCATGCTGGCCATTGACAACGCGGGGCTGCTTGAAGCCGCGTGTCGCGAACCGGCCCATTTCGACTTGCAAGCGCTCCGCCAACTTGGCCCCAATCCCAGCGCCCAGCTCGGTATCAAGGACCACCAGCGGCTGCTCAAGGATCATGCTGGCATTGTGGACTACCTGCGCCAAGGCTTGTGCCGCCTCCCCAACCCATGCCTCGACATGGGGCGCCATTGCGACTAGGTCCCAGTTCGCCACCGGCCCTTCAGCCTCTGTAAAGCCGGCGGCGGCGAGCCGGGCGCGCAGGGCGAAGAGCGAGGCGACCTGGTGCGCCAATTGCGGCGCTCTGCCGTTCACGTGGACGAGGCCAGAGCCCAAATCGACGGCGTGGCCGGTCGCGCCTTCCCACAGCATCCCATCGCTCACCATGCCGGCCAGCAGCAATTGCGAAACCATCAGAAAGACGACATTGGCCGGTCGCGGCGGCGCCAGCGCAATCAGTTCGGCCCAGCATCCGGCATTGCCGTCATTGATCTGGGTGATCTCAAGTCCGCTGCGCCCCGCCAGCTCGGCGACAGGGTCGATCTCGCGCCACCGCTTCACCTGCTCGGGCGGCGCATTGAAAAGGTCCAGATCAGTGGTCAGCGAACCGGGTATGGCCAGGCCGATATCGAGCAGCCGCGACCGATGGTGCTGCGGCAAGGTACGGCGGAACGTCTCGACAACGCTGCCGATACGGTCGAACAGCGAGGTGGCGTCGGGATAGGCGTGGTCTTCATGGTGGTGCTGCAGGATGTCGGCATGCATATTGATCAGCACGACATCAAGATGCCGCCAGCCGATCTCCACGCCGATTGCAAAGCCCCCATTCTCATGCAGAAGAATCGGTGTGGCGGGTTGTCCGCGCCGACCCCGCAAAACCGGCCCACGTACAATCAGTCCCTCCCGCTCAAGATCGATCAGAATGGCGGATACCGTCTGCGGCGCCAGGCCTGATAAGCGCGAGATCTCGGCATTCGAGGCGCCCGAATTAAAGGCGACGACCGTGAGCACGGTCTTTTCATTGGCACGCCGCACGCCCGTGTGGCGAACGCCGCGCCGGCCGGCAACAAACACGTCGCGCGTCGGCTCCAGATCTGAAAACATCTTGACAGGACTCCTGCCGGGACAAGACGAGCCTGCGGCCAATAGATAGTGTATTCTGGTTCAGGACCGGCCCGGCTGAGTATCGCTCCGCAGCTTTGCGATAACTTCATCTCGCAATGCCAGTAATCGCGATCTGTCGTCAAGTCTGAGGCGCTGTTCAATTTTTTAGGGCTCAATCTGTAGCGCTTTTGCTGTTTTGCGCCGTGCGGCCCATTTGCCGTTCACCGCCCGCTATCGTTCAGCAGTTTTTCTGCTTCTGCGCTTAGCTTGAGGCGCACCCCGCGCGCCAAGCTCTCGACCTGTTCGACCGAGGTGGCTGAGGCAATCGGTGCGCTCACACCGGGTTGAGCCACCAGCCAGGCCAGTGCCACCTCAGCAGGCGTTGCGTCCGTTTCGGCGGCAACCTGATCGAGCGCGCCCAGAATGCTCAGGCCCTTGGCGTTGAGGTATTGTCCGGCCCCGCTGCCTCGCGCCGACTGTCCCAGATCATCCTGACTGCGATATTTGCCTGTCAGAAAGCCCGAGGCGAGACTGTAATAGACAATCGAGCCGACCTCGTTCTCGATGAGATAGGGGCGGAGCGCATCGAATTCGGCGCGGTCGTAGAGATTGTAGCGCGGCTGGGTCACCTCGTAACGCTGCAGCGATTTGACGATCGCGGTCTGTTGCGCTTCCCGCATCATGTCGGCGCTGTAGTTCGAGGCGCCAATGACCCGCACCTTGCCCGCCCGGATCAAGGTGTCATAGGTCTCCAGCGTCTCCTCGTGGCTGGAGTCGGCGTCAGGCCAGTGGCTGAAATAGAGATCGACATAGTCGGTCTGCAGCCTTTTGAGAGACGCTTCGATGCCTGCCTTGATCGCGTCGGGCTTCAGCCCGCCCTGCTTCCTGCCCGAATTGACCTTGGTGAAAATATGCACCTTGTCCCGATTGCCCCGTGCCTTCAGCCACTTCCCGATGATCGTCTCGCTCATGCCAGGCGGGTTGCCCGGCACCCAGTTGGGGTAACCTTCGGCGGTGTCAATCGCGGAAAACCCTGAGCCGACATAGGCATCGAGAACGTCGAAGCCCCGTGCTTCATCGACCGTCCAGCCAAACACATTACCACCCAGCACCAAGGGTTCGATCACCAGTTCGCTGCGGCCAAGGGGGCGACGATTCATTGTGCTTCTCCATTGTTCTCTGGTGGGTCAACGTCTGCCGACCCGAATTGTTCGGCTGTTGGCACGCGTGGCGCACACCAATGCAAGGCCTCTACGATCGATCGGAAGGATCCGGACAGGTCGATAAAGGCGAACGCCCCATCCATATCGGCTTTGTGGCGCAGATAAACAAACGTGCCTTGACGCAATCCATCCAAAAGCCAGCCATCCGGGTCATCCATACGCGCGCCATAGGGCGAGGAGCCGGCAATGGCATCAAGCTGCCTTGTTTCCCGATCCAGAGTCATTTCCCAAGTGCCGCGGTCACCTAAGGGGCGGCTCGTATGGACATGCACGCCGACCGCGTAGTCATCCTCGCAGCGGACGACAAGGCAGGCAAAATTATCCGCATTGCTCTCGCGCGCACAGCCCATGCTGGCCCGGTCGCCTTCTCCGGGCAAGGGGGAATGGTGCCAGCCGGGCTGTTGTCCGGCGGCCGGGCTCGCGCAGAACAGAGCCAGGCCAATCAACGCTGCGGTTCGATGAGGTCCCATTTGTTCCCGTAAAGATCAACAAAGACGGCGACCGTGCCATAGGCCTCGCGCCGTGGCTCTTCGAGAAAACGCACACCATTGGCCTGCATGCGGGCGTGGTCGCGGTCAAAATCGTCGGTTTGCAGAAACAGCATGACCCGTCCCCCGGTCTGCTTGCCGATTACCGCCTCCTGGTCTGGACCGTCGGCCTTTGCCAGCAACAGGCGCGCACCGTCTCCGCCCGGTGGCGCCAACACCACCCAGCGCTTGCCAGGTGCCAGCGGCGTATCTTCGAGCAGCGTGAAACCGACCGTATCGCAGTAGAATGCAATGGCCTCCTCGTAGTCGGCGACGACCAGGGCGATGGTGGCGATGGACTGTATCATGCACGCAGATGAGGCCGCGCCGGGGCAGGGGTCAAGGGCCTGCAGAGCCAGCCGAACGGATCAGTCAGGAACCGTCCATTTCTGTGGATTGCCAATTTACCGGCGATAGCATTGACCAAACGGTCAACGATTCCCGTTGCGCTCCTGTTAAATCTACGCTTTGGTGTCGCCCAAGCCACCTTTGGGCAACCATTGAGATGGCGTTTTCAAGGAACGGGAGACTATTCATGCACACTTCACTGACCCGCATCGCGGCGGTCCTGATCGCCTCGACGATGCTCGCCGGTGTTGCCCAGGCCGAGACGGTCCGCTGGGCGCGTTCGTCCGATTCGCTCACGCTGGATCCGCATTCGCAGAACCAGGGCGTCACGCATACTTTCGCCCATCACATCTATGAAACCCTGATGTGGCGCGATACCGAAGGCACGCTGATTCCGCGCCTGGCAACCGAATGGTATGTCAAGGAAGGTGATCCGACCGTCTGGGTGTTCAAGCTGCGCGAAGGCGTCAAGTTCCACGACGGCGCTGACTTCACCGCCGAGGACGTGGTGTTTTCGCTCGACCGCGCCCGCTCGGAAGGCTCCAATCTCAAGCAGCTTCATGCCGAAGTGGCAGAAGTGCGCGCCGTGGACGACTACACCGTCGAGGTGCAGATGGTCGGCCCGAGCCCGCTTTACCCGAACAACGTCACCAACACCTTCATCATGGACAAGACCTGGTCCGAGACCAATAATGTCGAGGAAGTCCAGGATTTTGCCGCCGGCGAATCCAACTATGCCGTTCTCAACACCAATGGCACCGGCCCCTATATGCTGACCTCGCGCGAGGTCGACGTGCGCTCTGTGCTCTCCGTCTTCGACGGCTGGTGGGGCGAGGCGCCTGAGGTAACCGAGATCGTCTATCTGCCGATCGCCGACAATGCCACCCGCATTGCTGCCCTTCTTTCGGGCGACGTCGATATCGTTCAGGACGTCCCGGTTCAGGATATTGAGCGCCTGCAGAATTCGCCCGGCTTCAAGGTCGAAACCGGTCCGGAAAACCGCGTGATCTATTTCGGCTATCGCTTCGGTGACGAGCCGCTGCGCTCCTCCAACATCACCGACAGCAACCCGTTCGACAACCCGCTGGTGCGCGAAGCCATGGAACTGGCGCTTGATCGCGATGCCATCCAGCAGGTGGTGATGCGCGGCAACTCTATCCCGACCGGCGTGGCAACCCCGCCCTTCGTCAATGGCTGGACCGAGGAACTCGACCAGTATCCCGCTCCCGATGTGGAACGCGCCAAGGAACTGCTGGCTGAAGCTGGCTACCCCGATGGGTTCTCTGTGACCCTGGACACACCGAACAACCGCTACGTCAATGACGAAGCCATCTCCACAGCCTATGTCGGTATGTTGGGTCAGATCGGTATCGATGTGACGCTGGCCTCGCGCCCGATTGCTGAGCACAGCCCGATCATCCTGGGCGATGAGACCGACTTCTACCTGCTTGGCTGGGGCGTTCCGACCTTCGACAGCGCCTATATCTTCAACGATCTGGTGCACACCAAGAACGAAACGCACGGCACATATAATGTCGGCGGCTACTCGAACCCGGAACTGGATGAGAAGATCATCTCGCTGGGCACCGAAACCGACCTCGACGCACGCAATGCGACCATTGCGGAGATCTGGGAAGTGGTGAAGGCCGACCGCGTGCTCCTGCCGGTGCATAACCAGACGCTGGCCTATGCCATGCGCGAGGATATCACCCTGCCGGTGCACCCGGAAAACCAGCCCAACATGACCACTGTCGTGTTCGCCGAGTAAGCGTCCTGCAATCCTGAACCGCCGCGCGGAGTCGAAGCCCGCGCGGCGGTTCTCAGTTATGGGGGGCCCAGTATGCTGGCCTTCATTGCGCGACGGCTGTTTCAGTCCGTTATCGTCATGCTTGCGGTGGCTTTCATCGCCTTCATGGTCTTCCGTTATGTCGGCGATCCGGTCAGCTCCATGCTGGGCCAGGATTCGACGCTGGCCGACCATGCGGCGCTGCGCGAGCGCCTGGGGCTCAACGAGCCCTTCTACATCCAGTTCTTCAGCTTTGTCGGCAATGCCCTGCAGGGCCAGTTCGGCATCTCCTATCGGCTGCAGCAGCCGGTGAGCCAGCTCATCATGGAGCGCCTGCCGGCCACCATCGAACTGGCCTTCGCCTCGGCCAGCATCGCCCTGGTGCTTGGCGTTGTTCTGGGTATCTACACTGCCCTGCGGCCTCGAGCCTTTTCCACCGGCGTCATCATGACTGCCTCGCTGATCGGGGTGTCCTTGCCCACCTTCCTGATCGGTATTGGCCTGATCTATGTCTTTGCGGTCGAACTCAAGGTCCTGCCTTCCTTCGGGCGCGGCGAGGTGGTGGATCTGGGCTGGTGGCGCACCGGTTTCCTCACCGAATCCGGACTACGCTCAATCATCCTGCCGGCCATTACGCTCTCGCTGTTCCAGCTAACGCTGATCATGCGGCTGGTGCGCGCCGAAATGCTCGAGGTGCTGCGCACGGACTATATCCGCTTTGCCAAGGCCCGTGGCTTGAGCCAGCGGGCGATCAATTTCGGCCATGCCCTCAAGAACACCATGGTCCCGGTCATCACCATCACCGGCCTGCAACTGGGTTCGGTCATCGCCTTTGCCATCATCACCGAAACTGTCTTCCAGTGGCCTGGCGTGGGCTCGCTCTTCGTCAACTCCGTTGCCGTCGTCGACGTCCCGGTCATGGCCGCCTACCTCGTCTTTGTGGCGCTGGTTTTCGTGGTCATCAACCTCATCGTTGATATTCTCTATTTCATCGTCGATCCGCGCCTGCGCGACGGCGCCAAATCCGGGAGGTAGTCGGTGACCGATCTGCCCCATTCCCCCGAGCAGCCCGTCGTGGCGGCCAAGACGTCGCGCTGGCGGACCTTTCTCAAGTCCGACATCGTCTGGTCCTACCGGCATTCGCCGGTCACCATCGTCGCCTCGATCGTAGCGCTGGTGCTGATCCTGATGGCGGTGCTCGCCCCCTGGATTGCCCCCTACAACCCGTTCAATCCGGCCACGTTGAACCTGATGGACGGCTTCACCCCGCCCAATTCGAATTCCTTTGCCGGGCGCTACTTCATTCTGGGCACCGACAATCAGGGCCGCGATGTGCTCTCGACCATCATGTATGGCTCGCGCGTCTCGCTCTTTGTCGGCTTCTCGGCCACGCTGTTCGCCATGGTCATGGGGGTCGGCCTTGGTCTGGTCGCCGGCTATCTGGGCGGCATCTGGGATGCCGTCATCATGCGCGTCGCCGATGTGCAGCTGAGCTTTCCGGCCATCCTGATTGCGTTGCTGATCTTCGGCGTCGCCCGCGGCCTGATTCCGCCCAACCAGCAGGAGGGCGCGGCCATCTGGGTGCTGATCCTGGCCATCGGCCTGGCCAACTGGGCGCAGTTCGCCCGCACCGTGCGCGGCGCCACCATGGTCGAGCGGCAGAAGGATTATGTATCCGCCGCCCGCATCCTGGGGGTGAACCCGTTCATCATCCTGCTGCGCCACGTGCTGCCCAATGTGATGGGCCCGGTGCTGGTCATCGGCACCATCGGGCTGGCGCTGGCCATTATCGAGGAAGCCACGCTCTCCTATCTCGGTGTCGGCGTGCCGCCCACCCAGCCCTCGCTCGGGACGCTGATCCGCATTGGTCAGCAATTCCTGTTCTCCGGCGAATGGTGGATCCTGCTCTTCCCTGCGGTCACCCTTGTTCTGCTCGCCCTGTCGGTCAACCTTCTGGGTGACTGGCTGCGTGACGCCCTCAACCCGAAGTTGCGCTGATGACCGAGCCAGTACTCTCCATCAAGGACCTTGTGGTCGAATTCCCCTTCCGCAACGACGTCTTTCGCGCGGTCAGCGGGGTCAGCTTCGACATCATGCCCGGCGAAGTGGTCGGCGTGGTGGGCGAGTCGGGCGCCGGTAAATCCATGACCGGCTCGGCCGTCATTGGCCTGATCGAGCCGCCCGGCCATATCGCATCCGGCGAAATCCGCCTTAAGGGCGAGCGGATCGACAATCTGCCCGAAGAAGCCAAGGCCAAACTGCGCGGCAGGCGCATCGGCATGGTCTTCCAGGACCCGCTCACCAGCCTCAACCCGCTCTACACCATCGGCGAGCAACTGATCGAAACCATCCGCACGCATCTGCCGCTCAATGAGGCCGAAGCACGCCAGAAGGCGATCGATCTGCTCACCGAAGCCGGCATCCCCAAGGCGGCCGAGCGCATGGAGAGCTATCCGCACCAGTTCTCGGGCGGCATGCGCCAGCGCGTCGTCATCGCACTGGCCATCGCGGCAGAACCGGAACTGATCATTGCCGACGAGCCGACCTCGGCGCTCGACGTGTCGGTGCAAGCCCAGATCATCAAGGTGCTCAAGAAACTCTGCGCCAATCACGGTGCGGCGGTGATGCTGATCACCCACGATATGGGTGTCATTGCCCAGACGGCCGACCGCATGGTGGTGATGCATCAGGGCACGGTGGTCGAAACCGGCACGGTGGGCGACATCATTCGCCGCCCGCAGGAGCCCTATACGATCAAGCTGATCAACTCGATCCCGACCATCCAGCGCCAGGCCGGTGATGTGGCCCCTGAAGCGGCCGCCAATGACGACGGCGCCTATGTGCAGGTCAAGCACCTGGTGCGCGACTTCGAGATCGGGGGCGGTGGCTTCCTCAAGCTCCTGCCCGGCAAGGTCGAGATGTTCCGCGCCGTCAACGATGTCAGTTTCGCCATCGAAAAAGGCAAGACCTTCGGCCTTGTGGGTGAAAGCGGATCGGGCAAATCCACCTGCGCCAAGATGATTGTCGGTCTGCTGCGTCCTTCCTCGGGGCAAATCACGGTCGATGGCCATGATATCTGGGCTGGAGGGGCCGGGCATAAGGAGCGGCGCAAGCGGGTGCAGATGATCTTCCAGGACCCCTATGCCAGCCTCAATCCTCGCTGGCGGGTGGCCGACATCATCGCCGAGCCGATGCGGACCCTGGGCCTTGCCCGCAACCGCACCGAGGTCGACCACCGGGTGGCCGAACTGCTGACCCGGGTGCGGCTGGATCCTTCGGTCATGCGCAAGTTCCCGCATGAATTCTCCGGCGGCCAGCGCCAACGCATCGCCATCGCCCGGGCCCTCTCCAGCCAGCCCGAATTCATTGTCTGCGACGAGCCCACCTCGGCGCTCGACGTTTCGGTGCAGGCCCAGGTGCTCGACCTGATGCAGGAATTGCAGGACGAATTCGGCCTGACTTATCTGCTCATCAGCCACAACCTGGCAGTGGTGCGGCAGATGTCGAGCGCGGTCGGGGTGCTGCATAATGGTGTGCTGGTCGAAAAGGGCCCAACCGACGCCATCTTCGACAATCCGCAGGCCGACTACACCAAAATGCTGCTCGACGCCGTGCCGGATATTTCCCGGGTGGCCTGACGATACTGGCGGCCTCGCTTCGTGCCGACCTCTCCCCTAAGGGGAGAGGTGTGCGTCCGCGGCCCCCGCTATTTGAAGCTATACCTCCACCCTTTTCCCTTCCTTCCCCGAGCGGATCAGGGCGTCGATGAGCCGGTGCACGTTGAGCGCGGTGTGACCTGTCGAGACCGGCTGGCGACCCTGCTGCACGGCATCGGCGAACTCGGCGATCTGGGCCATATGCCAGTCGAATGGGAACGCCATCGGGTCGGCGCCGCCGCCGGACGAACTGGCTTCACCCACGGTCTCAGTCTGCCCGTCAAACCGGTTCAGCGTCAGATTGCCCCCGGTCAGCGTGGCGCTGGCCTTGCTGAAGTTGAGCGTCAGGCTTTCGGGCCCACCCGGAAAATTGGCGGTGGTGGCCATCAGCGCGCCAACCGCGCCATTGATAAATTCCATGCCCCCGGCCACGAAATCCTCAGTTTCCATCTGGTGCAGTCCGGTCGTGGCGGACAGGGCCGTCACCGCCTTGACCGGGCCGGTGAGGCTGAGCATGAGGTCGAGCGAATGGATCGCCTGGGTGATCAGCACGCCGCCGCCATCCTGGGCGAATGTGCCGCGACCCGGCTTGTCGTAATATCCTTCTTGCGGGCGCCACCAGGGCACGACCAGATGCACGGCCTGCAAATCGCCCAAAGCGCCGCTCGCCACCTTTTCGGCCAGGGCCTTTGAGGCGGCGCGGAACCGGTGCTGGAAAATAATGCCCAGCGTCACACCAGCCTTGTCGCAGGCGGCAACGATGCGCTCTGCCGCTTCGGTGGAGCGCTCCACTGGCTTTTCCATCAGCACATGCTTGCCTGCCTTGGCGGCGGCAGCCACGATCTCTTCGCGGGCATTGGGCGGGGTGAGCACCAGAATGGCGTCCACCGCCGGGTCGGCCAGCAGGGCCTCATAGCTCTGGGCCGCGGGGAGGTCATATTCGGCACAGAACTGGTCAAGCTCGGACCGGTTGCGTCGCCACACGCCGCGCACGGCGACCTGGTCCTTGAGCGCGTTGAGCGCCAGGGCGTGCGGTTTTGCCGCCATGCCGGCGCCCACCACGCCCAGCCCGAAAATCCTGTGTTCATGCGCCATTCAGCCAGCTCCTCCTATGCCATTGTCGCGCCATGATCGCGGCGCTCAACTCCCCGCCAGGGGATATTCGCAGAGGGACTAGCATGAAAATCGTCGCAATTGTTGCCGCAGTTTTTCTGGCGGCCGGCATGGCGTTGGCCGGCTGGTTTGTCGGTACTTCGCTGGTAGAAAGCCGCCAGCCGCTGCGCGTGGTCACGGTCAAGGGGCTTTCCGAACGCGCCGTCGAGGCCAATCTGGGCTTCTGGCCCATTCGCTTCGTGGCCACCGGCCCGACCCTGCAGGCGGCGCGGGCGAGCCTTGAAGCCTCCGAGGCCTCGGTGCGCGAATTCCTGTCCGCTCGCGGCTTTGCCGAAACCGAAATCCAGGTCCAGAACGTGCTCGTTGAAGACCGGGCGGCGGGCTACAACGCCAACGCCATGAACGACGAATACCGTTTCGTGCTGACCGAGGATTTGCTGGTCACCACCGACCGGGTGCAGGATCTGGCCGAGGCGAGCCGTTCGGTCGCCGATCTCTTGCGCCAGGGCGTGGTGTTCTCCTCCGACGCCTATAGCGCCGGGGCCAGCTTCGTGTTCACCGGCATCAACGACCTCAAGGGCGAAATGCTGACCGAAGCCACCCAGCGCGCCAAGGAAACCGCCGAACAGTTCGCCGCCGAATCCGGGGCGCAGGTCGGCGATATCCAGACCGCCAATCAGGGCGTGTTCGAAATCCTGCCCGCCGTTGAGATCCCCAATGACCGGCCGGAAAAGCAGATCGACAAGAAGGTGCGCGTGGTCACCACCATCACCTATTTCCTGGTCGACTGACATTGCCAACACCCTTTGCCGCCCGACGCGTGCGCCTGCGGTTGTGACGAATAGAGCGTATCCCGAGGCGCGTGCGTCTCAGTAAAACTAAGTAAATAGAGACGTCGCCGCCTCGGGACACCGGGTTTCTCCTGCTGTCGTGGCCCCTATTGATCGCTCGTCGCAAGGTGGCCCAACGAGCAGGCGAGCCCTGGAGCGAATCCAGTCTCACCGGCTCCTCCCGCAACTGTTCGCTGCAGTCCGCCCTTTCGCGGGAGAGATGGGTGAAAGGATAAGCGAGGTCCTGGACGCGGGGATAAAAAAGTTGACCGGCCTGGCGATGGCCGCCCTCGTCCTTCGCGGCCTTGCCACGCAAGGCGTCTCAGGATGAGGACCAATGAGGGACCGGCGCGTCAACCCACCAGCTTGTGGTGTCCCTTGAGCAGGAATTTTTCCAACGCGTCGCGGCTCATTGGCCGGGCCAGGGCATAGCCCTGCAGCACTTCGCAGCCCAGGCCGCGCAGGATTTCGGCGTGTTCCATGGTTTCCACGCCCTCGGCGACGATCTCGATATCCATGGATTTTCCGATATCGACAATCGAGGCCACGAGCTGGCGCTGGGCCGGTTCATGCAGGATCGGGTTGATCAGTTGGCGATCAATCTTGAGGCGGCGCGGATGCAGTTTCTGCAGGGAAACGATCGAGGCATAGCCGGTCCCGAAATCATCGATCTCGACATCAATGCCCAACTCCTTGATCTGGTCGATATTCCAGGCGACCACCCCGTCGCTTTCATCAAGATAGATCGACTCGACCAGTTCAAAGGCCACGCGCCCCGGCTGCAGCGGCAGGGCGCGCAGGCTTTCCACCAGCCCTTCGTCATGCAGGCGCCGCAGCGAAACATTGACCGAGACGCGCGGGACGTTGAAGCCTTTTTCGTCCCAGCGGGCCAGATCGGCCAGCGCCTGATCCAGGATCAGCTTGTCGATCTGGGAAACGACATTGAGCTCCTCGGCCACGTCCATGAAATGGTCGGGCGTCTTGATCGTGCCATCGGCATGGTTCCAGCGGGCCAAGGCCTCGACGCCGATCAGCTGCAGCGTCTGGGCGTCGAACTGGGGCTGGTAGAAGGCGAAGAAGGCGTCATTGTCCAGGCCGATGAGAATTTCGTCGGCCACCCGCTTGGTGCGAACCACCTCGGCTTGTAGCGCTTCGGTGAAGAACTCATGGCGGTTGCGGCCCAGCGCCTTGGCGCGATAGAGCGCAATATCGGCATTGACCAGCAATTGGTTGACATTGATGTCCGCCGTGCGGGACACCGCCACCCCGATGCTGACCCCGAAGCGCACTTCATGGCCGTCATGCTGGGCGGGGCGCCGCATTTCACGCACGATACGGTCGGCCATCAGATGCAGATGCGCGTCGCTTGGCCCCGCGCTCGAGACGATGACGAATTCGTCCCCGCCGATGCGGGCAACGAAATCGGTCTCGCGGCAATTGGCACGCAGCACCTTGCTGGCATGGATCAGCATGGCGTCGCCCGCCGCATGGCCCAGCGTGTCATTGATCTGCTTGAACCGATCCAGATCGATGTGGAGCAGGGCAATCGAGCCGCAGCCATGGAACCCGTCGGCCGCGTGCTGTTTGAGGATCTCGTCGAGATAGCGCCGGTTCGGCAGGCCGGTCAGGCTGTCATGCAGCGCATTGTGCTCGATGCGGATGCGGGCCGCTTCCAGATCATTGCTGCGCGTCTCGGCCTGCTGCTTGGCGCGCCGCAGATCATCGTTAAGCCTGACATCCTCGGTAACGTCCCAATTGACCCCGATGACCTTGTCCGGCTGACCCGGTTCGCGATGCAGCGCGCCCACGGAGCGCACATAGCGCAGCGTGCCATCGGAATGGAGCACCCGGTAATCGGTTTCATAATAGCCTGAGGCGATCTGGGCCCGGAAGGTCGCTTCCGCCTGCTCGCGATCATCGGGATGAACTGCCTGCCGCCAGTGCTCATGGTGGCGCGGCGCGCCATCGGTGGGCAGGCCGTAGATTTCGTTGTTGCGCTCGTCCCAGGTTTCCGCGTTGGTGGACATGTCCAGCTCCCACACCCCGACCTTGGAGACGGCAAGGGCCAGATTGAGGCGCCGGGTCAGGCGCGCCAGCTCGCTCTCGCGCACGCCCAGTTCATGAATATGCTCATGGCGCTCGCGGATCATGCGGCCGGTCACCACGATGGGGAACAGGATCAGGGCTCCGGCGGCCAGGATCAGGCCACGCAGCGACCAGGTGGAGACAGGGTCAGCGCCCCAGCCCTGCTTGGGCGCGGCCGCGATCTCCCAGCTCCCTGATGGCAGCACGACGCTGGCGGTCACCGGGTTGGCCTCGCTGAGGTCCGGCCCGAAAAAGCGCTTGCCGGTGCGTCCCGTGCCGTCATGCCCAGTAATCGAGATGTCGAGTCCCAGTTCGGGATCGAGCAGGCCACTGTCGGCATAGAGCTTTTGCACATCCACTACGGCGGAGACCAGGCCCCAGAACTGCCGATTGTCCTCAGGACCGGTAAACACCGGGAAGCGGCCGACAAAGCCCTGTCCGCCCTGCACCAGATCAACCGGCCCCGCAATATTGAGGCTGCCGGTTTCCAGAACCTCGCGCACCGCCGGCCATTGCGCCGGCACGTGTCGGTAATTGAGCCCGATAGCCGCTTCATTGCCGGCCAGAGGATGGGTCATTGTAATGATCAGGTCGGGCGCCGCCGCGACTGAGCGTAACTGGCTGCCTTCCTCGAAAATATTGCCGACCAAGGCATCATAGCGCGCCTGGTCCATGTCGGGTTCGGTGGAGATGACCGCAACCAGGCCCTTGATGAGCTGGATATTGCCCGCAATATGGCCTTCGAGCTTGGCGCGGATCACCGAAATCTGGTTGAGCGCATCCGAGCGCAGATTGCTCTCGGCAATCTGCTGGTTCTGCCGGTCGACCAGGATGGCCGCCACCAGCATGGCGGCAAGCGCGAGCAGGACCGGTATGGCCATGGTACGGCGCCAGTCGCCACGATGCTCGGCTTGTCGTTCCTCGTTCATCCCGCTGCCCAAATGCCTGCGACACGTTCTGTGTCAGGGAAAGACCTTAGGCAGGGGATGCTTGACGAGGTGCTTACCGCGCCAGCGAGTTGCTGGCGTGGTAAACCAAGAGCAAACGCGGGCGGATCAGGGCACGATGGTCTTGATGATCGAGGCGTCGAGCGCCTCATAATCATGCAGGCCGATCACGTCATAGAGCTCCTGGCGGGTCTGCATCTGGTCGAGCATGGCCTTGGTGCCGCCGTCGCGCAGAATAGTGGCATAGAGCTTTTCCTGCGCCTTGTTGGCGACACGGAGGGAGGAGACCGGCCAGATCACCATGGCGTAGCCCAGGGCTTCGAACTCGGCGGCCGTCTGGTAGGGCGTGCGGCCAAATTCGGTCATATTGGCCAAGAGCTTGACGCCCGGCATCGCCTTGGCGAAATCGCGGAACATGTCGATGCTGGTCAGCGCTTCGGGGAAAATCGCATCGGCGCCGGCCTCGATATAGAGCTTGGCGCGGGCCACGGCGCCGTCCAGCCCTTCGCTGGCCGCCGCATCGGTGCGGGCGATGATCACCATGTCGCGGCGGGCCCTGGCGGCAGCGGCGACCTTGGCGGCCATGTCATGCGCATCGGCCAGCTTCTTGTCATTGAGGTGGCCGCATTTCTTGGGCAGCAACTGGTCTTCCAGATGCACCGCACCGGCGCCGGCTTCCTCGAAGGTGCGCACCATGTGCATGACATTGAGCGCTTCGCCATAGCCGGTGTCGCCGTCCACCAGGAGCGGCAGCCCGGCGGCGCGGGCGATCTGGCGGATGAAGAACGCGACTTCGTCGACCGTGATGACGCCCAGATCAGGCAGGCCCATCGAGGCGGTCATGGCGGCGCCGGAGAGATAGAGGCCCTCAAAGCCGGCATTTTTCGCCTGAATGGCGGCATGGCCATTATGGGCGCCGGGCAATTGCAGGATCTGCGGGCGGTTCAGCAAGGCGCGAAAACGGCTGCCGGCGCTGGTCGCGGGCAGGTCGGCGGAAACGAGATAGGGCATGGGCCTCAGGCCTCCTTGCGATCCTTGAGCGGCACGAAGGCGAGGTCTTCGGGCCCGGTGTAATTGGCCGATGGGCGGATGATCTT
>NZ_CAJXJS010000002.1 GCF_913055165.1 uncultured Devosia sp.
CGAGGTGATCGACAATTCCATGGACGAGGCCATTGCCGGCCACGCGACGCGGATCGAGGTGCATCTGGGCGCTGACGGATACATCACGGTTACCGATAACGGCCGCGGCATTCCGGTCGAAAAGCATCCGAAATTTCCCAACCGCTCGACGCTCGAAATCGTTCACACGGTCCTCCACGCCGGTGGCAAGTTCGACAGCAAAGCCTATGAAACTTCAGGCGGTTTGCACGGCGTTGGGGTGTCCGTCGTCAATGCCCTGTCCGACGACATGGTCGTCGAAGTCGCCCGCGACCAGCAGCTTTATCGCATCCAGTTTTCCCGCGGCCTGGTGGTTGAGGACGTGGTCAATGTCGGACGCGTGCAGAACCGACGGGGCACCACCACACGCTTCCACCCGGATCCCCAGATCTTCGGGCCGGCAGCGCATTTCTCGGCAGGCCGCATTTTCCGCATGACGCGCGCCAAGGCCTATCTGTTCGGCGGCGTGGAGCTGCGCTGGAGCTGTGACGAAAGCCTCGCCAGTGAAGAGGTTCCGGCCAAGGCGGTGTTCCACTATCCCGACGGGCTCAAGGACTACATGACAGCCCGTATCGAGGGCGAAACGCGGATCACGGACGATATTTTCGCCGGACGCAGCGGGAAGCCGGGCAGCCACGGTTCAGTGGAATGGGCGATCGCCTGGACGATCGGCGATGGCGGCGTGCAGTCCTACTGCAATACCGTGCCGACACCCGATGGCGGGACGCATGAAGCCGGCTTGCGCATGGCACTGCTACGAGGCCTCAAGAACTACGCCGAACTGACCAAGAACAAAGGTGCGGCAAACCTCACGGCCGAGGACGTTCTGACATCATGCGCGGCCATGCTATCCGTGTTCGTGCGCGAGCCGGAATTCGTCGGCCAGACCAAGGACAAGCTGGCCTCAGGGGAAGCAACTCGCATTGTTGATGCGGCCCTGCGCGATGCATTCGACCACTGGCTGGCGGCCTCGCCCCAACAGGCAGGAAAGCTCCTAGACTGGGCGATCGAGCGCGCCGAGGAAAGGCTGCGCCGTCGCAAGGAAAAGGAAATTGATCGCGCCAGCGCCACGCGCAAATTGCGGCTGCCGGGCAAGCTTGCCGACTGTACGCAGAACGCAGCCCAAGGCGCGGAGTTGTTCATCGTCGAGGGCGATTCGGCGGGCGGCTCCGCCAAGCAGGCGCGTAACCGTACCAATCAGGCCGTGCTGCCGCTCCGCGGAAAGATCCTGAATGTTGCCGGGGCGAGCCGCGACAAGCTCGCAGCAAACCAGTTGATCGCAGACCTGGTCCAGGCGCTGGGCTGCGGCACCCGTGACCGCTATACCGAGGATGATCTGCGCTATGACAAGATCATCATCATGACCGATGCGGACGTGGACGGCGCGCATATCGCCTCGCTCCTGATCACCTTCTTTTTCCAGGAGATGCCGCGCCTGATCGAAAACGGCCACCTGTACCTGGCCCTACCCCCGCTCTATCGCATCAGCCAGGGCGGCAAGACGCTCTATGCACGCGACGATGCACACCGGGCCGAGCTGATGGCCACCGAGTTCACCGGGAAGGGCAAGATCGACACCACCCGGTTCAAGGGCTTGGGCGAAATGCCCTTCGCGCACCTGCGCGAAACCACGATGTCTCCCAAGACCAGGACGCTACTGCAGGTGAAGGTTCTGGATGACCGGGATGCCACCCGGCATACCGTTGACCGCCTTATGGGCAGCAAGCCAGAAGCACGTTTTGAGTTCATTCAGGAGAACGCAGCCTTCGTCACCGACCTCGACGTGTGAGCCGGCCTTAACCGCGTTCACGTTTGCAAGGCCCAAGACCGTTGACAGATAAGGGGTTTGCGCTATGGTCCGCGCCGCTGGGATATTCTCGCGGGTCGCAGGCACGGACCCGTTAAGGCGTTTCACCAGCGCGACATTGACCCCGGCCCGGACAGATTGCCGCTGCAATGTCACCGTGCGGATGCGTATCAGTATTTCATAGTCCATCCGCTCTCATGCAAGGGACGCGCGCCCCACAGGGCAGAACTTGCGCAATTCCAACGACCGGCGCACCGGCCGAGCCCCTCGGTCCGGCAAGGCAGCGGGCAGACTGTTGAGTGGAACGACCAACTTGACCGACGACTTTTCCGGACTGGGCCTATCGACCAAGGTTACCGACGCTGTAGCCGCCGCTGGCTATGACAAGCCAACGGAAATCCAGGCCCAGGCCATCCCCCACCTTCTCGAGAAGAAGGACCTGATCGGCATTGCCCAGACCGGCACCGGCAAGACAGCATCTTTCGTCCTGCCCATGCTGACGCTACTGGAAAAGGGACGCGCCCGTGCGCGCATGCCGCGCACGCTCATTCTGGAGCCGACGCGCGAACTGGCCGCCCAGGTCGCCGATAATTTCGAGAAGTACGGTAAAAATCACCGGCTCTCGATGGCCCTGATCATCGGGGGCGTGTCCTTCGAGGACCAGAACAAGAAGCTCGATCGCGGTGTGGATGTGCTGATCGCCACTCCTGGGCGACTGCTGGACCAATTCGATCGCGGCAAAATCCTGCTTACGGGCGTGGAAATTCTCGTCATTGACGAGGCCGACCGCATGCTGGACATGGGATTCATCGACGATATCGAGAAAATCTGTTCGCGCTTGCCGCCGCGACGCCAGACCATGCTGTTCTCGGCCACCATGGACCCGCAGATCGAACGGCTGACCAAGCGGTTCCTCAAAGATCCGGTGCATGTGCAAGTCTCGCGCACTGCGTCCACCGCCGACACCATTGACCAGAAGCTGGTAAAGGTGCCGTCCAAGCCGGACGAAAAGCGTGCGGCACTCAGGGCACGCATTGACGCGTCTGCGGGGCTTACGAACGCGATCATCTTCTGCAATCGCAAGCGCGACGTGGCCACGCTCGCCCGTTCCCTGCAGCGGCACGGCTATTCTGCCGGTGCTCTGCATGGCGATATGGACCAGAAAAGCCGTATGGAAACGCTCGATGCGTTCAAGACCAACAAGCTGACGCTGCTGGTCGCCAGCGATGTAGCGGCAAGAGGGCTGGACATTCCGGCTGTGAGCCATGTGTTCAACTTCGACGTGCCCGTGCATGCCGAAGACTATGTTCACCGTATCGGTCGAACTGGTCGCGCGGGCCGCTCAGGCGTCGCCTACACCTTTGTGGGTCCCGCGGATGGCAAGCATCTGGACGCCATTCTCAAGCTCATTCAGAAGCCGATTGACTGGCTCGAAGGCGACAAGGCCAGCAAGCCGCAGACCGAGGGCAAGCAAGAGACCGCCGAAACAGGCAAGCCGGCTCGGGGCCGCCGCACAAAGGCTGCCAAACCAGTGGCCGAGAAGCCGGTCGCATCTGCAGTTAGCGGGGACAGCGCCGAACCGGCGGCAAAGAAGCCGACACGACAACGTGCGGCCAAGAAAACTGAGGATTCTCCGTCAGATACGCCGTTTGGAGATGCGGGACCGGTGCCAGCATTTCTGTTGCGGCCAGCAAGGATGACGCAGTGAGTGCTTCAATATTGGTGCGAAAGCACACCAATATTGTGGGCACAGCTTGTTAGAAGGCAAGGCGGGACTGTATTTTCTGGTCCCGACTCAACTAACGTAGAACGATACGGTCGGAGCGCAACGGCGCGCGGGGTGGGGTAGTGTCGGACCAAGAATTTACGCGTACCCTGGGATACGCCAATGCGGCGTTTGATCTGCTCAAGCGCAGCCGGATTCCCCCCTATCCGCAATTCTATGAGCTTCTCTATACCTATGCGACGGGCGTGAACCCGTCGCTGAACAATCGCATCAACGCCATTTTCAGAAGCGGCAACGTGCCCTCCTCGGAGCTGGCGGAGACGCTCTACAATGAATTTCTGAAGTCTGACGTAAACGACCGTATGTCGAGCGTGTCGGAGCGCATGCATGCCCGCATTGAAGCGGTGCATGAGGCAATCGACAGTGCGATGACCACTGCCAACGCCTATTCCGGTTCGCTGCAGTCGGCCAGCGGCGATCTGGAACGCGACTTGAGCACCAACGACATGCGGGCCCTGGCGACCCGCTTGTTGGCAGAGACCCGGCGCATGCAGGATACCAATCGCCAACTTGAGCTCAAGCTGGAAGCGTCGCGGGAAGATATTGCTGCCCTGCAACGCGATCTGGACGATGTCCGGCGCGAATCCATGCTCGACCCGCTGACCAAGATCGCCAACCGGAAGAGCTTCGACGAAGGCCTGGCGGACGCGATTAAGGAGTCCGAACAGACGGGTGAAGCACTGAGCCTGCTATTGGTCGACATCGATCACTTCAAGTCGTTCAACGATACCTATGGACACCAGACAGGCGACCAGGTCTTGCGACTGGTGGCAATGACATTGAAGTCAAACATCAAGGGCAGAGACCTTGCCGCTCGTTATGGCGGCGAGGAATTCGTGGCCGTGCTGCCATCGACCGATCTGGATGGTGCAGTCATCGTCGCGGAGAACATCCGCAAGGCCATACAAGCCAAGGAGCTGCTCAAGCGCTCCACAAACGAGAAGCTCGGCCGCATCACGGCGTCATTCGGCGTGGCGGCGTTCACGGCAAGCGACAATGCTGTGTCGCTTATCGAGCGAGCCGATCGCTGCCTCTATGCCGCCAAGCGGGCCGGAAGGAACCGGGTGGTCAGTGAGACTGAGCTGGTCGAGATCGACGAAGCGCCCGCCAAGGACGCGTCAGCGGCCTGATCAGGCGGTCGGGATCAGTTCGACGCCAAGGCCGGACAGCATCTCCCAATATTCCGGATAGGTCTTGCCAGTGCAGGCAGGGTCAAGAATGGTCACGCCGCCGATGCGCAGACCCGCCAACGCAAAGCTCATGGCAATGCGGTGGTCGTGATAGGTCTCGATCCGGCTGGTGGCGTTGCGATGGGCGACGTCCATCAATGCGGGATCGGCATTGACGATGAGGTCGTCACCCTCCTCCCGCGCCAGGCCGGGGCGGATGCGATTGAGTTCATTGGCCACGGCTCGAATGCGGTCGGTTTCCTTGACTCGCAGGTTGGCTATCCCGACGAAACGCACCGGGCGGTTGTTGAAAGCGGCCACCACTGCAATGGTTGGGACGGCGTCCTGCATCTGCGATCCGTCGATAACTTCAGGCATATTCGGAAACTGGGCGATTGTCGCTTGAGCGGCGGCATCTGGCTGCGTGAAGGCTTCGGTCGGCACGCCCAGATCGATCTTGCCGCCTGTCAGGGCTTCGATTCCCCAGAGATAGGTAGCTGCGGAGGCGTCAGGTTCGATGTGGAAGTCGGTCGCCTTGTAGCCGGTCGGTTGCACCAACCAGGATCCGTCCACACGATCCTCCACCTGGGCGCCAAAAGCCCGCATGGCCGCCAATGTCAGGTCGACATAACCGCGCGCGCCGATATCCTTGCCGGTGAGCGCGACCTCGATAGCACCATCGCCAAAGGGCGCTGCCATCAGCAGGGCGGACACGTATTGGCTCGAGAGCGAAGCGTCGATCTCTACCCGACCTGAGCCGAACCGGCCGGTGCCGTGGATGGTCACAGGGGGGCAGCCGGTGGGGCAATGCGCATCGATCCCAAGGGACACCAAGGCATCGACCAAGGGGCGAATGGGGCGCAGACGCATGTCTTCGTCGCCATCGACAACCACGGTTCCCTCGATGGTTGCGACAGCGGCTGTCAGGAAGCGTGTTGCGGTGCCGGCATTGCCAAGGAACAGGGGAGCAGCAGGCGCCACGAGGCGCCCTGTGCTGGTGACCAGAAAGGTCGTGGCGTCCGGCTCCTCGACGGTCACCCCCATCTCGCGCAGCGCACGAGCCATGAGCACTGTGTCCTTGCTCTTGAGTGCTCCGGTCAGCCGACTGGTGCCCTCGGCCATGGCGGCAAGCAAGAGTACCCGATTGGTGATCGACTTGCTGCCAGGCGGTGAAACACGACCTGAAAGCGGACGGTTGGGTGGAACAATTCTATAGGCGGCAGGAAGGGCGTTCGGCATGATGCCGTGGTGTTAGGCGAAACCGAGGACCGACGCAATCGCGTCGTGCAGATCAGGCGCCAGTCCTCGCCTCGGCGAGCGCCTTTAGGTCGGCCGGAGCCAGCGTAACGCTCTCGCCGCAGCCGCACGCACCCGTCTGATTGGGATTTTTGAAGGTGAAGCTCGATCCCATCTTCGTCGCTTCGAAGTCCATCACGGTGCCGAGGAGATACATGGTGGCCTTGGGGTCGACCCAGACGTTGACGCCGTGGTCCTCCACGTGATCATCGCCTGGGTTGGGCGCTTCGACATAGTCCATGGTGTAGGACACACCAGCACAACCCGCATTCTTGATGCCCACCCGCAGACCAATCACGGGCTTTTCGGAATCTTCGATGATTTCGGCGATGCGCTCAGCAGCAGCATCGGTCAGCGACATGATCTTGAAGGCCATGGGCGAGTACCTTTATCGGCGTTTCACGATATATAGGGTGAAACGCGCAAACTTACCACCAGTTCAACGCGACTTGAGCTTCCTCGCTCATGCGTGAGGCGTCCCAAGGCGGGTCGAAGACCATATTGACGGTGACGTCCTGAATACCCTCCACGCCGCGGGCAGCGTTCTCAACCCAGCCGGGCATTTCGCCAGCCACGGGGCATCCCGGGGCGGTCAGGGTCATATCAATGGTCAGGTTGCGGTCATCGTCGAGATCCACTCGGTAAATCAGGCCGAGTTCGTAGATATCGACCGGAATCTCCGGGTCATAAACGGTTTTGAGCGCGCCGATCAAATCCGTTGTGATCCGTTCTACCTCCGACTCGGAGAGGCCCGACGGCATGGTCGGGGCGATACGGACATCGGTTTCGGTCGCCGGGGATTCGGTTCCGGTTTCTTGGCTCATCACTCTCTTCCTCAGGCGAAGAATTTCTGGGCACGCTCGATGCCATCCACCAAAGCGTCAACGTCGTCCTTGCCGTTATATAGGGCGAAGGACGCTCGGCATGTAGAGGTAACACCAAATCTGGCCAACAAGGGCTGCGCGCAGTGCGTGCCAGCGCGCACGGCGATGCCGTAACGGTCGAGAATGGTGGCGACGTCGTGGGCGTGGGCGCCGGCGATCTCGAAGGAGAAGATGCCGCCCTTGCCCGGGGCTGTGCCGATCTGGCGCAGGGAATTGATGCGGCTCAGCTTTTCGTGCGCGTAGGCTGCCACGTCGTGCTCATGGGCGGCAATGGCGTCGCGGCCGATCATCTGCATATAGTCAAGAGCTGCACCAAGCCCCATGGCCTGAACGATGGGCGGCGTGCCGGCTTCGAAACGATGCGGCGGCTCGTTGTAGGTGACGCCGTTAAGTGTCACGGTTTCAATCATCTCGCCACCGCCCTGGTAGGGCTGCATCTCCGCGAGCAGTTCGTACTTGCCATAGAGTACGCCGATGCCGGTGGGTCCATAGAGCTTGTGGCCGGTCATGACGTAGAAATCGACGTCGAGGTCCTGCACGTCGACAGTGGTGTGAACTGCCCCCTGGGAACCATCGACCAGAACCGCGATGCCGCGGGCATGTGCGATCTCGATGATGCGCTTGATCGGGTTCACCGTGCCCAGAACGTTGGACATATGCGTAACAGCGACGATACGCGTGCGGTCTGTCAGCGACGCCTCGAAGGCATCGATATCGAGAACGCCATCATCGTCGACGTCGATCCACTTGATAATCGCGCCCTTGCGTTCGCGGTGGAAATGCCAGGGCACGATATTGGAGTGATGCTCCATAATCGTTGTGACAATCTCGTCCCCTGCCCCGATGCGCGGCCCAACGAAAGATGAAGCAACCAGGTTGATCGCCTCGGTCGCGGACTTTGTGAATATGATCTCTTCGACCCGTCCCGCGTTGAGGAAGCGGCGCGCACTTTCACGACCGGCTTCGTAGCCTTCCGTCGCCCGATTGGCGAGCGTGTGCAAGCCCCGGTGAACGTTGGCGTATTCATGCCGAAAAGCGTGATCCATGCGGTCCAGCACCTGGACGGGTTTCTGGGCAGATGCGCCGCTATCAAGATAGACGAGGCGGTGGCCATGAATCTGTTCGCCGAGTATCGGGAAGTCGGCGCGGATTTTTTCGAGGTCGAAGGTCATGTTCGCTTCCGTGGTGGGACACCCCCACCCTTGGTCCCTCCCCACAAGGGGGAGGGAGACGATGTGGCACCTTCAGCGTCACACATTCATCATTTGACCCAGCTTCCGACCCGCGGACACGCTGGGCGGCGGGATCTTACTTACCCACCATCAGCCAGCTATCGACGATAGTCTGCAGCGCTTCGTTGAGCTCTTCGTCGTCAATCGGATCGAAGAGTTCCGCGATGAAGCCGCGCACCAGCATGGTCTCTGCCTCGGACTTGGGAATGCCTCGGCTCATGAGATAGAACAAGCTATCTTCATCGATCATCCCGCAGGTCGAACCGTGGCCGCAGACGACGTCGTCGGCATAGATTTCGAGTTCGGGCTTGGAGAGAATCTCGGCTTCATCGGAGAGCATCAAGCCCTGATGCATGAACTTGGCATCGGTCTTCTGGGCATCGCGGGCCACCACAAGCTTGCCCTGAACGATGGCCTTGGCCCGGCCGCGTACAATGGACTTGAACAGCGGCTGCGAGGATGTGTGCGGCACCGCGTGCAGGGTTTCCATAGTGATGTCGGCATGCTGGCCGTCGGCCACCAAATTGAGGCCAGTGAGATCGGCATGGGCTCCGGCACCGGCCATGCGCGGGAACACATGGGTACGGGCGAGCCCGGCGCCGGCATGGATCACCAGGGTGCGCAGTCTGGCGCCATCGGCGAGCTGATACTCGTTCGTGGCGAAATGTGACACGGCGCGGGCGCTGAGGTCGATGGTAATATGGGTCACCACGGCATTCCTGCCCACGGACAGATAGGTCGCGTGGTTCCCCACATGCGCCGCATCGGATCCCGAGAATGTTTCGACGATCGTCGCCGAGGCGTCATCAGCCACGAAAACCTTCAGCGCATCAGCAACATGGGCCGCCTCGCCTTCAATACGACGCTCCACCTGGATGACCGGATCGACGCTGTTTTCCAGCGTGAGGGTCAGCGCTTCCTTGGCCAGCGCCCCATTGATGTGCACCAAGACGTCGTCGCGGGTGGTCAGCACACCGCCATCGGCCTTGCCAACAATGACGCCGGCGGGGGCCGTGGCGGCATTCTGGATGGCACCATTGGCAATCATCAGGTTGAAGGCACCGGGAATGCGCAGCGCCGGTGCGCTGGCTTCATTGGCTGCGTTTGCAACAGGCGGAATCGCCCGCAGCAGGGTCTTTAGATCGGTATAGTGGTAGCTCTCGACGCGACGGGTCGGCAGGCCGGCCACGGTGATGCGCTCGGCTGTGGAGTCCGCGCCGGCAGCCTTGAGCTGGGCGATCAGAGCGTCCTCGGCCGGGCCGAGACGAACAGGAAAGTTTGCGCGCATGATTTAGGCAGCCTCTCCGCCGTAGCTGGCATAGCCCTGGGCCTCGAGCTTGAGGGCCAGGTCCTTGTCGCCGCTCTCGACGATCCTGCCGTCCGAGAAGACATGCACGACGTCGGGCACAATGTGGTTGAGGAGGCGCTGATAGTGGGTGATGACCAGCATGGAGCGCTGGCCGTCACGCAGGGCATTGACGCCCTTGGAGACGACCTGCAGTGCGTCGATATCGAGGCCGGAGTCGGTCTCGTCGAGCACGGCCAGCGAGGGCTTGAGCAACGCCATCTGCATGATCTCGGCGCGCTTCTTTTCGCCGCCGGAGAAGCCGACATTGAGCGGGCGCTTGAGCATATCGTTGTCGATATTGAGCTGAGCGCCAGCTTCCTTGACCGCGCGCATGAAGTCCGGTGTCGACAGTTCGGCCTCGCCACGGGCCTTGCGCTGGGCGTTGAGCGCGGCCTTGAGGAAGGTCATGGTGGCGACGCCCGGGATTTCGATTGGATACTGGAAAGCCAGGAACAGGCCGGCAGCGGCGCGCTCATCGGGCTCCATCTCGAGGATGTTTTCGCCGTTGAGCAGGACTTCGCCCTCGGTGATCTCATAGTCTTCCTTGCCGGCCAGTACGTAGCTCAGCGTCGACTTGCCCGAGCCATTGCGGCCCATGATCGCATGAACCTCGCCGGGCGGGATGATGAGGTTCACACCTTTGAGGATTTCGCGTTCCTCGATGCGGGCGTGCAGGTTGCGGATTTCAAGAACGGGCGTGGTCATTAGTTTCTCCGGAATGCTCGGCAGGACGGCGCATGCAGGTCATTGCGCGTCGCCCTCTTTGAAGTGACTGATCACCTCGATTTTGCCGACGATATGGGCGTTAAATTCAGGGAGTTCCTCGGCAGGAACCCAGAATTCCTCGTGCTGCTGTCCACCGACAATCTGACGCTCGAAACGCGCCAAGTAGCTGGCGTCAACATCGAAGCGCGTCACAAACCCCTGCTTTGAGCCGTGGCGGGTGTTCCAGTCGCGGGCAATCTGCGTCGCATAACCTTCGTTGGTCACCGGATAGAAGATGGGCTGATCCGGCAAGCGGGGGGGGAATGCCCGTGAGCCTGCCTCTTCGATCAGCTTAAGTTCCTCAAGTCCGACAGGACGATAGAGTGTGACGACGTCAACCATAGCTATCCGACACTGCCTTCGAGGCTGATCGAGATCAGCTTCTGGGTTTCGACCATGAATTCCATGGGCAGGTGTTGCAGCACGTCGCGGACGAAGCCGTTAACGATCAGCGCCACCGCTTCCTCTTCGGAAAGGCCCCGCTGCATGCAGTAGAACATCTGGTCGTCGGAAATCTTGGACGTGGTTGCTTCGTGCTCGAAGACGGCCGTGCCGTTGCGGCTTTCGATATAGGGCACAGTATGCGCGCCACACTTGTCACCGATCAGCAGCGAGTCGCACTGGGTGAAGTTGCGGGCGTTCTTGGCCTTGGCGTGGGCCGAGACCTGGCCGCGATAGGTATTGTCCGAGAAGCCGGCAGCAATGCCCTTGGAGATGATGCGGCTGGAGGTGTTCTTGCCCAGATGCAGCATCTTGGTGCCGCTATCGACCTGCTGATAGCCGTTGGAAATGGCAATGGAATAGAACTCGCCGCGCGAACCGTCGCCGCGCAGGATGCAGCTCGGATATTTCCAGGTGATGGCCGAGCCGGTTTCCACCTGGGTCCAGGATATGTGCGAGTTCTTGCCGCGGCAATCGCCACGCTTGGTGACGAAATTGTAGATGCCGCCCTTGCCGTCCTTGTCGCCGGGATACCAGTTCTGGACGGTGGAATACTTGATCTCGGCATTGTCGAGGGCAACCAGTTCCACCACGGCGGCGTGCAACTGGTGCTCGTCGCGCATTGGGGCCGTGCAGCCCTCGAGGTAGGAGACATAGCTGTCATCGTCGGCGATGATCAGCGTGCGCTCGAACTGCCCGGTTTTCTTCTCGTTGATACGGAAATAGGTCGACAATTCCATCGGGCAACGGACGCCCTTGGGGATGTAGACGAAGGACCCATCGGTGAAGACGGCGCAATTGAGCGTGGCATAGTAGTTGTCGGAGACCGGAACCACCGAGCCGAGGTATTTCTGCACCAGTTCGGGATGCTCGCGGATGGCGTCCGAGATCGAGCAGAAGATGATACCCTGCTTAGCCAGTTCCTCGCGGAAGGTCGTGACCACGGAAACCGAGTCAAAGACGGCGTCCACGGCGACATTGCCCGAGAACGGCGTGCCGGTCGGTTCGCCCGCACCCTGGACACCAGCCAGAATGGCCTGTTCCTTGAGCGGAATGCCAAGCTTTTCATAGGTCTTGAGGAGCTCGGGATCGACTTCATCCAGGCTTTTGGGGCCTTTGAAGCTCTTTGGCGCCGCATAGTAGCTGATGCTCCGGAAGTCGATCTTGGGATAGTGGACCTTGGCCCAGTTGGGCTCTTCCATGGTCTGCCAGCGGCGGAAGGCCTCCAGGCGCCATTCCAGCATCCATTCGGGCTCGTCCTTCTTGGCCGAGATGAAGCGGATGGTCTCCTCGGTCAGGCCCGGCGGGGCAACGTCGGATTCAATATCGGTCTCAAAGCCGTATTTGTACTTGTCGACGTCGAGCGCCAAAACCTGTTCAACCGTTTCCCGGTCAATCTCTTCCTTGAGAGTGGGAATGTTGTAGTCCGCCATGCGGCTTCTCCTTCAAGTCCCTCGGCGGTTCAAGGCCGCCGCGAACACATATTCGGGTGGCGGCTATGCCGCCTTACCTGCCTGCTTTTGGCGCGACAGGATTGTCTCAAATCCGGCGAGGAACGCGTCGGCATCCGCCGTAGTCGAGTTCCAGCCGAAGCTCACGCGCAAGGCGCCTTCAGCAAGCGCCTTGGGAACACCCATGCCCGCCAATACGTGGCTCACGCCAACTTTGCCCGACGAGCATGCCGAGCCCGATGACACAGAGAGCCCCATCAGGTCCAATGCCATCAGGGCCGTAGCGTTGCTCAAACCCGGGACGGCAAAATTCGTAACATTACCAATACGCGTCGCACCCTGCCCGAAGATCACGACGCCCGGCGCCATGGACTTTAGGCCCGCTTCAATGCGGCCGGTCAGTGCAACCATAGCTTCTGCGTCATAGGCCGACACCTCGGCAGCCGCACCAAAGGCGGCAATCAGCGCGACCGGCTCCGTGCCGCCGCGCCGACCCTGTTCCTGGCCGCCGCCGGGAATGAGGCGCGCGGTGTCAGCATGAGCCTTGGCCAGCAAAGCGCCAATACCTGCAGGCGCCCCGATCTTGTGCCCGCTTATGGCCATCATGTCGGGCGCGGAGGCCGCAAAGTCCAGGGGCAGCTTGCCGAAGGCCTGCACGGCATCGACAAAGAGCGTGTGGCGCGTCGGGCCGACTATTGCGTTTACGCGCTCAATGGGTTGAATCACACCGGTTTCGTTGTTCACCCAATGAACTGCGACGAGCAGGGTCGCTTTCTCGTCTTCGGCGCGCGCCAGAACTCCGGCCAATTGATCGAGATCAATGCGCCCCTCGGCATCAAGCCCGATTGTCCAGACAGGCAGACCCGTGGCCTCTGCCGCCTTTAACACGGCGGAGTGCTCCCCCGTACTGACGGCCACGGCGTCTGCTGAGAATGCCTTTGCGCCGGCAACCAACGCCTGGGTGATGGCCTCGGTTGCCGAACTGGTGAAGACAACCTGCCTGGGTTCAGCGCCGGCCAGACGTGCTACCTGCTGCCGGCCAGTCTCGACGGCGTTGCGCAGGGCACGGCCATGGACATGGATCGAGGACGGATTGCCTGTCAGGGAAAGGGCGCCAAGCATCGCTTCCCGCGCTTCAGGACGAAGCGGGGCGGACGCATTGTGATCGAGATATGTGGCCGCTCTCGTCATCGCGCTTTCCGGACGCATGCGCGCCCATGGTAGCTCCTATGCCCGCCGCGGGACCCTCTTGCGGGGCCGCAACCAAACACTTCTTGAAATTTCCCGCCCAACTTCATTACAAGGGGCGCTCCAATGGGCCGCAGTGCGGCCCAAAACCGAGTTTCGAATAATTCTAAACTGGTGTTTCGGACCCATGTTTTAGGGAGCGGCCCGCGCTTAGTCAAGCCGCGAGCAGCTTTCCCCAGAGGGGTCCGGACAGCCGACGAGACAGAGCCAGAAAAGGCCGGAACAAACTTATGCCAGAAGTGATCTTCAACGGCCCGGAAGGGCGCCTGGAAGGCCGGTACCAGCCGGGCAAGGAACCGAATGCGCCGGTGGCCATCGTGCTGCATCCGCATCCGCAGTTCGGCGGGACGATGAACAACCAGATCGTCTACAATCTCTTCTACATGTTCGCTGAGCGTGGTTTTTCCGTGCTGCGCTTCAATTCGCGCGGCGTGGGCCGTTCGCAGGGCGTTTTCGACCACGGCATCGGCGAACTCTCGGACGCTGCCGCGGCGCTGGACTGGCTGCAGATCATCAACCGTGAATCGCGCGGCTGCTGGATCGCCGGCTTCTCCTTCGGCGCCTGGATCGGCATGCAACTGCTGATGCGTCGTCCGGAAGTGGAGGGCTTCATTTCGGTGTCGCCGCCGGAAAACCTTTACGACTTCTCGTTTCTAGCCCCCTGCCCGTCTTCTGGCCTGATTATTCATGGCGACAAGGACCGGGTTGCTCCGCCTTCGTCCGTGCAGAAGCTGGTGGACAAGCTCAAGACGCAAAAGGGCATCACAATTGAACAGCAGATCGTGGAGGGGGCGAACCACTTCTACGAAGGCAAGATCGACGAGCTGACCACGCGCTGCGCTGAATATCTCGACCGTCGCCGTCAGGAGATCGCGGACGGCGGCGGGCGCTAGTTCAGGGCGCACAACTGCGATTGAAACACCTCGGTGTCACCCCCGCGAAAGCGGGGACCTCCGTTTCTCTACCGGTGGTCCTTTCAAGCAGAGGTTCCCGCTCTTGCGGGAACGACCCTGTGACAGGGACGGCCTTTGGATCGCACCAAGATGACCAAGTTCGAATACAAATCTGAATTCCTGCGTACCCTGTCCGAGCGTGGATTCATCCACCAGACCTCGGACGATGCGGGGCTGGACAATCTCTTCTCCACTGAAACCGTCACCGCCTACATCGGTTTCGACCCCACGGCCGCCTCACTCCATGTGGGCAGCCTGATCCAGATCATGATGCTGCACTGGCTGGAAAAGACCGGTCATCGCGCAGTCGCCCTGATGGGCGGCGGCACGGGCATGGTGGGCGATCCGTCCTTCAAGGACGAGGCCCGCAAGCTGATGACGCCGGATATGATCCAGGCCAATATCGACAGCATCAAGCAGGTCTTCGCAAATTACCTTGACTTCAGCGAGGGCAAGTCGCTGATGCTCAACAATGCCGAGTGGCTGATGCCGCTCAATTATCTCGAATTCCTGCGTGACGTGGGGCAGCATTTCTCGGTCAACCGGATGCTGAGCTTCGACTCGGTCAAGCAACGGCTTGATCGCGAGCAGTCGCTCTCCTTCCTCGAATTCAACTACATGATCCTGCAGGCCTATGACTTCGTCGAGCTCAACAAGCGCTACGGCGTGAGGCTACAGATGGGCGGGTCGGACCAGTGGGGCAACATCGTCAACGGCATCGACCTCGGCCATCGTCTGGGGACGCCACAGCTTTATGCGCTGACCTCGCCATTGTTGGCGACAGCATCGGGCGCCAAGATGGGCAAGTCGCTCAATGGCGCCATCTGGCTCAATGCGGACATGCTCTCGGCCTACGACTTCTGGCAGTACTGGCGCAATACTGAGGACGCTGACGTGGAGCGGTTCCTAAAGCTCTACACCACGCTGCCCCTCGATGAGATTGCCCGTGTTGTGGCCGGCGACATCAACGAAGCCAAAAAGCGCCTCGCCACCGAAGTGACAGCCATGCTGCGTGGCCGCGAGGCGGCAGAAGGCGCGGCAGAAACGGCGCGCGCGACCTTCGAGACCGGCAAGCTCGACCTGTCCTTGCCGACGGCCGAAATCACCCATGCCGAGCTGGCGGCTGGCATTGGTGTTCTTTCGGCACTGGTAAAGGCAGGGCTCGCCGCCTCCAATGGCGAGGCAAGGCGGCATGTGGCGTCGGGTGCGGTGCGCGTCAATGATGCGGTCATTGACGATGACAAGCTTTCCCTGGCGGAGAACGCGCTCTTACCGGAAGGGGTCATCAAGCTTTCAATCGGCAAGAAGCGGCATGCGCTATTGAAGCCGGTCTAGTAATCGCACTGTTGCGGATGGATCCAGGGCGCCCCAGCGGGCGCCCTATCTTATTGTGCCGGCGGCAATTCGCGGGCACGAAACTCGAACATCTCCCGGAAAATGCCGGGGGCGAGGATCGATAGCGGGTTGACCAGGAATTGCGGGTCTTGCAGGGGACCGCGCACGGCGAAGGTCACGCCGACCAGGCCCTCTCCATCCCGACCGCCGAGCAGCGGGCCGAGAATGGGCAATTGCTGGAAGATGTTGTTCAGACCGAAGAGGGGCACATAGGTTCCCGTGAGATCGTATTGGCGCTGGTCGGTATAGATGAAGCCGCGCAGCGTGCCGCCCACGGTGTCTCCGGCGAGCACCGCGTCCGTCACCTCGACGCGATCGCTCTTGCGGATGAAATCGACCTGGCCGGCACGGAAGTCGAGACGGTTGCTGGCAGCAATGGCAGCCCGGGAATCGGAGTGATTACCGAGGATCTGAACAACATTGTCTTCATCGACAATGGAGAAGTTGCGCATGACCAGCTGTCCGGTCTCCTGGTCGAGCTGGCGGTTCGTGGTCATCACCAGACTCCCCGAGCCGCCGGCCAGTTGTGAATAGATGCCGAGGAGCCGCAGCACCGTCCCGGCATCATTGAAGGCCATGGACAATGTTCTGCCATTGGGCGCGGGGTTGGTGGTGATGGACACTGCGTTGCCCTCATCGAACTGGGCGGTGAGGTTGACCCGGGTGAGGTTCATGCCACGCAGGGACATGTCGAGATCGAGATTGAATGCGGTCGTGGCGTAATAGCCGATCGCCCGATCCAGTTGGACATCCAGGATTAAGGCCTGGTCGAACTGGGTCGACTGTACGCCGCCACTCCCCTGGCCCAGGCTGAAGAACCGGCTCAGAACAGGTTTCAGATCAAGCTGGCGGCCGCGAATCCGCACAGAAAAGCCCCCTTCAACCGGCGATAGGTCTACCGTAGCACTGTCGCCGTCACTCAAGGCAAACTCGCTGAAATTGGCCGCCAAAAGACCGTCACTGGCATGGTAGTCCAGCCGCCCGCCGAGGCGGACACTACCAAACGCAAGCGCAATATCTTCCAAATGGGTGACTTCACCTTCCGGTCGCACCACGGCAGTCAGCAGGCCCGGTGTGCCGACTGGCTTTGAAATGCCAAGATCGCGGATACTCAGGCTGGCCGCCTCCAAATCCACCGACATTTGCAGGGCCCCGTCTGCCAGCGGCTGTGCCACGAAGCGGACTTGCCCGCCTAGGAACTCGGACGCATCAAAACCGAACTCGGCGAGATCGGCGACGGCGATTGTCGATCCCAGACGGACCACCGGATCGGATTGCGGGGTCCCTTCGACGGACAGCTCCGCCGTCATGCCGTCAATCTCTGCAGTGCCACCGAGCTGATAGCTGTCCTGCGAAGCGGAAAATGAGAATTGACCATCAGAAATGCGGCGCCTTTCAATCGGCTGGCTGCTCGCGAACCCGGTCACGGTGCCATTGACGACGTAGTCGACATCCATCTCTCGACCGACCGCCTCGTCGCCCAGAGCGATGGTCGCAACGAGGCCCAGATCGACGGCACCGGTGATGGCATCAAGGTCCAGGGGAAATTCCAGGTTCTCGAGCGCATCTGGTTGTTGCTGCTCGACCAGGGCCAACAGCGCTGGGATGGGTGCTTCGAGGTCACCCGAAATCTCGATAATGCTTTCGTCAGGGACCGAATTGTCCATGACCATGGCTGGATTGACGACGGTGACAATGCCAGCATCGGTCTCCAATATCCCACCGCCACCGGCGATCGTCATGTTTACATCATCGACGCGCAGCCTGGTTTCGCCGGAGATTTGAATCGGTGCCATTTCAGAGGTTGGCTTGATGGCGACGTCCTCGCCGACGATGTCGATCAACATGCTGTCGGGCGGCAGGGCTGCGTTCTCATCGCCCACTGCCAAGGTGCCGACGGGAAAGTTGAAGCGCATTCGCGCATTCTTGACGCGCCCCTCGGTGACATTGGCAACAAACCAGTTACGGCTCTCGCCAGACATGATGTAGGGCCACAGGCGCTTGAAGTCGTCCGCCGTCACCCCCTGCCCCGCGATAGTCATGTCCAGGCCCATGCCCGATTGCAGCATGTCGATGCGACCTGCGGTTTCCACCGTTGCGCCCTCTTTGGAGGCGGTTAGACGGTCGATGCCCAAGGCGCCATAGAGCGGCGCCGACCAGCCAGAGAATTCGACCAGTTCAAATGGCGTTTTGGGCGCATCCATGTCGTTGGGGTGGATAACAACATCCCGCGCCGTCAGGGACATACCGATAGTTGGTCCGTAAGTGGGATCAAGCCCAAGAGCGAAAACGCCTGATATTCTGGCAGTCGAACGGCCGATCTGAAGCGCGCCCTCTTCCAGGTGGAACCGCCCATGGACCGGCTCCCAGGTGACATCAAGAATGGAACTGGCCACGGGGAAAAAGTCATCTCCGAGACGCAAGTCCAAACCCGTCAGATCGAGCTTGAAATCACCACCAGTGAGCGTTCCGGTATCGCCCGCAAAGGCGACGTCGAAGGAAATGGCACCGGTGCCCCGCATCGCTGCCAAGCTGTCGTGATCGTCAATGAAAGGAAGGAAGGCCGAAAAATCCAGATTGGTGATGTCAGCCTGCAAGCGCCGTATACCGTCTGGGTCGACGGAGCGCTCGATTGTCCCCACGACCGTTTGACCGCCAACGCGCGCGCTGAATTCGCCGGTCACCTTGGGTTCGCCGGGAACAGGCCCGATTTCTAGGGACACGGCCTCGAATTGCCGGAAGAGACCGTAGACGGGATCGGCCATGTCAATATGGCCGTCTCGAACCACTAGTCTGGAGAACCGTCCCTGGGCCGTCTGTTCCACTAGATCGGCAACAGCAAGCTCGGTGGCTTCGAGGTTGTAGATGAGCCAGTCATTGTCCGAGCGCATCGGCGGGGCGGCGCCAGCATCAAAGGAAATGCCCCCCGAAGAGATGGCGACTGCCGGAAAACTATCCGCACCTTCCAGCACCCGCACGGTGGGCGGGCCACCATCAGGATCCTCCTCGATCTCGAGCGTTCCGGGACGTGGACCATAAAGATCCTGCACGATCTGAATATGCGGGCCGACAATAGTGATTGTCGTACCCGGTTGACCAAAAACGGCGCGCGCGGGGGAGAAGCCGACTTCCAACGCATCCATTTCAATGCGTGCACCCGACTTGCTGTCCGTGAACTCTACCGGGGCGAACTGAATGACCGGCCACACGCCCGCCTCCAGTGCCAGAGCCATGTCGCCCATTTGCAGATCGGCAGTCTCAGGCACGAAGTTCTGCACGAAACTGCGGATGGCCTGACCGGTGAAGGGAATGCGGATCGGTGTGATCAGCATGACCACGTAAAGCAGCAGCAGGATCAGACTAGGAACGCCGAGGACCCAAATCGTCGCCCGGCGCATACGGCCGAGCCCAGGGGACCGCGCTGGTGGTTCAGATGGCTGTGTCGAGGACGGATCTGGTGCTGTTGCTTGGTTCACTGCCACCACGTCGAAGATCGGCAGGCCCTGCTCCGCCAGCCGCAATCAGAATCATCCGCTGCATTGATGGATGATACCGGCTGGAATGTGGCGCTGACACCCTCTATTCATCCTGCAGAAAAGCAGGATGAGCCATGACACATCTCAAGCCCGGCGACCCGGCACCCGATTTCGTCCTTCATCGCGACGACGGTTCCACCATCAGGAAGACGGACCTGACCGGACATCCCGTGGTGCTGTTCTTCTACCCGGAGGACGACTCCGGTGGTTGCGTGGACGAGAATCAGGAGTTTTCCGCGCTGTCGGATGCCTTCGGTGCGCGCGACGCTTTTCTAGTCGGGGTATCGCCAGACACACGCGAAAGCCACCTGAAGTTTCGAGCCAAGTACGGTCTGAAGGTTCCACTGGCATTCGACCCCGACCGGGCAGTGATCGAAGCCTTTGGCCTCTGGCGGATGAAGAAACTTTACGGCCGGGAGTTCATGGGGCTCGTGCGCACCAGCTTCATCATCGATGCCGAGGGAAGGATCGCCAGGGTCATCCGGGCCACCCGGATCAAGGGGCATGCCGAAAAAGTGCTCGCAGCGCTCGACGAGGTACTTGCATCCGCCCCACGAACATAGGCTTTCGCCTTTTTTAACCAAGCGCCGACATACTCAAGTAACCATGTTGCTGGGTGTTTGGAGTTGTGGCGTTGCGTCAGTCTGCCAGTTTCAGTGTTGGGGACAAAAAGCGCGCCAAGCGCGGCATCCATCCGGCCCTGTTTTACACCATGTTCGCCCTGCTACTCGGCGGGAATGCCGTACAAGGTACTGCGCTCCTGATGGCGCCAGACATAGCAAGGCTGCTGAGCGGTCAAAACGAACTGGTCGTGACCGCCTATGAAGACCGGCTCGCACAGATGCGGGTCGAGATCGACCGCCTTCATTCCCGCAACTATGCGCAGGCCGGCGATATCAACCTGCAGTTGCAAGAATTGTCGGCCCAGCAGGAGGTACTGCTGGAGCAGCACCAGCTGGTCCGGGCGTTGGTTACGAAGGCGGATCAATTGGGTCTGGCTTCCGTCGGGGACCTCGATTCGGCGTCCCCCCAGCTGGTGACAACGGCCGCCGGCAATCCCGACATTGCTGCCACCTCGGCCTCGGTGACCCAGATGATGGACGAAACCCAGATGGCGATGAGTGGCATTGCCAACGCAGCGACGGAGCGCACTGCGCGCATCGTTGGTGAGCTGTCCACGCTCGGAATCAAAATCGAGTTGCCGAAGGCCCAGCCAGATGGTGTGGGAGGGCCGCTATTGCTGGCTCAGGACGGCACAGAAGCCCCCTCACCCATGCTCGAGGACGCCAATGCCGTCATGGAGGCCCTGCTGCAGTACAAGGCTGCGCGAGACAGCCTCCAAAGCGCGCCAGTGCATATGCCGTTGGCGGGAGGTTATCGCCAGAGCTCGGGCTATGGCAATCGCCGCGACCCCTTCACCGGCGGACGCGCGTTCCATTCGGGCCTGGACTTTGCAGCTCCCACGGGGACCTCGGTATTGAGCGCCGCCGAGGGCGTTGTCACCTTTGTTGGAGAACGATCCGGCTACGGGAAGGTGGTGGAAGTCGAACATGCCAATGGGCTGACAACCCGCTATGCGCACTTGAGCGCTTACCTTTCACAGCGTGGGCAGAAGGTTCAAACGGGAACGCCAATTGCCAAGGTGGGGTCAACGGGCCGGTCGACCGGACCGCATCTGCACTTCGAGGTTCACAAGGCCGATAAGAGTGTGGATCCCAAGCCGTTTCTGGACACTGGCAAGCGCATCCTGGCGATGCTGAACTAGTCCAAAAACGCGAAAGCCCCGGCTTGGCGCCGGGGCTCGCTTGGTCGAGGCGGAGTTCAGTCTTCCGCGGCTATGTCGGTTGCAACACCGACACGCTGCGCCAGGGCCGCCTCCATGAATTCGTCGAGATCGCCATCCAGGACCACCGATGGCTGGCCGCTCTCCACGCCCGTTCGCAGATCCTTGACCATCTGGTATGGCTGCAGGACGTAGGAGCGAATCTGGTGGCCCCAGCCGATATCGGTCTTGCTGGCGGCCTGGGCGTTGGCCGCTTCCTCGCGCTTCTGCAATTCCATCTCATAGAGTCGCGCCTTGAGCATGTTCATGGCCGTGGCGCGGTTCTTGTGCTGGCTGCGCTCCTGCTGGCAGGCAACGATGATGCCCGTCGGCACATGGGTGATGCGGATGGCCGAATCGGTTGTGTTGACGTGCTGTCCACCAGCACCGGAGGCACGATAGGTATCGACCTTGAGGTCAGCCTCGCGGATTTCGATGTCGATGTTGTCATCGACCACCGGATAGACCCAGACGCTGGAAAAGCTGGTGTGACGTCGGGCAGCGGAATCATAAGGACTGATCCGCACGAGCCGATGGACACCGCTCTCGGTCTTCATCCAGCCATAGGCATTGTGGCCCTTGACCAGAATAGTCGCGGACTTGATGCCTGCCTCTTCGCCATCGTGAATTTCGATGGTTTCGACCTTCATTTTCCTAGCCTCGGCCCAGCGGGTATACATGCGCAAGAGCATGTTCGCCCAGTCCTGGCTCTCGGTGCCACCGGCACCGGAGTGGATTTCGACGTAACAGTCGTTGCCGTCGACTTCGCCAGACAGAAGGGTCTCGATCTGGGTGCGGCGCGCGGTGGCCTTGAGGTCGATCAGAGCCTGCTCGGCGTCGCGGACGATTTCGTCGTCGCCCTCGGCCTCACCCAGCTCGATCAACTCGACATTGTCGCTGATACCGGATTCGAGTTCGCGCACCGTCTTGACGGCGACGTCGAGTTCGTCCCGTTCGCGCATGGCGACACGGGCCTTCTCCGGGTCATTCCAGAAGTCCGGAGATTCGGTTTGCGCGTTTAGCGCGTCGAGACGGAGTTGAGCTGTATCCCAGTCAAAGATGCCTCCTCAGCAGGGTCAGAACCTGCTCGATTTCGGCAACGGTCTTTTCGATTTCCGCGCGCATTGGTCTTCCTTGTACAGTGGGTGTCCGTTTAGCGAAACCCCATCCCTGGATCAACCCATGCGGCGCCCAAGCTTGGTGTATCGCTTGATCGCCGTTTCACGTTTCAGGCGGGAGACGCGGGACAAGAAGAAGATACCATGCACTTGGTCAATCTCGTGCTGGGCGACGCGGGCTGGAAAGCCGCTGAGCTGGAGGTCCTGTGCGACGCCTGAAGCGTCGGTGAAGGAAATGCGCGCAACGCTATGGCGGTTCACCTCTACCTCAATACCGGGCATTGAGACCGACCCTTCCTTGCCGCTAACCACATCGCCGTTCAGTTCCTCGATCTGTGGGTTGAAAAGGAGACGATAGTCCCGTGTGCCAGGATCACTCAGGCTGACTACGGCGACCGGTTCAACATGTCCGATGTGCACCGCCGCCAGGCCGTAGGCCTGTGCTTCGGTGGCCGCGGCAAGAAGTTCCGAGCCAATGGCAAGCAGCCGGTCGTCGAGATCGCGCATGACAGCGGGGATATTGAAGCGGTCATCGGGATAGTGGATGAAGGTCACGGGGTATTGCCCATCTTGCGTGCGATGCCTCTGACTGGTAGGTCGACTATCGGCTGGTCCCGTAGCTCAGCAGGATAGAGCACAGGATTCCTAATCCTGGGGTCGTGGGTTCGAATCCCGCCGGGATCACCATTTGCATATACGCTACTCTCTGGCCGGCCATGCAAGATATGGCTCCCCCACCATCGTGGCGCGTCCACGAGTCGAGCGCTGTTCACGTGCTTGTGAACGACTTACTGATTGTGGTTGCGGGCGGCACGATTGCCATCGCAAGGAATTGTCGCCTCCCAATAATTGAGTACGAGACAGTAGGGACGCCGAAGGCATGGGCGGCCAGGCGCATCGAAGCGCAAGAATTCGTTAACACATCTATCGGCAGGCTGGCCGGCGCTATTGAACTGCGGTGCGGCTATGTCAGCAAAAGCTATCAAGCTTCCTCTCGCGGCTGCGCTCGCAGCCCTCATGTTCTCCACAACGCCGTCAATCGGCCTTGCCGCATCTGCAGCGCCGCTGGGTTTCCAGCTGTTCTGCCTTGAGCAGCCGGCACATTGCCGCGGCGGAGGCAAGTCCCAGGTGGCGCTGACCAGGGAAGTGCTCGAAAGCATCCGGCGGGTCAACAGTCAGGTCAACCGGTCGATCCGGCCGCGAAACGATCCTGGCCCCGACGTCTGGACGCTCGGGGCAAGCTCGGGTGATTGCGAGGACTATGTGCTAAGCAAACGCTACGCCCTGATGCGCGCAGGGCTGCCTTCCAGCGCCTTGCGCATGGCACATGTTCGAACCCGGGAGGGGATCGATCACGCTATCCTCATCGTCAAGACCGACCACGACGATCTGGTCCTCGACAATCTGGTTGCCGATGTGCTGCCGCTCAACAAGGTTTCCTATCGCATTGTCGCGGTATCAAGTGCCGACCCTATGGTCTGGACCCCGTAACGACAGTCAGGTCGTCGGCGGTGAACTGCCAATAGTGCGCAGTCCGGAACTCGAGACGGGTGATGTCCTCGAAGCCGGCCGCGAGGTAGGTGGGCCCGAGGGCGGAGAGCGTCATCTGCTCATGGTACACCTGTTCATCGCCACGCCAGGCGGAGATCAATAAAGTTTCTCCTTCCGCATCCAGCGCTGATGCGCCGAAATAACCGCCGACGAAATCAAACGGTTCGAAGCTGGTGATCGCCGCGGGATGCCCTGACCCGTTGTACGCGAGAAACTCCCCAGACATGACGCCGTTGCGATAGCCCTCCGGATCATAGAATTTCCGGTGCGTCATGACGAAATTGTCCCAACCCAGACCGGCGTAACCTGATGGAATCTTGAGGACGCCTTCACTTTGAAGGTCATCAAAAGTTATTTTTGTTCCGGCTGCACCTTTGTCCGTCAACGATGTCCACCAGGCCTGCGCGATCTGTACCGGCGTGGTCGTCACCTGGACCGCCCGGGAGGGGGTTGTCTGGCTATGCCACTCACCCTCTTCGACTGGAGCAACAAAGTGATGCGCGGGATCGACCTCAAGACGCCGGATCGCCCGGTGTGGCCCAGACAGGACTGGCGCCGCATCCAAGTTTTCGGGAAGCGTCCCGAAGATCGTCAGATTTGGTGCCAGGCCAACAAGCGCCGGCGCGGGATCTGCAATCAGGTCGGCTGGGCTACCCGGCCGCAACCGGAACTGCGTTGTCTGAACAGCATTTCGCGTGGTGACCTGCCATTGCGGCGGCACGCGGACCGCAAAATCATAGGTCCCTTCAAACATGATGTCGCCATCAGTCCGGGTACCAGACATCGTGAAATTGGCGAAACCCGCGCCATTGGAGGCACTCCAGCTCGGACGGCCAGGTCCAGTCACATCGACCAGAATGCCCGACATGGGCTGGTCGCCGAGGTTGTACAGACCGTCGCGGTTGAGGTCTCGAAAGACGAATACAGAGATATTGAGGCTGCCTTCCCAATAGCTCGACCAGTCTTTGCGCGCTGGATAGTCGTCTTCGTTGGCTTGTACCGGAAGACCCGCAAGGGACGTCAGAGCGGCCGCTCCGAAGACCAGTGCGGCCGCAGTACTCGGCCCCCGCCACCGGGGGAACGATCGAGCGCCCCCCCGGCGTGATTGCACTTCGGCACATGCCGGCTCGATCGGGCCAGCCATATCAGTCCTTGCCACCTTTGCCCTTACCGTGGCCGCCATTGCCATGGCCGCCATTGTCGTCACCACCATTGCCGTGACCACCATTGTCGTGACCACCATTGCCGTGACCACCATTGCCGTGGCCGCCATTGCCGTGGCCGCCATTACCGTGACCGCCATTGCCATGGCCGCCATTATCGTCACCGCCATTGCCGTGGCCGCCATTGTCGTCACCGCCATTTTCGTCACCACCATTGGTGTCACCGCCGTTGGTGCTGCCGCCGCCGTTGGTGTCACCGCCGTTGGTGCTACCGCCGTTGGTGCTGGTGGTTGTCTCGCCAGTCGTCTCCGAAACAAGCGAAGCAGCCGGTCCCGGAGCAGTGGCGCCCGGAATTGCCGCGGTGCCGCCGCCGAGGCACAGGCTGTCGGCAATGTTGTTCAGCTGACGTGTTGTTGCACCGGAATTGGCGCCACGGGCGAGAACGCGAATACCATCTGCCGTATTGAGGCAGACCGGAAGGGGGACGCGCGGAAAGCGTCCCGATTGGGCGAGATTAAGAGCCAGGGTGGAAATCTCGACATCGCTCCGCGCTCCGGCACCAAGAAAGCCCGCCGCTGCGTCAGGACAATCCCTGGCCTGGTCCAAGTCGGGGCATGATCTCAGTACTTGCGCGATGGTCAAAAATTGCTGCGCCTGGGCCGTGATGGGCGCGGTGAGCGCACTAACAGCGAGCAAGCTGCCCAAAAGATACTTTGTCCTCATCTCAACACTCCTGTCATCGACTGTACACACTGAAGAGCAAGAGCAGATTTCCCTGCAGCGCCGATTGGACTTGCAGTACAGGCACTCACCTTCAAGTCATGACAAAGTATCGCGGAGGCGCCATGCTCCTTTGACGATGGACAAATTTATTAAAATTGTTGCCCTGAGGCGCAGTTGGCGCTCCGGTAGGCGAGAGTGGCAACGGGCCAACCGAGTTTTGAGTTTATGCGGCAAGTCGGGGCGCTGCCTCCCGCGCTCCAAGATGAATAAGACCAGTATCTTCTCGGCTGATCCAGAAGCCGGGCTCATTGGGATCGATAGCCTTGGTAGCTGAAGGCGAGCTACCGACTAGTCTGGGCCTGGTCGCTCAGGTCAACTCCAGGTGCGGTCCCAAGAATATTCGTCGTCCCATTGCTTGGTGGCCTGCCAAATGCCGGCGACACCCGGCTGGAGATGCTGCACGATGACATCGTCCACAACATCGTCGATACCCAGCCCTGGCTTGTCTGGCATCTCTATGAAGCCATCATTGACCAAAGGCTTGGGAAGGCCGGTGACGATATCGTCCCACCAGTCGACCTCAACCGAATGGTATTCCAGTGCCATGAAGTTTTCTGTGGCAACGGCGACGTGCGCTGCCGCCATGGCGGCGATCGGACTTTCGGCCATGTGAATTGCCATGGCCACGCCGTGGTCCTGGGCCATGTCCCCGATCTTCTTCGTTTCGAGGATTCCGCCAGAGGTCAGCAAGTCCGGATGGATGACGGACACTCCGCCGCTCTTGAGCAGTGGCTCGAAGCCTTCCTTAAGGTAGATGTCCTCGCCGGTGCAGATCGGTACCGTCGTCGCGTCCTGCAACTGACGATATTGCTCGGTATATTGCCAGGGAATGACGTCCTCGAGCCAGGCTGGCACGTATTTTTCAATCCGCCGGGCCAACCGGATGCCGTTCTGCAGCGAAATATGCCCGACATGGTCAATGGCCAGCGGAACCTCGTAGCCGATTACCTCGCGCACCTCGTGAATATACTGTTCGAGCAGGTCGATGCCCTTATCGGTGAAGTGCAAGCCGCTGAAGGGGTGGCGGACATTGTGTGTGTCATAAATCGCGTTGCGGGCACGGCGATCTTCCAAGGTCTTGGCCGGCCCCCGCTCCGGGTGAACCCGATAACCCTCAAGCGAACCTGCCGGCGCCACAACCGCCCCGGGGATATCGGCGATCTGCATGAGGCCAAGGTCCATCTTGAGGAAGGTGAACCCCATGTCCATACGGGCCTTCAGCCTTCGGCCCGTTTCTGTACCGCTGGGCCGTTCTGCATCCGTATCACAATAGCAACGAACCCGGTCCCGGAACTTGCCGCCGAGCATCTGGTAGATCGGCACTCCATAGGCCTTGCCAGCAAGGTCCCACAGGGCAATCTCGATGCCTGAGACACCCCCGCCCTGGCGCCCATGGCCACCAAATTGTTTGATGCGGCGGAACAGACGATCCACATCGCAAGGGTTTTCACCGAGGAGCCGAGACTTGAGCATGAGAGCGTAGGTTGCGCTGGCACCGTCGCGCACTTCTCCGAACCCGACAATGCCCTGATTGGTGTAGATCTTGATCAGCACCGAGGTGAACGGGGCCCCAATAATCTCGGCAACCCTGAGGTCAGTGATGCGGAGTTCGCTAGGCCGTGAGGCCGTGCGGATGTTGGACTGAATCGTTTCGTCCGTTGTTGCGGCGTCCATGGTCTTCCCCTCTTGATCAGTGAACTCACGCCCGGTGCATCCTGCTTCGCTGAAGCTCTCGTGGTGGTCGAATGTGCTCAATCGGCCCCTACCCCCATGCCGTGGCACCGCTATCCGGCACGGGCGGCCTCAGCGGCACGCATTTGCTCCAGAATGTGGCGTCCTGAACCCTCGACATGCTGGGCGACCAGCGCTGCTGCTCGTTCGGCGTCGCCGTCTTTGATGCATTGTATGAGTTCTCGATGCTCGCGCATGACCTGCGCGCGCCGCGCCAGGGTGAAGCTGAAGCGCCGACTGACCGCGCGCAACACCTCGCGGTGCTTCCACCACAACTCGGCGGCATGCCGATTGTAGTGGCGCTCATACATGATGGTGTGAAACCTTGTGTCGAGTTCGCTGTGGCGGATCGGATCGGCAAAATTGTTGCGCTCGATCTCATCCTGGATGGCCTCGAGTTCAGCTATGTCTTCCAGCGTTGCCATACCCACAAACCAGCGCGCCAGGGCCGGCTCGATCAACACGCCGATCTCGTAGATGTCCCTAACGAAGTCCTGATCGATCGGCCGGACGCGTGCGCCCCGGTTGGGCGAGAAGACCACGAAGCCCTCTCCTCGCAAGAGCTGCAGCGCCTCGCGAACCGGGTTTGTGGATGTGCGATGACGTTGCGCCAGCTCGGCCACAACCAGCCTTTCATTGGCCTTCAGCCGCCCCGAGACGATGTCATCGCGAATGAGCTCGTAGACAGATGCTCCCGCGCGCGAGGCAGCGCTGGGCTCTAATCCCGCTGGTGGCTGTGCCTTGAATTCTGTCATCCCGATAGCGATCGCTCCTGCTCAACTAGACCTGGCCCTGCCAGAAACCGGCACCACCACTCGGGCTACATTCGCCACGAAAGACTACAAATAATGTATAATCAGGCGTAGTTGACACGCAATATGGCTTCTATATCGTTCTCAAGGTCAGCACAGGTGGCGCCGAAGCAGCCTTCCGATTGTCTGGGGGCCCCCTCCCAGGCGGCATTATCGGCGTCTACTTGGCCTTCGCGAAATCAGCCAGTGCCCATTGGCGACCGAGGACCTCCCGAGAACCGTCATGACCCCAGCCATCAAGATTACCGGCATAAAGTCCTATCCGGTTCGGGTGGGGGTTCGAAATCAGCTGCTGGTCAAGGTCGAAACCGATCAGGGCCTCAGCGGGTGGGGCGAAAGTGGGCTCACCGGCCGGGAGAAAGCGGTTGTCGGCGCTATCGAGCACTATCGGGAATTTCTCGTCGGCCAAGACGCGTTGCAGATTGGCCGGATATGGCAGGAACTCTATCGTAGCCAATATTTCGAAGGCGGCAGGGTATTGCAGGCGGCCATCTCCGCCATCGACATCGCGCTGCACGACATCAAGGGCAAGGCTCTGGGGGTGCCCGTCTATGCGCTTCTCGGAGGCAAGCATCGCACCTTCATTCCCACTTTCGCTTCTACCGGCGACAGTGGGAATGAAGGTGCGGTGGAACGGGCGCAAGAGCTGCGAGCATTGGGGTTTGATGCTATCCGTTTCTTTCCGATCGGCCAGGACAGCCGCGACCTGTTCGAGCCTCGCGAGTCCATCGCGCCGACGGCACGCCTCTTGAACAAGGCCCGCGAGCAACTGGGCGATGCGGTGGTGTTGGGTATCGACTACCATCACCGTCTGTCCGTTGCCGAGGCAGCTAGTTTCTGCGGCAAGCTCGACCGTGGCGTCCTCGACTTTCTTGAAGAGCCGATCCGGGACGAAACGCCGGAGGCCTACGCATCGCTGAGGACGATGACAGATGTTCCGTTCGCCATTGGCGAGGAATTCTCCAGCAAGTGGCAATTCCTGCCCTATGTCGAGCGGGGTCTGCATCAGTTCAATCGCCTGGACGTGTGCAATGTAGGCGGCCTGACAGAAGCGATGAAGATCGCCGGCTGGAGCGAAGCACACTATGTTGACCTCATGCCGCATAATCCTCTGGGGCCGGTGTGCACCGCAGCCACAATCCACTTTGCGGCGGCAGTACCCAATTTCGCCTGGCTTGAGACGCGGGAACCAGAAAGAGAGCTTGGCTTCGACGATTCCGACTTCTTCCCTGTTCAACCGCGCCTCGAGGGTGCGGTCTACCCGGTCAGCGATGCACCCGGGCTGGGAATAGAGGTCAACGAAGCCTCGCTGGCCAAGCAGAGCTTCAGCTTCTGGGAAGCGCCGCATTTGCGGCGAAGGGATGGCTCCGTGACCAATTGGTAAGGTCGGGGCAAGGGAGGACCAAATGATCACGACAGCCGACATCAACCGGCCGCCAAAACACCTGATCGAGGGGCTGAAGAGTCTGGGTGCGGCTACCATTGCTGGCACACTCGGCCATCTCGGATTTCGCAACCCGCACATGACCGGCATCCTGCCTCAGATAAAGGGGAAGATCATCTGCGGTCCGGCATTGACGCTGCAATGCCTGCCCCAGCGTCCAGACCTGTTCAACGAAGGCGAATATGCCGATCCGGAGACCCAGTTGCACCGGCACGTACTTTATCACGTCCAGGAAGGCGATGTAGTGGTGGTGGATGCCCGCGGCGATATGCGATCAGGCATATTCGGCGACATGATGTCGACCTATTTCAAGGGTCGTGGGGGCGCCGGCATCATCATAGACGGGGTGATGCGTGATCGCCCGAATGTGGAGAAACTGGACCTGGCGCTCTGGTTGAAGGGCTGGTCCCCAAATTATCACGTCCAGACCGACATTTATCCCAACGCTGTGAACGTCACGATTGCCTGCGGCGGCGTGACCGTCGTGCCGGGAGACATCATCGTGGCCGACGACGACGGGGCGGTGGTGGTGCCGGTATCCATGGCCGAGCGGGTGCTGGACGATGGCCAGAAGCATGCCGAGTGGGAAGAGTTTTCCCGCATGAAGCTTATGCAGGGCGCTTCGCTGCAGCGCTACTATCCGCTGCATCCGGACGCCCAGGCCGAGTACGAAGCCTGGCGTAAGCTCAATCCGGCGAAGCCGGCGTAGGTTTTTTCCAAGCATAATTTGCAGCGAACCAATTGACGGCCCGGGGGAGGCACCTTTGAAAATCACTTCGGTCAAGACGGCGGCGACTCGCGGCCATTGCATGCACCTTTGGGTCCGTATCGAGACGGATGCCGGCATCACCGGCCTGGGCGAATGCGTGCATGGCGGCCATCAGGCGATCGCCATCATCGAGCGTGAACTGGCCGACAAACTGGTCGGCCGCGACCCCTTTGCAATTGACGCCATTTTTGAAGAAACCAGACGCAGCCTTGTCTTTGAAGGCGGTTTTGCCGGGGCGCTGATAACGGCGCTGACAGGTATTGAAATTGCTCTTTGGGACCTAAAGGGCAAGGCGTTGAAAGTGCCGATCTACGAGCTGATGGGCGGCAAGTTCCGCGACAACATTCGGGTGTACTGCGACTGTGAGGTGTCGCCTGGCATGAACATGGACGAGGTGCAGGCCGAGGTCGATCAGGTGCTCGCCGCGGGTTTCACCGCCCTCAAGGTCGATCTCGACATCCGCGCCTATGGTCACACAGGCAGCGAAACTGGCTGGTACGAAAAGGACAGGTTCAACATGACTCCCAACAAGTGGGAGCATGATCGCATGGTGCAACTGGCGGAGATGGTTGTGAAAGCCGCCGGCAAGGGCGTGGAAGTCGCCTGTGACCTCCATACGCGCCTCGACAAACACAGTGCCATCCGCCTGGCCCGCGACCTCGAACATCTCCAGTTGATGTGGCTGGAAGAACCCATTCCGCCCGAAAATATTGACGTCATGGCGGAAATTACCCGCAGTACGTCTACGCCCATCTGCGCTGGTGAGAACCTCTATCTGCGGCACGGCTTCCGCAAATTGCTCGAACAGCAAGCGGTCGACATCATCATGCCCGACATTCCAAAGTGCGGCGGGCTTTCGGAGTGCCGCAAGATTGCCGAGCTGGCCGATCTTTATTCAGTGCCTTTCGCACCGCACAACGTGTCGTCGCCTATCGGGACGATGGCGTCCGCGCATGTATGCGCCACCATTCCCAATTTCCTGGTGCTGGAATTCCACTGGTTCCATCGCGACTACTGGTCGACGATCACCGACGGTGGCGACATCATCCAGGACGGCAAGATCAAGCTGAGTGACAGGCCCGGCATCGGGCTTGAGCTCAATCAAGAGGTGGCCCGGGCCCACCAATATCCCGGCACCACCTGGTTTGCTTAGGCCCACCGCAACTGCGCGGCACGCTCAGCCACTCAGGCTGCGCGTGTCGCGTCCATAGACCAGCAGCATGCCAACGATAACGCTGCCATAGATCACCTGGCGCCCAGCCTCGGGCATTTGCATGATCGAAAGCACCGAGTTGAGCAATACGATCAGCGTGACGCCGACCAGTGTGCCTATATAGCGCCCCTGCCCGCCCAGGATACGTGTGCCACCAATGACGACCGCCGCAATTGCGGGCAAAAGATAGGCATTGCCCATGCCCTGGTAGGCCTTCGTTGAATAGCCGGCCAGAAGGATGCCAGCGGTCGCCGCGCATACCCCCGAGGCCACAAAAGCCCCCACGATAACCCAGCGAGTTCTGATGCCAGAGAGGTAGGCGGCCGCTTCGCGATTGCCTGTGGCATAAATGGACCTGCCAAATGCGGTTCGTGACAGCAGCAGCACAATTACGACCGAAACTGCTGCCCAGACGAAAATGGCCACCGGGACGCCGAACAATTTCTCTGCCGCCAGAAAGCGCATCAGCGGAGTCGCCTGATCCTGAGGGGCAAAACCTCCCGTGTGCCAGACCATGAGCCCACGCATCACTGAGTCTACGCCCAGGGTGAAAATCATGGATGGAATGCGCAGATAGGCAACGCCAATGCCATTGACCAGGCCAACCGCTATTCCAACGGCGATACCGGTGGGCAAAGCGAGGTCACCGCCGACGGCGGTGGCCATCATAGCGGCTGCGGTGAGCGTCCAGGGGATCGAGAGATCGATATGCCCCAGCAAGATCACCATCATCATGCCAGCGGCGACGATGCCGAGAAAGGCGCCCGTCTGCAATTGCTGCAGAAGGTAGTTCGGCGAAAACAGAGGTGCCGTACCCTGTGTGTACAGGGTGTAAATGGTGCCGAGAACGAGGATCACCACGATGAAGCCGGCAGAGACAAGTACTGGCTTGTCTTCCGATCTGAGGTGCAAGAGAGCAGACTGCATGGCGGTATCCTAGCGGAAGAGTTCGAGACGGTTCTTGACCCGCAACACGCGAAAGGCCCCCAAGCTCACGGCAGCGAGCAGCACGATCCCCTCCACAAGGGGCTGCAGGAGCGGATCAATGGAAAGGATGCGGAAGTAAAACGAGATGACGCGAAGGATCAGCGCACCAATCAGTGAACCGATTGCCCCGCCCATTCCGCCCAGAAGAGACGTGCCACCCAACACCACGGCGGCAATGGAGTTGAGCGTATAGGCGCCGGCCTGGGTAATGTCGGCATTGCCCGAGGCAGTCTGTATTGCCAGGTAGAGCCCACCGCACGAGGCAAAGAATCCTCCCAGGGTGAAGGCCGCGACCTTGGCGCGGTTGATCGGTAGGCCGGACATGAAGGCTGCGCCTTCTGCCGAGCCGATTGCGTAGATGGTGCGGCCCAAGACGGTGCGGCGGAACGGCAACCAGACGCAGACGCCGAACACCAGAATGATGAGCAGAGGCACTGGGATCCATGCCACGGGGGCAAACCATGGCGCGTCCGGATCAAACAGGCCGTAGGTTTCTACGAAGTCCCAAAGCGAATTCGTCAGGGCCCAGTTGAGGTCTCCGTCAATGTCGCCCCCAGGCTTGGGCCGGATGAAGAGTGCTAGGCCGATCGCAATGGCGCCGGTGGCCAAGGTTGCGATAATCGGCTGGATGCGCCCGTAGACGACGATCAGGCCATTGCAGAGCCCGAAGGCGGTGCCCGCGGCCAGCGTCACGACCATGCCGAACACGATCTGAAGAGGCGAACCATTGACCAGAACCGAGGCGATACAGGCCGCGAGGGTCATGACTGCCCCCACCGACAAATCCAGGCCGCCTAGCAGGACCGGTATCGTCTGAGCCATGGCCACGAAAACAATGGCCACTGACTCATTGGCATTCTGGATCAGGACTGCCGAAGAAAATCCACGCGGATGCAGGATATTGTAGATCAGGTAGATGATGCTGAGCAGAATAACGGCACCGTAGAGACCGCGGTTCTGACGCATATTGGTCGAGAGGGCGGACATGGCAGTCACGAAACGGCCTCCGGTCCCGACGCATGAAGGTTTAGGGAAGCGCCAATAATCGCCTCCTCGTTGATGGCGGCGCCAGCCAGCTCGGCAACGATGGACCCGTCATACATGATGGCAACCCTGTCGCAGCAGCCGATGAGCTCGGCATAGTCTGTGGAATAGAAGAGTATCGCGCGGCCCTCGTCGGCCAGCTCGCGCATCAGGCGATAAATCTCTTGCTTTGTGCCAACGTCGATGCCGCGCGTCGGATCGTTGAGCAGGATGACATCAGGGTCGGTCATCAACCACTTTGCGATGACCACCTTCTGCTGGTTGCCCCCGGACAGCGTGGCCACGGCATCCTGCGGCGATCCCAGCTTGATCTGAAGCTTGGCGATCGCCGCATCAACCGCCTCGCTTTCCAGGGCCGGGTCGATAAAGGGGCCAACCGATACCCGGGAATAGGAAGCAGCGAGCAAGTTGTCCGATATCGACATGGGCAACATCAATCCCTCGGTCTTCCTGTCTTCGGGCACCAGGCAGATGCGGCGCGGTTCTCGTTTCGCTGCTGCAGGTGACAGCGGCGCGCCGGTCTTCTCCCCAACCTTCACTGTCCCCTCGACGCCCCGCAGCACGCCAAACAGTGCCAGCATGAGCTCCTTCTGCCCCTGGCCGTCCAGGCCGCCCAGGCCCACGATTTCTCCTTTACCTACCGACAAAGAGGCCCCCTTCAGGCGCCCTTCCCAGGACAGATCGTTGAACTGCAGGTGGGGCGCCGTTCTCTCCGCTTGTGGCTTTGGCGGAAAATGTGCGTCAACCTCGCGTCCGATCATAAGCCGGACAATCTCTCGGTCAGTCTTGGTGCCCTTGGTGAACGTTTCGACATGCCGACCATTGCGAAAGACCGAGAGCGTGTCACACAGCCTTTCCACCTCGTTCATGCGGTGGGAAATGAACAGGCTCGCCACATTGTCCTGCCGAAGATCCTCCAGCAGGCCATAGACCGTCTCCACGTCCTTACGGGTCAGGGCCGATGTTGCCTCATCCAGAATCAACAGCTTGGGTGATTTTCCGACCGCCTTGGCGATCTCAACCATTTGCCGGCGGGAAAGCGAGAGATCCTTCACGAGCGCATTCGGATCGACATCCTCGCATTTGATGCGCGCCAGAACAGCCTCGGCAAAGCGATACTGGGCGCGCCGGTCGATCATCCCAAACTTCAGAGGAGGTGCGGCCAGGCTGATATTGTCTGCAACGGTCAGGTCCGGAACCAGAGAGAGTTCCTGGAAAATGCAGACCACCCCGGCCGAATTCGCCTCGGCCGGATTGCTGAACCGGACTTGCTGGCCCTCAAGAAACATCGCGCCGCTGTCCGGTTCGAGGACACCGGCTATGATCTTGATCAGGGTCGACTTACCCGCTCCATTCTCGCCGAGTACGGCATGGATGGAGCCGCGCTTGCAGGCAAAGTCGACATTTTCCAGAGCTCGGGCGCCAGCGAAGTGCTTCGAGATCCCCGTCAGCTGAAGAAAGGGTTGGTCAGACATGTTTGGCGATGCCCCTGGGCCAAATGATAACGGAGTGGTGGCGCCGATGACCGGCGCCACCGGATTGGCTCAGTTCACGTCGGCCTCAGACTGCGCCATGATCGCCGGGCCGGAAATGTTCACGCCACAGGGCGGGAACTCGTTCACGGTGAAGAAATTGTCCGGCAGGTCAGACCAGTAGTTCAGGCCATCTTCCAGTTCGTCATAGGTGGCGACAGGCAGCGGCACCGAGATGAGCTGCGGCATGACATTGCCTTCGAGGGCCGAGACCGCAGCCTTCATGGCTATTGCTACCAGGCCGGGAGACTGGCCGATCGAGATGCCCTTCAGGCCGTCATCGGCATGCTCGGCAACCAGCTTTCGGAAGCCATTCTCGGACTCGCCCGCAATCGGCACCATGGGATGCCCGGCATCCATCAGCGCCTGAACGGCACCGGTCGTGCCGCCCTGGACTGCAATCGCGTCGAACTGACCATGAACGGCAATGGCGTCTGCCGTCACCTTCTGTGCAGTGCCATCATCCCAGTTGCCCACGACTTCCACGATCTCCCAGTCGCCACCGGTGGCGTCAAAGGTCTCGTGGATCGCGGCCGATCGGTCACGGTCAACCGAGTTGCCGGCCAGGCCGCGCACCTCCAATATCTTGCCGCCGGTCTTTCCCTGGGCCGCAAGCTCATCAATGATGAATTGGGCCCATTGGCGACCCATCTCGGTCTGGTCTTCGTTGACCTGCATCACCGCATCGGTATCGAGCACGTTGTCGAAAGGCACCAGCACGACATTTTCGCGATCGGCCAGGCGAATAACACGGTCGAAGCCATCCGGGGACACCGCAATGGTGACGATCGCGTCGAAGCCTTGATTGATGAAGTCCTCGATGGCCCCCAATTGTGCGGGGGCGTCGGTGCCGGTAGAGACGACCTTGAATTCGGCAATCTTGTCCTTGATCGCGGGATCCTCGGCGAACGCCTTGGCGGTCTTGATCATCTGGATACGCCAGGTGTTGCCGACGAACCCGTTCACAACGGCGATCCGATAGGGGCCGTCCTGGGCGGGCCATTGCAGGTACTTGGTGTCCGCATTCCAGGGCGCAAAACAAGATGGATCGGCTCCCGGTCCCGAAACCACTTCCGGGCCGGCCAATGTCAGGCTGGTCGACGCGAGTATTCCCGCCGCAACCAGTAGTGTTACACTCATGGTCTTCATAGTCGTCCTCCCTCTCTAAAACGTCTCTTCGACGTGATGCCCAGGTGGCCGGCTCGCGTGAGCCGAACGACCTGCACATGATTTGCAGCAGGTGCTCCTAAAGCGCTCGCTGCTCGGACCCCGACTCCTCCTCGAAGGCCCAAAGTCCCAGTTCAAGATGCGACACCAGCGCATATTGGTAGTGGATGCGATCGCGCTGCTCGAGCGCATCGACAATCGCGTCGTGCTGCTCGAACGTGTCCTGGTTGAAGTCCCGCAACTCCTTGGCCCGCTCCATAATGCGGATGATCACCGGCTTCATGATCCGGTAGACATCGCGCACCGCCCTGTTGTTGAGGATTGAGACAAGCCGCAGGTGAAAGCAGAAATCCTGCTCGGACGCCTCGGGAATTGTCTGCGCGGATTGTAACCGGGCGTTGATCTCCCGGAGTTCGGCAATGTCTGCAGGGCCGACATTGTCAAACAGGGTGTCCACGGTACCGACCTCTATCAGCTTCCTGAACCCCTGAATGTCGTTGAAGGTGCGGCGGGATATGTCGAGCGTGTTAAACGAGAACAGGTCGAGTGCCCGCTCCATGCGGTCGTCGATCAGCGTGGCTCCCACCTTGGGGCGCACCGCCACCACCCCGTAGGCCTTGAGGATACGCATAGCTTCCCGGACGGTATTGCGTCCGGCATCGAAGCGCTCGCACAGCTCCTTTTCGGTGGGCAGGCTGTCGCCAACCTGCAGGCCCCCATCGGAGATCAGTTTCCTGATCTTGATGACCATCGCATCGACTGCTGATGGCGCCGCATGTTCCCTCGCCGGCGCCCGACCGTTGGCGGTCTTCCCGGAGCGCTTCGTCGTCATCCCTTGACTGCCCCAACTGTGAGACCTTCGGCCAGGAATCTTTGCGCGTAGATGTAGAGCACTGCCACCGGAACCGCGGTGAGCAGCGAGGCCGCCATCAACTTGCCCCAGGGCAGGATATCGCCAACCACCAGCGACTGCAGCCCAATGGGCAGCGTGCGCAGGGATTCGGAGGTGATGAAGACGAAGGCGAACAAGAACTCGTTCCAGGCATTGGTGAAGGCAAACAAAGTCACCGAGAGGATCGCCGGTGCTGCCAAAGGCAGGGTGATGCGCCAGAAAATGTAGAAGCGACTTGCACCGTCGATACGCGCGGCTTCCTCAAGTTCGACCGGTATGGACCGGAAATACCCCATCAGGACCCACGTCGCGAATGGAAGGAGGAAGGTGGGGTATGTGAGGATCAGCGCTGCGTGCGAGTTGATCACGCCGATCGATGTCAGCGTCTGATAGAGCGGAATGAAGAGAAGTGTTCCGGGCAGCAGATAGGTGATCAACAACAGGGTCGTCAGCATGCCGGCGCCACGGAACCGCAGCCGCGACAATGCGTAGGCCGCAAGCGAGGCCAGCGCGACAGAAATGACGGTCGCGGCAGCCGACACGAAGGCGGAGTTCAGCAACCAGGTCAAGAAGGGTGTGTCTTGAACCAGAGACCGGTATTGCTCAAGCGTGGCTGGCTCGGGCCAGAATATCGAGACGCGCTGGCTGATCTGCTCGGTAGATTTAAGCGAGGTAATAACGATCCAGTAGAAAGGAAAGGCCACAAAAAGCAGCACCGGCACCAACAGCGCCACGCGCAGCCAAGGACCACCCTCGCGGCGCACGGCTGCACTGGTCATCGGTTGGGTCGCTGGGCGCCCACTAGCGATACGCAGGCGACGGATCAGCGCTTCAAATGCTCCAAACACCATTTGGATGGGCCAGAAGACAATGTCCAACAACAGGTTGACGCCCTTGGCACCAAGGGCCACCAGGCGATCTGCAATGCCTGGTCGAGCATCAAACCCACCATCGCGCTTATCGTCGTGCCGCATGAAGCGCGCCAACAGCCAGATCAGCACGGCCATCAACGGCGCCACCGAGAAGGCGATGGCAATGCCCGGACCGTACTGCAGCGATCCAATCGCTTTTTCATAGGCAAGGATTGAATAGAGCTTGGTGGCACCGCTAGGGCCGCCAGCGGTCATCAGGAACGGCAGGCCGAACTGGTTGAAGGTAGATATGAACGACAACAGCATCGTCACCACGATGACATAGCGCAGACTGGGCAGCGTAACGTGCCTGAAGCGCTCGATGGCATTGGCGCCATCCACCTGGGCTGCCTCGATCTGTTCGCGATCAACCGCCTTCAATCCGGCCAACAACAGCAACACGAAGAAGGGTATGCCCTTCCAGACGTTGACGGATATAATTGAGCCCATCGCCATATTCGGGTCGGAAAGCCAACCAAGAGGCCGGTCGATGACGCCCACCCCCTGCAAGATCGGATTGAGCCCACCAAACATGGGATCGTAGATGCTCTTCCAGGCAAGTGCCGTAACGATCTCCGGCACGATCCAGGGAAGCAGCATGATGCCGCTGAGAAGGCTTCGGAAGGGTAGTCGACTGTTGAGGATGAGGGCTACCGACATCCCGACGATGAATTTGAGCAATAGCGACCAGAACGTGAAAACAACCGTGTTCTGGATGGATTGCAGGAAATCGCTGTTGGTCCAGAGGCGTTCATAATTACGCAGGCCGACGCCTACGGTTTCCCCGGTCAGGAAATTGAACGCCGTGGTGCTGATAAAGATGGCATTGACGAACGGCCAAAAGATCAGCAGCACCATGATCAGGACCATGGGCAGCACGAACAACTGCCCCACCTTCCAGTCGGGCCCGAAGAGATTTTCAAGATACTTCTTGCGCGACTTCCGCGGCGGCGCCCCCGCTACGGACAAAGTCATCCGGTCTTCCATGCCTGCACTCCATCAGGGCACCGCACCAGATGCCCAGCCGAAAATGGGGGAGCGCCGCACGGCCAGCTGGCCGCGCTGACGCTGGTCGGTCATCAGCCGCCGGCGGGGCAATCACGCCCCGCCGGACCTGGCTTTCGACCTACATGATGCCGCCTTCTTCGAAGAGCTGGACGATCTTGTTGTGTGCGTCCTTGACCGCTTCCTCGGACGTCATGCGGCCGGCGATCACATTGCCCATGGACTGTTCAAGGATGCCCTGGGCGCGGATGGCATCGATCTGCGCGGCAGGCTGCGCCGGCCAGGAGGCGCCGATGAACGGATCGGGCACGCTGACCTGATCCTTGATGATTGCGAAATTCGGATCAGCCGCAATCAAGTCCTCAGTCCAGAGGTTTTCATAGGCAGGCATGAAGAGACCCCCGGCCACCGAAGACATTGGCGTGAAGTTTGCCGGATCGAGCAGGTCGAGCGCCAGTTTCTTGGCCAGATCGACATTGGGCGCACCCTTGAAGATGGTCAGCCAGCCACCCACGGCACCACCGTCTCGGCTATCGCCGTTGTTGGCGTTGGGTTGGCGCAGAAGCACCGTGTTCGGGAAGACCGGGTTATTGTCACGCTTGGCCGCCGCATAGACCGAGAACGCGTTGTGCGTATAGCCGATACTGCCTGCCAGATAGGCCTCGTTGTTGGAAATATCGCCCCAGCTTTCGACGCCCGGCGGCAGCATGGCCGCGTATTTGCCGTTGCGGTCGTAGGTCTCGCGGACGAACTCGTAGGCCGCAACCGTCTCCGGTGAGTCGAATTCGACCTTGGTGCCCGTTTCGTCGGTAAAATGACCGCCGAAAGCATTGAGGATGCCTGAGGCTACGCCCCAACCGTCACCAGACTGGTTGACCGTCAATCCCCAGCCCCAGAAACCGTTGTCAGGGTCTGATATGGCGAGGGCCGCTTCGCGCCGCTGCTCCCATGTGTCCAATGTCTGCGGGTCTATACCCTTTTCCGCCAGCTTATCGCCCCGGAAGAAGGTGCCGGTGGTATTGGCAATGAACGGAATTGCCACCCAGCGACCGTCAATCATGCCGGACTTCTCGGCATTGATGCCGCGCATCACATTGCCATATTTGCTGATGGCTTCCTCGACGACGTCATTGACGTCCTCAAGCAGGCCCAGCAGGTGCATTTGCGGCACCGAGACGTTGCTGGTGTAGGCAAGGTCCGGCGGATTGCCGGCTCGGACAGCAGCCGACATCTTGCCCAGGAAGTCGCCAAACGATTCCGGATTTGTGGTCGAGATGTCCAGCTCCGCACCATTGGCGGCAGCAAACTTGGTCACTGTATCGCGGAACAGATTCTGGGCTGCCTCGAAGTATTCGGTGCGGTGAATAACCGTGAGCTTGCCGGCGCTGCCGGTGGGCAAATCCAATTCTGCGGGTGCATCCTGGGCAAACGCCGGGAGGCCCTGGCTTCCCGCCAGCAGTCCCAGACCAGCAGCACTACCGCCGCGCAATACATCGCGCCGAGTAAATTTGTTTGACGACATAGTCCCAATCTCCTCCTCAGTGGAACATGCGACCGGCATCCGCACGCCATGCGTGGGCCCTGACAAAGCCAGTGGACGCCAAGTCCTCCCCTATGGGGCCAATCCCTCGCCCCTCCTTCACCGCGACACGCTCTTTTGTCCCAGCATTGGCAGTGAATAAGCCGACTATTACGTCTCTGGACTCCTTTGGTCAAGCTATTGTCGGACAAAAGGGTTGTTTGATCTGATTTCGTCGATTAAACATTGAGCAATTGCACGAGCCTGAGCCGTGACCTCAGGCGCGTTGCGCGGACCAAAAAAATAGGGCGCGCAATACGAACAGGAGGGGAAGAATGGGCGCTGTAACGATCCGTGACGTGCGCAAGAATTACGGCAATCTGGAAGTGCTGCATGGCGTGACAATCGACATCGCCGATGGCGAATTTGTCATTCTGGTCGGGCCGTCCGGATGCGGAAAATCTACCCTGCTGCGCATGATTGCCGGACTAGAGGACATCACCGGCGGCGAGATCGAGATCGGCGGGCAAGTCGTCAATGACCTTGCCCCCAAGGACCGGGACATTGCCATGGTGTTCCAGTCCTACGCGCTCTATCCTCATATGACAGTCGAGGAGAACATGGGGTTCTCTCTCAGGCTGGCGCATGTCCCTCGCGATGAAATTCGGCGGCGCGTCGCCAATGCCGCTGAGGTTCTGGGGCTGGAATCCTATCTTGAGCGCTATCCACGACACCTCTCCGGCGGCCAACGCCAGCGCGTAGCTATGGGAAGGGCGATTGTCCGCAACCCGCAGGTGTTTCTGTTCGACGAGCCCTTGTCCAACCTCGATGCGAAACTGCGGGTGCAGATGCGCAGCGAGATCAAGATGAACCATCGACGCCTGAACACGACCACCGTGTATGTGACGCATGACCAGATCGAAGCCATGACAATGGCGGACCGTATCGTGGTGATGCGTTCAGGATATGTCGAGCAGATCGGATCTCCGCTGGATCTTTATGACCGCCCCAACAACCTATTCGTGGCCGGATTCATCGGCTCGCCCGCGATGAACATCCTCGACGGCAGCATCGAAGGAACAAGTTTTGTCGTTCCAGACGTACCTGCCATTCCGCTAGACCCCGAAGCGGTGCCGCTGCGCGACGGCCCCGTCAAGCTGGGCATTCGCCCGGAACACCTGGTGCTCGACCCGGCCGGCCTTCAGGCCGAGATTCTGGTCGTTGAGCCAACAGGTTCAGAAACACAGGTCGCTCTCCGCATCGGCAGCCAGGAACTGGTGGGGGTTTTCCGCGAACGGATTCCCATGAGGCCGGGTGACACGATCGGCATTAGTATCGCGGCCAAGCAAGTCCACCTCTTCGATCCCGAAACGGGTGCCCGGCTTGGCGACTAGTCGCGCCGATACCACACCTTCCTGATCTGACGCCTATGCACAGGAGGCCTAGCAGCCATAGGCTCCGGGCGGTTGTTGTGTCGCACTATCTTCGGCGACACTAAAGGGGTATTGGGACGCACGCCCATGTGCACCTCTGCCCTTCGACATCCTGACTCGACCTAGTTTATGGCTTTTCGCGACTTTTCCGACGACGCTGCCCCCATCCAGTCCAACCCAGCGGACGGCCATAGGGCATCAACCAGGCTGGCCAATCGCGCCGATATCAAGGTCCTGCAGCTATTGGGGCGTGAGATCGTTAGCGGGATCTACCCCGCCGATGAGCGCCTTCCGGACGAAGCGAGCATGCTTGCCAGGTATCGCATCACCCGGACGGCCCTGCGGGAGGCCTATGCGCAACTAACGGCAAAAGGGATGATTGTCGCCAGACCCAAGGTGGGCACCAGCGTCACCCCGCCCGCCTCCTGGAACATGCTGGATGCCGATGTCTTGCGTTGGCATCTTGAAACCAGACCGCTCGAGGAAATTGTAACGAGCCTGCACCCTCTTCGACGCATGATTGAGCCGGGTGCGGCAGCCTTGGCCGCGCAACTTCGCACTCAGGAGCAACTCGATCGCCTCGAGCGGGCGTACCAACTGATGAAATCAGCCGGCCAAGATCGGGACGCTCTACTGTCCGCGGATCTCAGCTTTCATCTCGAAATCCTTGTTGCGACACACAATCCCTTCATCCGAGCCTTCAGTGGCCAACTGCGCGCCATCATGCAAAAGACGCTACCTTCGGGATGGGATGGGGTTGAATCCGCAGCTCTCAAGCCGGCCAGGCTGCTTCAACATCTCGACGTGCTTGAAGCCATCCGTGTGCAAAATGCAGATATGGCCAGGATGCGGATGGAAATTCTCATCGACGACTCCTTGAAGGACGTTCTGCTCGGATTGGAAACGGGCGCCGACGGCGCCTTGTCCGAGGGCGTTGCACGAATTTTGGCCGCCAACGCAGCCTGCACTTAGTATCGGTATTTGTTGTGGCGCGTTACGCCCTAGCGGCCCCATGCCCGGCAATGACAAGGGCGAGCTCTGCTTCAAATCGCGTTCCGTTGTCATTGGCGAAGCGATAGGTCCCGCCCATCTGTGACACCACGCCCCGGATGAGGCGCATGCCCATGCTTGTGGGTGTTTCCGGGATTTCGCCGATACCAACGCCGTCGTCGGCAACTACCAGCTTGCATCGCCCAGCGCCAAGGTCCTGCAAGGCCACAGAAATTGTACCTGCTTGGCGATCTTCAAATGCATATTTGAGAGAATTGGTCACGAGTTCGCTCAGCAATAGCGACAATGGGGTCGCGTGGTCGCGATCCACAGGGACGGATTGGAGATCGTATCGAACCTCTACGTTAACCCCGTAGGCGTGAACCACTTCATCGACGATCACCCGCACCAGATCGTTGGCATCGATATCCTCGTATTTGTCATGCCTGTAGATGTGCTCATGCATCGCGGCCATGGCGCTGAGCCGGCTCTGAAGGTCGATGCGCGCGGCGGCAGGCATGTCCTGCATGCGAACCAGTGACTGGACGGACTGCAGGTTGTTCTTCACCCGGTGGTGTATCTCGCGAAAGAGAAGCACATTGGTTTCGTTGGCGGCTTCCAGTTCGCTGCGGCGACGCGCATCGCGCCGAAGCAGGCTCACGATCCAGATGCCACCGCCAATCAGGCCGAGAATAATCGGCGCCACGATTATGAGCACCGTTATGATCGCGGAGCGCAACGAGTCCCAGGTCTGGTCCGTGGCGATCGACGCCAAGGCGACAATCTCAGTACCCGGAACCGAGCGATAGCTCACAACGCGGGCAATGCCGTCCACAGGTGAAGCCGCAGAGAAGTATGTCCCAGCTTCGGCACTTGGCAGATGCTCGGCTATCAACGGGTGAGACGAGAGGTCGACAGGCGTGCTGACCGCGGGATAGCGTGCCATCAACTGCCCATCGCGGCGCACAAGGCTTACGGTGGAGCCTGGATCAAGTTCGATGTTGACCCAGAAGTTCTGCATCAGAGAATCCGTGAAGGAAACCATGACCGCGCCCGCCATCTCGCCGTTTCGCGACAGCCTGCGCGAGAAGACGAAGATGTTCTCACCGGTGAGGCGACTTGTGAGCAAGCCGGACATATAGGACTGCGCGCCTGCCTTCAGCGCCGTAAAATACTCCCTATCCGCGACACTGACATCTCTCGCCCCAGGGACGGTGGAGAAGAGGGTGTTGGCCTCGGCGTCAATTACATAGACATCGACTTCCTCGGGCAGGCCTTCAACTGCTGCCTCCAGGGTGGTGGGATCAGTGGCGAGTTGAGGACCCAGCACTGCATCTACCCGGCGAAGTGTCTGATTGGCGACTTGGGAAATCCAGCCGGCGTTAATTGCCACAACTTGAGCGGCTCCTTGCGCGCGTTCCTCAAGGCGCATTCTGGTCTGACCAATGGCCTGAAAGACAAAATAGGCAAAGACACCGGCAAACATCGCAAGGCACAGCGTCACAAAGGCGATGGCCACCGTCGTGGCCTTTACGTCGCCCAGCTTTCGCCTGCTACTGTCCCTCAGCCTCGCCTCCCCCACAATGCCGCCTCTTTTGCGCGCTGTTTTCGGCAAACCCTGCATCGCAGGGGGCGCGTAGCGCATTCAACGCATAACAGGCGAAATCGCTCCCGCACTAGAAAGATTAAGCAGATCCGCGGTGTTAAGACCGTCGTAGGCGACGGATGTTAAGTCAGAAACCTAGTTTTTCCCGGAAGGAAATTTATGCCAAACCTCCCCAGGCTACTAAATCTCGGCCTCGCCGCCGTGACGGTGACCGTGCTGGCCGCCTGTTCTTCCTTCGGCGGAGCCAGCGCGCCTGCAGCCCTGGCGCCGGCTCTGTCTGCGCGAATGGACCAACCGAACGCGACGCTTGATTCCCAACAGGCGATCGGGCTGATCAATGCCTATCGTGCGACCCGCAATGTATCACCCCTGGTCGCCGATGCTGGATTGAACGCGACGGCTCAGGCACTCGCGAGCCAATACGCGCAAACCGGCACGGCGCCCACCAAGCCGCAGGCGCTTGTGCAGATGAAGCTGAGTGCGGGTTATTCAACCTTTGCCGAGACCTTCTCTGGCTGGCGCAACAATGCGGCGGATGCCGTCGGCTTGGCTGCCCCGGCCAGCAAGGCAGGTGTCGCTGTCGCCTTCAACCCGTCGTCGAGCTACGGCGTCTATTGGGTGCTCGTCCTTGGAAATTGAGGTTCAGATTATCGATGCCAGGGGACTCAAATGCCCCCTGCCCGTCCTCAAACTGGAAAAATTCCTGGAGGACGCCGCGGCCGGTACGAGGGTCGTGATATTGGCTACTGACCCTATGGCCAGGATCGATATTCCCTTGCTTTGCAGGCAGCGCGGGCATGAGTGCGCGGAAGAACCGGCGGACGGCCACCTGCAGTTCAATGTGACCAAGGCTCGTCAGGATCAATACTAGAGGTCGGCAGGTCGTGGTCTGGGCAACGCGATATCAATGCCCCCAACATTGACGCCGCCGCGCAGGACATCACGAATTGCGGCGCTCTCCACGGCAGGCACGCCCCCAAACATGGGCGAATGAGGCGGTCTGGGACGCGGCAGTGCAATGCCGGCCCGGATACGACCGAGGTCGACGGCGGTGTATTCGCTGACGAAGATTTCATCGGTCAGGTAGGACGGCTGATCTTCCAGGCCCATTGGAAACGCCGCCTCCTGGGCCGCCACATATTCCTTGGCATTCTTGCCACAGATGAGGGGCCGCATATCGACCGGGCTTGCGCCAATCGCGTTCGCCAAGGTGAGAACTGTCTGTCCCGTGGGCTGCAGGCGGCCACCGAGAGCATTGAGAAAGAGTTCGGCCGCCCTTTCGTTGCGCTCCCTGCCCGAGGACCCGCCCAGAACGACAGCCAGGAGGCGCCGCCCGTTTCGATCGACCGTCGCCACGATGTTGAGACCGGACGCGCACACATAGCCCGTTTTCATGCCGGTGGTGCCGGCAAATGCCTCGAGCAACCCATTGTTGGATTCAAGCCGCGCCTTGCCGAGATTGACGACGCCAGTGCGGAACATGGGCATGTACTGGGGAAAGCTCTGCTCGATGTAGAGCGCGATGACGGCCAGATCCCGTGCGCTGGAGACCTGACGCGGGTCGTGTAGCCCATGCGGATTGACGAAATGGGTGGCCGAAAGGCCCATGCGCGCGGCGGTCTCGTTCATCATGGCGACGAAATTCGACTCGCTGCCGCCCACCGTTTCGGCGATGGCTACGGCGATGTCGTTCGCGGACTTCACGACGAGGATATAGAGCGCATCCTTGAGGGTGACAGTGCTGTCGACCTTCAGCCCCGACTTGCTGGGCGCCTGGTTGAAGGCATTGCGCGAAATGGTCACCGGCGTATCCAGGGTAACCGTACCCTTGGCAATCTCTTCGAAAGTCACATAGGCGGTCATCAGCTTGGTGAGCGACGCCGGATGCCAGGGTTGTCCCGCCTCCTCTGCGTACAGCACTTGCAGGGTCGCCCGATCCACCACCAGCATTGGATTGGCCCAGGCCTGAAAAGTGCCAGCAAATGCCAGGATGAGAACGAGCAAGAGACGGCGGGCAAGCAGCAAGGGAGAACGACTCCGCGGGTGTGTATTGAAAGAGCGCCCCTCTTAGCAGCCGGCCCCAGCAATCTCAAGAAAGCGCTAGGCGTCTGACGCCGGTGTGAACGTGCTGACGTACCTTGTCACACACACTGCAGATTGTGTTCGCATCAAAATGGAGGTGCGCGATGAAGTCGCTGCTGACGATTCTGACCCCGGGCTTCGCCGACTGGGAGACCGCCCTGCTCAATGCGGGTGCCCGAGAATATTATCGCCTGGAGACCCGATTTGCGTCGCCCGGCGGCGAAACCGTGACATCGGCGGGTGGTTTGAAGGTCTTGCCGCACCTGGCCATTGAGGAAGCTTCCGTCGAGGATTTCGACGCCATCCTGGTCAATGGTGGTACGATCTGGGCGCAGCCCGACGCACCCGACGTCTCGGGCCTGCTATGCGAAGCCAGGGCCAAATCGCTGGTCGTTGGCGGCATATGCGACGGCGTCATGGCGCTGGCGCGCGCTGGTCTGCTGAACGATGTCCGCCACACTGCGAATGGTCCCGAGAGCCTACCATCGACCGGCTATGCCGGGGCACAGTACTATGTTGGCACGCCCAGGGCTGTTCTCGACCGCGGCATCGTCACGGCCCCGGGCACGGCCCCCGTGAGTTTCATGGGCGCCGTCCTCGACGCACTGGGGCTACGCACTGGCGACCTCGACTTCTATCTCGATCTCTATGCCGCCGAGCATCGAGCCGCATAGACTGGGCCGGCCGCGCCGACGTATTCGATCGCATGGAGTCGGCGCGGCGCCCTTATCTAGGCGTTATTGGAGCCTTGCTCGTTCGCCCCCAAAGCACAAGGAGCGACAGAGCCAGCAGCACGAGGTTGAACGGCAGAATTGTGAACTCGCCGCGTGTCGTGTGCAGTCCGATGGCAAGGACCTGAATAGCTGAGAATCCGAGCGCCGCTAGCGGCGTCAATCGCGGTGCGATACGCGTGGCGGCGGGCAAGATGATGCCAATTGCACCGAGAACTTCCATCGTGCCGATAAACCGCGTCAGCAATTCCGGATAGTCGCCTGCATAGGCCATTCCGGATGCGACCAGCCCCTCAATGGGCTGCGTCAGTTTCATCACGCCAGCCATGCCGTAGAATACGGCCAGGGCCACCTGCACTATCCATAGCCCTATGTTCCAGCCTCTCAACCCGGTCGAATTGCTCACCGCTACCTCCCCTGCCGTTGCACACTCTGGTATAAACGAGTAACTGTCTCTATATTTGTTACTGAGTTACCCACACAAGGAGGCACATCAATGTCACTTACCGATACTTCGCAGCATTCGAACTGCTCGGCGATGTCGGATGTGCTGAACCGGATCGGTGACAAGTGGAGTGTCATGGTGGTCGGCATGTTGGGACGAAACGGGACGCTACGCTTCAACGAGCTCAAGCGTATGATCAATGGTGTCTCTCAGCGCATGCTGACCTTGACACTCCGCAATCTCGAGCGTGACGGACTGGTGACCCGCACGATTTATCCAGAGGTGCCGCCGCGCGTGGAATATAGCCTGACCGAGCTGGGCAAGACCCTGCAGGTGCCTATCAGTGCATTGTGGGATTGGTCGGCAGAAAATCACGGCGCGATCGTCGAAGCGCGGGCCATTTATGATGCCAGGGAGTCTGCCGTTACGTCCGACAACGCCAGAAAGATTGCCTACGCGCGAGGATGACAGAGCGAATCAAGGCTCACTGTGCGCCATGTGGCTGAACCGGTTCACGTCATTCGCCGGGCGAGAAAGGACTTCCTGGCGCGCTTCCGCCCGTCGACTGGCCGGCAGATTGAGCGCGTTCACCAAGGCCCGATATTCCTGTCGAGCGCTCATGTGAGACATTGAAGGCACACCGCCCAGAAGCTCATCATCGAGGGGATCAAAGACGGTCATGCCGGTCGCAAACAGGGATCGGAAGATGACCCGCTCGGCAATGCCGTCGGCAACCCGGCAGCCAAGACGCATGGCGATGCGCTCAAGCATGGTTTGTACCTGCCGCATGTTGCGGGATGACAGCATTGAGATTCGATTGCGCACTAGAACCCAGTCGATATTGCGTCCATCGATGGCAAGGCGCTCAGACCGGGCGCGCTGCACCAGCCGCGCGTAATGGCTCAACTCCCGGGGCTCACCAGTCACTGGGTCCACCTGCGCCATCACACTGAGGTCGATCAGGCTGTCATTTACAGGCGTGACCAAGGTATCGGCCAGCGAATGGGCCAACCGAGCCAGATTCGTGTCAAAACCCGGTGTGTCGATGACGATGAAATCGGCAGAAGCCTCCACTTCGCCAATTGCCTGGCGGAAAAGATCGAACTCGATACGGTGGTTCTCGCGCGCCGAATCGCCTCTCGCCAATGGCAGGTGATAGTGGGTTGTATGGGGAAGGCTCAGCCCCTTGGAGCGAGCCCAGTCCCGCCGATTGCGCACATAGTGGGTGAGCGTCTGCTGCCGGCTGTCGACGTCAATCGAGGCGACTTTGTATCCTTGGTAGAGCAGATAAATGGCCAGGTGAAAGGCGGTCGTCGACTTGCCCGATCCGCCCTTCTCGTTGCCAACCACAATGACATGCGCGCCTTGCCGCACCGTCGACTCCCCAAATCACTTGCCGGAGTGTGTTGATTTGGGACGCTTCGCACAAGGGAAAACATGGTCAATGGTTCATTAATCACCTCAGGCGGCTGCCGGGGGAATGCCCGGGGTGCCGAAAAAGACCACAATGCGTCGTTTCAATGAACTTTCCATGCGCCTGACGCATGCGCGACGTGACCAATGGTGGCTAGCTGACCTCTGCGAACACCGGCATCGTCTCCTGGCACTTCAGTAAACCGCAAAGGGATTCTGCCATGTTTGTGCGAGCCGTCTGGCGCTTGAAGCGCCTGGTCGACATCAAGCAGACGTTGCGGGAAATGGACGTTCCCTCGACGCGCGATGCCGATATACTAGGGATTTCCGGTCCGGACTTCTCAAAGATGACGCGATCGCTTTTTGATCGCTGAGCGCCTCGACCTCTGCCTTGCTACAACGGCCGCCGGATCGCCATCTGGCGGCCGCAACGTTTCCGCATAGGTGAATGATCAATGAACGAGCACTGCCTACGACTTGCGCAAAACGCATAGCTAGTTTGACCAATCTCTATCTGCTCGCTGGGGATGGGCTGACCTATATGTAGCTCGTCAAGACAAGGAGACATCCGATGGACATTCGTAAGACCTTCAAGAAGTGGGCCGCATACCAGCAGACCGTTCGTGAGCTTGCTGCTCTCGACAATCGCCAGCTCAACGATCTGGGCATTTCGCGCACCGACATCAGCCGCGTTGCTCGCAATCATGTCGACACTCTGTAAGTTCGACGGCTCCAAGACTTCAAACCGAACGCTCGCTTCTCTCTGAGATGCGAGCGTTTTGATTCTGAGGCCGGGCGAAGCAAACGCCGATTGCTCCGGACAAGCGGGCTTGGTATCTGGCTCGCCATGTCAAACGAACCCATTCACATTATTGGCGGGGGCCTAGCCGGGTCCGAAGCCGCCTGGCAGGCAGCCGAGGCGGGCGCGAGAGTCATCTTGCACGAGATGCGAGGCATCAAGCGTACAGATGCGCATGAGACCGACGCCTTCGCAGAGCTTGTCTGTTCCAACTCGTTCCGATCCGACGACCACGAACAGAACGCCGTCGGATTGCTGCACGAAGAGATGCGGCGCTGCAACTCGATCATCATGCGCGCAGCGGACCAGCACAAGCTGCCAGCCGGCGGCGCTCTCGCTGTGGACCGTCACGGTTTTTCGGGGGCCGTGACCGAGGCCATTAGCAACCATCCCAATATCACCGTTGTCCGAGAGGAGGTCGCGGGGTGGCCGCCGGGCGACTGGCAGCACGTCATCATTGCGACAGGTCCACTGACTTCGCCGGCGCTGGCCGATGCGGTGCTGGAAAAGACCGGCGAGGATTCGCTGGCCTTCTTCGACGCCATCGCTCCGATCGTCCACTATGACAGCATCAATCACGACATTGCCTGGAAGCAATCGCGCTATGACAAGGCGGGCCCGGGCGGCACAGGGGCGGACTATCTCAACCTGCCCATGGACAAGGACCAATACTACGCCTTCGTCGAGGCGCTGAAATCTGCTCCGCTGCATGAATTCAAGGACTGGGAAAAGGTGCCCTATTTCGATGGGTGCCTACCCATCGAGGTGATGGCCGAGCGCGGACCGGAGACCTTGAGACATGGCCCGATGAAACCTGTTGGACTGACCAATCCACGCAACCCGACCGTCAAGCCCTATGCGATCGTGCAACTGCGGCAGGACAATGCGTTGGGTACGCTGTGGAACATGGTCGGCTTCCAGACCAAGATGCGCTACGGCATCCAAACCGAAATCTTTCGGATGATCCCTGGGCTTGAGAACGCGCAATTCGCTCGTCTGGGTGGATTGCACCGCAACACGTTCATCAATTCCCCCAAGGTTTTGGCGCCGGACCTCAAGCTCAAGGTTGATCCTCGCATCCGCTTTGCCGGGCAGGTGACCGGGGTGGAAGGCTATGTCGAGAGCGCTGCGGTGGGCCTCATTACCGGTCGCATGACAGCGGCCGAAGCCTTGGGCGGTTCCCTGGCCACCCCGCCGGTAACGACGGCGCTGGGCGCGCTGATCGGCCACATCACTGGCGGACACATTGAAGCGGAAGGCTATAGCGGCGCGCGCAGCTTTCAGCCGATGAACGTCAATTTCGGACTGTTTCCCGAGGTGACCATCAGTAAGCCCGAAGGGGTCAAGCGGTGGCGCGGGCCGGACAAGACCATCGCCAAGCGCCGGGCGATAACCAGCCGCGCGCTGGAAGACCTCAAGGCCTGGGCATGACGCCAACGGCACTGGCCGAGTACCTGTATCTGCACATGCCCCTTTCGCGGGCCATGGCGGTATCGGTGATCGAGGCCAGTGCAGAATCCGTGGCCCTGCACGTGCCGCTTGAACCTAATGTCAACGTGCATGGCACCATGTTCGGCGGCAGTATTTCCACGGCCATGCTTCTGGCCGCCTGGTCAGTGTTGCATTTGCGGTTGGAGGCCAACGTCACCTGTGACCTGGTGGTGCAAAGGAACCAGACCGACTTCCTCAAGCCGGTGTCTGGACCAGCACAGGCCATCGCACATCTGGACGACGCAGATTGGGCTGGCTTCATCCAGCAGCTCAAGCGCCACGGCAAGGCGCGCAGGACGGTGTCTGCAACACTCGTATTCGAGGATGCCATAGCGGCCCGTTTCACAGGCGAGTTTGTGGCGATCGGAACCGGGCGCTGAGATCTGCTGCTGATCGCGAGGCCTATCTGTTTCGGAGCGCCCACCAGGCCAGGCGAGCGATCTTGCGCCAATCGGGCTCATCTGGCGGGGCGGCAAAGGCTCCCTTCCCGGCTCTCTGCCAAGAGGCCAATTGCGCCTCCAGCAGGGTCATCGCGGCAAAGGCCGGACGAACCTGGCCAGGAAGAGCCGCGACCGAGGTCCTGGCCTTCCCAATGTGATCGGTTGCAAGCTCGGCTATCTGGCTCATGGCAGCGTGGAGGCCTTCGCTCTCCGACCCTGCGAACACCTCGGCCTCGCGGACGCCATTGGCCTCAAGGATCGACCACGGCAACATGATGCGGCCCTGTGCTGAGACATGGCCGAAGGCACGCAGGTGGCCGATCATGGCTTGGGCCACGCCGAGATGGCCGGCGGCGTCTCCGGGCTCCACCGGCTCTCCGTCATTCAGTACCATGGCCGCCAATTGAAACAGCGTCGAGGCCGTCTCCCCCGCATAGCCCTCGAACGTCTCAATATCCGGCATTGGATCGTCGTAAAGGTCGAAGCGACGCGCGCCTACCAGGCGGAGCAGCGTTCCGGCGGGAAGGTTGTAGCGCTCGAGGGTCTCAAGAAGGGCGTCAGCCAAAGGATTTTGCCGCACGGCGCCATGCCCCTCGCCGGAGAGCGCGTCGTTCCACCACTGCAGGCGTATTTCGCCGGGCTGCGGGCCGGATACCCGCTCGCGTATCGACGCAATATCGGCATTGAAGGCGTAGAGCGCCGTTATTGCTGGACGTTTTTCCGCAGACAGAACCAGGGACGCCAAATAGCGGTCACGATCCGATTTCCTCAGAAATTCGGCCGCATACTCTAAGCTCGCATCAGTCATTAGCGCGCGTTCTCGACGGCAATAAGCGCGGCAGCGACGGCACGCTCCTCGGCAAGGAGCACATTGTAAGTGCGCACCGCCCCGCCCGTCTGCGTTGCTTCGATGATCACGTTGCGCTCCCGGAAAACCTGGCGAATGGCAGGATCGATCGCCACGATATCGCCACCGAGGCCGATCAGCAGCACGTCGAGTGCGTCGGCCTGATCCAACACTGGCTCCAGGCTCTCAAGCGTCAACTCGGCTGCGGTCCCTACTGACCAATCCACCATGCCGCCGGGCAGGCACAGCAAGGAGCCCTTGTGAGACATATCGGCGAAGCGGAAACCGCCATTCCCATATGCATCAATCCCGACCTGGCGCGGAAAACCCGTTCCCACGCCAGGGCCATTGTCAGACGGCAGCGCCATCGGCAGCCTTTTCCTTGCCTTCAGACTCGGTCTCAGGGCGCTCCTTGAGACCCAGATTCACCAGGATCGGTGCCGCGATGAAGATCGACGAATAGGTGCCAATCAGCACGCCGAAGATCATTGACAGCACGAAACTCTGAATGACCTCCCCGCCAAATATGGCGAGCGCGAGCAGGGCAAACAGGGTGGTGGGACCGGTCAGAACGGTGCGGGACAGTGTGGAGTTGATAGCGCGGTTCAGCAGCTCGACCAGCGGTATCTTGCGGAATTTGCGCTGGAACTCACGGACGCGGTCGTACACCACTACCGTATCGTTGAGCGAGTAACCCACGATAGTCAGGATCGCCGCGATACTGGATTGGTTGAATTCGATGCCGGTCAGCGAGAAGAATCCGAGCGTCAGGATCACATCGTGCAGTGTCGAGACAATTGCTCCCACGGCGAATTGCCACTCGAAGCGGAACCAGAGATAGATGAGAATCCCGAGGACAGCGACGGACAGCCCGATGGTGCTCGACAGGGCCAGTTCGCTCGACACGGTGCCACTCACAGCCTCGGTGCGGCGCAGTTCGTAATTCTCTGCTTCAAGGACGGTGACGACGGAGTCCACTGCCGCCTGTTGTGCTTCGGGTCCGCCCTCCTGCAACTCAATACGGATCAGCACGTCTTCGGGTGTACCGAACCCCTGGACCTGAACGTCGCCAAGTTCGAGCGGGCTCAGCAGTTCGCGAATCTGGCCGACATCGGCAGGTCCGCCCTGATGCTGCACTTCGATAGACGTGCCGCCCTTGAAGTCGATGCCCAGGTTCATGCCATGAAAGACAAAGAGTCCCGCAGAGCCGATCGAGAGCACCATGGACCCAATGATGGCGATGCGCCGCCAGTTCATGAACGGCACAGTGGTGTTGTCCGGCACGATGCGCAGAAGTTGAATCTTGAGTTTTTTCGGACGGCGCCACGAATACCAGCGGCCCACGATGAGCATGGTTACGAAGTAGGCGGTGAAGAGAGTTGTGACGATACCGATCGCCAGCGTCACAGCAAAACCCTGGACCGGTCCGGAGCCCAGGAAGAACAGCACCACGGCGGCGATGAAGGTGGTGACGTTGGAGTCCAGGATAGCGCTCATGGCGTTCTGGAAGCCGGCCTGGATTGATTGCACCGGTCCCCTCCCCGCCGACTGCTCCTCGCGCATACGCTCAAAGATCAGAACATTGGCGTCCACGGCCATGCCCATGGTGAGCACGATACCGGCGATGCCTGGCAGCGTGAGCGTCGCGCCCAGGGCCGAAAGAGCGCCGATGACGAGGCCGATATTGAGCAGCAGGGCTACATTGGCAAAAGCGCCAAAAGTGCCATAGGCGATCAGCATGAAGACGACGGTCGAAATGCCGCCGATGATGCCGGCGATCACGCCGCCACGCACGGAGTCGGCACCCAGGCTCGGTCCAACAGACCGTTCCTCGACGACATCAAGGCTTGCCGGCAAGGCGCCGGCGCGGAGCAGAACCGCCAGGTCGTTGGCGGAAGCCGTGGTGAAATTGCCGCTGATCTGACCCGAGCCGCCGGTAATCGGCTGCTGGATGACGGGCGCCGTGATGACCGTATTGTCGAGTACGATGGCGAAGCGCTGGCCGACATTTGCGGAGGTGATCTCGCCAAAGGTGATGGCCCCGCGCGTGTCAAAGCGGAAGGACACGACGGGAATACCGCGCTGCTGGTCGAAACTCGGCTGGGCATCGCTCAGCGACTCGCCGCCAAGGGCTATTTCTTCGTAAAGCAATTCACGAGAGCCATCCTGGCTGGGCAGGATCATGGTGCCAGGCGGCAGGCCCTGCGCCTCGGCCTGGTCGGCCGTCATGCCCGGATAAACCATATGGAACGTGAGACGGGCGGTCTGCGAGATGATGTTTTTGAGGCGCTCGCTATCACCAAAGCCCGGCACCTGCACCAAGAGGCGCGTATCACCCTGCCGTTGGATGGTCGGCTCTGTAGTCCCCAACTCGTCGATACGGCTGCGAATGACTTCCACAGACTGGGCAACAAGCGCACTCATCCGCTGGCTGATGCCCTCGGGGGTGAGCGCGATTGTGAGCCTGCCATCAGCGGTTTCACCAAATGTCAGCTCGTCGGTGCCAACCCCGGCAAACAAGGTATTGGACAGGGTATTCTGCAGGCCCTGAATGGCGTTTTGAGCGGCGGCCTTCTGCGTTGGGTCGGTCAGCTCGATCGTTATTGTGTTGGTGGCGACATCCGTCGTGATGATGTTGCCTATGCCGTTTTCGTTGGCCAGCAGGTTGCGGGTGTCGCGCCTGAGGTCTGCAAGGCGTTCGGTGACGATGCTCTCGCGGTTGACTTCAAGCAGCAGATGCGAGCCACCCTGAAGGTCGAGGCCCAAGACCATGGCCTGCTTGGGCAGCCAATCCGGCAGCGCATCGACGACGTCCTTTGACAGGAAATTGGGCACTGCAAAGAGCAGGCCAATGGTCGCGACGAGAATGATGACGGCGGTGCGGATGGGCGAAGACTGCATCGAGAAATAGTCCTGAAAGCAGGAACGGAGCCCGAAGGCCCCGATCCCGGGTATTGAACAGGTCAGGCGGGCTTGTTGTCGTTGACCGGTTCCGACTTGGAGCGAACGTCGGCCACCATGCCGCGCACAACCTTGACCTTGACGCCCTGGGAAACCTCAACCTCAAGGTCTTCACCCTCGACGGCCTTTGTCACCTTGCCGACGATGCCACCAGTGGTCACGATGGTATCCCCCCGGCGAATTGCCGCCAGCATGGCCTGCTGGGCCTTGAGACGCTTCTGCTGCGGGCGGAAGATCAAGAGCCAGAAGATCAGCACCAGCAGGGCGATCGGCATCAACTGGATGAAGATGTCAGCCATGCCACCAGGGGCCCCGACACCGTCCTGAGCATAGGCGGGCGTTACAAACATCAAGCGAACTCCTTATCGATTCTTTTTGTGCTTTTGTGGAAGGGCGGCCCGGTCCCGCCAATCAGACGGTGGACGCTATCGGGCTTCTCTGCACTTGCGCCCCGGCCAAAATCGCGCGGACTATACATTTGGGGTCGGCTCATTGCAAAGCCAATAAGGGGCACAGATTGCCGCGCCACAAGCAAAGGACTATCGGGTGAAAACCAAGGACTATCTGGGCAGAATCGCCGACGCGCTCGACACCATAGCTCGTTCCCTGGCCCAGGACGGGCAGACACCATTCACACTTGGCGAGGCAAACGCCTATCATTGGCAGGGCGAATCTGGCCGCTTGTTGCCCGTTTCCAAGGTCAGCCGGGTGCCCTTGGCGATGCTCAAGGGTATCGACCAGGTCCGTGACATCCTGCTCGCCAATACCGAGCAATTCGCGCGAGGACACGGGGCCAATAACGCCCTGCTCTGGGGTGCGCGAGGCATGGGAAAGTCTTCCCTGGTCAAGGCAGTCCATGCCGACATTGTCTCCAGGACAGGCTTTGAGCGCCTGATACTGGTTGAGATCGCCCGGGAGGAGCTCGAGTCCCTCCCACTGTTGATGCGACAGATCTCCGATAAGCCGGCACGATTCATAGTCTTTTGCGACGATCTCAGCTTTGACAGTGGCGAGACGAGCTACAAGTCGCTCAAGACAATTCTTGATGGAGGATTAGAGGGGCGGCCAGATAACTTGCTGTTCTACGCCACCTCCAACCGGCGCCATCTAATGCCTCGCGACATGATCGAGAATGAGCGTTCAACCGCGATCAATCCCAGCGAAGCCGTGGAGGAAAAAGTATCGCTCTCGGACCGCTTTGGCCTGTGGTTGGGTTTCCACAATTCCGACCAGGAGAACTACCTGGCCATGGTATCGGGATACGCGGAATACTACGGCCTCGGCATCGATGCGGAGACGCTTCGGGCGCGAGCCATAGAGTGGGCCGCGACGCGCGGCGCGCGATCAGGACGAGTGGCGATCCAATTGGTACGGACCCTCGCGGGCGAGGAAGGCAAGGCGGTATAGGCCTCAAGAAGACGAAAAGGCCGGAGCACCACTTCCGGCCTTCTTGCTGTTCTGGAGGTCTGGCAGCGCCTAGCTGGCCAGGAGCGGCACCGGATCGACCGGCGTTGCCCCCTTGCGCAGCTCGAAGTGGAGCTGCGGCTTTGAGACCGAACCGGTCTGCCCAACGGTGCCCAGTGCATCGCCCCGGTTGACCACGGCGCCTTTGGACACGCTCATGTCCTTGAGGTGCGCATAGGCCGACACATAGCCGTTGGGGTGGCGAACAAGGACGAGGTTGCCGTAGCCCTCGACACCAGACCCCACGTAGATGACAGTGCCATTTTCGGCGGCCTTGACGGTGGAGCCTTCCGGAACATCGATATTGATGCCCGTGCCGCGCGAAGCGGCAAAATCGGTGATGACCCGACCCGAGACGGGCCAACGGAACTTCTCACCGGAGGAGACCGGTTCGGCAGCCGGCGCTGGCGTGGTCGGCACGGTCGCAACCTGGGTCACCTGGGCCCCGGCCGGGGCAGCGGCTGGAGTGGTCGCAGCAGGCGTTGTCTTCGCGGTCGGCGCTGCCGCCTGCTGAAGCACATTGCCAGTGGCGAGGTTGGTCGGACGCGCTGCGGGAAGCGTCGGCGCAGCGGCGGTGGAGTCCGCGCTCGCCACCTGCACGGGCTTGGCGCTGAGCAGATCAGACCGGCCCGGAATGATGATCTTCTGGCCGACGATGATTTTGTCAGGCGAACTCAGACCATTGGCGTGAACGATCGCCTGTGTGGTCACATCGTATTTGCGAGCGATGGTGTAGAGCGACTCGCCGCCCGCGATGGTGTGCATATAGGCATTGGTATTGGCTGCGGACTGGACCGGCACGCTGGAGTTGACCGGAAGGGCCGCATTCGATGCGGGTGTGCCCATGGCAACGGCGGCAGGAGCGGCCGGCAGCGGGGCAAGGTTTTGCTGAGCAGGCATGGCTTGCGTGTTTCCCATAGATGACGACGAACTCAATGCAGGTAGAGCCTGGGTCTGCACCGTCGAGGCCGAAGCGCCGATGGGCGAGGTCACACCGGATGGCTGCATGAAGCCATTGCTTGCCGGCGCGGGTGGCAGTGTATTGCCGCCACTCCAGGATGCGCCGACATTGGCCGGCGGCAGGAACTCCATGCTGGCAACCTGCACCGGCTGGGGTGCACCAAGGGTTGGCGGCATGGGCTGATTGAGAGTTGTGGGGGACGACTGCGCGACCGAGCCGGTGACGGTATTGTCGCTGAAACTGCGACCCCCGAGGCTCGAACAGCCGGACAATCCAACGGCGGCGATCATAACACCGGCAACGGCGACCGCGCTTCTATGGGTCCGCGGAAAAACGCGAATACTCATCGGCTTACTCGTACGCAGGTACTCAACAACTAAGGCTGACGCTACGCCGGTAAGGTAAAGACGAGTTTAAGGCTGATGCGATTTGAGCGAATTCGTATCGAGGTGATTCAGGGGTGGGTAAGGTTAAGGCGAGGCCTGGAGTGGGGCCAGGCCCCCAAAAATGAACGCATTCTGAACGCGATTTGTTAGGGCCGCTTGAGGGAGATACTGCCGAGGCGCCGGAGCGCCGCCTGGTGGGTCTGCTGAAGGGCGAACGGTGTCACCGTGATGGCATTGCCGCGCCGCAGGACTTCGAAATCAGCGGCCGGGTCGAGCGGCAGGGGCGTCTCGGGAATGGCCATGAAGAAGCGACCGTCATTGTCGCTGGGGTAGTAGCGGATGGGCGAGCGCGAGAAGCGCTGATGCGCAACGGCGGTCAGGCCCACCACCTCCTTGGTGTCACAATAGGGAAAATTGACATTGTAGAAGACGTCGTCGCCATTGTGCGTGGCGATGATGGCCTCGACCACCTCGGCGCCGAAGCGGGTGGCATTGGACCAGTCGGGCTTGTGCGAGACGTCGTAATCCATGGACTGGCTCATGGCGATGCCCAGGGCCCCTTGCAGCACGCCCTCGCGGGCGCCGGCTGCCGTTCCCGAGCAGTTGACGATATCTCCAAGGTTCTGCCCGGCATTGACCCCGGAGAGAACCAGATCGGCGGGCCGATCGCCCAGAATATGGGTCATGCCGGCAACGACGCAATCGGCCGGTGAGCCGCCGGTGACGGCGAAGCGCCTGGGGCCAAGCTTCTCGAAGGACAATTCCCGGCCGAAGGTGAAGCGGTGCCCTGCCCCGGACTGGTTTCCGTCCGGGGCAACGATCCAGACATCATCCGAGATCGCCGCGGCGATCTCGGCCATCACGGCAATGCCAGGCGCATCCACGCCGTCGTCATTGGTGATGAGGATGCGCAGGCTCATTACTTGCCGCCGATGGAGGTCAACCCACCCATATAGGGCTGCAGCGCCTCTGGAATGAGCACCGAACCATCTTCCTGCTGATAGTTTTCCAAAACGGCGATGAGACAGCGGCCGACAGCGGTGCCAGAGCCATTGAGCGTATGCACGTAGCGCGGCGCCTGCTTTTCGCCGGATGGGCGATAGCGCGCTTCCATACGGCGAGCCTGAAAGTCCCCGCAGACCGAGACCGAAGAAATTTCACGATAGGTATCCTGCCCGGGCAGCCAGACCTCAAGGTCGTAGGTCTTGCGGGCGCCAAAGCCCATATCGCCGGTGCAGAGCGTCATGACGCGGTAATGCAGGCCGAGGCGCTGCAGCACGGTCTCGGCGCAGGCCAGCATGCGCTCATGCTCATTGATCGACTCTTCGGGCGTGGTGATGGAGACCAGCTCCACCTTGTCGAACTGGTGCTGGCGCAGCATGCCGCGGGTATCGCGCCCAGCCGATCCGGCTTCGGAGCGGAAGCATGGGGTCAGGGCGGTGAAGCGCAGGGGCAGTTCTTCTTCGGCGAGGATGGTTTCGCGCACGAAGTTGGTCATGGGCACTTCGGCGGTGGGGATCAATGCGAGCCGGCTTTCGCCATGCGGGGTGAAAAACAGGTCCTCCTCGAATTTAGGAAGCTGCCCGGTACCAAAGAGCGCGTCGTCGCGGACGAGAACCGGTGGCTGGATCTCAAGATAGCCATGTTCAGTCGTGTGCAGGTCGAGCATGAACTGGCCGAGGGCGCGTTCAAGGCGTGCGATCTGGCCCTTCAAAACCACGAAGCGGCTGCCGGAGAGCTTGGCGGCGATCTCGAAATCCATGTCCTTTTCGACGACGCCGATTTCGAAATGTTCCTTGGGCGCGAAGGTGAAGCTCGGCTTGGCCGGACGCGCCTTGGCAGCGGTTTCGGCGGTGCCATTGGCGCCGAAATATTCGACATTGTCGGCCTCGTCGTCACCCACAGGCACATCGTCAAGAGCCATATTGGGGATGGCCGAGAGGATGTCCCGCAGTTCCTTTTCGACGGCACGCTCTTCGGCCTCACCCTCCGGGATGATCTCCTTGAGGCGAGCAACTTCGGCCATGAGTTCCTGGGCTCTGGCTTCGTCCTTCTGCGCCTTGGCCTGGCCGATCTGCTTGGAGAGGCTGTTGCGCTTTTCCTGCGCCTCATTGAGACGGACGATGATGGCGCGGCGACGCTCGTCTATCGCGATGAGATCGGAGGACCGCACGGACACATTCTTGCGCTGGCTCATGGCCGCGTCGAACGCATCAGGGTTGTCTCTGATCCACTTGATATCGAACATTGCTGATTACGGGCCTGGCCCGCCTCTTCATCGACAGCGCAGGCCTTGGGTGATGAGCCCGGAACGCGCCTGCGAGCGCTTCGGGCACAGGTGGCTGCGCCCGAAACCGAGCGCAGCTATTCGGAAGATGAGCCGGACAGCTCGGCATCCTGCTTGGCGATGGCCGCCTCGCGCCGCCTCTGAACATAGCGGACCGACAGAATAGCGAGTTCGTAGAGAGCATACATCGGCAAGGCAAGACCGATCTGTGAAATGGGATCGGGGGGCGAAACCAGGGCAGCCACGATCAGAATGCCCACGATGGCATAGCGCCGCCCCTTCTTGAGCATTTCGTAGTTCACCAGGTCGATCTGGGCCAAGAGGGTCAAGACCACAGGCAGCTGGAAACAAATGCCAAAGGCCAGGATCAGGGTCGTCGCCAGGCCCAGATATTCGGAGACCTTGGCCAGCAGCTTGATTTCCTCGGTCTGCATACCGGCGAAAAAGTGCAAGGCCATGGGCAGAACGGCGAAATAGACCATCATGGCGCCGAGCAGGAAGAAGATCGGCGTGGCCACCAGATAGGGGATCAGCGCCTTGCGCTCATGCTTGTAGAGCCCCGGTGCCACGAATCCGTAGATCTGGGTCGCCACATAGGGAAAGCCCAGGAAAATGGCACCGAACAGGGCCAGGTTGAGCTGGGTGAAGAAGAATTCCTGCGGCGCCGTGTAGATCAGCTCCATATCGCCCGGATTGGGGTAGATGGACCGATAGGGGTTGAGCAGAATGTCGAAAATATGCCCGGCAAAGATGAAGCACACGACCATCAGCACGACCACGGCGATGGCCGCGCGGATGAGGCGCTTTCGCAGTTCTACCAGATGCTCAAGCAGCGGCGCTTCGCTGCCGGCCAGCTCGTCCTCGACCTCGGGCTTGTTCTTGTCTTCGATCTTGGTCTGCGATTCGGCCATTTACTCAGTCTTTCCGGCCGTTGCGGCAGCTTTCTTGCGCGGCGCACGAGGCTTTGCCGGCTTGGCGGCCTCCTCTGCACCGGCCTTGGCGACTTTTTTCGCAGGCGTCTTTCGCGCGGGCTTTGCCGTCGCAGGCTTTTCTGAAGCAGCAGTGCTCGTGGAAGGAGCGGCGGCCTTGGATGCACGCGCCTTGGGCGACTTGGCCGCTGCGGTGGCAGCAGCGTCCGCCGGCTGATCCTTGGCTGTCGATTTCGTGGCGGCCTTGGCGGGTGCAGCTTTGCCAGACGCAGGCTTACTGGCAGCGGCCTTGCCAGATGCAGTCCTGGCCGCTGCGGGTTTTGCAGGGTTGGTGGCGGGTGCCGGTTTGGCAGCGGTGCGCGGCGCGGCCTTTACAGGCTCGGACTTGCTGGAAGTGAAGCCATATTCGGCCGCCATTTCGTCATTGGTCTTCTTTGGCGCCATGCCAGCCTGCTGCTGAATGGCCTCAACGACGCTTTCCTGAGTGGGGTCAGTGGGCTTGAGAGCGCCGCTGGGCGCCTCCTTGCCGTCCTTGCCGATGGCGTTGAATTCCTTGCGGATTTCATCGGCAGTCTGCTTGAGCGGCGAGGTGATCGAGGTTCGCAGATTGCGTACCTCATCGAGGCCCGTGGTCTTGTTGATTTCCCGCTGGAACTCCCGCCCCATGCGCTGAATCTGGCCAATAACCTTGCCAACGCGGCCCATGACCACAGGCAGGTCCTTGGGGCCGATGAAGATCAGCGCGACAACGCCGATCACCAGCATCTCTGTCCAGCCTAGGCCGAGCATGTATTCAGTCTCCGGACGGCGGACAGGCCGCCACTATGAGGAATGGGCAAATGGACGCGCTCAGGCGTCCTTACTCTTGTCCACTTCCTTGGCATCGACGGTGCTGGGGGCGTCAGCCTGCAGGCGTTCGGCCGGCTTGTCGTCGTCCTTCATGCCCTTCTGGAAGGCTTTGATACCCTGGGCGACTTCACCCATCATACCGGAAATCTTCCCGCGGCCGAACAGCAGGATAACGACAACGGCAACTACGAGAATGCCCCAAATAGACGGCGCGTGCATGATGGTCTCCCTAGAACTCCTGATACGCGTTACACGCGATAGATAGACCGAGAAATAGGTTTAAATGCACCCGAACACAAGAACGTGTTGCCGTTCGCCCCGCCGAAAGGTGGATTGCCGGTTCACGTTTGCTCGTCCTCCACTTCGTTGTCCCCCGGATCGGACGGGTCCAACGGGTCCTCGTCGTCGCGCAGAGCGCCATCGAAGGGCAGAGGAATCTGCATATCCGGCGGCAGGCGGCCACTGAGCAACCCTGCCCCCTTGAGCTCATCGAGGCCTGGAAGGTCCGAAAGGCTCTCAAGCCCAAAGTGATCGAGAAAGGCATCCGTGGTGCCATAGGTGACCGGGCGACCCGGCGTGCGGCGACGTCCGCGCATCCGCACCCAGCCGGCTTCCATGAGCAAATCCAGCGTCCCCTTCCCGGTCGCCACCCCGCGCACTTCCTCAATCTCGGCGCGCGTGGCCGGCTGGTGATAGGCGATGATCGACAGGGTCTCGAGGGCCGCGCGGGACAGTGGCCGCGTCTCGTGCTCCTCGCGGCGCAAGAGCAAACCCAGATCCTCAGCCGTGCGGAAGGCCCAGCCTTCGCCGCGACGCACCAGATTGACGCCGCGATGAGCATATTCTTGCTGGAGCTGAGTCAGCAGGAGGGCAATATCGACCCCTTCGCCCAGATAAGGTGCCATGTCGACGGCGCGGAGTGGCTCCTGGGAGGCAAAGAGCAAGGCTTCAAGAATGCGCAGGTGGCGGCGAAGCACCTCGCCGGACTGGTCGGCTTGAACAGATTCACTCACGCGCGATCACTCCGCCGGCGACGCATGAAAAGCGGGCCAAAGGTTTCAGTCTGCCGGATATCGATCTCGCCCTGCCGCACCAGTTCCAGGCTGGACGCGAAGGTCGAGGCACGAACCGTCGCACGCTCGGCGGGCGTGGTGAGATAGTCCACCAGATAGGCGTCGAGAGATACCCATTCCTGGCTTTCCCCGATCAGTCGCTTCAGGATGTCTCGCGCATCCTGAAGCGACCAGACGGTCCGCAGCCGCGGCGTGTAATCGGTGACAACGCCGCGTTCGCGCTGGCTGGAATAGGCCTTGAGCAGGTCGTAGAGGCTGGCTTCCCAGATGGAGCGGCGGGCAATCTCGATCGGCTCGGGGGCGCCGCGCGCGTAAATCTGAAAGCCGAGCCTGGGACGATTCATCAGCCGGCTGGCGGCAGTGCGCATGGCCTCAAGGCGCTTGAGGCGGAACTGCAGCATGGCGGCGAGCATCTCACCGCTCGGTTCCTCGTCGCCGGGAGCCTGCGGCACCATCAGGCGGCTCTTGAGATAGGCCAGCCATGCGGCCATCACGAGGTAATCGGCGGCCACCTCAATGCGGCGGGCCCTGATCTTGTCGATGAAGCCCAGATATTGCTCGGCCAGGGCAAGGACGGAAATCGCCGACAGATCGACCTTCTGCCGGCGGGCCAGATCCAGCAACAGATCGAGCGGGCCTTCATAGCCGCCGACGTCAACATGCAGGACGTCTTCCGCAGCAGGCGGCGCGGGCGTATCGAACCAGTTGATATCGGCCTCAGTCATTCTTGGCCCGTCGGGATGGGAAGCATGCCCCATCCTTGTCCGGTGGCGGACCAAGCGTCAAGCAAGTGCTAGAGCAGGAGGCAATCGCCACCGGCGGCCTTGACGTTGGTGCAGATATTGGCGGCGCTTTCGCGGGAGTTGGCTGGCACCAGCACACGGTAGTAGATGCCGCGCTCGCCAAGGTCGACGCGCTGGATCTCAAGGCTGGCGCCGCCGAACAGGACGCCGTAGCGGGTGGCGATGGCCTGCGCCGACTGACGCGCGGCTTCTTCACTGCGCTGGGACGCCAGTTGCACATAGGCCGACGCTGAACCGCCCGAAGCGACCGCGGTAGTCGGCTGCGGCGTGGCCGGGGCGGCGGCGGGTGCCGCGGCAGCAGCGGCCGGTGCAGGCGCGGCGGCTGCCGAAGCGATGGACGCAAAGTCGGCAGGCCGCTCCATGGGCATGCGCACGGTCGAGCCGGCGATAGCAGCGCCGTTGGCGTCCACGACGGGAATATCGGCCCCGGGCTCTGCTATGGCATTCGTGGCGGCCGCGGGGGTCGCGGCGACGTCGGTCGCCTGGGAAGTTGCAGTGGAAGCGGCCGCTTCGGCCTGCTGCGCGCTGGCGACGAGCTCCGGCGTCGAGAAATCGGCGCCGGGAACTTCCGGAACCTCGGGACGATCCACGGGAAGGATGCTCGACCCCGCGAGGCTGTCATCGCCGCTGACGATGGTGCCGTCGGGCCGCACGGTCACGGTTCGGACCTTGCGATTGACCAAACCATCCTGATTGGGATCGACGGTGCTGGAGTCGCTGCTGGCCAGCACGCCAGCAGCGGCGGGCGCGGTATTGGCGGCGACCACGGCTTCGGTATCGGCCTGGTCGCGGGACACAAGCTGCTCTTCGGCTCCGGCATCGGCGCCGGATATTTCGTTAAAGACCACGGATTGGGGCACCTCGGCGGCCTCCGGGGTCTCGGGGACTTCCTTGGTGGGACTGGTATCGGCGACGAGAAGCGGCGCCGGTTCGTCCGTGCCACCGCCCTGCCCCAGCACCCAATAGAGCCCGAAACCGGCAACCGCCAACAGGGCAATGGCGACAAGCGGGCCGGCCACGGCGCGGTTGAGGCGCATGGGCGCCCGAGCGGGGGGTGGCAGGGCCTCGGTATCGGCCTCAGGCGCGCGGGGCGCATCCGGACCGTCATTGACCCATTCGACATGCGCACCAGTAGCAGCAGCGGCGGCCAGGATGGCTTCGTCCACTGAACTGAGGTCAGAGGCGCGCTCGGCGGTCGCGGGCTTGGCAGGCGGGGTCTCTACGGTGGCGGGCTCGGCCGGTTCGGCCTGGACGGGCGTGGCAACCGTGGGGGTCGCCAGGCTGCGCAAGGCGGGGCTGGCAGGAGGCGGATTGGCGGTCGCGAGGCGGACGGCGGGACCGACCAGCCTTTCGATGTCGTCGAGGGGATCAGACGTGCCATGCGCAGAGGCCGGGCTTGCCTGTGCGGGCGGTTCGGGCGTCGCGACCGGCGCGGGCGCTGCCGGCGGGGGGGCATCCTCGGTCGGCTGTGGCTGAACGGTGCGTGGGGTACCATCACCCAGGCCGAAAATGGGCGGCATGCCGAAGCTGTCGGCACTAGCCGAAGTGTCTTCGGGTTCTGGTTGCCGGACGGGCTCTGGCGCAGAGCGGTCCTGCGCCAGTTCGGCGGCGATGAGATCAGCCAGGCTGTCCTGGTCGAGCGGCGCCAAGTCCTCTGGTTCATCCTTTGGCGCAGGCGCGGCAGCCGACACAACCTGGGGCGCAGGCGACATGGTTGGTTCGCTCCGCGCATTGCCCAGGCCGAAGTCGAATGAGAAGGGTTCCACCGGCTCCGGGGCGTCGGCGTTCTGATCGCCCGGGATGCGGATGGACGGCCTCAGCGAAGTCGGCTCGACCGCAGGTGCCGCCGTTTCGGAGACTTGAGGACGCTGTGCCGGCGCCTCGGCAGTGTCGCCCGGAATACGGACCGGCACAGGCTTGGGCCTATCGTCCGGCTTGTCGCTGCGGGCCTCGTCGGCCATCAGCCGCGCCAATTCGGCAATAAGATCGTCCGGTGCTTCAGTCTGTGCGGCCATCGATTGCGGTTTCGCTGACGTCATGTGGCAGCGCCCCTAGAATGCGGAATGTCCTGTCAAGGATTTTGCCGCGTATTTTCACACCAATGCGCCCGAATTATGAAAGCTCCTCAGGCGCCGAGACCCCCAAAATCCCAAGGCCGTTGCGGATTACCTGACGAACGGCGTCGACGAGTGCGAGTCGAGCTAGAGTCAACTTCGGGTCCGATTGGTTAACAAATCGTAACTGCGGGTCATCCTTGCCCTTGGCCCAGAAGCCATGCAAGGCCGCCGAAAGCTCGTGCACATAAAACGCAATCCGGTGGGGTTCATGCGCAATCGTGGCGGCAGCCACGGTCCGCGGCCACGCGCCAAGCAGGCGGATCAGTTCAATATCGGCTGCGCTGCCCAGCAGTTCCAGCTCCGCACCGGCCAGGGCAGCCGAGGAGATATCGAGATCGGGCATGTCGCGCTCTGCCGTGCGGAAAATCGAGCAGGCCCGCGCATGGGCATATTGCACGTAGAAGACGGGATTATCGCGCGTCTGTTCCTTGACCAGCGCGAAATCAAAGTCCATCGCGGCATCGTTGCGCCGGAAGAGCAGCATGAAACGGGTCGCATCGGCACCCACTTCCTCTACGACATCAGAAAGCAGAACCAGATCGCCCGAGCGCTTGGACATCTTGAACGGCTCACCGTTCTTTAGCAGGCGGACGAGCTGGCAGATGCGCACATCGATATCGGCCTCGCCGTTGGAGACGGCCTTGACGGCCGCCTGCAGGCGCTTGACGTAGCCGGAGTGATCGGCACCCAGCACGTTGATCATGTGCTTGAAGCCGCGCAGATATTTGTTGCGGTGATAGGCGATGTCGGCGGCGAAATAGGTGTAGGAGCCATCGGACTTGATCAGGGCGCGATCAGTGTCGTCGCCATAGTCGGTTGCGCGGAACAGCGTTTGTTCGCGATCTTCCCAATCTTCGGGTGTCTTGCCCTTGGGCGGCTCCAGCCGACCCTCATAGACCATGCCTTCCTCGCGCAGCCAGTCCAGCGTTGTCTGGATGTCACCGCCCTGCCCGTGGAGTGTGCGTTCGGAGAAGAAGACGTCGTGATGGATGTTGAGCTGGGCCAGGTCAGCCTTGACCAGATCCATCATGGCAGCGAGGGCCGCCTCACGCGCGATGAGCACGGCTTCCTGCTCGGACATGTCGAGCAGCGACTTGCCATACTCGGCGGCAAGCGCCTTGCCCACGGGGATCAGATAGTCTCCGGGATAGAAGCCAGACGGAATCTCAATCGTTTCGCCCAGCGCCTCGCGATAGCGCAGGAGGGCCGACTCGCCCAGGATTATTGTCTGGCCTCCGGTATCGTTGATGTAATATTCGCGGGTTACGTCATAACCCGACCAGGCCATGAGCGAAGCAAGCGCGTCGCCAAAAACGGCGCCGCGTGTGTGGCCCACATGCATGGGGCCGGTCGGGTTGGCCGAGACATATTCGACATTGACCCGCTCGCCCTTGCCCAGGTTCGTGCGGCCATAGTTCTCGCCCTGCGCGCCGACGGCCTTGAGGACCTGGTGCCAGATGGAGTCCGCGAGCCGGAAATTTATGAAGCCAGGGCCGGCCACTTCAACGGAGGTGATGTCCGGAGCGGATTTGAAGCGCTCCACCAGACCTGCAGCAACTTCGCGCGGGTTCTTGCCCAAGGGCTTGGCCACAACCATTGCCGCATTGGTCGACAGGTCGCCATGGGCAGGGTCGCGCGGCGGCTCCACCACGACACGCGTCAGCAGCTCATTGTCGAGCTGGGGATAGTCGGCGCGCAGGGCCTCGGTGACCCGGGTGGTGAAAAGGGCGAAAATGTCCATGGCCTGTAACCAATGTGTCCTGTTTGGGCGAAGTTCGACTTTGCCACAACCGCCAGTCCACCCTCGGGCTCGACCCGAGGGCCGGCCGCCGCTTCGGCGGTGTTGAGAGAGGTCCTCAGGTCAAGCCCGAGGACGGACCTGAGGTTGGGGACGGGGCAAAGGTCGCCTCACCGATATGCGGTCCGGTTAACGGAAATCCGGTCGAGCGTCAAACAAGCGTTGATGCTCGTCGAGCGCGTAAGGATCAGTCATTCCGGCGATATAGTCAGCGACAATGCGCGCGCGCTCGAGGCCGGCCACCGCCCTGCCGGCTTCGCCCCAGCGACCCGGCATATCGGCGTCGGCCATATAGGCGGCGAAGAGACGCTCCACCACGGCTTCGCTCTCGCGCACCGGCACCATGACGTCTTCATGGCGGTAGACACGGTTGAACAGGAAGGATTTCAGCTGTTTTTCGTCCGAAGCCATGCCTGCGGAGAAGCCCACCAGGGTACGGCCGGCCTGCCGGACGTCCTCAGGAGACGACACGCCCGCGGATGCAATGTTTTTCTGGGCGGTGACAATAACGTCCTCGACGGCACGGGTGATCATCCGCCGCTGCACTTCATGGGTCTGCCGCTTGGCGGCAATGCCGGGATAAAGCGCAAAGACTTCCTCTACGATCGAGCCGGCCATGGGGACGCCCAGGAAATCCTCGAGCGTTACGAGGTTGGCCCGCAGAGCATCATCAATGTCATGGGCATTGTAGGCAATGTCGTCAGCAATCGCGGCAACCTGGGCCTCGAGACTGGCATGGGTGTTGACGCGCAGGTCCGCCGGCACCGGAAGTTCCGCCAGGTCAACCAGATGCGGCAGAGGCCCGTTGTGCTTGAGAATACCTTCCAGCGTCTCCCAAGTCAGATTGAGGCCATCGTGCTCTGCGTAGCGGTTCTCCAGGCGTGTCACGACCCGCAATGCCTGTACGTTGTGATCGAAGCCGCCGAAGGGCTCCATGGCTCGATCAAGCGCCCGCTCGCCAGCGTGACCGAAAGGTGTATGGCCCAGATCATGGCTGAGGGCGATGGCTTCGGCCAGATCCTCATCCAGTTCCAGCGCCCGCGCGATGGATCGCGCGATCTGGCTGACCTCCAGCGTGTGGGTCAACCGGTTGCGGAAGTGGCGGCCTTCGTGGGCCAGGAAAACCTGCGTCTTGTGCTGCAACCTGCGAAAGGCCGTTGAGTGGATGATGCGATCCCGATCGCGCTGAAATTCTGAGCGCGTGGGACTTGCCCCCGTGTCATAGAGACGTCCGAGGGACTGCGATGCCTTGCTGGCGTAGGAAGCGGTGTTTCGCATCTGCTCTGTTCGGCCCTTTGCAACCCGGCGTTGAACGCCTATCTTATGACCAGCGTTATGACATTACGACCGACACGGGATTTCCCATGACCGACGCAGCACTTGCCGATGCCCCTGCCGTAACCCTTTCGGATCGCGCCGCCAAGCGCGTCTCGCGCATCCTTTCCAAGGAAGCGCCCGGTACGGTGCTGCGGATTTCGGTGGCTGGCGGCGGTTGTTCGGGTTTCCAGTACGAATACAATCTGGTGCAGGAAACACCCGCCAGTGATGATCTGGTGTTGCAGAAGGGCGATGCGACCGTTCTGATTGATTCCCTGAGCCTGGAGTTCATGGGTGGGGCGGAGATTGACTTTGTCGACGACCTGATCGGGCAGTCCTTCCAAATCAAGAACCCCAACGCGGTCGCGTCCTGTGGCTGCGGCACGAGTTTTGCGGTCTAGCAACAAGTTACTGTTGTTGAATCGGCAGCGACCCGGCACAAGAAGGCGGGGAGGAATGCCGTGACCAATATGCAAGCCACCGACAAAGTGATCGATGAGGCGGTTGCCAGCGGCAAGCTGGTTGGCGCCGTGGTCGTTATCTCCAAGGATGGTCAGATCATCCATCAACGCGCAGCCGGGCTCGCCGACCGTGAGGCCGGGACGCCGATGCAGCAGGACACGATTTTCCGCGCGGCGTCGCTGACCAAACCGATGGTGGCGGCCACATTGCTGGCAATGGCCGACAAAGGACTGGTGCGCGTAGACGATCCTGTCACGGACTATCTGCCCTATTTCAAACCAAAGCTGGCCGACGGCAGTCAGCCGGTGATCACGCTCAAGCACCTGCTGACGCACACCGCCGGGCTGATCTACGATTATTCGGACAAGGACCCGCGGATCAGCGCCGGGCTGACCGATACGGATATGCACCTGGATGAGTTGCTGCCGCTGCTCGGCGCGCAGGAGCTTTCCTATCCGCCCGGCACGTCCTGGTTCTACTCGATGGCGATCGACGTGCTCGGAGGCGTCGTCGCGAAGCTGCATGGCGGCCGTTTGCGGGACGCTGTCGCGCATTATGTGACCGAACCCCTTGGCATGGCCGACACAGCCTTCCACGTGACCGACCGCGACCGTCTTGCCGTCCCCTATGCCGATGGCGAAGACAGGCCAGTGCGCATGGGCGAGCCGCACGCGGCCAAGAACCCCTGGGGTGGCATCACCCGCTTCTCCCCTGCCCGGATCTTCAACGAGAAGGCATTCGAGTGCGGCGGCGGCGGCATGGCGACCACGGGCCCCGATTTCATTCGATTCCTCAATGCGATGCTGGCAGATGGCGGAGCTGTGCTCAGGCCCGAAACGGCGAAGATGGCCATGCAGGACCAGATGGGCTACGAGCGCGAGCCTGGCCAGGCCTTCAGCTTCCTCGGCAGCTACACGACCGATCCCGCCCGAGCTGATCTTTATTGGCCGGCGGGCACCAATAATTGGGGCGGTATTTACGGACACATCTGGTCGATCGATCCGGTGAACCGGATCACCATGGTTTCGCTGAGCAATACGGCGTTCTATGGTGGCGAGCTGGCTTTTCCGCGCGCCCTGCGCAAGGCCGTCTACTCCGATTTGACCTGAGGCCCGCCATGACCCTGCGTATCGCGACCTGGAACATCAACGGCATCAAGGCCCGCCTGGAACTGGTGCTGCGCTGGCTGGAGGAGGAGAAGCCCGACATTGTCGGCCTGCAGGAAATCAAGACGGTGGACGAAGGTTTCCCGCGCGCCGAGTTCGAGGCCCTGGGCTACAATGTGGAAACCCACGGCCAGAAGAGCTGGAACGGCGTGGCCCTCCTCTCCAAGCTGCCGTTCGACGAGGTGCATCGCGGCCTGCCGGGCAATGACGAGGACGAGCAGGCGCGCCTGATCGAGGGGGTGTTCTCGCTCGATGGCGGTGTGGTGCGGGTGTGCAATATCTACCTGCCCAATGGTAACCCGGTGGATACGGAAAAATTCCCTTACAAGCTGGCCTGGATGGACCGGCTCAACAGCTTTGTGGAAGGCCGCCTGGCGCTCGAAGAGCCCTTCATCCTGATGGGTGATTTCAATCTGATCCCGGCGCCGATCGACGCCCATGACCCCAAGGCCTGGTGGGGCGATGCGCTCTATCGCCCGGAAAGCCTGGAGAAATTCCGCATACTGCGGAATCTGGGCATGACTGATGCGCTGAGGGCGATCACGGCCGAGGAAGCCTATACGTTCTGGGATTTCCAGGCGGGCGCGTGGCGGCGCAATGCCGGCATCCGCATCGACCACCTGATGCTGTCACCCCAGGCCGCGGACCGGCTGGACGATGTGGTGGTGCACAAGGACGTGCGCGGCTGGGACAAGCCCAGTGACCATGTGCCGGTCGAGGGCGCCTTCAGCTTCTGAGGCGTCAGAACTGGGCGCTGACCGCAACGCCGGAATTGGCCATCTCAAGCGCAGCGGCCCGGGTTTCGGGCGTGGCGATGGACATTGCGCGATTCAGCAACTCATCGGCCACGCCGATGTCCGAGGTCCCCAGACATGTGGTGTGCGCCAGATTGAGCCACATCAAGCCTTCGGCCGGACGGGGCGGATAGGTGTCCATGCCGTTGAACAGAAGGTTGCCAAGCTGTGCCTGGGCCAGGCAATGGCCCTTGTGGGCGGCGGACTGGAGCCAGCGGGCCGAAAGCATCGGGCTCAGACCCAGACCTTCTTCCTGCTGGTACAGCAGGCCAATACGATATTGCGCCTCGGGGTCACCAAAATAGGTGGCGGCGTGCATCAGCATGCGGTGGTATTCGGCCGGATTCTGGGAAATGCCCGCTTCGGGCACACCAAGGCGGAAATATTCGCCGAGCTTGACGAAGGAATTGGCCACGATATCGGCTTCCAGCCCGCGCGGTGCAGCGTCGGCATGCTGATTGGCGATCTGGGCAAAATAGCCAAAGGCCTTGACCGGGTCCTTGTCGACGCCCTCGCCATTTTCATACATGGTCCCAAGCTGCCAGAGCGCCAGGGGCCGACCGGCGGCGGCGTCGCTTTCGAGCGCGGAAAGATAGGTGTCGTTGGAGACAAAGGCGCCGGTGCCGTCGAGCGTCCGGGCGAAATCCTGGGCCGCCTCGGCGGCAGTCTGGGCGAAAGCGGGCGCGGCCAGGCCCAGGGCCAGTAACGCTCCGGACACGGCGCAGGCAAGGGACTTGTCCCAAGTGGTGCGCATAACACTCCTTTTGCCCAGGCGATCACGGGCATAACCGAGAGCCGATCCCCGCTGAGACAGGGCCGACGATGCGACGGGCGCTGATGCCCTGCCGCCATTGATAAGTGACGATATTGCCCGGATGACGCGGCCGGACAAAGTGAGTTCTGAACAATTCGTAAACGCGCTTTGTGACAGCATTCGGCCCAAGTCATCACAACCGCGTTCAGGGTTGGCGACCCCTGCACCGGACGAGATGCGCGCCAAGACAGTCATGCTCTCAAGCGGGTCGTCCATAGCCACCGTTTCTGGCGTCTTGCGCCAATTGCTCGTTCATCTGCCCCGGGGATAAATCGGCACTGCCTGACCCGCCACACATGCGTCGATCAGTCGTGCCAGCACCCGCCCCCGAATGCCATGCAGCCTGCAATAAGATCAGATTGTGGCGGGAAACATCGCCAAATCGTTGATGTGAGATTTCCGTAGGGTGAATCGGAGGGTTTGTTGCCGAATCGTCACAGAGCGCCTGCAGGGTAGCCCCGCGCGTTGCATGGAGCGCGGTGTGCGCGCATAGTTGCGGCGTAGCGCCAGAGCGCGGGAGAGAATGATGAAAGCGATCCTGTTCAACCGGAACACCCTTGGTCTGCAACAGGACAGCTACATTCATGTCTCTGAAACCTTCTGCCGGAGCCGCGAGCGCCGCAAAACGAGCTAGCGCCCTCTCCCGTTTCTTCTTCGTCCCACGCACGTCGCCCGCCGCGTCGGCCATTGGTCGCGCGCGCTGGCGACGCTTCCTTTCCTATTACCGGCCGCACCTGCCGCTGCTGATGGCCGTGCTGGCCTGCGCGGTGCTGGTGTCGGTTACGGCAATCGCCTTGCCGCTACTGGCCAATCTGATTGTCACCCGGCTCCCGGAACTGGCCGGCTCTCCCGACGCCGTGGGGGAGCTGCTGAAGCTCGGCGGCATCCTGCTGGCCATTTTCGCCGTGCAGGCCCTGGCCACCTATTTCGTGGACTATCGCGGTCACGTGATGGGGGCCCGCATCGAGGCGCAGGTGCGCAGCGAGCTGTTCGAGCACTGCCAGAGACTGTCGTTCAGCTTTTATGACCGGCAGCGCACGGGCCAGCTGATGAGCCGGATCACCAATGACTCACTGTGGCTGGGCGAGCTGTTCCATCATGGTCCCGAGGACCTTGCGATCAGCGTGCTGAAGTTCGCCGGCGCCATGGCGGTGCTGATCTGGATTGATCCGATCATCGCGCTATCCATTGCAGGCCTGCTCCCGTTCGCAATTGGTTACGCGTTATACTTCAACAACAAGATGAACATTGCGCTGCGCACCTCCAAGGAGCGGATTGCCGGGGTGAACGAGCGCGTCGAGGATGCGCTGGGCGGCGTCCGCGTCGTGCAATCCTTTGCCAATGAGGCCGACGAGATGGCGCGCTTCGAGGCGGAAAATGCCCGCTTCCTGCGCTCCCGATCCGATGGCTATCGCAGCGAAGCCTTGCTGTGGAGCGGCATGGACGGCTTTGCGCAACTGGTCACGATCGTGGTGATCGTGTTGGGCGCCATGCGGATGCTGTCGGGCGAAATCGAGGCGGCGGGGCTGCTCACCCTGCTGCTTTGCGTGGGTGTGCTGCTCGATCCGATCAAGCGCTTCGACAATTTCATCCGCCTTTGGCAAGAAGGATATACGGGGTTTGTCAGGGCAATGGAATTGCTCGAAACCGACCCCGATATTGCCGATGCGCCGGAGGCCCATGCGCTTGAACGCGTTCGCGGCGCGATCGCGTTCGATAATGTCAGCTTTCGCTATGAGTCCGACGCGCCAGGGGTGTTGTCTGGTCTTTCACTGACCATCCGCCCGGGTGAGTTCGTCGCGCTCGTCGGTCCGTCAGGGGTGGGCAAGAGCACACTTTGCAGCCTGATCCCGCGCTTCTATGACGTCGATGCCGGCAAGGTGACGCTGGACGGGCAAGACGTACGCCAAGTGACGCTGTCTTCGCTGCGACGGAATGTGGGCGTGGTCCAGCAGGATGTGTATCTGTTCAGCGGCACTGTGGCGGACAATCTGCGCTATGGCCGCCCGGACGCGTCGGAGGACGAAATCATTGCGGCTGCCAAGGCCGCCAATGCGCATGATTTCATCACCTTCCTGCCCCAGGGTTATGACACCGATATCGGTCAGCGCGGCGTCAAGCTCTCCGGTGGGCAGAAGCAGCGACTGACAATTGCCCGGGCCTTTCTCAAGAACCCGCCGGTGCTGATTTTCGACGAGGCCACCAGCGCATTGGACAATGAGAGTGAGCGCGCGATCCAGCAGTCCCTGATGACGCTGGTCAAGGGACGCACGACGCTCGTCATCGCGCACCGCTTATCGACCGTTCGCCATGCAGATCGCATCCTGGTGCTCTTGCCGGAGGGGATTGTCGAGGAAGGGACGCATGAGCAGTTGATGGACCAGAACGGCGCTTATGCCGCACTGCATGCGATGCAGGGGCGCATCTGACGCGTCACGGCGGCGCTACATCCAGTGGCGTCGCCGCATCACCCACAGCACGATAAGCCCCAGCCCCACGATGGCGGCACAGACCACCCAGAAAGCCGCACCGCTTTCAGCGAAAGGAATGCCGGCGACATTCATGCCCAGCAGACCGGTGATCAATGTCAGCGGCGAGAAGATCACCGTTACGGCGGCCAGCAGCAGCATGGCCTTGTTCATCTGTTCGGCGCGATCGTCGATGATCTCTTCATGCACGAGGACTGCCCGCTCGGACAGCGCCTGAAGCTCGTCGCCGATGCGCGCGGTTCGCAGCGCCGCTTCGCGCAAACGTAGCCGATCACGATCCGAGAAATAGGACAGGTCCTCGACTTCCAGCGTGGTGAGGGCGTCGCGCTGCGGCCAGACAAGCCGGCGGAAGCTGATCAAGGTGCGCCGCAAGTGTTCGAGATTGTCCTGGGCTCTTTCCGTCCGGTTGGTGATCAGGCTTTCCTCGACCTCATCCAAGCGGTCCCCGAGCATCTCGATCAGCGGCTCCAGCCGGTCTGTGGCGCGGAGGGCCAGGCGGGCGATGAGGTCAGCGGGGCTGGTGGGAGCGTGTTCAACCTGCTCGACCCTAGCAAGGCCGAGGAAATCCAGGATGTTCAGCTCCGAGGCAATGATCACCCGGCTCTTCTCGATCCAGATGGTCAGGAACTGCCGCCCCACATCGTGCGGCTCGGCGCCAGGGCGTACGACCCGCAGGATGACCAGGGCCCTGTCGTCGAGCACACTGCAGCGGCTACGGGAGGTCGGTGCCGTGACAAGGCCCGAGTTGAACTCGCCCAATTCGTTCTTGAGCCAGAGCTTGAATTCGGGACCCTTGGAATTGCCGACAACGAGCTTGAAGCCGCCAGACGGCACGGCGGGATGATCGTCATCGGGTTCGTGCCGCGTCATCCCGCCCTTGCCGTCAAAGATGAGCACCGCACCGCTGCCCACAAGTCCGTTGAACAGTGCTCGTTCGTTCGGCGTTTTGGCGGTGTTGCTCATGACGATCAGCTCAGGCGCTGCAGCGCCTCCCCAATTTTCGTGCGACGCTCAATGGCCGCCTCGCGGCGCGACTTCTGCTCCTCGATCACCTCTTCGGGTGCCTTGGACACGAATTGCTCATTGCCAAGCTTCTTATCGATCTGTGCAATCTCGCCGTCGAGCTTGCCGACTTCCTTTTCCAGGCGGGCCTTTTCGACTGCGATGTCGATGACGCCAGCCAAAGGCAAGGCGAAGGTTGAATCGCCGACGACGAACTGAGCAGATTCACCCGGCACTTCGTTTCGCGGCGAAATCTCTTCGAGACGGGCCAGACGAGAGATCAGCGAGGTGCCGGCAACGAGGCGCGACAAGGTCTGCTCCCCTGCCCCGGTGACCACCATTTGCAGCTTGGCGCCGGCCGGCACGTTCATCTCGGCGCGGACCGAACGGACATTGGAAATGACGTCGATCAGCCAGGCCAATTCGGCGTCGGACTCCACGTCTTCATGGCCCGAGAGATCGGGCCATTCAGTGGTGATCAGCATGCTCTCGCGCGCCGGACCGAACTTGCCGGTTTCTTCCCACAGCTCTTCGGTGACGAAGGGCATCATCGGATGCAGCATGATCAGGATCTGGTCGAGCGCCCAGGCAGCGGTGGCGCGGGTTTCGGCCTTGGCCGCTTCGTCCTCGCCCATGAAGACGGGCTTGGCGAATTCCACAAACCAGTCGCAGAAGGTGCCCCAGACGAAGTCATAGGCGCTGTTGGCAGCTTCGTTGAACTTGTAGTCCTCGATGCCCGAACGCACGGACGCGAGGGCGCGGGCGGTGGCACCGACAATCCAGCGATTGAGGGGCAGCGCGTTGGCCTTGGGGTCGTAACCTTCGACGCGGCGGCATTCATTCATCTCGAGGAAACGAGCCGCATTCCAGAGCTTGGTGACGAAATTTCGATAGCCCTCGACCCGGGAAATGGCGAGCTTGAGGTCGCGACCCTGCGCGGCCATGGCAGCGAGAGTAAAGCGGGTCGCGTCGGCACCATATTCGTCGACGAGCTTCAATGGGTCGATGACGTTCCCCTTGGTCTTGCTCATCTTCTGGCCCTTCTCGTCGCGGACCAGGGCATGCATATAGACGGTGTGGAACGGTTCCTTGTCGAGGAATTCGAGGCCCATCATCATCATGCGGGCGACCCAGAAGAAGATGATATCAAAACCGGTGACCAGAACGTCGGTCGGATAATAGCGCTTCAGCTCGGGGGTCTCGTCGGGCCAGCCCAGGGTCGAGAACGGCCAGAGGGCGGAGGAGAACCAGGTGTCGAGCACATCCGGATCACGGGTCAGTTCGACGGGCTTGCCATAGTGCTTTTCAGCAGCGGCCTTTGCCTCTTCCTCGCTATAGGCAACGAAGGCCTCGTTGTCCGGACCGTACCAGGCCGGAATCTGGTGACCCCACCAGAGCTGGCGCGAAATGCACCACGGCTTGATGTTTTCGAGCCAGGCGAAATAGGTGTTTTCGTACTGCTGGGGCACGAATTTGGTACGGCCCTCGCGCACCGAGGCGAGCGCCGGCTGGGCCAGTACGTCGGCCTTGACCCACCACTGGTCGGTCAGGAAGGGCTCGATGACGACGAGTTTGGACTTCTCGTCATGGGGCACCATGATCTTCTTGTCTTCGATATGGCTGAGGCCGCGCGTCGGGTTATCCTCGGCCATGGCGGTGAGATCGGCGACGATGGCCTTGCGGGCCTCGAAGCGATCCATGCCGCGATATTTTGCGGGGACGAAATCGGCATCGATGATGGCGCCGCGCGTGGTGAAGACATTGATCGGTTCGACTCCGGCGCGCGTGCCGACTTCAAAGTCGTTGAAGTCATGAGCCGGGGTGATCTTCACCGCGCCAGTGCCCAGCGTCGGGTCGGCGTACTCGTCGGCAACGACAGGAATGCGGCGGCCGACCAGCGGCAGCTCGATAAACTTGCCGACAAGGCCGGCATAGCGCTCGTCTTCGGGATGCACGGCAACGGCGACGTCGCCCAGCATGGTTTCCGGCCGGGTGGTGGCAACGATTATGTAGTCGCGGGTTTCGTGGCCAATGACGTTGCCCTCTTCGTCCACAATCGGGAACTGGTAGGTTACGCCATCGGCCAGCGGATAGCGCAGATGCCACATGTGGCCCTTGACCTCGATATTCTCCACTTCGAGATCGGAGATGGCGGTTTCGAGGCCCGGATGCCAGTTCACCAGGCGCTTGGCGCGATAGATGAGGCCGCGCTTGTGGAGTTCGACAAAAACCTTGGTGACGGCGCGAACCATCTGGTCATCAGGCTGGCCGCGATCGCCCATGGTGAAGCGTTCGCGGCTGAAGTCGGCCGAAGCGCCCAGGCGCTTGAGCTGATTCATGATGGTGCCGCCGCTTTCGGCTTTCCATTCCCAGACCCGATCAATGAAGGCATCGCGGCCCATGGTGCGGCGATCGAGCTGCTTCTCGGCGAGCTGGCGCTCGACGATCATCTGAGTGGCGATGCCGGCGTGGTCGGTGCCCGGCTGCCAGAGCACGTCCTTCTTCAACATACGGTTGAAGCGCACCAAAATGTCCTGGATGGTATTGTTCAGCGCGTGCCCGATATGGAGCGAGCCGGTGACATTGGGCGGCGGAATGACGATGGTGAAGGTTTCCGCCCCGGGCTTGGCCCCTGCCCCGGCCGCAAAGGCGTTGGCGTCCAGCCAGGCATCGTAGATGCGGCTTTCCACGGCGGCGGGTTCATAGGTCTTTTCAAGCATCACGTCACTCGCGAACAGCAGCGACCCGCCAGGATAGACCGTGGCGGGCCGGAATAGGTTGGCAGTCTTCAAGCAAATGCGGGGTGCGGGGTCAAGGCGAAGCCACGCGCCATTCGCGGATAGCTCTCATGGCCTTCTCACCTCAAATGCCCCCACCGGAGGGATTTGCCCTGCGGGACGGTCTTGCCATTCGAGCATAGCTCTCATGGCCTTCTCACCTCAAATCCCTCCACCGGAGGGATTTGCCCTGCGGGACGCGCGCCATTCGAGCTTAGCTCTCATGGCCTTCTCACCTCAAATCCCTCCACCGGAGGGATTTGCCCTGCGGGACGCTCGCCATTCGAGCGTAGCTCTCATGGCCTTCTCACCTCAAATCCCTCCACCGGAGGGATTTGCCCTGCGGGACGGTTCGAAGTCACTCGCCGCGCGAGACCCGGGCGATTTCCTTCTCGACCATGCGCTCGACCACGGCAGGCAGATTTTCATCCAGCCATTCCTTGAGCATGGGGCGCAGCATATCCCGCATCATGGCTTCAATGGTCAGGCTCGGATTGCCAATGCCAAGCGCGGTCAGCTTGCCGATCGAACCGCGCACGGCGGCGCGCGTTGCAGGCTCCAGCAACTCATCGGCCATGTCGGCTGTCAAAGTGGGATCGGGCAAAGCATCGGCCTGGGCCATGGGCTCTTCAACCGGCTCCGGTTCGAAGACAGGCTCAGGCTCGGGATCGAACCTGGGCTGGGGTGCGGCCTTAGCCACCGGCTGCGGCTTGTCTTCCGGCAATTCGCGGGTGGGCGCGGGATCGAAGCTGGGCAGATCATCCTCGGCATCGAAGGTGACGTCCTCGGCCTCCACCAGAGACGGGCCCTCGGCATCCGCCCCTTCCGTATCGGCAAGGATGGAGTCGAAGCTGAACCCTTCGACATCATCACCCTCTTCCACGATCTGGGAGGGAGACAGCGCCAGGGGCTCGATGTCGTCCAGCATGTCGCTGAGGTCGCGATCATCCTGCTCGCCCAGCGGCTTGGCGGGTGCCGCCTGCATCGGCGGCGGGGCCGACTGCACCGATGGACGGCGGGGTGCACCGGCAGCATCATCGTCGGCGATAATCTGCCGGATGGACGACAGAATCTCATCCATGGACGGTTCTTTGGGTGCCGGCTTGTTCATCAGTGCCTCTTACTCATGCGCCCGACTGGGGAGACGTCCGCAGCCGCCAACCCTGATTCGTAAGGAACAGCTTAAACATAAGGGGCCGATTTAGGAATCATCCCAAGGCGGGAAGTGAAGGTCTTCCACGAAAAGTTGTGGCCGGGACTTGCCCGGCCACATCATCTTGAGGCGTCGCTGGGGTCTATTCGACCACGACCGTCCGCAGTTCCTGCCAGACATCCTCGACCGCCTGCGTATAGGGCACGGCCGTCTTGATCTGGACCGGGAGGCCAAGATCACGCGCGGTCAGGCGCCCCATGGCGCTGAGGAGGGAGAAGGTTGCGATGGTCTTGCCGTTGGACGCGTTGATCAGGGTTTCGCGGGCGCTGGTCAGATCGGCCTGGGCATTGAGGACGTCGAGCGTGGTGGCTGTGCCCAGATCGCGTTCCTGAATGACCCCATCGAGCACGGTGTTGCTGGAGGTCACCGCAGCCCGGGCGGCGCTGATCTGCGCATCGGCGCTCTGAATACCGGTCCAGGCGGAGATGACGGCTTCGCGAATCTGGTCGTAGGCCGCCATGGCGTCGACCTCGGACTTGATCTGGTTCAGATTGGCCTGACGCACACCCGAACCGATTGCACCGCCGGCATAGATCGGGATGGTGATCTGAAAGCCCAAGGAGGCACTTATACCGTCGCGCGGGCCGCCCGACGGCCCGGTCCAGCTGGAGCCAAGCGAACCCGACACGGTCGCCGTTGGGCCGAAGGCGGCCTGAGCGGCATCGCTGCCTGCCTGGGCGGCACGGATGCTGGCCTTGGCAAGCATGATGGCCGGATGCCCGATCTCCGCTTCGGCAATGGCAGCATCAATGGATCGCGGGATCAGATTGGCATAGCCGTGACTGGTCGAAAGCCCTTGCGGACGCTGGCCGACCAGGCGCTGGAAAGTAGCTTCGCTGGTCTGCAGGGTGCTGACAGCAGCCTGGTAGGCGGCCTGACCCTGTGCCAGACGCGCCTGGGCCTGAGCGACATCGATGCGCGTACCCTCGCCGACATCGAGGCGATCCTGCGCGGACTGCAACTGGGCCTGGAAGAAGGTGATATTGTCGCGACGCAGGGCCACAAGGTCGCGCCCGCTCAATACCGACATATAGGCCTGCACCACCTGCAGCAGCACGTTCTGCTCGGTGTTGCGGATCTGGTATTCGGCCACTTCGGCGGCGGCGCGGGCGGCCTCAACGCGGGCCGCGGTGCGATTGTTGTCGTAGATGGTCTGGTTGTAGGAGAGGCCCGTAGTCAGCGAGCTGCCGCTGGTCCAGTTGCCGCCAACAAGATTGGCGCTCTGGTTGCCGCTGATGGACGCGCCAATGGTTGGCAGCGCTCCGGCCTTGGCCTGGACAATCCCTTCAGCGGAGGCCTTTGCGCTCAGCAGGGCAGACTGTAGGTCGGGGGCATGATCGTAAGCCGATGCCAGTGCCTGGCTGATAGACTGTGCTTGCGAAACCGCCACAGACGAACAGGTGAGCAACAGGGCGCAGGCGGCAACCCGCATAAACCGAAAACTATTCATCAACCCGCCTCCAGACCCCCAAACAGATATGCCCGCCCATTGGGGTGTACAACCGATTCAGGCCAATAGTAGCAAACTTTAATTGCATCTTCTTGCCGATGCGTGGCCGTATGGCAACAGACGCCCTCAAAACACGAACTCCTCGCGCCGATCGTCCGGCAGGTGTGTTGGAAGAGACGCATTGAAATGCGGCCTCGATACCACACCTTCCGCTGTTCGGGTCCATAGGGTCGCCACACCTGCCCGCCCTAAGCCTACAACCGCGACCAGTCTGCCACCCAGCGCCAGACAAGACAGATAGGTCTCAGGAGGTTCGAGTATGGCTTGCTCAAGAAGGATCACGTCATATGGCCCAGCAGCCTGCGCTTCGCGAATATCGGTGACCACCGAGACGTTGGTGATATCGAGATCGCCCAAAGTGTGCTGGGCAATGGTTACCAGTTCCTTGTCGCCTTCATAGGCAACGACCGCAACGGCCAGCCGGGCCAGAATAGCAGCCGAATAGCCACTACCACTGCCGACATCCAGAACGCGGTCTTGGGGGCCAATGGCTGCGAGCTGGGCGATCCGGGCAAATTGCACTGCCGGTGGCAGAACCCGGCCGTTCCCGAGCGGGTGCGGGACATCGCTATAGGCCATCGCGCGCCGATCCTCGGGCAGAAATCGCTCGCGCGGAATATCGAGAAACGCCGCCAGCAGACGACGGTCGACCACGGAACTGACAGCAATCTGGCCGTCGACCATGGCTTTGCGGGCAAGTTTGTAGTCGATGCCGGCCAAGTTGATATTCCGAGGTTGCATATGCTGGACGTGAATATGCGTTTGTCCTTGCAAAGGCAACCGGCCTTGACCGGACGCTACGAATTATCTGTTGGCTGAGCCGAACCCAGGGCCTTTCGAGCCAGTCGAATCGTCATCGGCCGGGTCGACTGGCTGGTCCTGTTCGGTGCCGTCGGGACGATGACCCAGATCATCTATGTTATCGTCCTGCTGCTCGCCGCGCTCCGTCTCCAAAGGCGCGGGTTCGGTTCGATGCTTGTCCTCGACCATATAAACTCTCCTTGCTGATATCGGAGCAATTCGGAGTTCCATCGAGCGTTCCATCACACTGGGCAGAGCAGTGTGGGCCGGGCGCCGTGCGGCTAGCCGCGTTTGCCAGAGGGGCTGGGACGCTTGAACTGGTCGGTCAGGGCCAGGAGAACGACCATATGCAGCCGCTCGGGCGTATTGGGCGGCTTGAGGCATTTCACACGGGAAGAGACGGTATATTTGGCGCCGTCTCGCTCGCCGGTCGCGGTGTAAAGCAAATACTTGCTTGCTTCGTCATAGTAGGCCGAGGTCACCTTGAACTGCATCGACTGCCTGTTTCTCACCAGCCCTCGGCGTGGCAAATGCCGACCGCCCTTCTGCCCGCCCCGCAGTGCGCGCCAGAAAATTCACCCTGCCCCACGCAGCCTATTGCATAAGCGATTGGCGTCCAATAGGTACAGCGGCCAGAGGCCGCGTGGCGGAGTGGTTACGCAGCGGATTGCAAATCCGTGTACTCCGGTTCGATTCCGGACGCGGCCTCCAGTTTCCAGCGACATGAGGGTTGGTGACCGGGTGGCGCCGAGGGGTGCAAGCGGCTAGCTTGCGCGGCGTTCAAGTCCAGGGAATCGCCATGTCCGTCGGCGCAGCATCACTCAACCGTTCCGATTTTGCCCAACCCGTCATGGCAGGAGCGCTTGCGGCGATCGTGGGCAGCGCAAGCACGTTCACGCTCATACTGGCTGCGCTGAGCGCTGCCGGAGCCACGCCGCAACAGGCGGGATCCGGGCTGTTTTCCATCTGCCTGGCCATCGCCATACTTAATATTGTGGTTGCATGGCGGGTTCGCATACCCGTGAGCTTTGCCTGGAGTACGCCGGGGGCGGCGTTCCTGCTGACGGTGGGAGAACCCGTTGGCGGATTTCCTGCGGTGGCCGGCGCCTTTCTCGTCTGTGCGGGTCTTGTGATTCTCACTGGGCTGATCAGGCCACTCGCGCGTGCCATTGCGGCCATCCCTTCAGCCATTGCCAATGCGATGCTGGCCGGCATGCTGCTGACGCTGTGCCTTGCGCCGCTCAACGCCGTCGGCGAAATGCCCTGGCATGCCCTGCCCATCATTGCGGTCTGGGCGCTTGGCCTGCGCTTTGCGCGCCGCTATGCGGTGCCGCTCGCCGTGGTGGCCACGGGTATCATTCTCGCCACAACGACTCAGTTGCCGCCCGACACTTTTGACGGCGCCTGGCCTACGCTTGTCCCGGTTCTGCCCAGCTTCACGATCGATGCGATCGTACGCATTGCGTTGCCGCTCTATGTGGTAACCATGGCGTCACAGAACTTGCCGGGCATCGCCGTGATGCAGGCCAATGGATACAAATTGCAGCCTGGTCCACTGTTCGTCCTGACTGGCTTGGCCAGCGCCGCCACCGCGGCCGTGGGCGGTATTACCAGCAATCTGGCCGCCATCACCGCAGCCATTTGCGCCGGCCCCGAATCCCATAGCGATCCGGATCGCCGATGGCCTGCACCTGTTGCCGCCGGAACGACCTATATGCTGCTCGGTCTGGTGGCCGGACTGGCCGCAGCCTTTGTGGCGGCCGTGCCCCCAGTCTTGATTCAGGCCGTGGCCGGACTGGCGCTTTTTTCCAGCCTGGCGGGCGCTTTGGCCGGTGCACTGGCGGCCGAGGAAGCACGGCTTCCCGCCATTCTAACCTTTGTAACCACCGCCTCAGGAATCACTGTGGCCGGGGTGGGGGCACCCTTCTGGGGACTTGTGGGCGGCATCGCATTGCTGATTCTGCTGCGGCAGGGCCAAGGGAAGTGACCGTATTCGCTGTCATATTGGCCGGTGGCTCTGGCAGCCGCCTTGGCCAGGTGCGGAAGGCGGACCTCCGCGTCGGCGGAAGGACGCTGCTTCAACGGGTCATAGATCAGCTTGGCCTCAGTCATGAAACACTTCTGGTATCGACGGGTCGAGATGGCGCCAATGGCGGTTTTGGGATTGGCCTGACTGACCTCGATCTGCCCATTGGTGGCCCGCTTGCAGGACTGATTGCGGCGGCCAGCCATATTCGCGAGACAGCGCAACCGGACACAATCCTGCTTTCGGTCGCGGTCGACACGCCATTTCTTCCGGACAACTTTGTGCCCAGGCTGGTGGATGCACTTTCCGGGGGCGCCCGTGCGGCGCAGGCGAGCTGGCGCGGAAATATCTACCCCACCAATGCGGCCTGGCGTGTTTCGGATTTGGCCAGCTTGCCTGAGCGGATCGGGGCCGGCACCGCACCCCGTAGCGCCAAGGCTTTGCTGGCCGAGCTGGGCGCGGTGGAGGTAGATTGGGCAGACGCATGTGACGTCGATCCCTTCGCCAATCTCAACACGATGGAAGACCTGATCGGTCTGTCCCGCCGGGCCCGTTCGTCAGAGGAGTGACAACTTATTCACACGAGGCGAGATTAGGGGCTTGGCAAACCGGATCGGTTTGGGTACACGGACCACGCCTTCGCAAAGAGGGCGCACGAAAGTGTTCCGCGATAGCTCAGTTGGTAGAGCGTTCGACTGTTAATCGAATGGTCGCTGGTTCGAGTCCAGCTCGCGGAGCCATTTCCCTTCATCCCCAATTGGCCGTTATCCCACGATTGCCCTTGCGCGCTGACTGGCGTAGGACGGCAGTATTTCGACATTCCGGCGATTTTTCATGACCACCATTGCCGCCGCTCCCGCGCCGGACGCGCAACGCACCGCGCTGACGATCATACTTGCCGTCAGCGGCGCCCATTTGCTGAACGACCTATTGCAGTTCATGCTGCCCGCGCTCTATCCGTTGCTCAAGGAAAGCTATGGCTTGAGCTACCTGCAGATCGGACTGCTGACGCTGGGCCAGCAAATCACGGCCTGCCTTCTGCAACCGGCATTCGGGCTTTCGGGTGACATCAAGCCGAAACCCTATTGGCTGGCATTGTCCATGGCCATCGTCGCGGCGGGGGTCGCCATGCTGGCGGCGGCCAATGGTTTCTGGCTGCTGTTTGCCGCTTCGGTCGTCCTAGGTACAGGATCGGCCCTTTTCCATCCGGAGGCGTCGCGGGTGGCGCGAATGGCCTCAGGCGGCCGGCTGGGCTTCGCGCAATCCCTGTTCCAGGTGGGTGGTAACGCCGGAACGGCACTCGGCCCCCTCGCGGCTGCGTTGATTCTACTGCCCATGGGGCAGGCAAGCGTATTCTGGTTCCTGATCGTGGCCGCCCTCGGCCTCTTGCTCATGACCCATGTGGGACGCTGGTTTGTCGATCACCAACGGCAGTCGGCCGCGCGACCCGCGGCAATCATCCGCAAACCCGCACTGTCGCGGCAACGGCTGATAGTGGCCTTCGCGGTGATCGGGGCCCTGCTCCTGAGCAAGTTCATCTATATCGAGGGCCTCAAAAGCTATTATGCCTTCTTCCTGATCGAGAAGTTCGCGCTCTCGGCCCAGGAGGCGCAGTTCTATCTCTTTGCTTTCCTGGGTGCAGTGGCGGCAGGGACGTTTATCGGGGGGCCTGTGGGGGACAAATATGGGCGCCTCGCCGTGATCTGGGTGTCGATCCTGGGCGCCCTGCCCTTCACCCTGGCCCTGCCCTATCTCGACCTGTTCTGGACCTGTGTGATGAGCATCATGGTCGGGCTCATCCTGTCCTCGGCATTTTCGGCAATGGTGGTCTATGCCCAGGAACTGGTGCCGGGAAAAGTGGGCATGATTGCCGGTTTCGTGTTCGGATTCGCCTTTGGCATTGGCGCGCTTGGCGCCGCGGTAATGGGCGCTCTGGCAGACTGGATCGGCATGATCGCCGTCTTCCAGATTTGCGCCTTCCTGCCAGCCTTGGGTATTCTGACTGTCTTCCTGCCGCGGACGGCTGAACTGCATCCTGAGAGGATTACATCATGAGCGATGGCATGGATGATGATGGCGAAAGCCAGATCACGCTGACGCGGACCATTGCCGCGCATGTGTCCGACGTTTTCGCCGCCTGGACGGACCCGGCCCTGATCGAACAATGGGAAGCGGACGAGGCCGAGTTCGACGCCTTTGAAGGCGGGCAGTACCGCTTTGTCACCTTTGCCGAAGACGAGGATGAGGCCGACCACGAAGTCAGCGGCGACGTCCTGACCTTCGTGGAGGATGAGCGCCTTGTGCTGTCCTGGATCCACAAGGATGAAGGTGACGACAGCGAACTGATCTTCGTGCTCGACATTGCGTTCATGGCCATTGGTGATGACAGCACCCGCATCACCCTTACCGAACGTGGCTTGCCTCACGCGGATGCGCAGACCCGCATCTTCTCGATGGAGGCCTGGAACGCGGCTCTGGAGGAACTGGCCGAACTTCTGGAATAATTCCAAACCATCCTGGTGCCGGCGACGTAGTGCAGGAATACCAAGAGGTTTTCCATGCCTACACACCTTGTCTGGTTGCGCAACGATCTGCGACTGTCCGACAATCCTGCCCTCGCAGCCGCATGCCGTTCGGGCGAACGCATCGTAGCGCTCTATATCCACGAAACCGATGATGACATGCGGGCTCCCGGCGCCGCTGCGCGCTGGTGGCTGCACCACGGGCTGAAGGCGCTTGCAGGATCGCTGGCCGATATCGGGGTGCCGCTGCGGGTCGAAACGGGCCCGGCCCGGGCGGTAATGGACGAGGTCCTGCGCGAAACGGGCGCTGAGGCACTTCACTGGAACCGGCGCTATGCGCCGGCAGATCGTCGGCGGGATGCGGAAATCAAATCCGCTCTCCGCGATAAGGACGTGACCGTCACGTCCTACCCCGGCAATGTGCTTGTCGAACCCTGGGATATCGAGACCGGGCAAGGAAAGCCCTATTCAGTGTTCACCCCGTTCTGGAAGTCGCTCAAAGAGCAACACATTGATCAGCCGCTGGCCCGTCCATCCCGCAGAGGGGACAAGATCAAGGCGCCGGCGATCGACACCGGATATGAGCAGCCGCATTGGGCGGACAAGCTTGTGCCGTACTGGACGGTCGGGGAAGCCTCCGCACAGGAGCGGCTCGACATTTTCCTTGACCAGCAGGTTGCCGGCTACCCCCGAGATCGCGACTTTCCCGGCGTGGACGCGACCTCCCGATTGTCGCCGCATCTGCGGTTCGGCGAGATCAGCGCCCGGCAGATCTGGCACGCTACACGGGCCCATGCGCATGCGCACCCGGACAAGGCCGCGGCGATCGAGAAATTCCTGTCCGAGCTGGCCTGGCGCGACTTCAGCCATCACCAGTTGTATCATCGACACGACATCCGCCAGGTACCGATGCAGCGCAAATTCCAGGACCTGTCCTGGCGCAAGGCTCCGGAACAGTTGCGGGCATGGCAAATGGGCCGCACCGGCATTCCGATCATCGATGCGGGGATGCGGGAGCTTTGGGAGACCGGCTATATGCACAATCGCGTACGCATGCTGGTGGCCTCCTTTCTGAGCAAGAATTTGTTGATCGACTGGCGCCTGGGCGAGCAGTGGTTCTGGGATTGCCTGGTCGATGCCGATGAGGCGAACAATCCGGCAAGCTGGCAATGGGTCGCGGGCTGCGGGCTGGACGCGGCACCCTATTTCCGCATCTTCAATCCGGTAACCCAGGGCGAACGCTTTGACCCCAATGGCACCTATGTACGGCGGTGGGTTCCCGAAATCGCGGCGTTGCCCGACAAGCACATTCACGATCCGTCCAGCGCCGAGGCGGACAGACTGCGCGAAGCGGGCGTGGTGCCCGGTGAGACCTATCCCCGAGCCATGGTCGATCTCAAGGCGACGCGCGCCCGCGCCCTTGAGGCCTTCGGTGCGCTGCCATCGCCAGGATAGCAAATCTCAAGCAAATTCATGCTCCGGGGGCACAGCGGTGCGAGTGCCCCTTGCGCCGCGAGGCTGATCCGGGAAAAGCCCTGCCGAATCCTGCGCTTGCCGCTTGCCGCCACCTCATCGCCCCCCTACGATAAAGGTCTTACTCCCCTAGAAAACAGATCCATGGCCAAGCACGAAGACCTTATCTCCGCCATCGGCAACACGCCGCTGATCCGCCTCAATCGCGTGTCCACGCTGACCGGTTGCGATATCTGGGGCAAGGCGGAGTTTCTCAATCCCGGCCAGTCGGTCAAGGATCGCGCGGCGCTGTTCATCATCCATGATGCGGTCAAATCGGGGAAGCTGAAGCCGGGTGGCACCATTGTCGAGGGCACGGCGGGCAATACCGGCATCGGGTTAACACTGGTTGCCAATTCGCTGGGGTTCAAAAGCGTCATCGTCATCCCCGAAACCCAGAGCCAAGAAAAGAAGGATGCGCTCAGGCTCTATGGTGCGGAACTGATCGAGGTGCCGGCCAAGCCCTATCGCAACCCCAACAACTACATCAAGATTTCCGGGCGGCTGGCCGAAAAGCTCAATGATGAGCTGCCCAACGGCGCCATCTGGGCCAACCAGTTCGACAATGTCTCGAACAGACGCGCGCATGTGGAAACCACGGGGCCGGAAATCTGGCAGCAGACCAATGGGCGCATCGATGGCTTCATCTGCGCGGTGGGGTCAGGCGGGACGCTGGCGGGCGTTGCCGAAGCGCTGCGCGCCCGCAATCCGGACATCAAGATCGGCCTGGCCGATCCCGAGGGTGCGGCGCTCTACGAATATTATGCCCATGGTGAGCTGAAATCCTCAGGTGACTCGATCACCGAGGGTATTGGCCAGGGTCGCATCACAGCCAATCTCGAAGGCCTGACGGTCGACATGCCCTACCGCATTCCGGACGCAGAGGCCCTGCCCTATATCTACGACCTGCTCGAGCATGAGGGTCTGTGCCTTGGGGGATCGAGCGCCATCAATATCGCCGGCGCGGTGCGCATGGCCCGCGACCTCGGCCCCGGCAAGACGATCGTCACCGTGCTGTGCGACTACGGCAACCGCTATGCGAGCAAGATCTTCAACCCGAGCTTCCTGCGCGGCAAGAATCTGCCCGTTCCCCAATGGCTGGAACAGCGCGCACCCATCGACATTTCCAGCGTCATGGTGGCCGACCCCGCTTGAGCCGGGCCAAACTGAGTGCGGCGAGCGCGACAGGTCATTGCTCCCGACCCTTGGCCTGATACACTGACCCTTCAGACTTTGCTGAAGGGTCATCGTGTTCGGAATAGACGACATTTTACGCGCCGTGGTGGCAGACCTGCATCTCGTGGCGCTCATCATGGGTGTCGTCTATCTCCTGGCCATTGTCTGCGCCATCCGGGAGATTCTCAATTCCCGCACCCCGCAGGGTTCCATCGCCTGGCTGCTCTCGCTGCTGCTGCTGCCCATTCCCACCGTCTTGCTCTACCTGATTTTCGGGTGGAAGCTTTTCGACGACTATGCCACCGACCGGATGCAGAATGGCCGGGCCAACAGGCCGTTGCGCGCACGCGACCTGGCGTTGATCGATGGGGAAACAGACGCCAAATGGCCCGTACAGGTGCAGGTGTCGGAACTGCCGTTCCTCAAGGGCAATGAGGTCGAACTGCTTGTGAATGGCGAAGCGACTTTCGAGTCGATTTTCGCCGGCATAGAGGCCGCAAAAGAATACCTCCTGGTACAGTTCTACATATTTCGCGACGATCGCCTCGGACGGCAGCTCGCCGACTTGCTGATCGCCAAGGCGCGTGCGGGCGTGGCTGTCTATCTGCTCTACGATGATGTCGGCAGTACCTGGACTCCCAAGCGCTATTGGCGAGAATTGGCTGAGGCAGGCGTGAAAGTGTCGAGCTTCAATGGCCGACACAAGCTGCTGCGCCTATTCGGCCCCACACGCATCAACTATCGCAATCACCGCAAAATCGTTGTGGCCGACGGCAAGCATGCCTGGGTGGGCGGGCTCAATGTCGGTGTGGAGTATATGGGCGAGGATCCCAAGCTGGGCGCGTGGCGAGACACACACGTCAAGATTTCCGGGCCGGCCTCGCTGGGTTGTGCCCTGCTGTTCAACGAGGATTGGGAATGGGCAACGGGCGAGCGGCTTCCAAATCGGCCGCCTGCGGACCTCGAAACATTTGGCGACAAATCCGTGCTGGTCATGGGGAGTGGTCCGGCTGACAAACTCGAGGAATGCGCCATTGCCTTCACGGACCTGATTGGCCGGGCCCGGAAGCGGCTGTGGATTGTCAGTCCCTATTTCGTGCCGGATACCGACATCCGCACGGCTTTGTTTGCCGCCAGGCTGCGGGGGGTCGATGTGCGGATCATGCTGCCGGACAATCCCGACCACTTGCTGGTCTGGTTGGCCAGCATGGCGCATGCCGACGCCATGGTACTGCACGACATCGCCGTCTATCGCTACACGGCCGGCTTCCTGCATCAGAAGGTGGTGTTGGTGGATGACGAAATGGCGACCATAGGCAGTGTCAATTTCGACAACCGTTCTTTCGCCATTAATTTCGAAATTACCCTTTGGTTCACGGATGCGGGCACAATTGCAGGCGTAGACGACATGCTGTCCAAAGACTTTGAATCCTGCCGGCAGGTTGGCCTGGCCGAGGTGCAATCGCGCCATCGGGGGCTTTATCTGGCCACCCAGGCGGCACGCCTGCTGTCCCCTGTGCTTTGAGAGACGCGATGACCCAGTTCCTTTTCCGCGACGACGCCTATCTGCAATCGACTACCGCGCAGGTGATCGAGGTGACTACAGACGGCGGTATCATTCTCGACAAGACGATCTTCTACGCAACGTCAGGTGGGCAGCCGGGCGACAGCGGCCGGATCGTGCGCGGCGATGGCACGGTTATCGCGATAGCAACCGCCACACACCCAGACGGTGACAAGGCGCGGATCGTGCATCTAACCGGCAGTGGCGCCAACGCGCCCGCCTCGGGAGAGATGGTGACGCTGAACATTGATTGGGAACGCCGGTACCGCCTGATGCGGATGCACACGGCGCTGCATTTGTTGTCAGTAATCTTCCCGTTCCCCGTTACCGGCGGCTCGATTGGCGAAGACAAAGGGCGCCTGGATTTCGACATGCCCGAAGTGCCGGAGGACCTGGGTGCCCTGGAAAACCAGCTCAACGCCATGATCGACGCAGACCATCCGGTCACCTCGGAATGGATCACGGACGCAGAAATGGAAGCCAAGGCAGAGCTGGTCAAGACGATGAAGGTGAAGCCGCCGATGGGTCAGGGCAAGGTACGGCTGGTCCGTATCGGCGATATCGATCTGCAGCCTTGCGGCGGCACCCATGTTGCCGGAACCGCCGAGATCGGCAGAGTGGTCCTGGGCAAGATCGAGAAGAAGGGCAAGCAGAACCGTCGGGTCAACTTGCTCTTTGCGTGAGCGCGACGGTGATCAGCGAATCGGCGGCGCGTAGAGCAATCCGCCGTTGGCCCAAAGCGCATTTTGCCCACGCAGCATCGCCGCGCCGGTCTGCGGGCCAAAGTGCCGGTCGTAGAGCTCGGAATAGTTGCCGACCGCCCGAATGGCATCGGCCATGAAGGTTGGGCGAAGTCCAAGGGCCGCCCCATAATCTCCCTCAACGCCAAGAATTCGCCGCACCGCCGGTGTCCTGGCGGCGGACAGCGAGTCGATATTGAGGCTGGTCACGCCGACTTCTTCTGCCTCGATGAGCGCAAAGAGCATCCAGCGGACGATCTGAAACCATTGATCGTCCTGCCCGCGCACGACTGGCCCCAGGGCCTCCTTGGAGATTCGCTCGGGCAGAACCCGGTGTTGTGCCGGATCCGCCAGTTCCCGCCGTATCGCCTGCAATTGCCGGCCGGACGCCGATATGACCTGACACAAACCACTGCGATAGGCCGTGGCGAGATCGGCCACGTCCTCATAAGCCACGGCGCGATAGCTGGTCTGATTGAGGAAGAAGAACTCGTCGAGAGCCTCGATCTCACCGTAGCTATCAGCCACGCAGATACTGACATCGTCCAGTTCATATGCTGAAACGACACCCATCGACTGGGGCACAAGAAAAGCCTGGCCATCATAGAAGGCGGGGGCGACGTAGCGCGCGCCATAGCGAATGTCGCGCCCCATAGTCCAGGCGCCATTGCGCATGAACACATCGACGGCGCCGGTTTCCAAAGGCGCAAACCTCGCTTCGCCACGATAGGATCGGAACTCGATCAGGTCGGGATTACCGAAAATAGCCGCCGCCAGGGCGCGGCAAAGGTCCACATCGAAACCCGACCAGCGACCATCAATATCCTGCTGGGAAAAGCCCGCAAGTGGGTTGCTGGAGCCGCAAATGAGGAAGCCGCGTTCGCGCACTGCGTCCAGCGTCTGGGCGCCAGCGGGTGCCACCGCCACCGCATTTGCCATGGCGACCAGGATCAGCAATGGCTTTAAGAGTCTGAGCAACAGGCACTGCCTTCCATTCTCCAGCCCGCATATTGGACGGCATGAAAAAGGGGTCAAGCCGCCGCACGGCCCGACCCCCAGCTTATGTGATCCAGGCCGGTCCTAGTGCAGGATCTGGCTCAGGAAGAGCTTGGTGCGCTCGTGCTGTGGATTGGAGAAGAATGTCTCCGGATCGTTCTGCTCGATGATCTGTCCCTGATCCATGAAAATGACCCGATTGGCGACCTGACGGGCAAAGCCCATCTCGTGGGTCACGCAGAGCATGGTCATGCCTTCTTCTGCCAGGCTGATCATGACCTCGAGCACTTCCTTGACCATTTCGGGGTCGAGGGCCGAAGTTGGCTCGTCAAATAGCATGATCTTGGGCTGCATGCAGAGCGAGCGGGCAATGGCCACACGCTGCTGCTGGCCACCCGAGAGCTGGCCGGGAAATTTGTTGGCCTGCTCGGGGATCTTGACCCGCTCCAGATAGTGCATGGCGGTAGCTTCCGCCTCTGCCTGCGGAATGCCGCGCACCCAGATGGGCGCCAGGGTCAAGTTCTGCAGGATTGTCAGATGCGGGAACAGGTTGAAGTGCTGGAACACCATGCCAACCTCGCGACGCACCTCATCGATGCGCTTGAGGTCTGCGGTCAATTCCACGCCATTGACGATGATCTGGCCTTGCTGGTGCTCTTCGAGGCGGTTCATGCAGCGGATCAGGGTCGACTTGCCGGACCCCGAAGGGCCGGCAATGACGATACGCTCGCCCCGCATGACTTTCAGATCGATGTCGCGCAGCACATGGAAGTCGCCATACCATTTGTGCATGCCGACGACGTCGATTGCCACTTCGGTGTCGGACACCTTCATCTGGCTGGTGTTGACGGTGCGCTCTTCGGCGCTGTGTGAGGACATGTCGCTCATTGACGTTACCCTTTGTGCCCGGTGTCCAGTCGCCGCTCCATCCAGATGGAGTAACGGGACATGGCGAAACAGAAAACCCAGAAGACCATGCCGGCGAACAGATAGCCGGTAATCGCCTGGGTTGGAGATGACCACTCGATGTCAGAACTTGCCGCTTGAACAGTGTTCAGCAGGTCGAAGATGCCGACGATGGAGACCAGCGACGTATCCTTGAACAAGGCGATGAAGCTGTTCACGATGCCCGGAATGACGTGCTTTAGCGCCTGCGGCAGGATGATGAACCACATGGACTTCCAGTAGCTCAAACCCAACGACGAGGCGGCCTCATATTGGCCACGGGGCAATGCCTGCAGACCGCCGCGGACCACTTCGGCCAGATAGGCTGACGAGAAGAGCGTCACACCAACCAGGGCCCGGAGCAGTTTGTCGACCGTGGTCCCCTGCGGCATGAACAGCGGCAGCATGACCGAGGCCATGAACAGGACGGTGATCAACGGCACGGCGCGCCAGAGCTCAATGAACATGACGCAGAGCGTCTTGATGATCGGTAATTTGGACTGCCGCCCCAAGGCCAACAGAATACCGATCGGAATCGAGCAGATGATGCCCACCAGCGAGATGATCAGGGTCACCAGGAGGCCGCCCCACTGCTCTGTCGGCACCGGGCGCATGCCCAAGACCCCACCATTGAGCAGGTAGAAGCAGATGACCGGGTAGACCACGAAGAACAGGATCGCGTTGGTGCGCTTGAACGGGACCCGCGGGATCAGCAGTGGAACAATCAGCAGAGCGCCCAGTGCGAACACCAGATTTGGCCGCCAATATTCTTCAGCGGGGTAGAAGCCGTAGATGAAGAAACTCATGCGGGCCGAGATATAGGCCCAACATGCACCGGCAGTTTCCAGCCGGCATTCCTCCACGATTCCGCCAGGCGGTACCGCGTCTCCCCCAAGGAAGTTGGGGGCGACAAAGCCGTATATGGGCGGGATGGCCCAGATCAACAGCACAATTGCCAGGATAGTCATGAGACTGTCGCTGGGTGTCGCAAACAGGTTCCGGCGGGCCCAGGCTATGGGTCCGGCCGTATTCACCGGCGCTGGGCGCGGCTCGACCATGTGATCGCGGACATAGGAGAATGACATGCTGGACCTCCTACCGTTCGACCAGCGCGACACGCGCATTGTACCAGTTCATGAACGCCGACGTCGTCAAGGACAGCGTGAGATAGACCAGCATGGTAATTGCAATCACCTCGATAGCCTTACCCGTCTGATTGAGCGTGGTGCCCATGAACACATTGACCAATTCGGGGTAGCCGATGGCTGCACCCAGTGATGAGTTCTTGGTCAGATTGAGATATTGGCTGGTCAGGGGCGGGATGATCACCCGCATGGCCTGCGGCACCACGACCAGCCGAAGCCGGTCACCTTCCCGCAGTCCCAGCGACGAGGCAGCTTCGGTCTGCCCCTTGCTGACGGCCTGAATACCGCTTCGCACGTTTTCGGCAATGAAGGCGGCCGTGTAGATGGTCAAACCGACAACCAGGGCCACCATTTCCGGCACGAGCTGCAGCCCGCCGGCAAAGTTGAAGCGTTCAAGGACTGGGATTTCGAAGGCCAGGCTTGCCCCGGTCAACCAGTAGACGAGCGCCGGGATGGCAACGACGATCAGGATGGGCAAGGCCAGAGGGAACTTGCCTTCTGTAGCGGCCGGGCGCCGATCCGAGGTCAGCATGGTCCAGGCCACGCCCAGAGCGATCAGGGCCGCCCCCAGGACGATAACACCGCGAGGGAGCCAGCCAAACATGCCTGACAACAGGAAGTCGGCCACGGCCCAACCAATCGCCGTTCCGATGAAAACCCGGCCATAGAAGCCATATTTTGTCAGAGACAGGCCGGCCAGGACGAGCGCCCCGATCAAGGGCAGGAACGACACCGCGGACACCGCAGGAACGACTGATCCCAGCATGCTGATGGCCAGATAGCCGACCAGGAAGGCGACGATCGCCCCGGCAAAGCGGGAACCCTGCGCAACGGAAACCGGGTAATGCCCCGTGCGCGTACGGACACGGGTCGCCCAGACCACAAGCGCTATTGCCCCGACCAGGGCAGCGGCCGCAGCCACTACGACCCAGAAGATTTCCGCATCGGGCAGCGGACGCGGGACGATGATGCCGCGCTGGTTGACGAAGATGCTCAGCGGCAATTCGAACGACTGGCGCACCGCAGGCATGGCCTTGAGAACGGCGAAGTACCAGAAAAAGAGCTGCAGCAGGAGTGGGATGTTGCGGATCACCTCAACATAAACCGTCGCGAACCGGGCAATCAGCCAGTTCGAGGACAGACGCGCGACACCCAGCACGAAGCCCAGCATGGTCGCAAAGACAATGCCAATGACGGCAACAAGCAAGGTATTGAGGAGCCCGACAACAAAGGCCTGCCAATAATAGGAAGACCGATCGAAGGGAATGAGAGTGAAGCTGATACCGAAACCGGATGTCTCGAACAGGAAGCCGAAGCCAGTCGACTTGTTCTGCGCCGCGAGATTCTGGGCTGTATTGAAGATGATCCACGCCAAGAAGGCGACGACGAGGCCGGCGACCACTATCTGGTAAATAATGCCTCGAATTACCGGATCATTGTAGAAGGCTGTTCGCGGTGGTGCCGCGAGATTATCCTGGACGGCCATGTGGCGGATGTCCCCCTAGCAGAGGGCAGTGCGGCTCCGACTGGACCATTTCAGGGATGACTCAATTTAGCCCGATCGCCCCAGCGACCGGGTTATCCCCATACGAAATGCCAACCGTCGCACCTGCCCACGACGAACTGGCGCCCCCGAGGGGGCGCCAGAACTGGATTTCGCCTTAGCGGATGGGCATCGCGTACTGCAGACCGCCATCGGTCCACAGTGCGTTCAAGCCACGCTCCAGGCCAATGTCAGTTTCCGGACCGACATGCTTGGCATAGGACTCGCCGTAGTTACCCACATGCTTGATGATCCGGTAGGCCCAGTCGGCGGTCAGGCCGATCGGGGTGCCGAAATCACCTTCCACGCCGAGCAGACGCTTGACGGAAGGATTGTCCGAGCCGAGCATTTCATCAACGTTCTCGGAGGTCACGCCCAGCTCTTCAGCTTCGAGCAGCGCGTAATAAGTCCAGCGGTTGATGTAGAACCACTGATCGTCGCCCTGACGGACGGACGGGCCAAGCGGCTCCTTGGAGATGATTTCGGGCAGGATCGCGTAATCATCGGGGTTGCCGAACTTGGAACGCTCAGCGGCCAGTGCCGAGGAGTCCGTGGTGTAGACGTCGCAACGACCATCTTCAAAGGCCTTCACAACTTCGTCCTGGTCGGTGAACACGACCGGCGAGTATTCCATGCCATGGGTTTCGAAGTAGTCGGCAGCATTCAGCTCGGTAGTGGTGCCGGACTCGATGCAGATGGCAGCGCCGGACAGGTCCAGAGCCGAGGTGATGCCATCGGCCTTGCGGACCATGAAGCCCTGACCGTCGTAGTACATGACGCCGGCAAAGACGATGCCGAGGTCGGTATCGCGGCTCATGGTCCAGGTAGTGGTACGCGACAGGATGTCGATTTCACCGGCAGACAGAGCAGCGAAACGCTCCTGAGAGGTGAGCGGGGTGTAGCGAACGGCATCCGGATCATCAAAGATGGCGGCCGCGACGGAACGGCAGAAGTCAACTTCCAGGCCGGTCCAGTTGTTGTTGGCATCGGGGGCCGAGAAGCCTGGCACACCACCAGTGACACCGCACTGGATGTAGCCCTTGGCCTTCACGTCATCGAGGGTAGCAGCGTTGACAGCTGTCGCGCCGAGACCCAGCGAAGCCGCGATTGCGATCGATACGAGCGCTTTTTGCATTTGTATTTTTGCCTTTTGTTTCCTGACCCTGTGTGTTCGGAGCCGACCTTTTCCCGCGGCTCCGACAGCACCACCGCTTTGTGCGCGGTTTGGATGCTGCTAAGCATGCAACCTTCTTATGTCCCCAACGTCAAGGGTCGATGGCGGGTTGAGACAATATCTCTGTCTCTTTTTTAGCCAGACGCGCGACGTGATCCGTTTTTGAGCAACATTGAATCATGCCTGAAAATCCACCTGAGTCAGGACGCTCCCACTCGATAGAGACTGCGCTTACCCATGCTGGACGGAATCCCGACAATCAGTTCGGCTTCGTCAATACGCCGGTCTATCGCGGTTCTACAGTCCTGTTCAAAACCCTCGCCGACCTGGACGCACAGTCCCAAGCTTATCTCTATGGACGCGCTGGCAATCCAACGACCGAATCGGTGGAGAGCGTGGTCAGCGAGCTCGAAGGGGCATATCGAACCAAATTGGTGCCTTCGGGCCTTGCAGCTATCACAATTGCCCTGATGTCGTGCCTCAAGGCCGGGGACGATGTGCTGATTACGGACAGCGCTTATGAACCCGGACGCAAGTTCGCGGACGGCTTTCTTGAGCGCATGGGCGTCAGCGTGAGATTCTATGACCCCCGCATCGGCGCCGGATTGTCCGACCTTTTGCAACGGAATACGCGTGCTGTACTGGCGGAGAGTCCCGGTTCGCTCACCTTTGAAATTCAAGACATCCCGGCCCTGGCCGCTGCCGCGCATGCTGGCGGCGCCCGCCTGATCGTGGACAATAGCTGGGCCAGTCCCCTCTACCACCGCCCGCTGGCCCTAGGCGCCGACATCGTGGTGCACGCAGCCACAAAAATGTTCGTGGGCCATTCCGACGCCTTTGCTGGCACCATCTCGGCGACCCGGGAGGCCTGGGACGATATCGAGCGGTTGCGGACCCTTTTGGGGTTCTTCACGTCCGGCGACGAGGCATTCCTGGTGGCAAGGGGGCTCCGGACCCTGGCGATCCGGATGAAAGAGCACCAAGAGCGCGCCATGGAAATCGCGCAATGGCTGGAGGCGCAGGACGAGGTGGCGCATGTGCTGCACCCTGCCCTGCCCAGCCACCCCGACCATGACTTGTGGAAGCGCGACTTTACGGGCGCAGGAAGCCTGTTCGCCTTTGTGCTCAAGCCCGCTCCACGCTCTGCGGTCGCGGCCTTTGTCGATCACATGCAGATTTTCAGCATGGGCTATTCCTGGGGAGGCTATGAGAGCCTGTGCCTGCCGGTCACAATAACCAAGGCACGCACCGTGGTGCCATGGAATGAGCCGGGCAACCTCTTCAGGGTGCATATTGGCCTTGAAGGCGTGGAAGACCTCAAGGCGGATCTGCGTGCCGCGCTTGAGCGTTATGCCCGTGCGCGCTGAATGACACGGCGCCAGGCCCTGCGCATATTGGGCGCCCCCCTGAAACGAACCGACCCGTCCCGACGATAGGCAAAGAGCCAGCGGCGGGAGGCGTAGAAGTTGCGAACCGCATAGGCGCCGATGGTGCCGATGGCGAAACCGGCGACCACGTCGGTGGGATAGTGCATCCCAATGACGATTCTCGAGATTCCAGTCGCCAGGCTCACCAGAAGGATCAGCCGGAAAAAACGCGGCGCCATGAAGCCGATGACAAAGGCCAGCGCCATGGCGGTCGTGGCGTGGCCCGAAGGAAAGCTCTGAAAAGTCCAGTCGTTCAGGAGCTGCTGGAAGGAAAAGGCGCCGCTCTCGTCAAACTGGCTCGGACGGCCGCGGCCAAAGAATCGCTTGAGCAGGTTGGTCAGGAGGCCCGGCGCGCCGACGCCGAGGAAAATGAAGCTGAACACCAGTGTCATTTCCCAGCTGACGCGCCGGTAGAAACCCGGCCTGAGGAGCCTTACAGCGGCCAGCGAGACCAGAAAGACGACAAGACTGGGCAGGAGCACCCAATCGGACAGTCCGAAATCGGTGATGAAGGCGAAGGGCTGGCGCCAGACGTCTGGCCAGGCCTGCACCGACTGGGACACCCATACATCGACAAAGACCAGCAGAAACAGGACCAGAATCAGCCACGCCAGATAGTCCGGCCAGTTCTTGTGCGTGAGGCCAAGCGGCCATCTTTGGCTGAAATCAAACATGCCCTTGTTTCGTATCCTTGAACGACCGCGTCAATGCGCGGTGATATCGAATGGATGGACTTGCCCTATATCAGGGAACACGCTAACTGGAGGTTGCGATGTCGGAGTGTAGCTCAGCCTGGTAGAGCACCGGTTTTGGGAACCGGGGGTCCAAAGTTCGAATCTTTGTACTCCGACCATTCGCCCGCATCGTGTTGAGGACTTTGCATGACCGCCCGCATATACCGACCCGCCCGCAATGCCATGCAATCCGGCAAGGGCAAGTCCAAGCAATGGGTTCTCGTGCATGAACCGGCGGTTCCCCGCAGCATAGACCCTCTGATGGGCTATACCAGCAGCTCGGACATGAACCAGCAGGTGCGCCTGTCATTCGATACGCTTGAAGCGGCCGAGGCCTATGCGCAGCGCAATGGCATCCCCTACTCGGTGCAGCCGGCTCATGAGCCAACTCCGAAGCGCGTCAGCTATCCGGACAATTTCCGGGCAGACCGCAAGACGCCCTGGACGCACTGATTCTACTAGCAGATTGATTCGGTTTTGCGCCGCAAGAGATTGCGGCGCTTTGCTTTTCGGCGGTAGCATTGGCAAAGCCCGTGAACACCGGAATGGCCATGCTGATACGCTCAATTTTCACGCTTCCCTTCTGGTTGGCCGTGTCGACTGCCCCCATGGCGGCTCCGGCGCTGTGGCAGGTGAGTGACGAGGACAGCTCAGTCTGGCTGTTCGGCTCGGTACATTTGCTGCCCGCCGAAACGGAATGGCGCAGTCCGCTGTTCGACAAGGTGCTGTCCAAGGCCGTAAGGGTCTATTTTGAGACCGATGTGAGCATGGAGGCCCAGATGGCGGTGATGCCGCTATCGTACGAACTGGGTTTCAACCGGGATGGCACGCTGCTCAGCGAACTGATCGGCGAGGAACTGACCGAAAAGCTCCGGACAGCAGCAGGGCAATACGGCATTCCAATGCCGATGCTGCTGACAATGAAGCCCTGGATGGCGGCTACCACGCTTTCTACCGGTCCGCTGCTTGACGCGGGCTACGAGGCGCCGCTTGGCGTAGAGGCCGTCTTATCAGCAGAACTGCCCGATGGGCATGCCGGCTTCCTCGAAACGCCTGAGGAACAGCTCCGCTTTCTTGCCAGTGGAAGCATGGAGGAGCAGGTCGCCATGCTTGAAGCCACGATTGATACCCTGCACGTCCTCCAGATCGACATAGACCGAATGGTCGACGTCTGGACGCGAGGTGAGCCCGAGTCTCTGGGCGAAATCTTTACGGAACAGATGGGGGGATACGACCACGGGATGGTCGAGCGACTCATTGACGACCGCAATCGCAACTGGGTCGGGCAGATCGAGCAGATGCTGGAAGCTGACGAGGCCGCGCTGCTGGTCGTAGGTGCCGCGCATCTGGCCGGCAACGCCAGCGTGGTGCGATTGCTCGAGGCGCGTGGCTACGCCAGCAAGAGAGTGCAGTGAGCCGGCTCTGCGCCGGCCCACCGCGCGTTCGCTAGACGTCGCTGAACCTGGTCCAGCGGCTGTCGTTCTGGCTGGACTTCACCGAGGCGGTTATGAACTGCATGCCTTCGATACCGTCAGCCATTGTCGGCAGAAGTTTTTCAAAGTCGGCACCGTCGCCACGAATGACCGAAGCAAACTGGCTGTAAAGCGTGGCGAAGGCTTCGAGGTAGCCCTCGGGATGGCCCGCCGGAATGCGCACATTCATCGAGGCGGCCGGCGGCACCGAAATCGAGCCGCCGCGAGTGATCAGCTGACGCGGCTTGCCGAACTCGGTGAACCACATGTAGTTGGGGTTCTCCTGGCTCCATTCGAGGCCGCCCTTGTCGCCATAGACGCGCAGCTGGAGGCCGTTTTCCTTGCCTACCGCCACCTGGCTGGCCCAGAGCATGCCTTTGGCTCCGCCTTCGAAGCGCAACATGATGTGCACATTGTCGTCCAGCTGGCGACCTGGCACGAAGGCGGTCAGATCGGCCGCGACGGCTTCGGTCTTCAGGCCAGTCACGAAGCGCAGCAAGTTGTAGGCATGAGTGCCGATGTCGCCAATGGCGCCGCCTGCACCGGAGCGCGCAGGATCCGTGCGCCAAGCAGCCTGCTTGTTATCTTCATCCGCGGCCTCGGTCAGCCAGTCCTGGGCGTATTCGGCCTGCACGACGCGGATATTGCCCAAAGCACCGGAGGCGACCAACTCCCGTGCCTGACGGATCAGCGGATAGCCGGTGTAGTTGTGGGTCAGCAGGAATTTGGCGCCCTTGGCCGGCTTAATGTCCAGCAGCTTGCGCGCGTCCTCAAGGGTGGAGGTGATCGGCTTGTCGCAAATAACGTGGATGCCGGCTTCGAGGAAGGCTTTGGTGGGTCCGAAGTGCATATGGTTGGGCGTGACAATGGACACGGCCTGGATGCCATCGGGCCGCGCGGCTTCGGCCTTGGCCATTTCCTCATAGGAGGTGTAGACGCGATCTTCCGCCAGACCCAGGTTTTTGCCGGATTCCTTAGCGACCTCAGGGCGGGACGAGAGAGCGCCCGCGACCAGTTCGAAGTCTCCGTCAATGCGCGATGCTATGCGATGAACGTAGCCGATAAAGGCCCCCGTACCGCCACCAACCATGCCCAGGCGAATGGGCTTAGCGCCGTTTTCTGCCATTTTGTCTCTCCCAATTCTGCATTCTTTCGCCGGTCGTCACCACCCGGATTGACCGAGTGGCCAGCATATTGCCCGGACCAGCCGGGCAATGACGACCGAAGGGGCGTCCCGATCAGGACAGACCCAGCATCTTACGATTTGCCGCCTGGTCCGTACCACCGCTGGCGAAGTCATCGAAGGCCTTTTCGGTCACGCGGATGATGTAGCTCTTGATAAGCTCGGCACCTTCACGTGCGCCATCCTCGGGGTGTTTGAGGGCGCATTCCCATTCCAGCACGGCCCAGCCCTTGAAATCATTGGCGGCCATCTTGGCAAAGATTGCCGGGAAATCGACCTGGCCATCGCCGATCGAGCGGAACCGCCCTGCCCGGTTCACCCAGGACTGAAAGCCGCCATAGACGCCCTGCCGGCCTGTGGGATTGAACTCGGCATCCTTCACGTGGAAGGCCTTGATGCGATCCTTGTAGATGTCGATGTAGTCCAGATAATCGAGCTGCTGCAGCACGAAGTGGCTCGGATCGTAGAGGAGATTGGCGCGGGGATGGTTGTTCACGCGCTCAAGGAACATCTCGTACGAGACGCCGTCATGCAGGTCTTCGCCGGGGTGGATTTCGTAGCAGACATCGACACCGGCTTCGTCGAACGCATTGAGGATGGGCGTCCAGCGGCGGGCCAGTTCGTCAAAGGCTTCCTCGACCAGGCCTGCGGGGCGCTGTGGCCAGGGATAGACATAGGGCCAGGCCAGAGCGCCGGAGAAAGTGGCGTGGCCAGTCAGCCCAAGGTTTTGAGAGGCCTTGGCAGCGTGCAGCATGGTCTGGACAGCCCATTCCTGGCGGGCCTTCGGATTGCCATGGACGCTGGCGGGCGCAAAACCGTCAAAAGCCGTGTCATAGGCCGGATGCACAGCAACCAGCTGGCCCTGCAGGTGCGTCGACAATTCGGTTATCTCAAGGCCATGGCTGTTGACGACGCCCTTGATCTCGTCAGCGTAGGTCTTTGAATTTGCGGCTTTCTCGAGGTCAATGAAGCTGGAAACCCAGCTCGGGATCTGCACGCCCTTATAGCCCAGATCGGCCGCCCACTTGCAGATATTGTCGAGCGTGTCGAAGGGCGCAGTGTCCCCCGCGAACTGAGCCAGGAATATTGCCGGGCCCTTGATGGTGGTTGCCATGTGGTTTCTCCTCTTGTTGCCCCGCAAGCCGCATGGACGGGGTCAGTCCCTTAGTCACTGCGGGTTGTGGCCCCGCATATATGACGGGCGGCGATTTCTCGCCGCCCTGACATGTTAGGCGCTAATCTTGACCGGCATCGCGAGCCTGTCAATGAGGCACGTTCATCAAGCTCGCAGCAAGGCCCGTGCTTCGGCGATTCCGAGTGCCCGTGGCCGCTCGCAGGTGGTCTTCAGCGTCAACACCTGTCCGGTCTCACCGGCCTCGAGCAGGCCCGTCATGACCTCCACGACATGCAAGGCAACGTCGAGGCCGCAGCGCGCGGTTTCGCCCGTCTCGATGGATTGCATCATGTCTGCCAGGCCGGCGCAACGATAGTTGGCGCGCGGAGTGGCCTTGTCGAGATCCTGGTTGGGCTTGCCGAAGGGATGGTCCCACGGCTCGACCGGAGTGCGGGTGCCCTCGATGCCCGTGGTGACCAGGTCGCCTCCGAAGAAGTTCGGATCCGGCACGAAGATGGAGCCGTCCGTGCCATAGAGCTCGATATTGTGGTGGCCGTGAGCCGCAACGTCCCAGCTGGCGCCGATCGTGACGACGGCACCGTTGTGGAACTCGAGAATTCCGTGGATGGTGGTCGGGGTGCCGACCTTGATGATGCTGCCCTTGTTTGGACCGTCGGCAGTCACGACCCGCTCAGCACGCGCCATATTGGTGAAGGCCGAAAGCTTCTTCACGGGTCCCAGCAAATGCACCAGATCGGTGATGTAGTACGGACCGAGGTCGAGGATGGGGCCGCCACCGGGCTGGAAGAAGAAGTCCGGATTGGGATGCCAGTGCTCCATGCCACGGCTCATCACGTGCGTCGTGCCGCTCATGATCTTGCCGAGCTTGCCGCTATCGATGATCTCGCGCGCCTGCTGGTGGGCGCCGCCGAGGAATGTGTCGGGCGCCGATCCGACCTTGAGGCCCCGCTCGTCCGCAGCCTTTTTGAGGGCCAGACCTTCTTCAACGGTCAGCACAAAGGGCTTTTCCGAATAGGAATGCTTGCCGGCCGACACGATGTCCATGGACACCTGATAGTGCGTCGAAGGGATCGTCAGGTTGACGATGACGTCCAGTTCGCTGTTCTTGAGCAACTCATCGGGAGTCTGGGCGGCAACGCCGAACTCGTCTGCGCGCAGCTTTGCTGCTTCCGGACGAATATCGGCCACAGCGCGCACTTCGAGACCCTTGAACAGGGGCGCGAGTCGGAGATAGGCGGCGGAGATGTTGCCGGCACCCATGATGCCGACGCCAAAGGTCTTTGCCATTGTCAGACTCCGTAGCCCTTCAGGGCGGCTGCGGCATTGCGCGCAAAGCGAATGGCATCGCTCGGCTTGTCATGCTCGGCCACAAAGTAGCGGGCCTTGGTCTTGGCCTTGATTTCCTTGATGTAATTCGGCCAGTCCAGGGTACCAGTCCCCACATCCGCCCAGCCATCTTCATCGGTCTTTTCACCGGCAGGGGCAATGTCCTTGACGTGGACTGCGGTGATGCGGTTGCCCAGCTTTTCCATCCAGAAGATCGGATCTTCATTGGCACGGACGACCCAGGCGAGGTCCATTTCCCACTGCGTGTCGGGCGAAGCCTCGAGGATCAGCTCGATCGGCGTCTTGCCGTTGGCGTCCTTGCCGAATTCCCAGTGGTGGTTGTGATAGCCGAAGCCCTTGCCGGCCGCCTTGAAGGCCGCGGCGATCCTGGCGAGACCCTCAGCGAACTCCTGCCAGTTGCCACCACCGGTGCGGAAGGCCTCGGAAGGCGGTGCTGGACAATAGACGGTCTGGATGCCGACGGTATCGACGATCTTGAGGGCTGCGTCGGTATCCTCCAACTGGCCGTAGCCCATATGAGCCGTCGGCATGGTCAGGCCGGCATTCTTGAGGCTCTGGGCGAGTGCTGCCGGGTCGGCGAACTGGCCGCCCCAGCCTTCAACCTGGGTGTAGCCCAGGCCCGCAAGGGTCTTGAGTGTCTCGTCGAGGGACGCCTCGTTGCGGGCGCTATAAAGCTGATAGGAAAAATCCATGTTAGGCCTCATCGTGAAATTGAGTGCGTAGTCAGGTCGCGCCGGGAGATAGCCTCACCAGGGGCGAGCGTCGCTGCGCCCGGACAGAACGACTGCCGCAAAAGTAAAATCGGGTGCCAAAATCGGCGGAAAGGCGCCCATAGGCGCCTTTCGCTTTTCAGGGAAATCTACAGGCGCCGCTCGCTTGTGGCGTCGAACATGGAGCCTCGCGCAATATCGAAGCCAAGGGTGACCTTGTCTCCATCCTTGAGTTCGATGTCGCTGCTGCAGCGGAAGGTCAGAGTCTGCCCGCCGACGCGCGTATAGGCGACGACTTCCGCGCCCATCGGTTCAACGATTTCGATTTCGCAGGGAACAGAGAAGCTGGACTTGGCAGCTTCCTCCCCGATCGAAACATGCTCGGGACGGATGCCCAGGACCACTTTGGTCCCATCCGCGGGCTTGCTATCAAAGGCATAGTCCCCAACGGGGATGCGCAGATCGGCGAACTCAAAGGTCTTGCCACCGTCGGTCAGCTTGCCCTCGAAGAAGTTCATGGACGGCGAGCCGATAAAGCTGGCGACGTAGAGATTGACCGGGCGGTTATAGACGCCGCTGGGGGTATCGAACTGCTGGATGACACCATTGCGCATGATCGCGATGCGATCGGCCAAGGTCATGGCTTCGACCTGATCGTGGGTCACATAGACCATAGTGTTCTTCAGCCGCTGATGCAGGCGCTTGATTTCCACTCGCAGGTCCGAGCGCAGCTTGGCGTCGAGGTTGGAGAGTGGTTCGTCAAACAGGAAGACGTCCACATCGCGCACAAGGGCACGACCAATCGCAACGCGCTGGCGCTGACCACCGGACAGGGCCGCGGGCTTGCGTTCGAGCAGAGGTTCGATCTGAAGAATTTCGGCAGCGCGCTTCACGCGCTGTTCGATCTCGGCTTTGGGCAAACCGGCGTTCTTGAGGCCGAACGAAAGGTTCCCGCGAACCGACATCTGCGGATAGAGCGCATAGGACTGGAACACCATGCCGATGCCGCGCTGCGACGGCTCGGACCAGGTAACGTTCTTGCCCTTGATGAAAATCTGTCCGTCGGTGATGTCGAGCAGACCGGCAATGCAGTTGAGCAAGGTTGACTTGCCGCAACCCGATGAGCCGAGGAGGACGATGAACTCGCCTTCCTTCACATCGAGATCAAGGCTCTTGAGAACGCTGACATTGCCGAAGTTGAGCGTCAGATTTTTGACCTGAATGGAATAGTCCATGGGATTAGCCTTTCACGGCACCGGCGGCGATGCCGCGCACAAAGAGCCTGCCGGAGACAAAGTAGACGAATAGCGGGACAAGACCGGTGAGCACGGTGGCCGCCATGTTGACGTTGTATTCCTTCACGCCCTGAACCGAGTTCACAATATTATTGAGCTGCACGGTCATGGGGTAGAGCTCGGGCTTGGTGAACACGACGCCGAACAGGAAGTCGTTCCAAATACCAGTCACCTGAAGGATGATGGCCACCACGAAGATCGGGATCGACATCGGCAGCATGATCTGGAAGTAAATCCGCCAGAACCCTGCCCCGTCCACGCGTGCTGCCTTGAACAGTTCTTCAGGCAGTGAGGAGAAGTAATTCCGGAACAGCAGTGTCAGGATCGGCATGCCGAAGATGGAATGCACCAGAACCAGCCCCTGCAAGGTACCGTAAATACCCAGTTCGCGAAGCAGAATCACCATCGGATAGAGCATCACCTGGTAAGGGATGAACGAACCGAAGATCAGGATCGTGAAGAAGATGTCCGAACCCTTGAACTTCCAGTTGATCAGGGCATAGCCGTTGATCGAAGCGATCAGGATGGACACCACAACCGAAGGTATGGTGATCCGTGCGGAATTCCAGAAGCCGCGCGAAAGACCATCACAGTTCAAGCCAGTACAGGCCTCCGCCCAGGCCTTCACCCAAGGCTGGAATGTGACCTCCATAGGCGGAGCGAAAATATTGCCCAGACGAACCTCTGGCATGCCCTTGAGTGAGGTCATGATCATCACCCAGAGAGGCAAGGCGTAGTATACGCACACTACAAACAGTGTGCCGTAGATCATGATGTTGCGTGGCGAGATGCGACGCTGCGGCTTTGCACCGCGGGCGCCGGTCATTTCGGCCGAAGCCGATGACACGCCCGCTGCACTGCCTGGAAGAGCGGTATCAGACACGCTTCTTTCCTCCAAATTCGAGGTAAGCCCACGGAATGAGCACGATCAACACCGAGAGCAACATCATGCTCGAGGCCGCAAAGCCCTGGGCGAGATTCTGCGCCTGGAACATGTAGTCGTACACGTACATTGCCGGGACCTGGCTTGCATTGCCGGGGCCACCAGAAGTCTGGGCAACCACAAGGTCATAGAGGCGGATGATGCCGGAAGCGACAATAACCAGCGTCGTGATGAAGACAGCGCGCATCATTGGAATGATGATGAAGACGTAGACTTTCCAGCGCGGAATGCCATCCACCCGCGCAGCTTTCCAGATTTCTTCGTCGATACCACGCAGACCAGCGAGCATCAGGCACATGACAAAACCCGTACCCTGCCAGAGCCCGGCGATGAGCAGGCCAAACAGGACAGTCTGCGGATTGTTCAGGGGATCAAAGGAGAACCAATCCATACCAAGACTGCGAGCGATATGCTCGATGCCAAACTGGGGATTGAGAACCCACTGCCACACCAAGCCCGTCACGATGAATGACAAGGCGAAAGGATAAAGCATGACTGTGCGGAAGGCGTCTTCGAAGCGGATCTTCTGATCCATCAGGACTGCCAGCAGAAAACCGATCGTGATGGTAAAGACCAGACTGAAAACGCCGTAAAGCATCAGGTTCTGGATCGAGACGAGCCATCGGCTGGTCGACCACAGACGTTCATATTGCTCAAAGCCAACAAAGTTCAGCCTGGGGAGCAACTTAGAATCAGTAAAAGAATAGACGACGGTCCATAGAGTACCGCCGACGAATACGACGAGCGCAGTAAAGACCATCGGAATGGCCGCGATCTTCGCGTTGATATTTCGGAACAGACGTCCGGGCTGAAAGCCTGCCACTCTGCGCCCCCTTATTCCCTTAAGACGGATTCGGGGCCGCCCGAAAAGGCGGCCCCGCATTCAGATCGAAATCAGAGACCCGACTTCAGGTTGGCAACCCACTGAGCATGGGCGTCTTCCGGCGACATGTCAGACTTCCAGAACTCGACCATCAGGTCTTCGTTCTGCTTCGTCACGTCCGGCGACCAGACCATGTCACCCGAGGGGAGGATGTTGCCAGAAGCAAGCAGTTCCAGACCCTTCTTCATGCAGTCATTGGCAGCCGACAGGTCGACGTCGCCGCGGATCGGGAGCGAACCCTTCTTCAGGTTAAAGTCAACCTGGACTTCAGGCGAGACGAGGAGAGCAGCCAGGCGCTTCTGGGCAGCTTCCTGCTCTGGATCGTCGAGCTTGGGGAAGTAGAACGCGTCACCGCCGGTCGACAGATAGGCATTCAGACCAAGACCGGGCAGACAGGTGTAGTCTTCACCAGCAACTTCACCGGCAACCTGGAACTCACCCTGAGCCCAGTCACCCATGATCTGACCACCAGCTTCGTCGGTGATCACGAGATTGGTTGCCTGGTTCCAGTCCTGAACGGTGGACTTGGCAGCCAGTGCACGAGCGTCAGCGACGGCCTGGAAGACGGCGGCGTATTCCGGACCAGCGGCAACGTCCATGTTCTTCTCGACGTTCACCTGCTTCCAGACGTCAAGACCGGCAACGGCGATCGAGATGGCGCCGAAGGCCAGGTTCGACTGCCAGGGCTGATTGCCCAGAGCCAGCGGGATCTTGCCAGCAGCTTCGAGCTGCGGAGCGGTTTCCACGAATTCGTTCCAGTTGGTCGGAACAGGGATACCGGCATCTTCGTAGGCCTTGTTCGACAGCCACAGCCATTCGGGCGAGTGGATGTTGACCGGCGCACAATAGATGCGACCATCGACGGTGCAGGCATCCAGAAGGGACGGCGGGAACACCACTTCCTTCCAGTTGTTCTCTTCGGCAACGTCCGTCAGATCGAGCATCAGACCGGCTTCGACCAGTTCCAGGGCCTGCTGGCCGTGGTTGAACTGGGTCGCACCCATCGGGTCACCGCCGGTGATGCGGCTGATCATGATCGGACGAGCCGTACCGCCGCCGCCGGCAATGGCGCCGTCGATCCAGTGGTCGCCCGAAGCGTCGAACGCCTTGGCGAGTTCGGCCACAGCGGCAGCCTCACCACCGGAAGTCCACCAGTGCGTGACTTCAAGATCGGTTGCATAGGCCGTGGAGCCAAGGAAAGCAGTTGCCATAGCGGCAACCACTGCAAACTTTTTCATAGGTTGTCCTCCCAACGAACACGAGGAGCAAATGCTCCAGCGATGCACCAGTCGCATGGCTGCCCTTCCAATGTGGCAGCCCACAACTGTGTGTAATCGATTGCACGGCTCAGTGCAAACTGGTTGTGCAATCGATTTCAAGAGTTTCATACAAGCCTTGCGGAGATGTCAAGATCGATTTAGACCGATTGCATGACTGACAGCGGGAGGGGGCGCTGCCAGGGATGACCGAAACTAGAAAAACACCGACAATTCAAGATGTTGCGCGCTTTGCGAAAGTATCAACCGCAACTGTAAGCCGCGCCTTGTCGAGCCCCGACAGGGTCAGCGAGGGGACACGTGCGCGCATTTCCGAGGCCATCCGTGTAACCGGTTACACTTTGAACCAGGCGGCTCGTTCCTTGCGCCAGCGCACGGCAAAAACGATCCTGGTTGCCTTGCCCGACATTCGCAATTCCTTTTTCTCCTCCATACTCGATGCTGTTGAGCGCGAGGCCACCAACCGGGGCTATGGTGTTCTTGTTGCCAATCTCTTCCTGGCCCGAACGCCCGCGCAACGGCTCCAGGACTACATGCTTTCCAATCGTGCGGACGGCCTGCTGCTGCTCGACGGCTCGCTCGATCCCGGCACCCTGCAAGCGCTTGTGCGCGCCCCCAATTCGGTGCCGTTGGTCGTGGCCTGCGAGGAGATACCCAATTCCGGATTTCACACCGTTCTAACCGACAATGTCGTGGCGGCCGAACGCGCGACCCGGCACCTGATCGATTTGGGGCATCGTCATATCGCGCATTTGCTGGGGCCCGATCACAACGTCGTGGCACGCGACCGCATGGCCGGGTACGCAAACGCGCTGAACCGTGCGGGTCTTGCCATGCGGCAGCAGTGGTTGTTTCGGGGCAATTTCGACATTGAGAGGGGATTTGCCGCAGCAGCTCACTTCATGTCGCTCAGCGAACGGCCTACGGCAGTATTTGCGGCCAATGACGAATCGGCGATCGGATTCCTGTCCGGCCTCCGCCAATACGGGATACTTTGTCCTCGTGATATTTCACTGGTCGGCTTTGATGATCTGGGCGTCGCGGCCCACTATGCCCCGCCGCTTACGACAATGCGCCAGCCGCGCGAATTGATCGGGCGCATGGCGGCCGAAGCCCTGATTGATATCCTTGAAGATGACGACCATCAGCGCGCGCCGCTCCGAATCGTTCTCAACTCCGAATTGATTGTGCGCGAAAGTACCGCGCATGTGCCCATGAGAGGACAGGACTGATCGCTGCTCTAGGGGTATGGCCTTGGTGGCAAAATGAGGTAAACAGGCCTCGGTCCGGTCCCGTAGCTCAGCTGGATAGAGCAGCAGCCTTCTAAGCTGTTGGTCACAGGTTCGAATCCTGTCGGGATCGCCACCTCGCCCATCTCACCAATAGCCAGGCCGCTTGGGTGAACATCGGCGGCGCATGGGCACCGATCGGGAATCCGGATCGGCTGATTTGTCCCCAGAAGGTGGTCTGGATGTCGATAAAGGTTGTCCACATCCACGAATTGCGCCAACGTAGCAGCCTAATTTGGGGGCAGATCCACTGGCTGACGACGCAAACCGACCCACCATCGTCCTGTTCGATCTCGATGGAACCTTGGTGCACCACGTCAATCCGCGCGTGCTGCAGATGCTGGAATTCCTAGACGATTGCTCGCACCGGGGCGGTCGCCTGGTGGCGCGTTTCCGGCTTGCCCGGCGCCAAATGACTGCTCCGGCGCGCCCGCCAAAACTGCTCGTTCATCGGGTGATTCACAAGGTTCGCCGCAAGAGCGTCGAGCAGATGCTCCAGCCGTGCGAAACCATGCGAACCGTGTTGGAAAAACTAAAGGAAGAAGGTGTGGCGCTCGGCGTGGTCAGCAACGGACTAGGTCGTGGCTACGGCCACGATGTATTGCGCACCTTCGGGCTCGACTCGTTTTTCAGTTCTGCAGTTTTCCGGGAGGACGTGTCGCGTGGGAAACCATGGCCCGACTCAATCGTGGTCGCCCTCAAAGGAATGGGCCGCGAACTGCGGCGCAATGACGTGATCTGGTATATCGGTGACCAGCGCAAGGATATCGGCGCCGCCCTGGCAGCCTCGCAGGTTATCGGCCAGACCATCCGGCCCTTCGCCTTGGGCGCGCGTGCGGCCATGGGGGCTGTGGAAGCCCGGCTATCGCCAGCGCAGATCATGTGGACACCGTCCGATTTTGAGCGGGCTGTGCGACTTGCGTTTGACCGAGGTGACGAAGATGTCGCCATAGGGGGCCCCCTGCCCGCTCCCCTGATCTAGCGGCGCATTTGCGATAGCGGCCCCGCCGATCGGCATTGATAGCTAGAAATCAAACCCCATCTGAGTAACCACCTTGGCGTGCTCCGCGATGCGTTCCGGCTTACGGGCAAATAGCGGTGCCTCATCCGCCACACCACCACCATCAACTTGCTGAATTCGACGCCGCGATGGCGCCTTCGCCTTCCCTGTACTCGCGACAGGTGTTGGTTCAACTTCTGCTGGCCGCGGCGTGACGACATTGGCCGCCGTCTCCTGAACCGAAGCGGATTTGATCTCAGGCATGGCGATGCCGTTGATCCAATTCACTGCGCCTGCAAGCTTTGCGACCTTCAGGGTGTAGAGGTTTTCCCGCCCTTTTTTGACTTCGATGACCAGGCCGGCCGTCTTGAGCACCCGCAGGTGCCGCGAGATCGCGGGTCTACTGATCGAAAAGGCATCGGCCAGCGTATGTACCGGTATGGGGCCGGGCAGAAGAAGCTCGACTATTCGGCATCGAGTGGCGTCCGCCAAGGCAGAATAGACGGCGATCGGGGGCTTGGAACGTTTGGTCATGTGACTGGTTAAAGTAACGGCAGCGTTACCCGTCAAGACGCCTTCTTTGGCATGAGCGTTTTGTTCACCAGGATTTTTCGTCCGCTGTTCACCCTCGCGCCAAGTGTGATGGTCGAGAAAGGTCATGGTCACATATGTGCCACAGCATGGAGGCAAGGAGGAACGGATGATGACCAGTATCGCCAATCGACGTGCCCGGATGGGAATGCGCCTGCGCCGGGCCTATTCCAGAGCGGAACTGGTCGTTGACGCGGCGGTGCACATCCTGGGGCTGGTCGTGGCGATCGCGGCGGGCTCCGCCCTGCTGACGCTGGCGCTTTTACAGACAGCCCCCGAGGCCTTCCCCGCGCTGGCCGTTTATGTCGCCACCCTGGTGGTGGTCCTGGGCGTCTCCCTGGCGTTCAACCTATGGCCCAACACACCGGCCAAGAATTACCTGGCAAGACTCGACCAAGCCGCGATCTTTCTGTTCATCGCCGGATCATACACGCCATTTCTGGCCGTTATCGGCGGCACGCCCAGCGGTGTCGTGATGATGAGCCTGGTGTGGGGAGCCTCGCTGGTTGGCGTGGCCCTGAAGCTAATTGTGCCGGAGCGGTTCGGAAGAGTGGCCATCCTGCTCTATCTGGCGATCGGCTGGAGCGGCGTATTGGTTTTCCAGTCATTGGGGCAGGCCTTGCCGTCCACGACCCTGTGGCTGCTGCTCGCCGGCGGCATCACCTATTCGGCTGGCATCGTCTTTCACCTCTGGGAAAAGCTGAAATTCCAAAACGCGCTCTGGCACGTATTCGTGGTCGCCGGCGCCAGCCTTCACCTGTGGGCGGTGATCGACTGCATGGTCATTGCCCGGATGTGATCCGCGGGTGCGAGACAGTATCGCCCGCTTCAATCCCAAGCTCAGTTGAACGCCCCCCGGGAATTTCCAGCACGAACTGAACCGGGCCGGACGACGGGATGGAGGTGGTATCGTGCGGCCGCGCGTTGACGTGAATATTGAGCACCGTCCCATCGGCCTCAATGAAAAGCATGTCGAGCGGAATATAGGTATTGCGCATCCAGAAGGAGACCGGCCGCTCCTCCTTGAAGTCGAACAGCATACCGGCGTCATCGGCCAGTTCCTGACGATACATCAGACCCTTGGCCCGCGTTTCCGGAGTATCCACGATCTCAACGGTGAAGGCATGATCACCGCTTTCGGAATGCACCACCAGACGCGTCTCGTCACTGCAAGCAGCGAGCGGCAAAGTGATCAGGGTTGCCGCGAAGATGGCGGCAACACCGCGCAACGCTATGGGTGCCTTGGTGATTGGGGGAGTGCTCAGAGCCATAGCTGGGTTTGACCGCCTAGTGCGAGGACGGCGCGTCGCCCCAGCCATCGGGCCTGATCTCGGCAACCATGAGGCCCTTGGGGCCCTGGCCATAGCGGACCAGAACGAACTGCCCAGGCCGCAACTCGGTAATCCCGAAGCGGCGCAGCGTCTCCATATGTACAAAGACGTCAGGGGTACCCTCGCCGGCCGACAGGAAACCAAAGCCGCGGATGCGATTGAACCATTTCACTTCGAGCCGGACCATACCCGACGTCGGTTCGACGACCACGTGGGTGCGCGGTGCCGGCATCTGTGAGGGATGGCGCGCGGTCGATTCGTCCATAGAAACGACGCGAAATGCCTGCAGGCCACCCGGACGATTGAGGGCTTCGACGACAATGCGCGCGCCTTCATAGGCTGTCTGGTAGCCATCGCGGCGAAGGCAGGTCACATGCAGAAGCACATCGGCCATGCCATTGTCGGGAACGATGAAGCCGAATCCCTTGCCCGCATCGAACCACTTGATCGTGCCGGCCACCTCAATGGTATCGCTGGCCGGCTGATGGTCAGCCCGGATGTGCTCGCCCTGCGCGGTTGCATCCGACCGCGTCAGGCCAATGGCATCACTTCCCTCGCCGTTGCTCTTGGCCCCCATCGTCCAAACGCCTTCTCACTCGCCCGCTTGATGCGGGTACTCCTCACTAGACAGACACAGTCTCGCCGATTCAGCGGCAAAAGTTAAGAAGGTGTTGCGATTTTGTTGACAGCTCTCGGCGCGGGATTGTTGCCGGGCGCCAACCGGCTTGATAGGCCTTGGCCGCAACAGACAACCAAAGGAGACGACCTTGAAGTATCTGCACACAATGGTGCGTGTCACCGACATCGAGGAGAGCCTGCGGTTCTATTGTGAGGGTCTGGGCCTGGAAGAGGTGCGCCGGACAGAGAACGAGAAAGGCCGGTTCACGCTGATCTTCCTTCGCGCGCCGGGTGACGAGGGTGGCGAGGTCGAGCTGACCTACAATTGGGACCCGGACCCACAGCCCTATTCGGGCGGCCGCAACTTTGGGCATCTGGCCTATCGCGTTCAGGACATTTACGCGCTTTGCCAGCACCTCTCGGATATGGGGGTCACCATCAATCGCCCGCCGCGCGACGGACACATGGCCTTTGTGCGCTCGCCAGACGGCATATCGGTGGAACTCATCCAGGACGGGCACCTCGAGCCCAAGGAACCCTGGGCCTCCATGCCCAATACTGGCAGCTGGTAGCACTCTACCAGAGTTAAACATTCGCTAACCGTGCCACTTAGCGCGCGGTTAGTGAAACCGCTCTAATTTTAGCGACCGAACCCCGAAGCCCATTGCCTGTTGCCAAAGCGCGACACGCCACGGGAAGGTCGCCATGACACGTCTGCTCCGCTCCGTCCTTGTTTCTCTCGCCGCCGCCCTCGTACTGGCGGGATGCCTGCCCATGGCACTGTTCGCCAGCGGCAACGGCCCAGGCTATTCCGGCCTGAAGCAGGATTGGGGCACCTATGTCAGCTCCAACAATGTCAATGCGCTGTGTATCTCCCCCAAGCTGCGCTTCGTGATCTGGGAGTTCGAAGGCCGGTTTGGCCGAAAGGTGGTGATGAACTCGGGCTACCGGAACGCCTTCCATAATGCCTCGGTCGGAGGCGCGGACAATTCGTATCACACCAAGTGCATGGCGGCTGACTTCTATATTCCGGGCGTTTCCAAGCAGGACCTGATCGCCTTTGCCATGACGGTGGACGGGGTGGGCGGTCTGGGATGCTATCCTGGGCGGGCTTTCATCCATGTCGATGTCCGAGATCGTCCACGCGGTTACCGCCGCCCGGTGACCTTCTCGGGCTGTTGATAAGTCGGGCAGGCGAAAAAAAGCGCGACGGATCAATGCAAACGGGGTTGCACAATCAAAAGCACCCCATTATACGACGCCCATCGCGCTGATGCGCCCTTCGTCTATCGGTTAGGACGGCACCCTTTCACGGTGCAGAGAGGGGTTCGATTCCCCTAGGGCGTACCACCTTCCCCCTGCTTTTCAAGCATGTGGCAAGGCCAAAGCGATGACCGTGCGCCCATCGTCTAGCGGTCAGGACGACGCCCTCTCACGGCGTAAACAGGGGTTCGATTCCCCTTGGGCGTACCAATCTCCTTCTTCAGACATGTTTGATGCCTGGCGTGAAGAATTTCAGCCAGTACGTTGTTCTGCTTCATTATGCCTTCTCCTGCGCACCTATCTTCCCACCACAGCTAAAGGCTCTTCTCGGCCAGTTCCCTGAACGCGTCGGGCACGGACTGCCGCTTGTTGAGCTGGTTGATAGCGTAGCCGATGGCGTCGCGACCAAAGCGGGCGCGGGCCTTGTCCATGGCGCAGTCTGCAGACCAGCGGGCAAGGCTCTGACGCGTCCCGGGACGATGCTTCTCGTCAACGAGCCCCAGAGGAAGTTCGAGCTGGATATGCGACTGCGGCCCGATATGGGAGACGGAAACAGCAAGAAGCGTGATGATTCTTTCGTGTGGGTGCTCAGCCAGCGCCGCACAGACCAATTCCTCGGCGATTTCCGCAACAATGGCAGTGGCGGACACCGGTGCATCAAGGGTCGATGATCGGGTGATGGCGCGCATGTCCGCGAAGCGAATACGCACCGTGATTGTTCGTCCGGCCAGAGACTTGGCCCGCAGCCGCGTGGTCACCCGGTCGGCAAGGTGGCGCAGGGTAGGCTTGTAAACCTGTTCTGTAGCTGGTCTGCGGCCCAGCGCGGACTGAGCGCCAGCCGAGCGGGCGCCGTGGCGGGTTTGGACAGCACGGGTGTCGCGATCCCAAGCGAGATCGCAGAGCTTGTCGCCAACCGCCTCGCCCAGGAGGCCGCGCAGCGACTTGCCGGGGGTGTTGGCGAGTTGGCCTATGGTGACAATGCCCTCGTTGCGCAGTCTCGCCTCTGTGACCGGACCAACGCCCCACATGAGACCGACGGGCAAATCGTGAAGAAACTCCAGTTCCGTACCAGGCAGCACAACCACGAGCCCATCCGGTTTGGCCACCTGCGAAGCGACCTTGGCCAGATGCTTGGTGCGCGCCACACCGACCGAGATGGGCAACCCCAATTCGTTGCGGATCCGGCGGCGGATGGTCTGGGCGATCTGTTCGGGGGGGCCAAACAAATGTGTGCATCCGGCGACATCGGCGAAGGCTTCGTCGATGGAGATGCGCTCCACCACGGGGGTATAGTCGCGCATGACGGCAATCGCAGCGTCGCCGAGGCGCTGATACTGATCGAAATGACCGGGGACAAAGAGCAGGTGCGGGCAAAGCTCCCGAGCCTTGCGGCCCGACATGCCACCCCGCACACCGAACGCCTTGGCCTCGTAGGACGCGGCCAGCACCACGCCGCCGCCCACAGCCATTGCCTTGCCGCGCAGTTCCGGGTTCAGAAGCTGCTCGACTGAGGCATAGAACGAGTCGAGATCGGCGTGGAGGATCGTCGCTGAGGCAGCCATGGCGTCACCTATGCGCAGTATGTTGCCATTTTGTTCTCATGTTACGCAGAGTTGTCAATGGTTATGCAGCGATGGCAAACAGCAGTCGGGTGGACGAGTGCTCCCCCAGTGCTGAGATCCCTTCGGTAGAGGAACTTGGGGCAGACGATGACGAAATTCATCTTTGACGGACCCGACGACGCGCGCGCGACAGTGCTACTGGCGCACGGCGCAGGCGCTCCCATGGACTCCGCCTCGATGACGGCGGCCGCCCAGGCGCTGGCCGGACAAGGTCTGCGCGTCGCGCGGTTCGAGTTCGCCTATATGGTCGGTCGACGCAATGATGGCACGCGCAAACCGCCGCCAAAAGCCGACAAGCTCATTGTGGAGTATCGAGATGCGGTCGATGCGCTGGGACCAATTGCGGGACCGCTGATCATCGGGGGCAAGTCCATGGGCGGCCGGGTGGCGAGCATGGTGGCCGATGAGCTGTTCGCCACTGGCAAGATCGCAGGGCTGTTGTGCCTGGGCTATCCGTTCCATCCACCCGGCAAGCCGGAGCAACTGCGGACGGCGCATCTGGAAGGGCTGAGCACCCCTGCCCTCATCGCCCAAGGCACACGAGACCCATTCGGAACCAGAGACGAGGTCCAGGGATATGTCCTGTCGCCGCGGATCGAACTGTTCTGGCTAGAGGATGGCGATCATGACCTGAAACCGCGCAAATCCGTGTCCGGCTTCACTGCCGGGGACCACATGCAGGCCATGGCAACGAAGGCGGCGGACTGGATCAAGCGCGTGACGGGATAAGCATGCCGGTCAGTACGTGACTGCCACACCGCGCTTTGCTTGACCTTCCAGGCTACCGGCATGATGCCGACCGATAGGCACCACCATGGGCGTGTCCGACACAGGATCACGCACGATGCGCGAAGGCATGCCGAATACATCGGCGACCACCGCCTCGGTCATGACGTCGCCGGGCGAACCCTCGGCGACGATATGACCGGACTTCATGGCCACGATGTGATCGGCATAGCGGCACGCCAGGTTCAAATCATGCAGCACAACGACCACGGTGCGGCCACGCTGCCGGACCAGATCGGTCAGCAGATCAAGCACTTCGACCTGATGATTGATGTCGAGATAGGTTGTGGGCTCATCAAGCAGCAGCAATTGGGTGTCCTGCGCCAGGGCCATGGCGATCCAGACGCGCTGGCGCTGTCCACCCGAGAGCTCGTCAACGGCGCGACCGGCCAAGTCCGCAGTATCGGTGGCGTTCAGCGCCTCAGCCACGGCCGCATCGTCCTCGGTGGTCCAGCGACGGAACCAGCCTTGATGGGGATAGCGGCCGCGACCGACCAGATCGGTCACCGCAATGGCGTCCGGGGCAATGGGGGTTTGCGGCAGGACGCCCAGCAGGGTGGCCACCTCGCGAGTCGGCATCTGATGTATCGGCTTGCCATCGAGATAAACGGCGCCACGGGTCGGCGTCAAAAGGCGCGCCAGGCCTCGCAACAGCGTGGATTTGCCCGAGGCATTGGCGCCTACAATGACGGTGAGCTTACCCGGCGGCACGGTGAGACTGAGGCCGGTAACGATCTGCCGGTCCCCATAGGCCAGGTCGAGACCGGCGGCCAGCAATTGGTGCTTGTTTGACATAGCGGGAATCACATCAATTGATCCGGCCCGATCGGCCAGAAGACATCAAAAGCCAGAGAAGGAACAGGGCGCCGCAGGCGCCGGTGACGACGCCCACAGGCAGTTGCACGGCCGGTAGCATATGTTGCGCGATCAGGTCTGAGACCAACATGACGAGCGCGCCAACCAAAGCGGCCTGAGGAAAACCGCGCCCGGTCCCCTTGAGCAGATAGCGGGCAAGCGGACCGGAGACGAAAGCGACAAAGCCGACCGGCCCCACGGCGGCGGTGGCGAAGGCAGCAAAGCCGACGGCCACCAGCATCAGGCCGAGCCGCGAGCGCTCCACGGTAGCACCCAGTGCACGGGCGGTATCATCGCCAAGTTCCATCGCGTCCAGGCCGCGGACCAGTCCGATCAATAGCGGCACCAGGACGAGCATCGCGCCACCCAAGACAATGCAGTCTTCCGGGCGCGCGGCATTGAGGCTGCCGACCAGCCACGCCATGGCCTGCTGCACTTCGTTCAAGCGGGCGCGGGTGAACAGATAGGAAATCGCGGCGGCGAGCATTGCGGCCATGCCTATGCCGATCAGCACAACCCGGAACGCGGTAACGCCATCGCGCCAGGCAAGAAGGTAGATGGCCAACGCCGTCAGAATGGCGCCAAGGAAGGCGCCGACGGAAACGGCAAGAGCGGTCCACCCCAGGATAATGATGCAGAATACGGCGGCAGCGCTGGCGCCGTGGGCGATCCCGATAATGTCGGGACTGGCCAAGGGGTTACGCAGAAGAGTTTGAAAAATGATTCCGGCCAGTCCAAAGGATGCGCCTGACAGAAGGGCAAGAACGGCGCGCGGCAGGCGAACCTGCAGCACGATGAAATCGACGCTACGATCGGTCAATCCGGTGAGCGGCGAGAACAGCGACTGGACGACTGCCAAGGGCGGTATGGGATAATCGCCCAGATAGAGCGCCAGGGCAAAGGCTGCGCCCAGTGCCGTGAGGAGTGCCAAGGAGGTGGATCGCCGGCGGCTGGCCGCGGCATGGCGCAAGGTCCTGATGCGACCGGCATAGGTGGCCATGCTCATAGTGCGGCCAGCTTGCGGCGCCGGACCAGCGCCATAAAGACCGGAGCGCCCAGAAAGGCGGTGACGATGCCAACCTGGACCTCGCCAGGTGTGGCAATGACGCGACCGATCACGTCGGCACCCAGGAGCAGGATGGGAGCGAGGAGCATCGAGTAAGGGAGAATCCAGCGGTAGCTTGGACCGGCAATCGCACGGGCGACATGCGGCACGGTCAGGCCGACAAAGGCGATGGGGCCGGCCGCTGCGGTACTCGCGCCTGCCAGGACTACAGCCGCGAGCCCAGCCAGCCCCCTGGACAGGCCGACGCGCTGGCCGATGGCCCTGGCGACGTCGTCACCCATGGACAGCCCATCCAGCAGGCGCGCGGTCGCCAGCGCCAGGAGAGCACCGATCAAAAGAAAGGGCGCAACTTGCAGCGCAATATCCACGGTGCGGCCGGACAACGAGCCAACCTGCCAGAATCGAACCTCATCCAGTGTCCGCGGGCTGGTTAGCAGAATGGCGTTGATGATGGCATAGAGCACCGCCGTGATGGCAGCGCCGGCGAGGGCCAGTTTGACAGGTGTCGCGCCGTCCCGTCCCACAGAGGCGACAGAATAGACCACGAGCATGGAAAGCCCTGCCCCGGCAAATGCCAGCCAGACATAGCTGGACAATTGCGTCATGCCGAGAAGAGCTACACCGAGAACGACCGCGAGAGAGGCCCCGGCGTGTATGCCCAGTATCGAGGGGTCGGCCAGGGGATTGCGTGTTGCTCCTTGCAGGACGGCACCAGCAAGGCCCAAAGCGGCGCCGACCATCAGGCCAACGATAGTGCGCGGCAAACGCAGATCCCAAACGATCCTGTGTTCTGTGGCATTGGGATCGAAAGCGACAAGCGCCGCCCAGACATTTTCGAGCGGAATTGCGCGGGCACCGGTGGCCAGCGAGATGAGAGCCAGGGCGAACAGGGCCAAGGCGAGCAGCAACAGGCCGAGGGCCAACCGCGCTGCCGCGCGCGCCCGTCCGCCCTCCGAGGTCGGCCGGTGGTCAGGGCGCCAGATCAGCATCGGCGGCTTTGATAGCGGCTGTGAGCTTAGCCAGTTCGCTGGCATAAACTCGATAATTGCGCAGCCAGAATGCCGGCCAATCGGCGACCTGACCTGCTTGGGCAGCCTTCATCAGTGTCCAAGTCGGTTGCGCCATGGCTGTCTGCATTGTGGCGTCCGAGCGGTTGTCGACCATGATCAGGTCGGGTTGGTACTTGTCTGCGTTCTCCCAGGAGAGAATTTCCCAATATCCGCGGTCGTCTGCCACTTCAGGGTCGATAAGATCGAGGCCCCAATTGGCGAAATCCATCAGCTCGGAAGAGCCAGCTGTGGCGGCGACATAGAGCGCGTCTGCCCCGGCCCAGACGGCAAGGGCGGTAAGGTCTGGCTTGGCAGCTGTCGCAGCCTTGAATTCGGCCAAGGCGGCCTGGAAGGCAGACTTCTCCGCGGCGATGGACGGAGCAGCCAGATCGGCACCCAGACTCTGGGCCAATGCCTCATAGTCCTCGATCAAGGTCAGGATTGATGCGCCCTGCTCCGGACCGGTGACCGGAGCCAGTGGCGCCAGCGCGGAAACGACGTCATCGCCACCGGACCAGGTAGATTCGAGTGGCCAGTATTCTGCGACGATCAGGTCCGGCTCCAATGCGGCAGCCTTCTCGATATCGACTTCGCCCCAGGCCTGGCCGATGATTTCGATGCCGGCCAGGTCCAGACCTTGCAGGGCCTTGGCATCGGCGACTGCGCTGTCGGCATAGATGCCCACCGGGCGAATTCCCAGTGGGATAAGTCCTGCGGCCGCATCCTGGCTGGCGATAATGCGTTGGGGCACTGCGTCCAGCTCGACGGCGTTGCCATCGCCCCCCACGTAGTGCCAGCCTTGGGCCATACCTGGGAGCGTCGTCATCGTGAAGAGAGCGAGGGTGAATGCGACAGCACGAAACATGACAACGATCTTCAGGTTTCAGGGATAGCGATCCCTAAACTCCATAAGATGATCGGTCAAGTCATGTTAACTGGACGCTGAACGGTCAATCGGGCGACGGTATTGGTAGATGCCAACATCGATCGAGCCTTCGGCAAATCCGGCCTCGCAATAGGAGAGATAGTAGACCCATTTGCGCTTGAAATACTCGTCATAACCCAAGGGGGCGATCATCGGCCACCGCTCAAGGAAGCGTTCGCGCCACAGGCGTAGCGTGCGTGCATAGGACTGACCAAAGGTCTCCACCTGCTCCAGAATGAGGCCGTATCGCTCGCCGAACTCCTTCATGACCGTCTTGGTCAGGAGCATGCCGCCGGGGAAGATGTAGCGCTGAATGAAGTCCGGACCGGCGCGATAGCCTTCAAAATCGGCCTCGTTGATGGTTATGGCCTGAATGGCGGCGGTGCCTCCGGGCTTGAGCCGGTCGTGTAGGGTCTGGAAATAGCTGGGCCAATTGTCCTCACCGACCGCCTCGATCATTTCGATCGAGCCGATATGGTCGAACTGCCCCTGGGTGTGCCGATAGTCTTCGAAGACCAGTGTTGCATATTGATCGAGCCCCTGCCGAGCCAGTCGCTCGAGGCCGAATTTGAGTTGTTCGGCTGACAGCGTAATGCCGCGCAGATTGGCCTTGTAGTCGCGCGCCACCGTTTCGGCGAAGCCGCCCCAGCCGCAGCCGATCTCGAGTACGGTGGAGCCTTCCTTGATGCCGGCCATGTCGGCGACGCGCCGATACTTGGCCAGTTGCGCCTCCTCCAGGCTTTGGTCGCCGGAGGTGAAGACAGCCGACGAATAGGTCATGGAAGGGTCGAGCCACTGGCCATAGAAGTCGTTGCCCAGATCGTAGTGCTCGGCAATGTTCTTCTTGGACCCTTCGAGCGTGTTTCTGCGGGAGAGATGATAGTGCAGATCGCCCGCGGCACGGCGGAAGAACCCCTTGCCCGCCTGGTCGAACATGTCACGGTTCTGCAGGAAAAAGCGGAACAGCGCGGTCAGATCGTCCGATTCGATGTCGCCATTCATGTAGGCGGCAGCAAACCCGACCGTGCCGCGCTGCATGGCCTCGGAGATGACCTTCAGGTTGTTCAGGCGCAGCGTGGCATGCTCGCCGCTGTTGCCCTGGCCCACGGTGCGTGTCCTGCCATTTGGAAAGATCACCGTCAGCGAGCCATGCATCGGCTTGCCGATCAGAGAAACGCCAACCTGCTCCACCAGCCAGGACGTCAGGTGCGTCCAAAGCGAGGCGCCGGTCTGGGAGTGTTCGACGGCTGTTTTTGTCATTGTGCCGCTTGGTCCAACTGTCACTACATGTGGCGGCGCAGCGCGGGCCCGTCGCCTGGCAAAGCGTCTGGAGGTGCACAAGGGGCGGCGTCGCCTCCCACCGGACACCAGCAGATAGTTTAGCTGCCGCAATTGGATATGCAAGCCGCCTCGCGCAACCTGGAAGCCAGTGCGCCCCTCACCACACTCCACTACGCCACGGACATGGTTTTGGATCTCGCGACCTTCAACGCGGGGGGCGGGCTAGATCGTGCAGGCGGAATTGTACCTGCTCGCGCCCCTGATAATGGTCGATGGAGAGACCGCCTGCGAAATGCAGTGGCTCATCTCCGCCCCGCATAAGCGCGTCGCCCAGTGGCGTCCCGGCGGCGCGGAATGCGATTGCCTTGAGCCTGGCCCCGTCGTCCGACGACAGGGAGAAGCTCACATGTCCGCCCTTGCCGACGATCTGAGGGAAACGGGCGCGATGGGCGGGAAAGGCAAATACCGGCGATGGATTGCCCGAGCCATAGGGACCCGCCCGCTCCAGACTGTGGAGCAGGTCAAGCGTGGCACCCCGCGCGGTGAGCGCCGCATCAATCTTGAGTGCCGAGGCCGCCCGTGCCGACGCGACACCGGCGGCGAGTGCTTCGGTCAGGAATACGCGAAACGGCCCCAAATCGCCTGGCTTGAGCGACACACCGGCGGCCATGGCATGACCGCCGCCCTTGGGAACAAGTCCCTGCTCTACCGCGGCGATGACCGCACTTCCGAGGTCAACACCGGGAATCGAGCGCCCCGAACCGGTTCCGGTTCCATCTGGATTGAGAGCAATCGCGAAGCTCGGGCGATCAAAGCGCTCTCGCAGACGGGCAGCGACCAAACCAACAATGCCGGGATGCCAATCCGCAGACGCGAGTACGAGCACCGGTGGGCCTTCCCCACCGCCGATCTCCGCTTCGGCAGCAGCGCAGGCCTGTTCGACGGCCTCGACCTCAATGCGCTGGCGCTCGCTGTTCAATTCGTCCAGTTGAGCCGCGATCACCATGGCCTGATGTTCATCGTCCAGCGCGAGCAGCCGCGTACCCAAGGCCGCATCGCCAATGCGACCACCAGCATTGATGCGCGGACCTATGAGAAACCCCAGATGGTATGGATTGAGTGGACCGCCGACGCGCGCCGCAAGGACCAAGGCAGCCAAACCTGGCTTGTCTCCGCGACGGGCGACTTCCAGGCCCCGCACAACAAAGGCCCTGTTCAGGCCGGTGAGCGGGACGACATCACAGACCGTGGCCAGCGCAACCAGATCAAGCAGACCCAGCAGATCCGGCAGACCCGTGTCGCCACGGTTTCGCAATGTGCGGTTCACGGCGACCAGCACCATGAAGGTCACACCGGCCGCGCAGAGATAGCCGAGACCGGAAATGTCATCGGGGCGGTTTGGATTGACCAGTGCTGTCGCTAGCGGGAGATCGTGATCCGACAGGTGATGATCGACCACCAGAACGTCGACGCCACGGCCGCGCGCGTTAGCGATGGGCTGGTCGCTGGTGGTGCCGCAATCGAGTGTGATGATGAGAGAGGCGCCGCCATCAATGAGCTTGTCCATCGCCGCCACATTGGGGCCGTACCCCTCAAAAATGCGATCGGGAATATGGACCTGCGGCTGAATGCCGAAATGGCGGAGATACCGGGTCATCAGCGCACAGGAACAGGCGCCGTCCACGTCATAGTCTCCGAACAGGGCGACAGGTTCATTGTCGGTGATGGCTTTGGCCAACCGTTCGGCCAGAGCATCCATGTCCGTCAATGTGGACGGGTCGGGCATGAGCGCGCGAATAGTCGGCTCGAGATAGCTTTCAGCAGCCTCCAGGCTGACACCCCTGGCCGCCATCACCCGCGCCAGAATGTCCGGAATGCCTGTGCGTTGGCTGATCGCCGTCGCGTTGCGCGCCGCAGCGCTGTCGAGCCGATCGACCCAGGCGCGGCCGCTAACCGATTGGGCGATGTCGAGGAAAGGGCGCGGGTTTTCGAGCATGGGCCGGGGTTAGTCGGTTTGGCAGGGTATGGAAAGGGCTATGTGCATAAGACGCGTTGGCGCCTCCTTGGTCGCATCCTTGGGATGAGCCCTGCCCTCACCGCGCGTGCCTTGCCTTGATCCAGCGCGTCGTCTGGCTCCAGCTCCGCATTACCACCGTACTGGTTTCGACCCAGCCGCGGCGCAATCTTACGCCCTCGGCCAGGGAACCGTCAGTGACGCCGGTCGCGGAGAACAGCACGTCGCCTGACGCCAGCTCGGTGACGTCGTAGATGCGGTTGGGATCTTCGATGCCCATTTCCTTGGCGTGCATGCGCTTGTCTGGCGTGTCGAGGATCAGCTTGCCCTGCATATGCCCGCCTATGCAGCGTAGTGCGGCGGCCGCGAGCACGCCTTCGGGTGCCCCGCCCGAGCCGAGATAAATGTCGACGCCGGTATCGGCGGTGTTCACGGCATGGATGACGCCCGCAATATCGCCATCACTCAACAGCTTGACCGAAACGCCGGCCGTACGTAGTTCTTCGAGCAGGCCGCCATGGCGGGGACGATCCAACACGATTGCAGTGATTTCCGAGATCGGAACGCCCTTGGCCTTGGCGAGCGCGCGGACATTTTCCGCGGCGGACCATTCGATATGCACCGTTTCGGGCGGGTATTCCGCGCCGATGGCGATTTTGTGCATGTAAACGTTTCGAGCAACATTGAGCAGCCCGCCACGCTCGGCCATGGCGAGCACCACAAGCGAGTCAGGCTGGTTCTTGGCGCAGAGGGTGACACCTTCGAGCGGGTCGACCGCGATATCGACCTCGGGCCCCTGCCCCATACCGACGGATTGGCCGACATAGAGATCGTCGCACTCGAACTGCTCGCCTTCGCCGATGACAATGCGGCCGGATATGGCAACTTCGTCCAGTTCAGCCTTCATGGCTGAGACCGCTGCTTCGTCGGCGGCCTTTTCATTGCCTTTGCCACGCCACTCGGCAGCCGCGATTGCCGCGCGCTCCGTGACCCGCACCATTTCGAGTGTCAGGGTACGATGCAGGTTTGCCGGGCTTTTGCCGTCCACGACCTTGCTGAGCTTCATGTCTTCCCCCGAAGCTCAAGCCAGGCTCAGAGCTTCTCTATGCGGATCAATTGCGGTTCGCCGACTATGAACCCATCATCGGCGATCTGTGCAAGCGCTTCGCGCACCGATGATTCCAAAGTCTGTTGAGTAATCATCACCACGGTACGCGTTGGCGAGCCATCGGGTGCGACAGCCTTGGCACTCAAATCCGACCGCTGGATGACACTATCGATGGAGATGGACTTTTCCCCCATGCGGGTCGCAATGGCCGCAAGGGCACCGGGCACGTCCTTGGCACTGAGGCGAATGTAGAAGCCGCCTTCATGGGCACGATCAGGCGCCTCGCGATAGGGCAGCAATTCGTCGCTGGGGACGCCAAGCGGTGGCACCCGCGTGCCGCGGGCAATATCGAGAATATCCGAGAGCACAGACGAGGCAGTGGGCGGACCGCCTGCGCCCGGGCCGGCCAGCAGCAATTCGTGGACATGGTCGGTTTCGAGCGCTACGGCATTCATCACGCCATCCACACCGGCAATGGCGCTGCCCTTTGGGACAAAGGTGGGATGAACGCGTTGCTCGATACCACCATTAGTGCGTTCGGCAATGCCCAGCAGTTTGATCTTGTAGCCGAGTTCGGCCGCGACCTGTATATCGTGCTGGGTAATCCTGGAGATACCCTCAACCCGCATCTTGTCCGGCGCGATCTCGTAGCCGAAGCACAGCGTGGACAGGATGGAGAGCTTGTGTGCTGTGTCAAAGCCTTCCACGTCGAAGGTTGGGTCGGCTTCGGCATAACCGAGTGCCTGTGCATCCTTGAGGCAATCGGCAAAGGAGATGCCCTCATTGCCCATGCGCGTCAGGATATAGTTGCAGGTGCCGTTCATGATGCCAAAGACCTTGGCGATGCGGGCCGAGCCCAGGCCTTCGCGCAATGTCTTGATGACGGGAATGCCGCCGGCAACCGCCGCTTCAAATCCCAGCTGTGCACCTGATTCCTCGGCCAGCCGTGCCAGGGTAACGCCATGCTTGGCGAGCAACGCCTTGTTTGCCGTGACCACCGGCCGTCCGATCTCCAGCGCCGCTTTCACCGAGGCAAAGGCCGGACCATCCTCTCCGCCGATCAGTTCGACAAAAAGATCGATACCGTCCCATTTGGCCAGAGCCACCGGGTCGTCGAACCATTCCAGGCCGGAAATGTCTATGCCGCGGTCGCGGGAGCGTGAGCGCGCCGCAACCGCCACGACCTCCAATTGCCGGCCAAGCTTTCGCGTCAGCTCGGCGCCATCCTTCTGCAGGATACGCACCAGCGTCGCGCCCACATTACCCAGTCCGGCAACGCCAACCCTCAGCGGTGCCTGCCGGTCCGTATCCCCCAGCTCAGTCATGGCCTTGAGGATGCGCGCGCGCGTTTCGCTGCGCGGCTCGCGACCATCTCTGAGGTCGAAAACGAATAGCGGGTCGCCCGCCACGATGCGGCCGAAACGGGTCGGCGTCCACCCCCGGGCGGAGATGAAGGATTCAACGGCTTGGCGGAAAGACTGGATATCGCTCATGGTGCCGCCATGTGCATAGGAATTCGCCTAGCCGTCAATAGGAGTTGTAGTAGGAAATTGGGCCGATCCGGCGATCAGCCCAACGCTAGCGCCTATTCGGACCTGGCGGCGGCGGCCGCCCGCCCCACTTCGGCGATCACCTCGGGGAAACCCCAACGAAGCGAAGCTGGGGTGATGGCGCCACTGACCGCCATGGTCAGTTCGTCCCCGACCAGGATTGTATAAGCGCCCTTCTGCACCAGCGGCGAGAGCTGGATGAGGTCCATGGCAAAGAACTCATCCGCTGATTGCTGGTTGGAGAAGAAGCTCAGTAGCATGTCTGCTGGAATCGTATCGAAGTTCTCGTAGCTCAGCAGGTAGGCAATTCTGGTGTCCACCAGTGCACCGCCTTCAGCTTCTCCTGCGGGAACCATACCGATATCGGCAAATAGCTGAACACGAGGGTCTCCGGCGATACGGACAGACACCTGGCCGTCATTTCGATTGACGATGTTGGCAAAGACCGTTCCTTCGATATCCGGATAGGCGTTCCGCTGCTCGATCATCCAGTCCATGGTATCTGCGATTAGGGCATCGGCCTGCTCCGAACGGCCTAGGGCCCGGCCGGTCGTGGACACGACCTGCTGCCAGCTGGCGAACCATGCGCGCTCTGGAAAAGCGACCACCGGGGCAATCTGGCTCAGTGCCGCATATTCGTCTTCCGTCAGACCAGAATAGGGCGCGATGATCACATCGGGCCCTAGGGCAGCAATGGCTTCGAGGGGCACTTCTGAAGCGTTGGGCAGGACAGTGGGCATTTCCATGCCCTTCTCGGCGAGGAGTTCCTCCGTCCAAGGCAGGATGCCGTCATCGCCGCCGCCATAAGCGAAGAACGGCATGCCGACGGGCTGTATACCCAAATCAATGACGACATCCTGAGCCGACCAACCCCAGGTAACAACGCGCTCTGGCTCCGACACAATGATTGTGGTGCCGAGCGCATGCTCGATACTTACGGGAAAGGCCTCAACACCAGACGCCGGCATTGCAGCGCTGGCTGTCGCGAACAGGGCTGCGGCAAGAATACTGCGCATTGGTGTCGCTCCTAGTTCTGGGCGTTTCGTGCCGCGGCGGCGAGCACTTCGAGATAGCGCGGCAGACCCCAGCGCAGAGAAAGAACGCTGGGCGGAGAAACGGAGGCCACGTTTTCGGTACCCACAAGGGCCGCCAAACCGCCATTGGCGATCGGCGGATAGGTCTTTGCGGCGGGTGTCGCCAGCCAAGCGTCCAGGGCCGACCGTTCTTCGTGATAGGTGATGAAGATATCGGCTTCGAGCTGGTCAAAGAGCTCATAGCTGAGTGGGTAATAGAAGGCATCGTCTCCGGGCGCCATGGCAGCGACGCTCGGGTTCATGACCATGCCGAAATCGGTCAGGAACTTCATTCGAGCGTCCAGCGGCGCATAGACGGCCATAGAGCCATCATAATCGTTTGCGCTGGCGAATGTGACGTCCTTGAGCTCCGGATAGCGCGCGAATTCAGCCTCGACCCAGGCGGTTGTCTTGGAGACGAGAGCCTGAGCCTCATCCTCCCTGCCGAGGACCTTGCCGATGATCAGGGTCAGGTCCTGCCAAGAGGTTGACCAGGGCGCTCCGGTATAGGCGACAGTGGGCGCAATGCCAGAAAGCAGCGCGTATTGGTCCTCGGTGATACCCGAATAGGCCGCGATGATGACGTCGGGATCCAGAGCGGCAATCTGCTCTATCGGTGGTTCTCCACCGGCGTCGAGAATGGTCGGCGTCTGGGCGCCGGAAGCAGCCAACGCCTCCTCCACCCATTCGTGAATACCGTTGTCGCCGCCGCCGTATGACTGAAAGGGCATACCGACCGGCGTCACGCCAAGGGCGATGACGACGTCCTCATTGCTCCAGCCCCAAGTGACAATGCGCTGCGGTTCAGCGGGAATGACAGTTTCGCCATGAGCATGCGCAATCGTGACGGGAAAGGATTGCGCCTGGGCGGCAACAGCCGTGCCCAAGGCAATGGCTACGGAAAAGACTAGCGAATGTACGGACATGAACCACCCTTTGCACGGAGACGAGTCTCCATACAAAAGGTGATATCATTTGTCATGTATTATTTTCGGAGTTCGACACTCCGATTATGTCAGGCCTTGAGAGGCACCACATTGCCCTGCCCGGTCTTGGCGCCGAGCAGCTTCTTGACGTTGCGGGCGGCCTGGCGAATGCGTTGCTCGTTCTCGACAAAGGCGAGACGGATGTACTGGTCACCATATTCGCCGAAACCGACGCCCGGGGCCACCGCAACGCCAGTTTCCTGCACCAGCAGCTTGGCAAATTCGAGCGAGCCGAGATGGGCGAACTGATCTGGGATCGGGGCCCAGGCAAACATGGTGGCGCGCGGCACCGGAATGGTCCAGCCAGAGCGTCCAAAGCTTTCCACCATGACGTCGCGGCGGTGCTTGTAAATCTTGCGGACCTCGTCGACCACCGAATCCGACCCATTCAATGCAGCAACGGCTGCGACCTGAATGGGAGTGAAGGCACCGTAGTCGAGATAGGATTTCACGCGCGCCAGGGCGGCGATCAGGCGCTCGTTGCCGACGGCAAATCCGACACGCCAGCCGGGCATGGAATAGGTCTTGGACATCGAGGTGAACTCCACCGCGATATCCATGGCTCCGGGAACCTGCAGCACCGATGGCGGCGGCACGTCATCGAAATAGATCTCGGAATAGGCGAGATCGGACAGGATGAAGATGTCGTTGGCCTTACAGTACTTGACGACCTCGGTGTAAAAATCGAGGTCTGCAGTGTAGGCGGTCGGGTTCGCCGGATAGTTCAGGACCAGTGCGATCGGCTTGGGAATGGAATGGCGCACAGCACGATCGAGCGAGCGCATGAAGTCTTCGTTCGGATCAGCCGGCATGGAGCGCACCACGCCGCCCGACATAATGAAGCCGAAGGAGTGAATGGGATAGGTGGGGTTGGGCACAAGGACCACGTCGCCTGGAGCGGTAATGGCTTGCGCCATATTGGCAAAGCCTTCCTTTGACCCAAGGGTCGCCACGACCTGGGTGTCGGGATTGAGCTTCACACCGAAGCGGCGACCGTAATAGCTGGCCTGCGCCTTGCGGAGCCCGGGTATGCCCTTGGACGTCGAATAGCGGTGGGTGCGCGGATCGAGCACGGTTTCCTTGAGCTTGTTGACGATGTGCTCAGGTGTGGGCAGGTCGGGATTGCCCATGCCCAGATCGATAATGTCAACGCCCTCGGCGCGCGCCTTGGCCTTGATCGGGTTGATGTGCTCGAACACGTAGGGTGGCAGACGGCGGATGCGATGGAAGACTTCGCTCATTATTTCCTCGGAGGTCCCTCGGACCTGTAGCTGGGCCGCGACGCGCCAAAGCGCCACGCCTCTTGTCATGTGAGGCCAATTATCGCGGAATTATGGTTTTATGCAGGTTAAGCGGCCCAAGCGGGCCGACGACATATCTATTCGGCTCTTCCCGGCCACCAGGTGGCCATCGGGAAGAGCTATCGGGCGCTTGCTGCCGCCGCGCCGCGAGCCGCCACCGGTGTGCCGGCGAGCAAAGCTCCAAACCATGCAACAGTGAACGGGGACGCCATGTCTCTTGCCCTTCAGAAAAGACTTCTGATACCACCCAACCGTGGTTAGCGTCTTATTATGGCCTCGGACAAGTCTTGTAAATGCCAGGCGGCCTTTACATGTAATCACCTTGTCGGCCGAAGCGCGGCCTGGGCTGCTCGGATAGGTGCATGGGAAAACGCGTCGCAATCGCAACAATCGGCACTTCGGGTGACGTCCGGCCCTATCTTGCGCTGGCCAAGACCCTAAAGGAAGACGGTCACGACGTCGTATTGGGCACCAATGCGGACTTTGAGGAGCTGGTGACGTCGCACGGGGTGGAGTTCCACTCCCTGGGCACCAAGATCCAGGATTGGTTGCAGGAATCACGCTTCGACAACGCAATCAGCCAGATGAAGCTGCACCATTTTCCGGCGCTGCTGCGGGAAGGCCAGGCGTTGGTGGAGCGGGCGGCGCGCAACGCATGGGCAATGTCCCAAGGTGCCGACGCGATCGTGGTCAACATCAATACCAGCTTCGGCATAGACATCGCTGAAGCGTTGGATATCCCCGTGATCATGACGGCGATGCAGCCGCTGAACCCGACCAGGGAATTCCCCATTTGCGCCTATGAGGTGCCTGATCTGGGGCCCACCTTCAACAAGCTCAGCTACATTGCGATGAACTTGCAGCAGGCCTATTACGACATGCCGCGAGACCGGGTGCGCAAGCAGTTGATGGGCTTGGGGCCACGCAAGCGCGGTGGGCTGTTCAAGGACAGCAATGGCAACAACATCCCGACACTCTACAATTTTTCCGCCACTGTATCGCCGCGCCCGCGCGACTGGCCACAGACTGCGGTGGTGACTGGATTCTGGTTTCTGGACGACATCAGCGGCTGGACGCCATCACCAGAACTTCAGGCCTTTCTGGATGCTGGCCCGCCGCCAGTCTATATCGGTTTCGGCTCAATGCCGTTCGGGGCCGAGCGCAATACGCAATTGCTGCGGTCCGCGCTGGAGCAGTGGGGCGGCCGGGCCATCGTTGCGCGGGGCTGGGGCGGGATCAACCCGGCCGATTTGCCGAACACCGTGTTCGCCGTGGCCGAGGCCCCCCATGACATGCTTTTCCCGCTGGTGTCGGCGGTTGTTCATCATGGCGGCGCGGGAACGACTGCCGCGGGACTGCGGGCGGGCAAACCAACCTTCACCGTGCCCCAGGCCTATGATCAGCGCTATTGGGGCCGGCGCGTGAGAGCACTGGGATGCGGCCCTGCTCCGGTGCGCCTGCGCGCGATCACACCAGAAATTCTGGCCAAGGCCTTGTTTGAATTGACCAACAACAAGGCCATGGCCGCCAATGCGAAGAGTATTGGCCGCATTCTATCGGAAGAAAAAGGGCTGGAGACCGCGGCGCGGTTCATCGAGACGACGATAGAGGCTGCCGAGGCGGGCGCGCGGCGCTATCCGGTTACGGGGTGAATCGGCGCGAACACATCTCGCCGGAGAGCGCCTCCGGGCCCGTTCAGGCCGACACCCGGCCGATGAATATCTGCCTCGTCGGGGCTGGTGGCGGCATTGGCCGCCAGCTCGCAAAAAGCTTCTCGGACCGTCATTCGGTCACAGCGGTTTATCGGAGCCCCCCGGCCGGAGTGCCACCCGGCATCCAAGCCGTGCAGTTCAGCAATGGCAGTGATCTGGCCTCGGCGGTCGCCGCGGCGGACGTTGTCGTCCATGCTGCGCTCAACAGCAAGGCGCGGGGCAAGCGCTTCATAGAGACCAATCGCGCCACGACCGAAAGGCTGCTGGAGCTGCTGTCGCCGGAACGCTGCAGGCTCTTTGTCTATTTTAGCTCGCAGGTGGTCTATGCCGCACTTGATCCGATCAATGCGCCACACCAGAGCGAGGACGCGGTCCTGGTCGAGACCGGGAAACTGGACGCCTACACCCGGCTGAAGATGGCCGAAGAGGCCAGTGTCATAGAGGCCTGTACCAGCAGGAAGATCAACTATCTCATCGTCCGGCCAACAATGGTCATGGGACCCGGCATGGCCTGGTCGAGCGGCATTGTCGGAGCCATGCGGGTCGCGCCGATCGGCCTCAGGGGCCGTACGATCAATCTGGTTCATGTTGAGGACCTGGCCGCTCAACTTCTCGCTCTGATCGAGCGCGGCGTATCAAATGAGGTCGTCAATCTCGGTGACCTCGATGTCAGGTCCGACGACTATTTCCGGCACGCAGCCAAGCTCGCCAACCGCTCGATATTGCTGCTGCCCGATTGGGTGAGCAGTGTGGCGGGCGGGGTCATCCCCTCTACGTTGTGGTTCTTGTCGCATGACGTGCGGGTTGCTTCAGAGAAGGTACGGTCGCTCAGCGGAATCACGACCGGACGAACATTGGACGATTTTTTCGAGCCCCCTGCCCGGGTCGTACAAGCACGAACGCTGGACGACATCCGGAACACGGTTCGCAGCGGCAAGCCGTATCACGCCATTGGGCGTGGATACTTCCTGTGGTTCAACGATCGCAAGCAGACCGATCAGCTGGTCATGGAGCACTATGCCGGCATTGTCGGGCTGGAAGGCGATGCCCTGACGGTCAAGGCCGGCACAACCCTACGCGACATTCTGGATTATCTGGTTCCGCGCGGATTGACCCTGGCGACATTGCCCGAATTCGTCGACATCTCTGCAGGGGCCTGCTTCTTTGCCGAAGTGCATGGCAGCAGCGCCGAACATATCTCCGTCTATGATGTGATCATGGCTATCCGGTTCGTCGACAGCCGCGGGGAAGAGGTTTTCTCCACGCGTGACGAGGCAAGCTGGGACAGATTGCGCGGCGATGGCGGCATTGTGGTGACTGAAGTCACCTTTCGCTGCCGCCCCAACCAGCTGCTCGCAAACAGCATAGAATGGCAAAGGGAGAGCCGGCTGGAGGATTACGTCGCCGGCGAATACCGCGTCAATTTCAGCACCACCGTCCACTGGTATCCGCGCAGTCACGAATTGATGGTCTACAATGTCAACCCGGTCGAGGGCGTCGAGCCGGGCGACAGGCGGCCGTTTCCACCGATGCGCGGATCGCCGCACTGGATCCAGAAGCTGCTGCTCAATCTGCGCATGCGCGGGCGACAGCGGATCGTAGGCACCTCGGAGAGGGTGCTGGCACCTTGGACAGGTGTTCCGGCGAAGCGTCTGCTCGGCAAATTCTTCCGTGATACGCGGCGGCGGGTGCGCAATATGGAGGTATGCGTTCCCGATACGCATGCTGCGGAGTTCGTCGCCAAGCTCAGGCGGCACCTGCCGGAAATGAAGCTGATGCCCGGACAGGGTATCGGCGTGCGGTTCACCCGCGACCCCGTCTCGGGGCGCGGGTTTGTGTGGGTCGAGATGACGTCTCGAGACGTCTCACAGATGCATGCCATGGTGGAAATGGCCCGGGCAGCATGTGGCGAGCAGTTCTGGCTGCACCGCGGCAAATATGTGCCAGCAAATATTGGCGTCGAGCACCTCTACATTCCGCGAAACCAGACGCAGAAATGAAAATGGCGGCCCCGGGGCCGCCATTCTTGTGACGTGGAAGCAGCGATCAGTGCGTCACACTGGCGCCGGCGTCGTCGGCCGGATCCGCCTTGGCCGCCACGGCGGGTTCTGCATCGAAATCCCACTCGATCGGTTCGGGCTTGCGCACCAGCGCACGCTCGATGACCTGGTCCATGCGGCTGACCGGAACGATCTCCATGCCTTCCTTGACGATGTCCGGGATATCCTGGAGGTCGCGGACATTCTCTTCGGGGATCAGCACGGTCTTGATGCCGCCGCGCAGGGCCGCCAATAGCTTCTCCTTGAGACCGCCGATCGGCAGCACCCTGCCCCTCAGCGTGATCTCACCGGTCATGGCGACATCATTGCGGACGGGAATGCCGGTCATTACCGAAACGATAGCGGTGGCCAGCCCAATACCAGCCGAGGGACCATCCTTGGGGGTGGCGCCTTCGGGCAGGTGAACGTGAATGTCGCGCGTATCGAACATGGGTGGCTTGATGCCGAAGTCGATGCAGCGGGACTTCACATAGGCCTGGGCGGCGGTCAGCGATTCCTTCATCACTTCCTTGATGTTGCCGGTCACCGACATGCGGCCCTTGCCCGGCGTCATCACGCCTTCGATGGTCAGCATTTCGCCACCAACCGAGGTCCAGGCGAGGCCAGTCACCAGGCCCACCTGCGCTTCGGCCTCGATCTCGCCATGCTTGAAGATCTGCGGACCGAGATATTCGGCGAGCTTCTCCTCAGTGATCTCGATCGACTTGACCTTGGTGCGAACGATGTCGGTCACGGCCTTTCGCATCAGCTTGGAGATTTCGCGCTTGAGGTTGCGGACGCCGGCTTCGCGGGTATAGCCGCGAATGACCTTCATCAGCATCTCGTCGGAGAGCACGAACTCGCCATGGGCGATGCCATTTTCCTTGGCCGCTTCCGGGATCAGGTGCTGCTTGGCAATCGCATGCTTTTCCTCTTCGGTATAGCCGGAGAGGCGGATGATCTCCATGCGGTCCATCAACGGGCCGGGAATGTTGAGCGTGTTCGAGGTGGTGACGAACATCACATCCGAAAGGTCAAAATCGACCTCCAGATAGTGATCGGAGAACGTGTTGTTCTGTTCCGGATCTAGCACTTCGAGCAGAGCCGAAGACGGGTCGCCGCGGAAGTCCTGGCCCATCTTGTCAATTTCGTCGAGCAGGAAGAGCGGATTGTTCTTGCCCACCTTCTTCAGCGACTGGATGATCTTGCCAGGCATGGAGCCGATATAGGTGCGGCGATGGCCACGGATTTCAGCTTCATCACGGACGCCGCCGAGTGCCATGCGCACGAATTCGCGGCCGGTCGCCTTGGCGATCGACTTGCCCAGTGAGGTCTTGCCGACACCCGGAGGTCCGACGAGGCAGAGGATCGGACCCTTGAGCGTGCCCGTACGCGCCTGCACAGCAAGGTATTCAAGGATGCGCTCCTTGACCTTTTCGAGGCCGTAGTGGTCGGCATCCAGCACTTTTTCGGCAAGGGCGAGATCGCGCTTGACCTTGGACTTCTTGCCCCAGGGCAGGCCCAGAAGCGTATCAAGGTAGTTACGAACAACCGTGGCTTCGGCCGACATCGGGCTCATGCCCTTGAGCTTCTTGATCTCGCCTTCGGCCTTTGCCCGCGCTTCTTTTGAAAGCTTGGTCTTGGCCACTCGCTCTTCAAGTTCGGTGACCTCGTTGGCGCCGTCTTCGCCATCGCCCAACTCGCGCTGGATCGCCTTCATCTGCTCGTTGAGGTAGTATTCGCGCTGCGTCTTTTCCATCTGCCGCTTGACACGGGAGCGGATGCGCTTTTCGACCTGCAAGACTCCAATCTCGCCTTCCATCAGGCCGATGACCTTCTGCAGGCGCTCGATGACCGACACAGTCTGCAGCAGATCTTCCTTTTCGGGGATCTTGATGACGAGATGGCTGGCAATGGTATCGGCCAGCTTGCTGGCATTCTCGATCTGCCCGACGGCGGCGACGACTTCGGCCGAGATCTTCTTGTTGAGCTTGACGTAATTCTCGAACTCAGACTGGGCCGAGCGAGCGAGCGCCTCGATCTCGGTGGCATCTTCCTCAGGCTCAGGGAGCATGGAGGCCTCGGCCTCGAAATACTCCTCAGTCTGCAGGTAGTTGTCGATGGTGGCACGATGCAGCCCTTCCACCAGAACCTTGACTGTGCCGTCCGGGAGCTTGAGCAGCTGCAGCACGGTGGCAATGGTGCCAGTGGGGTAGATCTGATCAGGGGCAGGGTCATCATCCTGCGCATTTTTCTGCGTCACGACGAGAATGTGCTTGTCGTCGCGCATCACTTCTTCCAACGCCTTGACCGACTTCTCGCGGCCGACGAACAGCGGCACGATCATGCCGGGGAAGACGACGATGTCGCGCAGGGGGAGGACCGGGTAAACCCGATCCCGGCTCGTTTCGCCGGTGGAGGTAACTTCCGACATCACATTTCCTTTCCGGGGCGCGCCGGAGGGAGGAAGTGGTAGCGCGCCCGTATTGCGACTGCCCAGTCCCTAGAGGCTGGGCGATTCAGGTTAATAAATAGGGTGGACCACCCTGCCCGCAAGTCAAGCTTTGCGGTTTTGTGAACGTTGGCCCCACAACGCACAGGAGATATGCCAAAAATCCGGCAACACCGATGTGCCCATGGCCAGAAAAGGGGCCGTTTCGCACCCTAGCGGGCGACCTTGCGTGCCTTGAGCAAAATTGAGGTGTCGGTGGCGCCGATGCCTTCGATCTGCCGGATGGTGCGCAGCAATTCGTCAAAGGCGGCAACGTCGGCAGCCTCCAGCTCGGCAATATAGTCCCAGCGACCATTTGTGGTGTGAAGCTGGCGCAGTTCGGGGATGCCCATGAGACGCTTGAGCACCGCATCCTCTCGCTTTGTCTCGACCTCAATCATGGTGATGGCCCGCACGCCATGGCTCTGAGCAGTCGCCGTCACCACTGTGAAGCCGGCAATAGCCCCACCCTCCACCAACCTGTCCAAACGTGCCTTGGCGGTGGCACGCGAAACCCCGAGATGGGCCGCGAGCTTGGCGATGGGCAAGCGCGCATTGCTGCGAAGAAGCGCGATCAGACGGTGGTCGAGGTCGTCGAGAACCATTTTGCTCATCTCTGCTTATCAGAATGCGAAGTTCCATTCGCAAATCTAGCACATTTCTGACTTTTCGTCATCACCTGGCTGGCGCACACTGAGCTGCAACAAGGAGAGGCACCCCAATGGACCCCAGCTTCAAGCGCATCGACCTGATTGGTGTCCCTACGGACGCGGGCGCATCTTGCCGTGGATGCGGCATGGGACCGGAAGCGCTGCGCATCGCCGGCATTGGCGAAGCAATCGCTGCGCAAGGCCATGATGTGGCAGACCTTGGCGACCTGGTTCGCCCGCGGCGAAGCGATCCTGCCCTACCCTGGCGCTTGTCCGAAGCCCGGGAGGCCGAAGTGCTCGCCTTGGCCAAGCAAAGCAGCGAGGCCGCTTATGCGAGCCTCTCCGGCGGCCGTCAGCCCGTCTTCCTGGGAGGCGACCATTCCATCGCCATGGGGACCTTAAGCGGCGTCGCACGCTTTGGAGTGGCAAAGGGCAAGCCGGTCCATGTCCTGTGGATTGATGCGCATGGAGATTTCAACACGCCGGCCACATCCGAGACGGGCAATCTTCATGGGATGCCACTGGCTCTGGCGTGTGGCGAACCCGATTTCGGTCCGCAATTCGACGGCGGTTGGCGCGGCCGGATCGACCCAAAAAACGTCACCATATTCGCCGCCCGCGATATCGACCGGCCAGAGCGGGAATTGCTTGAGCGACGTGGTGTCGATGTGATCGACATGCGCCGGATCGATGAAACAGGAACGGTTGCGTTGATCCGCGAAGTGCTCGAGCGCGTCGCCGCAGACGACGGACATCTGCATGTGAGCCTGGACGTCGATGCCGTCGATCCCTCCATCGCGCCCGGCGCGGGTACGCCCGTGGCCGGAGGATTGACCTTCCGTGAGGCACATCTGGCCATGGAGATGATCCATGACAGCAACTTGATGGGGTCGCTCGACATCGTCGAACTCAACCCGATCCTCGACCATGCCGGCATGAGCGCAAGGTTGCTGGTGGACCTGACAGCGAGCCTGTTCGGCCGGCAGATCATGCCCCGCCGGACTGCACGCGAGGCCCTCACCGCCCAGAGCAGCAATGGCTAGGAGCAGACCCATGACCCAATTCGTCGGTGTGAACGATCTAAGCAAAATGGTCGGTACCATGGGCCCGCGCCGTTTCCTGCGGCGGCTGGTCGAGTACCTGGCAGACGACTTTGCCCGCTGGGGGCAGTTTGAAAAGGTGCCGCGGATTGCCAGCCATTCGCCGATCGGCGTGATCGAGCTGATGCCCACCAGCGATGGGGCACTCTACAGCTTCAAATATGTGAACGGGCATCCGGGCAACCCGAAACAGGGCAAGCTGACGGTCACCGCCTTCGGCGTGCTGTCGGATGTCGCCACAGGCTATCCCCTGCTGATCAGCGAGATGACGCTGCTGACGGCTCTGCGGACGGCGGCGACCTCGGCCTATGCAGCAAAGCTGCTGGCGCGGCCGGAGAGCCGGGTGATGGCGCTGATCGGCGCGGGCGCCCAGTCGGAATTCCAGACGCTCGCCTTCCAAGAAGTGCTGGGCATCAAGGAGGTCGTGGTGTTCGACCCCGACCCGGCAGTGGTGAAAAAGTATATGCGCAACGCCGCCGGGTTTGGGCTGACGCTGCGGGCAGCGTCGTCTGTCGAGCCGGCGGTGGCCGGTGCAGATATGGTTACCGTCTGCACGGCCGTCAAAGGCCGGCAGGCACTGGTTTCGCGGGATATGCTCAAACCGGGCGTACATATCAACGCGATTGGCGGCGACTGCCCGGGCAAGACTGAACTCGATCGCAACATTCTCGACGATGCGCAGGTCTTCGTGGAATTCACGCCACAGACGCGGATCGAAGGCGAAATCCAGCAGATGGGCGCCGAGTTTGGAGTGACTGAGCTTTGGGAGGTTGAGACCGGGCGCAAGGCCGGGCGAACCGATACCAATGCTGTCACGGTTTTCGACTCGGTCGGTTTTGCTGTCGAAGACTTTTCGGCGCTGCGGCTGGTGCACGACTTGATGGAAGGCCGCGGCAAGCGGCTCGACCTCGTGCCTGATCTCGGCAATCCCAAAGATCTCTACGGGGCCCTGCTGGGCGGAGTGGAGATGGGAATGCGGGTGGCCTGACGCGCCACGACCTCGTGGCCCGAGGCGCTTCGCGCGCCTCCCCATGAGGTCTTCCGAGATCACAGCTCTTCAAACAATAACGCCGGGCGCGAGGCCCGGCGTTTTCGTATTGAATGGACGTTGGATCAGGCCGTTGCCGGCGCCTCGTCCTTCTTGCGCTCGGAATAGATATAGAGCGGACGCACGTCCTTGCCCTTGACCACATCTTCGCTGATGACGACTTCCTCTACGCCTTCGAGCGAAGGCAGGTCATACATGGTGTCCAGCAGGATGCCTTCCATGATCGAGCGGAGGCCGCGAGCGCCGGTCTTGCGCTCGATGGCCTTCTCGGCGATGGCCTTGAGGGCATCTTCGTGGAAGGTCAATTCGATCTCTTCCATCTGGAACAGGCGCTGATACTGACGGACCAGAGCGTTCTTGGGCTGGGTGAGGATTTCGATGAGCGCGGGCACATCGAGATCTTCCAGCGTGGCCAGAACCGGCAAACGACCGATGAACTCGGGGATCAGACCGAACTTGACCAGATCTTCGGGTTCGACCTCGGCAAGCAGTTCACCGACGCGGCGATCGTTCGGATCCTTGACGGTCGCAGCAAAGCCGATACCCGAACCCTCGCCACGCGCCGAAATGATCTTTTCAAGACCGGCAAAGGCGCCGCCGCAGATGAACAGGATGTTGGTGGTATCAACCTGCAGGAATTCCTGCTGCGGATGCTTGCGACCACCCTGGGGGGGCACGGAGGCGACGGTGCCTTCCATGATCTTGAGCAGGGCCTGCTGCACACCCTCGCCCGAGACGTCACGGGTGATCGAGGGATTGTCCGACTTGCGGGAAATCTTGTCGACCTCGTCGATATAGACGATGCCGCGCTGAGCCTTTTCGACATTGTAGTCGGCGGCCTGCAGAAGCTTGAGGATGATGTTTTCCACGTCCTCGCCGACATATCCGGCTTCGGTAAGCGTGGTGGCGTCAGCCATGGTGAAGGGCACATCGAGGATGCGGGCCATGGTCTGGGCCAGTAGCGTCTTGCCCGACCCGGTGGGGCCAATCAGCATGATGTTGGACTTGGAGAGCTCAACATCCTGATTCTTCTGGGCGTGGTGCAGGCGCTTGTAGTGGTTGTGGACAGCCACGGAGAGGACGCGCTTGGCGCGGCCCTGGCCGATGACGTAGTCGTCCAGCACCTTGCAGATTTCTGCAGGGGTGGGCACGCCCTCGGAGGACTTGACCATGGAGGTCTTGTTCTCTTCGCGGATGATGTCCATGCACAGTTCAACGCATTCATCGCAGATGAATACTGTCGGACCGGCGATCAGCTTGCGTACTTCGTGCTGCGACTTGCCGCAGAACGAGCAGTAAAGCGTGTTCTTGGAGGTTTCGCCGTTGGTGGTCTCTTTGGACATCCAGTCACTCCCGGGAGCTGAGCGCCCCCAAATTCAAGCGTTAACAGGCAGGCTAACGCTCAAGGCATAAAGAAAGTCTAAGCCGAAACGACCTTAAAGGCCGTTCCGGCTCCGTGCAATTGCGCTTGGATCACAGTCCACGGCGCATCAGCATTGTGCTTAACGCGGACCAAGTCAGGCGGATGCCTCCGGCACGGCGCGCTTTTCCATCACGTTGTCGATCAGACCAAAAGCCTTGGCTTCTTCCGGCGAGAGGAAGCGATCGCGCTCAAGTGCGTTCTCGATCTCTTCGTAAGAGCGGCCGGTGTGCTTTTCATAGATCTGATTAAGGCGACGCTTCAAACCCTCGACTTCCTTGGCATGAATCAGAATGTCGGTGACCTGACCCTGGAAGCCGCCGGACGGCTGGTGAACCATGACACGCGAGTTCGGCAAGCTCGAACGCATGCCGGCTTCGCCTGCTGCCAGCAGCAGAGAGCCCATGGATGCCGCCTGGCCCATGACCATGGTCGCAACGGCCGGGCGAATGAACTGCATGGTGTCGTAGATGGAAAGGCCTGCCGTCACCACGCCGCCGGGCGAGTTGATGTACATGGCGATTTCCTTCTTCGGGTTCTCTGATTCGAGGAACAGAAGCTGGGCGACGATGAGCGAGGCCATATTGTCCTCGACCACGCCGGTCACAAAGATGATGCGCTCGCGCAGGAGGCGCGAGTAGATGTCGAAGGCGCGTTCGCCACGGTTCGACTGCTCGACCACCATGGGAACGAGCGTGTTCATGTAAAGATCGTGCGGATCCCGCATATATTTTGCCCCTTGGCCTTGCCCCGGGTCGCGGTCCGGATGGAAGGCTTGGTTGGTTGGACAGGCCCCTGCCCCGAACGCGCACTCGGAGGGGCAGACCGGCTTGCCGGAAAATCGAATCGGCGCGACGGGCCGATTGCAGGCGATGCCGCCTTAACGGGCGGTAAAGGCACAGATAGGCGGCAATGAGGCAGGCTTCAATAGTCGTGTGCCGATCATTTGCCCGCAGGGTGAACGGGATCCGTTCCCTGTGTGGCCTGCACGGAACGACCGAACTGCGCCATGGCCACAATAACGGGTTCAGCCGCACGCCCCAGGGAGGTCAGCGCATACTCGGTCTTGGGCGGAATGGTCGGATAGATCGTCTTGTGGACAAGTCCGTGCCTCTCTAGCTCGGCGAGCCTGAGCGCCAGCATCCTCGGCGTTACCCCAACCAAGGCGCGCTGCAGTTCGCTGTAACGGCGCGTGCCGGCCAGCAATTCGCGAAAAATTAATGTCGTCCATTTGCCGTCGAGTACGGAGGCCGCGGCCGCAACGGGACAATCTGGCTGGCAGGTCTCAAGAAGCTGAACCAAGTCGCTATACTTTTTGTAATTACTTCCTTTTGTATAGCCCCAATTCTAAGGTCCGGCAATCTGAAACGCAAAGGACACCGGACATGACTTATCTGCGCACGATCTTGGGCATTCTTGCCGCTTCGCAACTGGTCCTGGGGGCCTTCACCCTTCTGGCGCCAGCGACGTTCTTCGCCCTCATGGGCCTCACGGCACCACCGGCAGACACGTTCTACCTCATCGGCATGCTGGCCTCGCGCTTTCTGGTGATCGGCGTGGCCATGGCGAAGCTGGCGGGTCGCGGACGGGCCGAACCGCTCTGGCTCCAGGCCATGCTAGGCATCCAGGTTGTCGATCTGGTCGTTGGCCTTTTCTATACCGGCATGGGTGTTCTGCCCTTGGCCGTGTCGGCCTTCCCCATGTTCAACGCTGCAGCCCTGAGCCTGCTTCTGACAATTGGCCTGCAGCGCACGGGTAGACCGTTGACCGTCAACTAAAACCGACAGCAATGCCCTTCTTGCGGAAGTAGGCCTGCATGAGCTTGCGGCCCTGACGATTGGGCTGGGCCAACTTTGCTGTCTCAAAGGTCGCTTCCTTGACACCCTCGCGAGCCATGGCGGACTTGAGCGCGGCAATGTGGATATCCAGGTCCTCATTATCATTGCTGATCGAGGCGTAGATGGCCTCGACGGCCTCGGTATAGGTGATGTCGCTCACGCGTTCGGCTCCTCAAATACGTTGCCATCTTCCCTAGCGATTTTTTCGTTGGGAGCAAGGCAGGAGGTCATAGGCAGGCGGTTCTCAACGGTCTAGATTTGACCAGTCGATCAAAAACCACCAACTCTCTCCAGACCATGGCCGCTATCCTACAAATCAAACCGATCACCGATGTGCCCGACCGTTTGCGCGCCAGTGCTCAGCCGCAGGACCCGACTTTCTACCAAAACCCTTATGCGTTCTACGCCCGGCAACTTGCAAGCCACCCGGCATTTTTCTGGGAAGAGTACGGTCATTGGTGCTTTGCCGACTTCAAATCGGTCAGCGCCTTGTTACGCGACAAGAGGTTCGGGCGGGACATTCTGCATGTAGCGAGCCGCGAAGAGATCGGGCTTCCCGAGCCCAAGCCGCATGTGGCTGATTTCGACCTGACCGAAAAGTACTCGCTACTGAACCTGGAAGCGCCGGCGCATACGCGTCTCAGGACGCTGGTGAACCGGGCATTTGTGTCGCGGCAGGTGGAACAGTTGCGGCCACGCATAAGGCAACTGGCCAATGAGATGATTGACCAGTTCGAGAGCCAGGAGAGCGTCGATCTGATCAAGGCCTTTGCCGCGCCGATACCGGCAATCGTAATCGCTGAGATGATCGGCCTGCCGGCGGAAATGGCGCCACAATTGCTCAACTGGTCCAACCGCATGGTGACCATGTATATGTACAACGTTACGCGCGAGACCGAGCTTGACGCCAACAGGGCCGCAGCCGATTTCACGGCCTATCTGCGCGACGTGATAGCGGAACGGCGGAAGTCGCCCAGGGAAGACTTGCTCACCCACATGCTGACGACTGATCGTGATGGCGATGTGCTGAGCGATGACGAAGTGATGTCGACGGCCATCCTGCTGCTCAATGCCGGGCATGAGGCGACGGTGCACACGACCGGCAACGGGGTGAAATCCATCCTAGAAAGCGGGCTGGATCCACAAAGCCTGTTCGCCACGCCGGTGCTGGCCGAGGCGACTGTGGAAGAGTGCCTGCGCTTTGACGCGCCGCTGCACCTGTTCACGCGCTATGCGCTGATGGACATGGACTATGAGGGCATTGCGCTGCGCAAGGGCGACGTGGTCGGGCTGATGCTGGGCGCCGCAAATCGTGACCCTGCCCGTTTCGCTCATGCGGATCGGTTCGATCCGTTCCGCACCGACGGCGCCAATGTCAGCTTCGGCGCCGGTATCCATTTCTGCATTGGCGCACCGCTGGCGCGGATCGAACTGCAGGAGGCCATGGGCGTTCTGTTCCAGCGGCTGCCGAAGCTCAGGATCGCCGAGCCGCCGCGCTACGGCAATGTCTACCACTTCCACGGGCTGGAGAAGCTGGTGGTCAGCTGGCGCTAGCGCGGACCTGAGTCTGCCCTTGTCAGGCCGGTGACAAGGAGGGTCACCAGGGCGGCCAGGAGCGGCAACCCTGTCAGGGTGGCGGACATGCCCAGGACGAGAATGCCAGGCCCAGGATCGATCCAAGCGAGCCAACCCAAACTGAGTGCTGCGCCAGCGGCGGCTATGCCGCTGGTGCGATGCACTATGGTCCAGGCGCGATCGGAGGCAACTGGCCAAGGCATCCGCAGACCAGCGTAGGAATTGCGCTCCGCTTCGAAGATCACCACCGCCAGGACCAGTAGCGTCACGGCCAGACCACCGGCAGTGATGCGGAACATATCGAAGTCCGATCCGATGCCGCTCAAAAGCAGCCCAAGTTCACACCCGGCGACCACCGCCAGCAGCAGTGTCAGGGCCGGGTCGAGGATGTGACGCGTCTTGGCGAGATGGTTTTTGGTCAAGAGCCCGCCAAGCAAGAAAAATCCAACCATCAGGACAAGCTGGATCAAGGGTGCGACGGACAGGGCGACATTTCGTGGCCAGAGCCAATCGGCCGTACTGCCCTGCCAATGAGCGGGATAGGTATAGCCTTCAGGAACATGGAGCAGGGCGACACCGGCAATAGCGATGGTCACGCCCAAAATCAGCAAGTGGAAGCGGGTGACGAGACTTTGCATGGGTCAGGCAAGCAGTGCGGGTCGATGAACCAGGTGAAGCTTGTTGCCATCCGGATCCCGCAAATAGGCGCCATAGTAGTCCGGAGCGTAGTGCGGACGGAGACCCGGAGCACCTTCGTCACCTCCGCCATTTATGAGGCCGGCGGCGTAAGCTTCGTCTACCGCACCTCGCGAAGGCGTAATGAAGGCGAGCATCGATCCATTTCCTGGGCTTGCGGCCTGCCCGTCGAATGGTTCGTAGACATAAAAGCGCGGGTAAGGCTTCGCCCCAACCCAGCATAGGGCCTGAGGGCCGCCATCGGGTTCCACTTCACGCCGCCGCAATCCAAGAGGACGGAGAACGGCATCGTAGAAGCGCCCTGCCCGCTCCAGATCGTTGCTTCCCACTGTCACGTGGCTGAACATGGCACCTCCAAAGCAAAGGGGCCGGTTTCCCGGCCCCTCGCAGCAATAGCATTTGTTCCGAAGCTTAGCGCTTGGAGAACTGGAAGGAACGGCGGGCCTTGGCCTTACCGTACTTCTTACGTTCAACAACGCGGCTGTCGCGGGTCAGGAAGCCACCCTTCTTCAGGACCGGGCGCAGGGCCGGCTCGAAATAGGTGAGAGCCTTGGAGATGCCGTGACGAACGGCACCGGCCTGACCGGACAGACCACCACCGGCGACGGTGACGTTGACGTCATACTGGTCGAGACGCTCGGAGGCGACGATCGGCTGCTTAACGATGAGCTGCAGCACCGGACGGGCGAAGTACTTGGCGAATTCGCGGCCGTTGATGGTCAGCGTGCCCTTGCCCGGCTTGATCCAGACGCGCGCAACGGCGTTCTTGCGCTTGCCGGTAGCATAGGCGCGGCCGAGGCTATCGAGCTTCTGGACATGGACCGGCGCGGTGTTGGCGGCCGGAGCGGCAGCGGTGGTGCCGAGGTCTTCGAGAGAGTTGATGGTTTCGGCCATATTACTTCACCCGGACGTTCTTGGAGTTCATCGCAGCGACGTCGAGCTTGGTCGGGTTCTGCGCTTCATGGGGATGCTCGGTACCGGCATAGACGCGCAGGTTCTTGAGCTGGGCGCGGGTCAGCGGGCCACCCGGCATCATGCGGCGAACGGCGTTCTCGAGGACGCGGTTCGGATAGCGACCTTCCAGCAGCTCGCGCGCGGTGCGGTCCTTGATGCCGCCGGGGAAACCGGTGTGCCAGTAGAAGCGGTGCTGATCGAGCTTGCGACCGGTCAGCTTCACCTTGTCGGCGTTGATGACGATGATGTTGTCACCCATGTCCATATGGGGGGTGAAGGTAGGCTTGTGCTTGCCGCGCAGACGCGAGGCGATGATCGAAGCCAGACGACCCACGACCAGCCCTTCGGCGTCGATCAGGACCCACTTCTTTTCGATCTCGCTCGGTTTTGCCGAGTACGTGCTCATAATCGAATTCCCTAAGATTCAAGCAGCCGGCCCACGCATGGACCGGCCAGTTCGAGCGGCTCTCTAGGGGAGATTCCGAAGGTCGTCAACACCCAATAAATTCATGTTTGAAATCAATAACTTACAAATACGGTATCATATTACCGCACACGCCGCATGTCTGCTATATAGGCAACCGACAGGCCCGCCAGCATGAAGGCCAGTGCCTGATGGCCGACTGCCAGGCTGATCGGCACTCCTGCCAGCAGGGTCGCCACCCCAAGAGCTGCCTGCAGAAGGACAATCGCCCCGATGCGTGGCAACCAGCCATGCACGCCACCGAAGCCTCCATCCTTGTTACGGCGCCAGATGAGCCAGCCTATGTAAGCAATGATGAGATAGGCGATGCCCCGGTGGATGAATTGGACGGTCAGGGCATTCTCGAACAGGTTTCGCCAGGCCGGCTGCATAATGAAGAGGCCGTTGGGGATGATGGAACCGTCCATCAACGGCCAGGTCTGGTAGCCCATACCTGCATCAAGGCCGGCCACGAAGGCCCCTGCCCCAATCTGAAGGATCACGGCGACAAGCAAGACCATGGCCGTACCCATGTGGAAGCCCGTCACCCGGCCCAGCACGCGGCCGGGAGAGATGGAGCGTGCAACATAGACCAGGGCGATGAAAAGCAGGCTGGCGGCAGTCAAATGCGCTGCGAGACGGTATTGGGACACGGACGTGAGCTCAGTCAGCCCCGAAGATACCATCCACCAACCAAGTGCTCCCTGGAAGCCCCCCAAGATGAATAGCCCGAAAAGCGGCCAGGCAAGATCACGCGGCAAGCGCTTCTGAACAAGGAAGATCACAAAGGGCACAATGAAGAGGACGCCCAGGAAACGCGCGATCAAGCGGTGGAACCATTCCCAGAAGAAAATGAACTTGAAGTCGTCCAGAGTCATCCAGGAGTTGAGAACGGAATATTGCGGGATCTGCTTATAGGCTTCGAACTCGGCCTCCCATTCGGCCTGGTTCAAAGGCGGCACAACGCCGGAGATCGGCTTCCAGGACGTGATGGAGAGCCCGGACTCTGTCAGTCGCGTGATACCGCCGACCACCACAATCAGCAGGACGAACGCAGCCAGACCGTAGAGCCAAACGCGCACGGGTCGCAGAGCGTCGCTGGCGTAACTGACCTGGCCCGGTGCGGCATCTTGCGTAGCGTTCACGTCACTGTTTCCGGTTCCGATGGAAGTGCGGGAGTGGTAATCCCCTCTCCAGCCCCTCGCAACAGCCCAGATGCCGCACATGACGCAGCGTAACCGCAAATTGATAGGTGCATTCCTACTGGTCGGCTCCATCGTCCTGTGGTCTGTGCTGGCGACATGGATCTACCTTGCCCTGCCCGAGGGGCTACCAGGATTAGTGCTGATCGGATTTTTCATTGTGGCGGGGATGGGCTGGATGCTGCCGGCCATGCCGTTGATCAAGTGGATGGCAAAGCCAGATCGCTAGCCGCAAAGCGGCCGCGCAAAAAAGACCGGCCCCTGGCGGGGCCGGTCGGTCACGGTCATGCTGGCTTGAAACCTACGGGGTGCCGATTTCCACGCGATCCTGACCGGTGAGCTGTTCGGTGTTCTGGCCGCTCACGTCCGGCATCTGCTGGATATCCTGCTCCGTCATACCGCGCAGTACCAGGCCACCATCAATCACCGAGACGGTCTCAAGCGGGATAGCCACTTCACGCTCGGCGATGCCCACGACTTCGCCGTCGGCCAGCACGAGATAGTGCCGGTCGTTGTAGAGAACGACGCGATCGACAGTACCCAGTGGCTGGTCCTGCGCATTGCGGACGTCCCTGCCCTCAAGATCGCCGGCGTAATATTCGACCGGTTCACCGGCTTCCATCTGCTGGTTCTGACCCAGAACCTGGTAGAGGCTGGGGGCAGAGGTCTGGGCGAGGTCACCGGGCGCAGGGGTCGGGTTCGGCTGCTGGACGTCACCGGCCTGCGCCTGCTGCTCGTCCATGCCTTCTGCCCGGGTGCCGGCGTTGGTGGTGTCCTGGCTCATATCGCCGCGCTGGTCGCCAGCAGGGTCCTCGAACCGAATGGTCGGTTCGCCGGTCCTGTTATACCTGACCTCCGGCTCGCCCTGCCGTTCGACCTGAACAGTGGGCTCGGCCTCCTGATAATCGACGGAAGGCTCCTGTCGCTGCACGTCAATCTGCGCCTCGTTACCGGTCGACTGGACTTCCACGCGTGGCTCCTGTCGCTGCAGGTCGACATTGCTGTCATCCTCATCGCCTTGCGACATGGCCTGTTCGGCCTGCACCGACACCTGCGGCTCGGGCTGGGTCACGTTGACCTCGGGCGGCTGCTGGCGCACCTCGACCTGAGGCTCGGGATTGGTGACCGCGATGTCCGGATCGGGCATGCGGACGATAATCTCGGGCTGCGGCTGATCGATGGTGATGACCGGCTGCGGAATCTGAACGCGCACATTGGGAGGGGCCTGCCGCACGATGATCTCGGGCCGACCCTGGTTCACCTGGACACGCGGCTCCTGTTGCGTCACCGAGACCAAGGGGGCTCGCTGCTGGACATTAACCTGAGGATCGGGCTGAGTAACCACGATCCGGGCGGCGGCCTCGCGGTCCATCTGCGCGGCGTTCGGACCCAAGGCCTCATTGGCCTGTTCATAGTAGGTTTCGCAACGCGCTTCGTCGCCCGCCTGCACCACGGACCGGCTCTCATCAATCCATTCAGGACGCAGGCGGTCCCGGTCTTCCTCTGCCAGCGTCTGTAGAGCCTGGCAGTGCTCGCCCTGATCAGCCAGAGTGCTCGCGGTTTGAGCGTAGGCGACAGGCGTAAGTACAGTGGCGCCGATCGCAGATGCCACGATTGCGCGCATGAAATTCTTGTTCATTATGCCTTCCTCCAAAATGTTTGAGCCGCGCGGCGGCTTCCAATGCGGCAAGCGCCAGCGCCCCGACACTGCTTGTCTGAGGAGTGAAGCGGCGGCCGCGCTTGCGCTTTCTGCCCGGGGGCATGCGGTGGCAACGGAACGACCTTCCCCCGGTTCCAGGGGCAAATTTGAGTTAAGGTGGGGAACCTACGGAACTAGCCGGTCAACCGACCAAGCTGTGAGAACAGTCCGCCGCTGGCGAAGACCTCGACATAACGGCGCTGCTGGAAATAACCGTTGAGCGACACCCGGGGCAGTTGCGTCGGAGTCTTGAGGTGGTGGGGGTAAAGGCCGCCAGGACGCGTAGTCACCGCGGTGCGGAAACCCAATTCCCGCGCAAGGTCGAATTCCCTGGGGCCACATGAGAGCGGTCCGCCAAGGGGATAGGAAAAGTGGCGCGGCCTGATGCCGAACTGCGCCTCGATCACATCCACCGATTGCGCCATTTCATTGCGCGCCTGCTCGAGGGGGAGCTTGGCCAATTCGTAGTGATGCACCGTGTGGGCGCCAATGGTGCAGAGCGGGTCGCCGGCGAACAAACGCAGTTGCTGCCAATCCATGATCAGGTCGCGACACTGCCGATCCAGATCGTAGCCATATGCCTTGGAGAACTCAGCCAGGAGTGTGAGGCGTTCAGGCTCTGGAAGTTTGCGCATCCGCCAATAGAGGCGATTGAAGGCGTCATTCTTCTGCGCCAGTGTTCGCGTTTCGACATACTCGGTATCTGCACCTTCAGTGAAGGCGACAGCGTCCTGACGGGCGATGATGTCCTCGATGGCCTGCCACCAGAGCTGGCCGACCCCGTCAACGAAGGCTGTCGGCACATAGAGCGTGAACGGCGCCTCGTGCTCCTGCAGGATCGGCAACGCAAATTGCAGATTGTCCTTATAGGCGTCGTCAAAGGTCAGGACAACGAAGGGGCGTCCCTTGCGAGGCGCGGCGAGGCGTTCCAGGGCCTCGTCCAGGCTGATGATGTCGATGCCCAGGTCGCGGATGCGCTCGAGGCAGTAGTCAAGAAAGTCTGGCTGGACCTGGAGGATTGCGTTGGGAGAGAAATCTGCAGGGGTCTCTGGCAAAACGCGATGCAAGGTGAAGATCACGCCACGAGATCGCGACAGCAGCCTGAACAGACGCGGCATGCCAGTCAGCCACAGCAGTTCGAAACTGGCACGGATAGCGGCGTATTTCAGCGACATGAACAGAACTCGTCGCTCAAGCCGCGACCGGCTCGGCCAGGGCCGTGATCTCCACGCCTGTCAGGCCCGCATCCTTGAGCAGCCTGCGTGCTTCTTCTGCACGATCCAGTTCGCCATCGTCGTCCGCGACCAGCACAACCCGTCCACCCAACTCAATGAACATGTCCAGTGTGGATTTGCCGCCAACCTGGCCCGTCAGTACGACCACCACTTCGTAAATATCACCGAGAGCCTCAACCAGCGTGGTGGGCCGGGCGGAGCGACGATCAATCTCGGCACCCTGACCCCAGGTCACTTCAGCAAAGCCGTTGTCGGCGGACTTCTGCACGACATCGCCGAAACTGGCGGCTCCGCTGCTGAGATCGCTAATGCCCGGCTCGTGTGAGCGCATACCGGTGCCTGCATCGATGAGCGCCACACTGACCCCCTTGGAGATCGCGTCGCCCACGATCTGCTCTGCCAACAGACGGCTGGACTGGCCGCTCCGATGGTCGGCGAGCAAGAGCAGATGCGTCCGGCGCAGGATGAGGTCGGAGACCAGATCAGTGTAGCGGACGACACCCATCAGGGGCTTGGTGTTGGTTTCGACCACATCTGAAACACGGGCGTCGGTCGGCGGCTCCGGAGGCGCTGCCATCTCGAGTTCTTCGTCGTTCGCGACCAATATTTCGACTGGCTCATCCGCATCGTCCTCCGCTGGTGTCGTTGCGGCAGCGGTGGCGCTGCTTTCCATCAAGGCTCGAATGAAGGCCCGTGCGGCCTCGGGAGCCGGTTCGGATTGGTCCACTGCTGAGGGTTGCAGTGTCGAACTTGCGGGGCGCGGCGCGGAGTGCTCATCGACAGGGTCGGATATGACCAGATCTTCATCTCCCTGGAATGGCTCGATAGGATCAACCAGCTCACCGTCCGGGCCCAGGTCATCTGTCCCTTCGGCGCTGATCTTGTCGGACCCGGCACTTTCAATTCCCCAGCGCTGATCGGGATCGAGCTCTTCGGCATCAAATGGCGCCTCGTCGAGCGCGTCCGTGCTGGTTGGTCGCCGCACAACAGGTACCAGTGCCCGGCCCGACATCAGTTCGCTGAACGCCAGGGCGCCGACTTGCAGGACGAAGGACACCAGCCCTACGCCCATCATGATGAGTGCAGTCTTGGGCGAGGACGGCGTGACGGACGGAGCGGCTTCTGACACCACCCGTACGTCCGGCAGGGCCGAGTTGGTGTCTACCCGCGAAGAGGCCTCGTTGAAGCGCAAAAGGTAGGCTTCGAGAAGATCACGCTGGGCCTTTGCTTCACGCTCCAGACTATCAAGGGTCACCGACTCGCGCGTCGCCACGGAGGCGCTGGATTTCGCCCGGGCGAGTTCTGCCTCCAGCGAGTCGGCAATATCGGCCTCGATTTGCGCTTCCGCTTCAAGCGACGCGGCAACACGCCCACCTTCTATGCGGATCTGGTTGTTGAGTTCGGCAATCTGGGCATTGAGGGCGCGAATGGACGGATGATTTGACAGGAGAGTGGCCGAAAGCTGGGCCTGCTCGCCTTGCAGGCGAGCCTTCTCCTCGCTCAGGCGCTGAATGACAACCGACGCCTGCACGTCAGCCACGCCTTCTATTGGCTGGCCGCGCTCAATCAGGCCGCGAATGAGAGAGGCGCGCGAGAGAGCCGCATTCTTCCGCTCCAGGGCGGCAGTGATCTGCGTTGAAATGTTGGAGAGTTGCTGATCGAGGAGACTGGTATTGTTCTGGCCGTTGAAGAGATCGTTCTCGACCCTGAAATCGGCAACGGCAGACTCTGCCTCCTGAACACTTGAGCGCAGGCGGTCGATCTCGGCGCGTAGCCACCCGGTGGCGTCTGCTGTGTCGGAGATGGACAGTTGCGCGCGCCGGGCAACATGGGCCGAGGCTACGGCATTGGCCACGCGCGCTGACAGCTCAGGGTCGGTTGTACTGACTGTTACCGAGATAATGCGAGAGTCGCGCTCCTGGGCGACACTCAGGCGATCATAAAGCGCATTCAGTACCGTCTCATCGATACTATTGGGTGTCGCCACGCGGCGGCCGACAATCTGCATGATCATGCCGATTGGGGAAAATCCCGATGCCATCCCGTTGAACTCGGGCACCGAGCGGAGGTCCAACTCATCAATAACGCCGAGCAAGGTGTCGCGGGATTTCAACAGCTCGATTTGGCTGGAGACGACGCCAACCTCACTTCCGGAGGACGTCGGGACCTGCTCATTGGATGCACGCACATAAGCGTTCGCACGCGGCTCCACCAGGATCGAGGCGGAGGAACTGTACATCCGTGGCTGAAACATCAGCACGACAAAAGTGGCAACCAGTAGCACCAGCGTGATCAGAAGGATGCGCGGCAATCGCCGCACCATAGCCGACAACAAGGCCGCCACATCGATCCGCGTGTCGTCCATTGGTGGCTGTTCGTAGGTCATGGCAAGCCCCTCAGTATTGCCCCAGAGCTACGCCAGACGTGGTCAATATTCGGTTAACCTGCGCTGCATTGCGCAACCAAGCGCCTCATGCATAAGCGAAATCTTAACCATGAAAGACCAAAATGAGGTCATTTCTAAAGCTAGGGATTCTTATGCACTGGCTACCCATTTTCGCTGCCCTTATGTCGGTAACGCTTGTTGGCTGCGCAACTACGCGGCCAGCAACATATCTGGTCGACACGAAGGGTCCGTATCAGCTCGATACGGGCGATATTGTAAGGGTAACCGTTTACGGTGATGCCGAGTTGAGCAAGAGCTACAAGGTGGACGACAAGGGTGCGATCGCCTTCCCGCTCGTTGGGCCCGTGCCTGTGCGTGGTGCTACGACGGAGGATGCCGCGCGCCGTCTCGCCCGGGCGCTTTCCAACGGCTATATGCGCAACCCCGATGTTGCGATTGAAGTCGACCAGTACCGCCCCTTCTTCATTCAAGGCGAGATCAAGACTGCTGGCCAATATCCCTATGTCTACGGCATGACCGTTCGGGCTGCAGTGAGCACGGCGGGCGGGTATACTGAGACTGCTGATCGTGATCGCGCCGTAGTCTATCGTCGTCAGGGCAACGAAATGGCCAAGGGCGCTGTCGATCTCGACTTCCCCATCTTTCCTGGTGACACGATCGTGGTGCAGGAGCGCTGGTTCTAGTGTCCCACACCCATGGGTTTCGCATCCTGCAAATCCTCCGGGCGCCCGTCGGTGGACTGTTCCGGCACGTAGCCGATCTGACCAGATATCTTGCCGCCAAGGGCCACAGCATTGGGTTGGTAGTCGATAGCGAAGCCAATGACGCGCAGACCGAAACACTTCTGACGGCACTCGCGCAGCACGCAGAGTTGGGTATTCACCGGTATCCGATGCCGCGTCTGTTCGGCCGGGGCGACCTGTCGACGCCGTTCGCCGTCCGGGCGCTGGCAAGTCGACTCCACATCGACATCCTTCATGGACACGGTGCCAAGGGCGGATTTTATGCCCGCCTGGCTTCGATCGGGCAAAGGCGTGTCAAGGTCTTCTACACGCCGCATGGCGGGGTGCTGCACTTTCCGGCGACAAAAATGTCAGGCCGAGTCTTTCATCGCATCGAGCGCCTGCTGATGCAGCGAACCGACGCGATCATCTTCGAAAGCGCCTATGCGGAAAGAACCTATTCGGCCTTGATCGGAGCACCGACCTGCAGGAGCGCCGTCATCCACAACGGACTCAGGGCCGAGGAGTTCGAGCCCGTTGCCTCCCAGGATCGTGCATCCGACTTTGTGTTTGTCGGGGAATTGCGGGCGCTCAAGGGAATATTCCCCCTGGTGGATGCACTGGCACAGGTCAACCGCCCTGACGGGCAACCAGCCACAATGGTCATGGCTGGAGACGGGCCGGACCGCGCAGCACTCGAGGGACGCATAAGCGAACTCAAGCTTCAGGGGCGCATCCGGCTGGTTGGGTCACAACCGGCACGCTCGGTCTTCGCGCAAGGTCGCTGCGCCGTGGTGCCGTCATTGGCGGAATCCCTGCCCTATGTCGTTCTGGAGGCGGCCGCCGCACAGCTCCCGGTTATCGCAACCAATGTGGGCGGCATTCCAGAGATCTTCGGACCTACGGCCGACAGCCTGATCGAAGCGGGGGATACCAAAGTCCTTGCCGATGCCATGAACAAGGCGCTCGCCAATCCCCAGGCTGCTCGTACCGAAGCTCGTGCAAGGCTGGATCACATCGCTGCCGGGTTCTCGGTCGAGCGCATGGCAAGCGCTATTGAGCAGCTTTATGAGGGACAACCTCACGGTAACCCTTAGGGAAATCTGCGGCTCTGCCTCCAAAGATTTCACTGAGTATAAAGGTCTGCCGCGCAACGGTACCGATACAAATCAGAAGCTTCGGTAACCCCAATGTATCGCGTCGACCCCAAGAAGGCCATCGAGAGCCACGCCTCGCGCCAGGACACACCCAATGATGCCAAGCTGTCCGATCGCGCCGAGCAGATCATCGCCTCGCCGGTCGAACGGACATATTCTGGTGCGGTGATTGCCGGCATCGCGCAGATTGCCGAGGCTGGCATTCTGGCGATCCTGGGCTACGCGATCTATCTGGTCTATGTGGAGCCGGGCCAGGAAGGGTTCTACGTACCGATCATCCTAGCCAGCGTCCTAATTACCAATATTGCCCTGAACGCCGCGCGTTCTCATCGCATCAGCGCCTACCGCACCAAAGCCTCGCAAATGGGCCGGGTCATCGGCGCATGGAGTGGCGTCATGCTGATCCTGACTGCAGGGCTCTTCCTGTTCAAGGCAGGAGACATGGTTTCGCGCGTGTGGCTGTTGTCGTGGTTTCTTACCGGCGCCGTGGCGCTGGTGGCATATCGCCTGCTCCTGCGCGGGCTTGTTCTGAGGTGGACCGATCAGGGCCGGTTGAAGCGCCGGACCGTCATCGTGGGTGGCGGCGACGATGCGGCGCTGCTGATCGAGCGGATCAAGGCGAGCGCGGACAAGGACATCAATTTGCTGGGGCTTTTCGATGACCGCGTCGGCGAACGGTCCCCCGACATGGTTTCAGGTTACGACAAGCTGGGAAAAGTCTCGGAACTGATTGAGTTCGCGCGGCGTACGCCAGTCGATCTCGTGATTGTCTCGATGCCGCTTTCGGCAGAGAAACGCGTGCTGGACATGTTGACGCAGCTCTGGGTGCTGCCGGTCGATATCCGGCTCTCCGCCCACGCCAGCAAGTTGCGCTTCACCGAGAAGGCCTATTCCTATGTCGGCGACCTGCCCGTGCTCGATATGGCCGACCGCCCGATTTCCGACTGGAACCTGGTGTTCAAGTGGGTTTTCGACAAAGTCGTGGCGGCCACCGCGCTGATCCTGCTGTCTCCAGTGATGCTGGTGACCGCCATTGCGATCAAGCTGGAGAGTAAGGGGCCGATCTTCTTCATGCAGAACCGGCACGGCTTCAATAATGAGCTGATCCGCATCTACAAGTTTCGCTCCATGCGGACGGACATGCTGGACGCCACGGCCGCAAAGCTGGTCACAAAGGACGATCCACGGGTTACCAGGGTGGGCAAGTTCATCCGTCGTACGTCGATCGATGAGCTGCCGCAGCTGATCAATGTGCTCAAGGGTGAACTCTCTATCGTCGGCCCGCGTCCCCATGCCTTGCACGCCAAGGCTGCCAACCAGCTCTATTACGAAGCAGTGGAAGGATATTTCGCGCGTCATCGTGTCAAGCCGGGCATGACCGGCTGGGCACAGATCAACGGATGGCGCGGAGAAACCGACACGATCGACAAGATCATGCAGCGGGTGAACCACGACCTTTACTATATCGAACACTGGTCGATCCTGTTCGATCTCTACATTGTCGCGATGACGCCAGTGTCGCTCGTGTCCAAGAACGAGAACGCCTATTGAGCAGCTTCGGAACCACGCAGCTGGCCATGGGCGAGGCTGAGCGCGAGATGCCCGGCCTTGAGTTTGTGCGTTCCCGGGCGGCTCGCGCGCTGGATTGGGCGGTGGCGCTGTGGGTTTTCAGCGGGTTCTTCGTTTTCGTCGAGCCCTCGCCCTATGAACTGACTTTCCTTCTGGTTCTGGCCGTCTCGATCCTTGCCGGGCTTGGCCTTTTTCGATCAACGCTGGGACTGCTGGGGATCATCCTGGCGTTCACCCCCTTTGCGCTGATCGCCGTCTTTCAGGTTCGGCATACAAGCGTGACCGACGCGCTGATCTTCACTTTGGTCACTATTTTCTTGCTGTTGACGTCCTATGTTGCGGCGAACTACGTGGCCGAAAAGACCGTGCCGCGCATGCGCCTGGTGGTGGCGGCCTACACAGTGGCAGCGGTACTCGCTGCGGCCATCGCCATCCTCGCCTATCTGCGCCTGATGCCAGCATCAGACCTGTTTCTGCTCTATGGCCGCGCTCGTGCGACATTCAAGGACCCGAACGTATTCGGGCCGTTCCTCGTTCTGCCGGCAATGTATGCCCTGCAACGCCTGCTCCTGGCCAACTCCCTGAAGACCATGGTGCTTTCAGGGACGGTCTATCTGGTTCTGTTTGTAGGCGTATTCGTCAGTTTCTCCCGCGCGGCGTGGGGTCACTTCGCGGCGTCATCGCTGATCGTGCTGGCGCTGGTATTCCTGCTTGAGGCCGGCGGCCGGGAGAAGGTGCGCATCATCCTGGTCTCGATTGCTGGCGCATTGATGTTGCTGGTGGCGCTGGCAGGTCTGCTTTCGATTCCCGCAGTGGCGGACTTGTTCGAAACACGAACCGCCTCGCAGAACTACGACACAGGAGAAACCGGCCGGTTTGGACGGCAGGGATATGCGTTCGAGCTGGCGCTGGAACACCCATGGGGTATAGGGCCCGGGGAATTCAGCCAATTACGCATCATGGAAGAGCCGCACAATGTCTATGTGACGGTGCTGCATGTTTATGGTTGGGGCGGTGGCGTGATGTTCTATGTGCTGATCGGGCTGTCCCTTTGGAAAGGCGCCCTACTTCTGGCGCGCCCGTCGCCCTACCGGCTGATGGCCATACCGCTTATGGCAACCTTCACTATGGTGATGCTCGAATCGGCCATTATCGACAGCGACCACTGGCGCCACGTCTATCTTCTGATCGGGCTGATCTGGGGTCTGTCCAGCGCGGCCGGGCGCGACTTGCGCCTTTGGGCCCCACGGACGGAGACCGTGATCTAGACGATCAGGACCAGATGGGTCCGTGCAAGTAGCGATCCGCCAATGCCGCCGTGCCCTCGGCAAAGCCTGGCATGTGGGTTTGAGCCAAGTTCGTCTCGCTATGGGAACCAATCCAGGCCAGCAGTGCCATGCGGCGCAGCATGACCATTGAATCGAGCATGGTGATGTCATGCTTCGATAGCGGGCGAACGGCTTGATACGCATCCAGCCATGCGGCCTTGAGCGCCGGTACCGCCTTGTGGGTTTCGTGAAAGGAGATGGCTGCGGCGAAGTCGTAGCCGAACCAGCACAGGCCACAATCGTCAAAGTCTATGAGACTCACCTGGTCGCCATGCACCAGGAGATTGCCCAGGCGCATGTCGGCGTGGATCAGGCCATAGCGGTCGGGTCCCGTGCCATAGTCAGCCAGCCGCTCGCGCAGGACACGTTCGGCGCGCCCGAGCAGGGATCGCATATCTGAGGACACGCCAGGCGCGGTCCGCCAGTCCCCCCAGAGCCCGTCGGCATCCAAAATCACGTTTGCTGTCCAAGCCTGACGTTCAAAGCCGTCCGGACGCTGCCATTGCGTGGTGTGCAGGTGCAGACCGGCGGCGTATTGGCCAAGAACTGAGAACAACTCGACCAGATTGCTCTCGGGCGATGGTTCCTGTCCGGCAATGAAATGAAACAGCACGGCGTATTGCCGATCACCGGACGGCGTCGAGAAACGCTGTAGAAGCCTGCCATTGCTGCCAGCTATCGGCTCGGGAATGGCCAGTTCGGTCTGTCGGTGCAGGGCCTCAAGCCAAGCCAGTTCGCTTTCGATATTCGCAGCGCTCTGGTAGTCGGGCCGATGGACCCGCAGGCAGTAGGCCTCGCCAGAGGGCTGCGAGAACAGAAACGTGTGGTTTTCGGAGTGATTGATCAGCCGCGGCGTTGTCTCGGCCAGTTCATCCCAGAGCGGAATGGCGTCTTCCAGGTCGCTCACCTGTAGCGGCATGGCAGGCTCCAGCTATGAGGCGGGACGCCTCTTGGGCCCGCGAGCAGCACCAGGATGAATGGTCGGAGCGGCCGGATTTGAACCGACGACCCTTTGTCCCCCAGACAAATGCGCTACCAGGCTGCGCTACGCCCCGACTGCGCGGAGACATAGAGATTCCGGGCCTTTAGCGCAACCCCGTTTTTGAGGTGGGTGTGAACAAACAAGGACGATACAGGTCTGAGCGGGCAGGCATGAGGCTAAAGATCCCACGAAGTCCCACGGCTATGGACACTCCGCTCCGGGTTCATTCCAACCGGATAGCTCGGTCCCATCGTGAGAATATGTGAGAAGGTTGATATGGCTTCAACGCCCGGCATGCAGAACCGCCAAAATGGAAACGGCTTAGCTCCAGTCGCCCGCGGTAACACAGTTCGGAAAACCCACTGTCGGCAGATCACCCCTTCCCCGGCTTATGGCACGTCTTCGTCTCTGCCCGCTCGCCCAGCCACCGGTCCTGACACACGTAACCGACTGGCCGCTGACCAGCCCGCTAGGCAAGGCGTGTCGCTCGCGGACTTTCCTCCATGTTTCGGATCATCTCATGCGCGAGGCGACTGGTCAGTTCCGCGCGCACATCTCGATAGACCTCATCACTCCAAAGATTGCGCGTCTCGCCGGGATCGGCCTGGCGATCGTAGAGTTCGCCCCAGTCCTCATCCTTGAAAATCGTCAGGCGCCAGCGTTCGGTCAAAAGGCATCGGGCCCGGACGGGCTTGTCAAATCCCATGCGGGGGCCACCGTCGTGGTGCTCGATCAGCAGTGCATCGCGGACGGGGCTGCCCTCAATGCCTGCAAGCAGGCTCCTGCCTTGCATGCCCCAGTAAGGAGCAACGCCGGCGCGATCCAGGACCGTGGCCGAAATGTCTATGGTTGATCCGAGCATGCTGGAGCTTCGCTGTCGGGTGTCGGCGGGATCGGCCCAGATAAATGGCGTTCGGGTGATAGCGCGCGTCGGTAGCGACCCCTTGAGCAGCAGGTTGTAGTCACCGAGATAGTCGCCGTGGTCGGAGGTGAAGATGATGATCGTGTCCTCCTTCTGCCCGGATTCCTCCAGCGCGGCCAACACCTCGCCGATCTTGTCGTCGATCATGGTGATCATGCCGGCGGTGAGCGCCATGGCCTCGCGCACGGCCTGATCGTCCGCGTAGAACGCTGCCTGGGAGACGGCCTCGCTCTTGCCTTGCTCCCAGCGTTCGCGCAGATATCGGAGCGGCGGCGGCGGGTTTTCGTGCGCCGAATAGGGCAGACCGACCTCGAACTGCTCCGGCTGATACATGGACCAATACTTGCCGGGTGGATTGAAGGGGTGGTGCGGGTCAGGGAACGACACGAAGGCGAAGAACGGAGCTTCGCTGCCCGCCTGCTCGCGGACCCATGCAGCCGCACGGTCGGCGATCCAGGCCGTGGAATAGGACTCCTCCGGAACGGGCGTCCTATAGGCCTGAGGACAGCTGTAATTGTGTGGCAGCTCGTTGGCGGGATCATGCAGTTCCCGCCAGTTCGGATGCGTCCGGCGGAACCATTGTCCATAATGGCCGCCACACTTGTCGCCATGATCGGTAACCATCTCGACGTGCTGGTAACCGTAATAGGGGGTACGCACGGCGTAGCTCCCCTTGTCCGCATAGCTGTCCGGCTGTTCCTCCTCATAGGACGTGGCGTCGGGTTTCCAGGCCTCGGCGATCGGCCCGGCCGCAAAGTCCGGCCCACCCTTCGGCCGGTTCGCGGAAAAGGGCTGCAAGTGGCTCTTGCCGATCGTGGCTGTCCGGTATCCGGCAGCGGCGAGCACATCCACGAAGGTGTTGGCGCGTTCTGAAAGTACGCAGCCATTGTGGCGCAGTCCGTGCACGGAGGGATAGCGCCCGGTCAGCAGCGATGCCCGGTTGGGCATGCAGACGGGCAGAGCCACGCGAAAGTCATCGAAGCGCGTGACGCGCG
>NZ_CAJXJS010000003.1 GCF_913055165.1 uncultured Devosia sp.
TGACACAGTGAGCCGCCCGCCCAAAAAGGCGTCGCGCGTGACGGTTTGGTGTTTTACAAAATCGCTCGGCTGGTCTAGGGACATCGCACCCGGATGGCTGGTCTGGTGCGCGACCATATAGTGCTGCACAGGACAGTCTCAACCCGATTTGCCCTCAAGGCATCAAGGACCTTATGGCGGTGTCAGTTCTGCCCCAGATCAATCAAACGCCAGAAATGAACCCGGTCGAGAGGCTGATGGCTGCTACGGCCGACGACATGGCGCGCGTCAACGCTCTGATACTGGATCGCGCCAAGAGCCATGTGGACATGGTGCCCGAACTGGCCCGCTACCTGATCGACAGTGGCGGCAAGCGCCTGAGGCCAATGCTCACGGTGGCGGCTGCCACCCTCTTCGGCAAGGGCAAGGGCCATGCCGTCAATTTCGCTGCCGCCGTTGAATTCATGCATAACGCCACCCTGCTGCATGACGATGTGGTGGACGAAAGCGACATGCGCCGCGGCAAGCCGGCGGCCCGCATGGTCTGGGGCAACAAGGCCTCCATCCTGGTCGGCGACTTTCTGCTCGGCCAGGCTTTCATGATGATGGTGGAGACCCGCGATGTCGACGCATTGGGCGTGCTGTCGGCCGCTTCGGCGGTGATGGCCGAAGGCGAGGTGTTCCAGCTCGCCAAGACCGGCGATCTCGACACCACCGCCGCGGACTATGCCGAAGTCATCCGCGCCAAGACGGCCATCCTGTTCGAGGCCGCCTGCGAGGTCGGAGCCATGTCCGGCGGGGCGGACGCTGCGGGCCGCAAGGCGCTGGCGCTTTACGGGCTCGAACTGGGCAATGCCTTTCAGCTGGTGGATGATGCGCTCGACTATGGCGGGCAGTCGGGCACGCTGGGCAAGAATGTCGGTGACGACCTGCGCGAGGGCAAGATGACCCTGCCGGTCATCCTGGCCCTGCAATCGGCCAGTGACAGCGAGCGGACCTTGATCGCCTCCGCATTGGGCAATGCCGAGGCCACGGACCTTGAAGTGCATCAGGTGGTGGCGATCTTCAATCGCTATGACACACTGGGCAAGACGCTCGATAAGGCACGGGACCATGCCCGCGCGGCAATCGATGCCTTGGCCGACCTGCCCGACAGCGAGATGAAAACCATCCTCGCCGATGTCGTGGTCCACAGCGTCAGCCGCGCCAACTAGCCTCAGAACCCCTGGCGGTATCCGAGCATCAGCCCGGCCCCACCCTGCCCGGCCACATGGCCGGCATTGAAGGCCTGCTTGACCCCAAAGGTCAGCGACGCCGCATTGGGCAGTTCCGCCTGATAGGACAGGTTGAGATCGATCTGCCGGCCCGAAGACGCCAGATCGGCGCTGGCGGTCTGATTGACGATGCTACCATCGGCCATGCGCCCGACCGGCCGGGTCACCTCGATGGTTCCCGTCTCGATGCGCAGCGGCTGAGCCACTGACAGGGTCAGGCGATCTCCAGCCATCAGCGCGTCGGAAAAACTGGCGCCGATCTCCATGCCCGAGAAGGTCAGCCCCGAAAAGTCTGACACCAGGCCGGTGCCCCCACCCTGACGGGCCACTGCGCCATATTCTAGCCGGCCAAATAGCGAAACCCCGGCCGCGACGGGCTGTTCCAATCCCAGACTGACAGCGCCGATGGTGCTGCCGGAGCCGAAATCGAAGGCCGAGCCGCCATCCAGACCCATGACGCCACCCTCTTCGCCTGCCAGGGTCGCACCCAACCGAAACTGCCCGGAACCGGCCGGAAGCGACAGGGTCAGTCCTGCGCCCGCCAGACTGCCGTGCTCGAGCGCGCCGTGCTCGGCTGCAAACCCGTATGCGGTCAGTTCACCGACAGACCCGACCGGGGCGGTGGAGGCCATTAGCAGACTCTCGCCAGCCATGGACAGGACCGAGGCCTGTCCTCCAGCGCCGGAAAATCCACCGACGGCGCCGGCCAGGTCGCCCGTGTGAGCGAGATTCAGCCCACTCCCCGCCTGATCGAGACTGGCCTGTCCAGGCAGGTGGGGCATGACGGCAACCGGCCCGGCCACGACGGCCGAGGCGGCAGAAACCGAATAGGCGCGATTGAGCGCATCGAAAACCGCCAGTTGCTGGGGCTGCAGGGCAAGGGTCAGCGAGTCACCGAAGCTGGACGGCGCGACGACGGTGCTGTCAGCGAGGGTGTGGCGCTCAGCGGTGGCAACGCTTGCTCCGCTCAAGACCGAAACCGATCCGATGGGGCTGAGGGCCGCCCTGATATCCATCACCCCATGCCCCCATTCGGTGGAATAGGCGTGAGAAACGCCATTGCCATAGTCGATGGTGCCGGCCACCGGCACGCCCTGGGCCGCGAACCAGGAATTGTCGGCGCTGGCCAACAGGCGCTGTGCCCATTCGGACGGCGTCATATCGGGGAAGGCTTCGGCCAGCAGCGCCACGGCGCCCGACACCTGCGGCGCGACAAAGGAGGTGCCGAGGCCGCTGCGATAGCTGGTGTCGCTGGCATTGTTGCCCCCATCGACGTGCCAAGCACCGGTGGTGATGCCGTCCCCCGCCAGGCAGAACTTGGCTGCCAGACCACAGGCCGCCGAGAGACGCACGGCGCGGGTGATGTCGCCGCTGCCATTCACCTCGAAATAGCCATTGGCTGCCGCAATCCACGCTTCGGCCAGCCGTGACTCGTAATAGGGCAAGGTGGCCATGACATCGCCTGAAGTCAGGGCGTTGTTGTTCGAGAGGGCCCAGACCACCACCCCCCTGGCCTGGAAGCTGTCGAGGGCATTGATATAGCCCTGCCAATTGGCCGAACCATAACCCAGAACCGCGTTCAATCCCTGCGCCGTCGAGGCGCCGGGGTTGCTGTTCAGATAGTTCTGAAGGTTTGTCGAGGAGACCTCAAAACCCCAGGAATTGTTCTGCGCCACGGCATTGAGGCCGGCCGCGGCGAGCGTGCCATTGGTGACATTGGCAATATCGAACCCGCCCGAAGGCTGGATGGAAGTCAGATGCAGATTGGCGCCGGGGGCCACGCCGTGCATCCCGACCCCGTTCTTGAGCCCGGCCGCCAGCGAGGCCACAAAGGTACCGTGGCCCTCTGTGGGGATTGTGCCGGTGGTCGAGATCGTCTTGCCGGCCAATTCCTGGTGCGAGGTCCGAAAGCCGTCGTCCACGATGGCAATGGTCTTGCCGGTCCCGGCGAGGCCTGCCGAGTGCGCCCAATTCACCCCGTGCAAGATGAAAGGCGAGGATTGTGTACCCGTGGGCGTTACCCCGCAGCCGACGGTGCCGCAGCTGGCGTCGCTGGCGCGGAACTCGCCAGAGGCCGCAAGGGCCGCCGCCTGTGCGGCATTGAATGTGACGCTACGCGTGGCCCAGCCGGCGCTTGGTGCCGGGGAAAAGACCGTGATTGGCCCGGTGCCAGAAGCGCTGCTACCCGAGCTTCCGCCGCCCGAAGACGAACCGCCACCGGAACAGGCGGCAAGCGCAATGGCGATACCGAATATCGCCAGGCCTTTGAAAGTGTTCACGAAGTTCACGTGTTGCGGGCCCAGATAGTGGTATGGTGACACAAGGCATAGCCCGTGCGTCTCATTCATGCGCCCCTGGAACCTATTACCATCCGCCCGCGGGCTGGCAAATCACGATTCAGTCCCGAGACAATCGAAGCACGGTCGGCGTTGCTAAGGGGACACACCCAGCAGCGGCGCCGTCCCCACCCAATAGTCCGGATGCATGCGCCGCAGTTCGCTGGCCGCATCGTGCGCCTGCCCCTCCGAGCCATAGAGCCCGAACACGGTGGCGCCGGACCCCGACATCCGGGCCAGCACGCAGCCGGGGCTCTCGGCCAGCTCGTCGATCAACACCCCGATTTCCGGAACCAGCTTGATTGCCGGCGGCTGCAGGTCATTGCGCGTTTCGCTGAGCCAGAGCCCGAGCTGGGCGGGCCGGGTCAGCGGCTGCGGCAGGGCGGGCAGAGGATAGTTGTCATGCGCCCGAAGACGGCGGAACACGTCTGCCGTCGCCACCGCGACGCCAGGATTGACCAGGGTGATATGGAGCTGAGGGAATTCCGGCAGCGGTGAAAGAATTTCGCCCACGCCGCGGGCCACCAGAGGACGCGACAGCAGACAGGCGGGCACGTCGGCGCCCAGGGTTGCCGCGAGATCGGTCAGCTCGTTCACCGGCACGGGTTCGGGGGCCATGCCGGCCATGATGCGCAGCGCGGCAGCGGCATCGGCCGAGCCACCACCGATGCCGGCGGCGACCGGCAGGTTCTTGACCAGATGAAGGCTAAGGCCGGGCGGCGACAGCTTGGGCCAGCGCGCCCGGAAGGCGGCGACCGCCCGCAGCACCAGATTGGCCGGCCCGGCGCCCAGGCCGGCTGAAAACGGCCCGGAAATGTCGAGACTGTCCTGGGCGGCCACACTCGCTTCGAGGTCATCGAAGATATCGGCAAAGACGATCAGGCTTTCCAGGTCGTGGTAGCCATCCTCGCGCCGACGCGTGACATGCAGCGCCAGATTGATCTTGGCTGGCGCCGTCTGAACAATGGCCTCGACCATCGCCGGGGCTATTTCGTCTCTGTGGCTGGTGTCAGCCCCTCGGCCAGCTTGGGCCCGACCCGTTCGGCAACATTGCCGGTTTCGTCGACCGAGCGCGCAATATTCCACTGGAAGCGCGCCTCGAGCTTGCGCCCGGCTTTCCAATAGGCGTCGCCCAGGTGATCGTTGATCTCGGGGTCGTTGGGCAGCAGCATGACGGCGCGCTCGAGCGTTTCGACGGCTTCGTCCACACGATCAAGCTTGTAAAAGGCCCAGCCGAGCGAATCGACGATGTAGCCGTCCTGCGGCTGCGCGGCCACGGCTGTCTCGATCATTTCCAGCGCCCGCTCCAGGTGCATGTCCTGATCGATCCAGCTATAGCCGAGATAGTTGAGCACCTGAGGCTGGTCCGGATTGAGCTCCAGTGCCTTGAGAAAATCCGTCTCGGCATCGGGCCATTGCTTGGCGCGCTCATAGGCAATACCGCGCACATAGTAGAACCGCCAATCCGGTGGCGACTCTCCCCCGGTGATTTCCAGGGCCTTGGTATAGGCCTCGGCCGCCCCGAGATAATCCTCGTCGTAGCGCAGCAGATCGCCCAGCGCCGAAACCGCATCAAGGTCGTCTGGTCGGGTGGCGATGATGTTGCGCAGACGCCGAATGGCCTCGGCGCGGTCGCCCATCGAATCCAGGTTCTGGGCGATACGCACCACGGCGGTCGGCTTCATCGGCGAATTGGCCGGGATGGCGTCGTAAATCTGGTTGGCCGCTTCGTGCTGGCCGGCCTGATCGAGCAATTGACCAAGCGCCAGGGAGATGACGTCGGCGCCCGGATCGAGATAGACCCCGAGCCGCAGGAACACCAGGGCCAGGTCCGAGCTGCCATCGCGGGACAGCGCCACGCCGATGCCGTGGAACATCTCGGCGGCGCCAACCTGAACATTGGCCGCGAACAGCCCCGGACGCCGCTTGGCGTCCACTGCCTCGCGCACGATATCGATGATCGGATGGGTGAGCCCCTCGGATTCGAAAGCATTCAGGACGTCCTCTGCCTCATCGAAACGCCCGGCATTGGCCAGCATGCGAGCATAGACCTCGGCCATGCGGGCGACATAGGGTTCGGCCTCGAAGGCGCGCCCGGCCAATTCGATGGCCAATTCCGTGTCGCCTGCCGCCTCGGCCATCAAGGCGCGATGGAAGACCAGGAACTCGTCGAGCCCATTGGCGCCAAGCTCCTTCATCAGCGCTTGCGCATCATCCGCACGATTGTCGCCAACCAGCGCCCAGGCGCGCAGGATGCCTGCGGTGATGCCGCTGAAACTGTCCTGCGAAATCTTGGCCAATTGCCGGGCAGCAGCACCATAGCGGCGCTCCTTGAGCGCCTCGGCGGCCACAACGAGTTCGGCAAGTTCATTGGCAGGATCGAGTTCAAGCATGCGGCGGGCGGTCGAGGAGGCCTTGCCGATCTGACCGTCGGTCGCCAGGGCCACGAAGGCGCGCTCGACCAGCACAGGATTGTCCCAATCGGCCTGGGCGGCATCGGAGAAATAGCGCGCGGCCTCGTCGGTGCGCAGGTCCTTGAGCGCCTGCTGTCCGGCCATATAGGCGCCCGTCACGCTCGGACGGAACAGCTTGAGCATGTCCTGCGCCGCCTGGCGCAGCCCCAGGGTTGCTTCCTGGGCCGCAAGCGGGGTGGCCATCAGGGCAAGTAGGGCGGCCATGGTCAGGCGCCATGCCCGTCGATTGGATAGCAGGGTCACGTGCTCAAATTCTCCCTATGCCGATACCGGCAGCATCTGGGCGCAAAGATTGTCCGTTTTGCGACTGCGCCGCAAGGTCAGCGCCCATATGATGCTGTCACATTCCGCTGTAGTTGGGACCACTGCCACCCTCGGGCGGCACCCAGGTGATGTTCCGTGCCGGGTCCTTGATGTCGCACGTCTTGCAGTGGACGCAATTGGCCGCGTGGATACGGAAGACCGGTGCACCGCCCTCCTCAGTCATTTCATAAACGCCTGCAGGGCAATAGAGCGGCGCCGGCTCGCCATATCGCGGCAGGTTTTCCTTCACCGGAATGGTCGGGTCCTTGAGCCTGAGATGGACAGGCTGGTCCTCGTCATGGGCGAGGTTGGCGAGGAAAACCGAGGCCGACCGATCGAACGTGGTCTTGCCATCGGGGCGCGGATATTGCCGGGGCGTCACGGCGCTGAGCGGCTTGAGCTTGGCAGAATCAGTTGTCGTCCAGCGCAATGTGCCGAAGGGCGAGACGCGCAATATGCTCTGGCACCACATGTCGATGCCGCCAAGGAAGGCACCGGCCAGCGTACCGAAACGACCCCAGAGCGGCTTGAGGTTCCGCACCCCGAGCAGCTCCTTTTCGATACCGGTCGAAAGGATGTGATGGCCCAGATCAGCGATGCGGTCGTGCATGCGCCCGGCGGAAATGGCATCGCCCACCGCGTCGGCAGCCCCGATGCCGGACAGGATGGCGTTGTGAATGGCCTTGAGCCGCGGCGCGTTCATGAAGCCGGCTGCGCAACCAATCAGCCCACCCCCCTCAAAAGCCAGGTCCGGGATGGCCTGCAACCCGCCGGCCGTCAGGGACCGGGCGCCATAACTGATGCGCGTGGCCCCATCGAGCAAGCGGGCGATGGAAGGGTGGGTCTTGAAACGCTGGAACTCGCCAAAGGGCGAGAGCGTCGGATCGGCATAATCGAGATGCACAACCAACCCTAGATAGAGCTTGTTGTCCTGCGCATGATAGGCGAAGCCGCCGCCCCCGGTCTGGTTGTCGAGCGGAAAGCCGAGATAATGGTCGACCCGGCCAAGCTCGTGGCGCTCGGCAGGGATTTCCCAGACTTCCTTGATGCCCAGGCCGAATTTCTGCGGGCTGGCCGTGCTGTCCAGCGCGAAATCGCCAATGATCTGTTTGGCAAGCGAACCGCGGGCGCCTTCGGCAATCAGCGTATATTTGGCTTCCAAAGCAATGCCTGCCGCATGGCCGGGCTTGGGATTGCCGCTCGCATCCAGTCCCAGATCGCCGGTGATGATGCCGCGCACGGGTCCATCGCCGCTGCGCAGCACATCGACAGCCGCGGTCATGGGGAAAATATCGACGCCCAGTTCCGCCGCCTGCTCGCCCAGCCAGCGCACCAGATCGCCCAGGCTGACGATGATGCCACCCCGGGTCCGCATCTGCGGCGGCACCAAAGCGTGCGGGAAAGCGAAATCGCCGGATTGGGTGAGGTAGTGATAGGTATCGCGGGTCACATCCGGTCCGACCGGCGCGCCCTTGAGCCGCCAGTCCGGGATCAGCGCGTCGAGGCCGACAGGGTCCATGACGGCGCCCGAGAGGATGTGACCACCGATTTCGGCGGCTTTTTCGACGACGGTAACGGCAATGTCCGGATGACGTTGCTTGAGGCGGATGGCTGCGGCCAGGCCCGAAGGACCGGCGCCGACGATCAGGACGTCGGTGGGGAGCGTTTCGCGGTTGCCGGCTTCTGCCATTGGAAATGCACCTTTGGGGCTTGGTGTGCGACTGGTCGCCTGGGACGCGGTGTGACATAACGGGCCCGATGTCTCAAGATCGACCGCTCAACAATGCCGAACTGCTCTCGGTGCTCGACTGGTATCGGGCCGCCGGGGTGGATATGGCCGTGGTTGACGAGCCCGTCGATCGCTTCGCGCAAAAGCCGCCGGCGGCCAGCACCATGCCGCCGCGCGCCGCACCGGCCGCTCCCGCTGCCGTTCCGCAAGCGCCACTGCCTCTTGGGGGCGATCCGAGCGAGGCCAGGCAATTGGCAGCCTCGGCCCAGTCGCTCGAGGCCTTGCGCGACGTCCTCGAGCGCTATGACGGGTGCGGACTGAAATTCCGCGCGACGCAGCTGGTCTTTGCCGACGGCAACCCTGAAGCCAAAATCATGCTGATTGGCGAGGCGCCGGGCGCCGAGGAAGACAGGCAGGGCAAGCCCTTTGTCGGACGTTCCGGCCAATTGCTCGACCGCATGCTCGCGGCGATCGGGCTCGACCGAACCCAGGTCTATATCGTCAATACCGTCCCTTGGCGGCCGCCGGGCAATCGCACGCCGACGCCCGAGGAAATGGAACTGTGCCTGCCCTTTCTCAACCGGCAGGTGGAGCTTGTCGCGCCCCAATTGGTGATGACGCTGGGCGGACCGGCCATGCAGACCGTGTTCAAGACCACCAACGGCATCATCAAGATGCGCGGTAAGTGGCAGGATGTGTCCATCGGCACCCATACCGTGCCGGCCCTGCCGACGCTGCATCCGGCCTATCTGTTGCGCAATCCGCCAGCCAAGCAGCAAGCCTGGCGGGATCTGCTGAGCTTCCGGGCGCGGCTGGACAGTCTCGGTCTCGGTTAATCCGCCTTTGGGGGGCTAGGCACGGCAACCGCAGACGCTATGGTCGCGTTCGAGTGATTTGCAACGTTCCTGGACCAGTCCTGAAGGCCAAATAGCGTCATGGCTTCCGTTATCAAAATTTACGCCCTGTTCCTGGGCTCGGCACTGCTCATGTTCGGTGGCGGGCTGCAAGGCCTGCTGCTCTCCGTTCGTGGCGCGGAAGAAGATTTCTCGCTGCTGGCGCTGGGTTTGATCGGTACCGGCTGGTCCGTCGGATTCGTTGCCGGCTCGCTTTTCGTGCCCATGGTGGTGCGTAAGGTGGGCCATATCCGCGCCTTTTCGGTCATGGCCGCCATCGGCACCATCACCATCCTGCTCAACCTGCTGTGGATCAACGACATCGGCTGGATCGTGCTCAGGGCCCTTTCCGGCTTCTGCTTTGCCGGCGCAGCGATGATCGTGGAAAGCTGGCTCAACGAAGTGGCGGACAATCGCAGCCGCGGCACGATCTTCTCGATCTATGTGACCATCAACATGGCGGCCTCGACCTTGGGACAGATCGCCATGTCGGTCACTGGTACAGCGGGCTATCTGCCATTTGTCATCGGCGCCATCAGCTTCATCTGTGCTGTGCTGCCGACCGCGCTGACCTCCAGCCCCCAGCCCAAGCCCCTGCAATCGGCCAAGCTGGATCTGGGGCTGCTCTATCGCACTTCACCCGTCGCCGCGATTGCCGCCTTCTCCTGTGGCATGGCCAATGGCGCCTTCGGCACACTGGCGCCGGTCTATGGCTATGAGCAAGGCCTGGATGCCAGCGGCATCGCCCTGCTCTTCGCCGTGGCTGCCATTCTGGGCGCGGTGGCACAGGTGCCGTTCGGACGGTTGTCCGACCGCATTGACCGGCGGCTCGTGCTGATCGGTCTTTCCGGATTTGCCGCCCTGGTCGGGGCGCTGACGGCACTGATCAATCCGGGCGCCGGATGGGGGATGTATGTGTTGTTCGCCGCCTATGGCTTTGCCGCCAATCCGATCTATGCGGTAGCCGTAGCCCATGCCAATGACTTCGCCCGCGATGGCGATTTCGCCAAGATCGCCGGGGGCATGCTGTTGATCCTGGGCCTTGGCCTGGCCATCGGGCCGGCCGTCGCCTCCATCATCATGGGTATTTGGCATCCGGTAGGCCTGTTCGTGGTGACAGCAACCTTCCACGGCGCACTGGCCGGCACGGCCTATCTGCGCATGCGGGTGCGCAAGGGCTTGGACGCGGCCGAACGGGCACCATTCCAGCCCATGAGCGACAAGCAGGTTACGCCCGAGACCTTTGTTCTCGACCCGCGCGCTGATAGTGATGCCGACGAGATTCCGGTGCAGCGCGAAGCAGCGGTGCCGGAGGAATTGATCGAGACCGCGGAGGCAGAGGGCGATGTTCAAGACGGAAAAATTTGAGGACCGCGCGTTCAAGCCGCTTTCCATTGCCGTGATCGCGGTGTCCGACACCAGGACGCTTGAGACCGATACGGGCGGCGCTCTGCTCAAGTCGCTGCTCGAAGCCGATGGCCATCGCTGCTTCGAACGGCAGGTGGTGCGCGACGAGATCCAATTGGTGCGGGCCGCCGTGCAGGCCTATGTCGCCAATCCGGAGGTGGACGTGATCCTCACCACCGGCGGCACGGGATTTTCTGGCCGGGACATCACCCCAGAAGCGATCGAGCCGCTGTTCGACAAGCGCATGGAAGGCTTTTCGGTGCTGTTCCACCAATATTCGGCGACCACGGTGGGCACCTCCTCCCTGCAATCGCGGGCCACGGCGGGCCTGATCGGCACCACCTTCGTGTTCTGCCTCCCCGGCTCCCGCGGTGCCTGCCGGGACGCCTGGGAAGGCATACTGACGCACCAGCTCGACTACCGGCACAAGCCTTGCAATTTCGTCGAGCTGATGCCGCGGCTCGACGAGCGCTAGGCACTTGGCCCCAAGGGTGGCAGGCCGGAAAGCCGCCTGCCCTCCTCGGTCTTGAGCGAGAAATCGGTCCCCAGATAAGGGTCCGCTTCTGCCGTGCAAAGAAACGCTATCGCCTTGGCGACCCAATCGGGCGAGAGATGTACCGAGGGCGAGAGCCGGCTGACGGCATTGATTGCCGAGGCGCGGATTGCCGTCTGCATGTCTGTCGCCACTGTACCTGGGCTAAGACCAATCACACGGATACCGCGACCTCGCAGTTCGACATCCATGCAGGCCGTTAGCGCTCGCAGGCCGGCCTTGCTGGCACAGTAGTGGCTCCAGCCTTCCAGCGCGCTGGTGGCGGCGCCGGAGCTGATATTGATAATGGTCCCCCCACCGGCTTTCAGCAGGAGCGGCAGCGCCAGCCGGGCGACCGCATAGGCCCCTGTAAGGTTGGTGGCAATGGCGTGGCTCCAGTCAGCCGGGTCACTGTCGATGATGCGGGCGATCGGTTCGATGGTGCCCGCATTGTTGATAAGCACATCGACGCGGCCCTTGCTCCGGGCAACCCTGTCCATGGCGCGCGCCACTGCGTCTAGGTCAGACACATCGCATTCGAGCGCCATCCCGGGGGTGGACCGATCGGCCACGGAGCGGTTCAGCGCGACAATGTCGGCGCCCAGAGCCGCCAAATGACCTGCCGCTGCCGCGCCGATGCCGCGCCTCGTGCCAGTGATCAGCACCACCTTGCCGGTCAGGTCGGGTGTTGGCGAGGTGCTCATGCCCCACCTCCCCGTGCCGGGATGGCATTGCTCCGATCATAGACCAGCCCGGCCAGCAATGCAGCCAGGTCTGGTCGGGCATAGGGGGCGTTGCCAATCTGGACCAGATGCAGGCGCCCATGATCGTCGGTCGCGAAAGCCGCTGGTTCCGCGAAGGGCTGGCTGGCGCCCGTGCCGTCGGGCTGGGTGATATGAAGACCCAATTGGGTCATTTGCTCAAGCGTCAGCCCTGCGGCCACCCGGCCCCTGTATCCGGTCCGGGACAGAAACGCTGCGGCCCGATCCGCCGGGTCCGCGGTCGCCAGAACAAGCGCGATGCCGGCCTCGTCATAGCTCTGGCGCTGCTCTTCAGCCTTGCTCAGAAAGGCCTCGCACATCGGGCAGTGGGCGCCTCGGAAAATGACCAGCAACCGCCAGCCCGGCGCGACAAGCGGCAGCGTGCCGCCATCGGCCAGGGTGAGCGCGAAGTCGGGAAGCGGGCGACCAGGGATGGGGGTTGGTTGCGGCATGGCGTGTCTCCTGTGGCTGTGACCACGCCTTGATATTTCCTGCCGTTATCGCGATAAATGATCTCAAGCAAAGCATATTCGTGCATAATTTGCAGCAATGAATCTTTCGGCCCTGAAATATTTCGTAGCGGTTGCAGAGCAAGGCAGCTTCGCCAACGCTGCCGTTGCCTGCGACATCGATCCCTCAACCATGTCGCGCCATATTGCGGCGCTCGAGCGTGAACTGGGTGCGCGCCTGTTCCAGCGCAGCACCCGCCAGGTGGCGCTGACCGAGATTGGCACGCATGCCCTGGCCCATGCCCGCCAGGTCCTTTCCGAGGTCGAGGCGCTGCGGGACGCCACAATGAGGGGGACTACCGAGCTGGTGGGGCGCGTGCGGCTCTCCGCGTCGGTGGCCTATGGAGAGCGCCGCATTGCCCCCCTGTTGGGGCGTTTCCAGGCAAGATATCCGCGCCTGACCCTTGAGATGATCCTGTCCGATGCCAATCAGGACCTGGTGGCCGAGGCAATCGACCTGGTCGTCCGGCACGGCCCGGGCGTTACTGGGGATCTCGTAGTGTCGCGCCTGCACAGCACCCGATACCGGGTCTGTGCCACGCCAGACTTTCTTGATCGGAACGGCAGGCCCGAGCATCTGGAGGCTCTCGTCAGCCTTCCGTGCCTTGGCTATGCGCTGCCAGGACTGGAGAACCAATGGTATTGCCGGCACGAAGCCGGATATAGCCCCGTGCCCATATCTACCAGTCTCAGTCTGAGTTCGCCGCTGGCGCTGCGCGGCGCCTGCCTGGGCGGTGCGGGCCTGGCGCTTCTGGCCGACTGGCTGGTCGAAGCGGACCTGGCCACGGGCGCCCTCGTGTCGCTTCTGGATCAGGATGACTTGTCGCCGGGGCCTGCAGAGAACGCGGCCTGGCTGGTTTACGCTTCCCGACCCTATCTGCCGCGCCGGGTCCGTGCGCTCATCGACTTCCTGCGCGAGGAATTACAGCCCGCATAGATTTCGGGCGCCGGATTGCTCCAGCGCCCGAACCGAACTGCCGCTCGATTGAGGCTCTTCAGCGCTTCGGCACCTAGTGCCCGCCATGCCCGGGCATGCCACCTTCGGGCTTGCGGATGAAGAAGGCCGCCAGGATCGCAAAGAGCGAGATGATCGCGCCGACGAGGAAGGCTGCGCGGATACCCCCGGCAAGGGCCTCGACAGGGTCGACACCCTCGGCCGCCAATGCCGCGGTGCGGATGGTCATCAGCGCGATGAACAGAGCAATGCCCGCCGCGCCTGCCAATTGCTGGATAGAGCCCAGTACGGCCGAGGCGTGCGAGTAGAGCTCCATGCGCACCGAACCCATGGACGAGGTGAAGACCGGCGTAAAGATCAGGGCCAGGCCGACGCTCAGCACCATATGTCCGGCCAGCAGTGCCCAGGGCGAGGTATCCTGCCCTACCATGGTCAGGGCCCAGAGGACGGCGGAGACCAGGATGGCGCCGGGCACAGCCAGCACGGTCGGCCCGACCCGGTCATAGAGGCGGCCGACCACCGGGCCCAGCAGGCCCATGATCAGGCCACCGGGCAGCAACAGCAGGCCGGTCTGCAGCGTATCCAGACCCACCACGTTCTGGGTGTAGATCGGCAGCAGGATGACCGAGCCGAACAGGGTCATCATGGCGACAAGCATCATCGAGACCGACACCGTATAGTTGCGTGACTGGAAGACGCGCAGGTCCAGGAGGGCCTTGTTCTCGGCCTGCAGGCCCAGTTGGCGCCATACGAACAGGGCCATGGCCACAACGCCGATAGCGATGGGCAGCCAGAGCGGGATGGCGGTGGCCTCGTCGGGACGGGCAAAGCTTTCGCCAAAACCGGACAGGCCATAGACCAACCCGCCAAAGGCCAGTGCCGACAGCACCACCGAAAGATAGTCGAGCGGCGCATAACGCGGGGTCGAGACATTGCGGATGCGGGCGGCGCCCAGCACCAGAGCCAGAATGGCGATGGGCAGGGTGAAATAGAACATGAAGCGCCAGTCGAAATTGTTGAGGATGAACCCGCCAATGGTCGGACCGATGGCCGGGGCCACGGACATGACGATGGAGATGTTGCCCATGGTCTTGCCGCGTGCCTCAGGAGGCACCAGGGTCATCACCGTGGTCATCAGCAGCGGCATCATGATGGCAGTGCCCACCGCCTGGATCACCCGGCCGGCGACGAGCAGTTCCAGGCCCGGAGACAGCGCGCAGACCAGCGTGCCAGCCGTGAAGATGGAGATGGCCAAGAGGAAGATCGGACGCGTATTGAGGCGTTGCAGCAGGAAGCCGGTGATCGGGATCACCACCGCCATCGTCAGCAGAAAGGCCGTCGTCAGCCACTGGGCCGCGCTGGCGGTGACACCAAGATCACCCATCAGGTGCGGGATGGCGACGCTCATGATGGTTTCGTTGAGAAACACCACGAAGGTCGAAACCAGGAGGATGGCAATGACCAGCCTATTGCGGGCGGCATTGTCGGGATGATGCGGCGCGATCTCCGCCGTTTCATCCATGGTGGCTTGCATTGTCATCTTCCTGTCCCTCATCACAAAAAATGTGTCGCCCATGCGACGGCAGAAGCCGTCAACTTTCGACACGGGATTTGCAAAAAACGCGCGACAGCCTTTGTCAGCAGATCGGGACGGCTAGGCGTCAACCGCGCAGGCGGGTTGGACGCGGAATGGCGAAAACTGATTGGCCGGCGGGCGCGCTTTCCTACGCCCGCGAGGCGGTGCCGTAAAGTCTTGTAATGCATGGGCGGCATGCCGATATCTGTTGCGGCGGCCACTGCGTCGCCATTGATGTTCTTGTTCTGTTCTCATCAACCTGATAGCATTCCCATGCGTTGGAGGAAAGGCGATTCCCTCCCGCGTCGAGGCAGGAGACAGAACCATGGCCCTCTACCAGGCCCCCTCTTTTGAAGCCCTTGAGCGTTTGAGCCGCAGCCGCGATGCCGATCTGGCACGGCGCGAATTGATGCAGCCCGATCGCATTCGCGGTCGTGGCGCCCAGACCAATCGCTCGGGGCGTTTCGAGACACATCAGCGCGATGGATTTGACGATGGTTGGGGCAGTGTCGAGCCGCTCCCCCTGTTCGAGACGATCGAACATATCGAGCGCGCCAAGACCATCATCACCACCAATGACAGCCCGGACATCGGCTTTGAGCGTTCGATCAATCCCTATCGCGGCTGCGAGCATGGCTGTTCTTATTGCTTTGCGCGCCCCACCCACGCCTATCTCGGGCATTCGGCGGGCGTGGACTTCGAGCGTGACATCTATGTCAAAGCCAATGCGGTAGAGGCCCTGCGCGCCGAACTTTCGGCCAAGAACTACAGGCCCAAGCCCATTGCCATGGGCACCAATACCGACCCATACCAGCCGGCCGAACGGACACATAAGCTGACCCGCGGCATTCTCGAGGTCATGCTGGAGACCCGCCATCCGGTGATGATCACCACCAAGTCTGCCCTGATCGTGCGGGATCTGGATATCCTGACGGAACTGGCAAAGCTGGGACTGGTCAAGGTCGCCATTTCGGTGACCTCGATGGATCACAAGCTGAGCCGCAAGATGGAACCGCGTGCCTCCTCGCCAGTGCGGCGGCTGGAAGCCATCCGCCTGCTTTCAGAGGCTGGTATCCCGACGGCTATCTTCGCCTCGCCGATGATTCCGGCCATCAACGACATGGAGCTTGAGCGCATTCTCGACGCCGGCAAGGCGCAGGGTGCTGTCAGCGCGCAGATGATCCTGCTGCGCTTGCCGGGAGAAGTGCGCGACGTGTTTCGCGAATGGCTGCTGCGACACTTCCCGGACCGGGTGCGCCATGTGCTCTCGCTGGTCCGTGACACGCGCGGCGGGCGCGACAACGACCCGCGCTTTGGCTCGCGCATGGTGGGCGAAGGCCCCTATGCGACCCTATTGCGCCAGCGCTTCGAAAAGGCGCGCGAGCGTTTTGGACTGGACGCCAAGCTGCCGCCGCTGCGGGCCGATCTTTTCGAGGCCCCGAAGGTGGAAAGCCCGCAAATGAGCCTGTTCTAGGCAGGCTAGTATTGCGCGACCCTGCGGGCATAGGTGGCCATGAAGTCGAGCGAGGCCAGCACGCCGCGTAGCGACAGCCAAGTGCGAACCGGCTCCGCCTGGCCCAGAAGCGGCACTGACAGGGTCACCGCATTCCGGTCCTTCATTGTCTCGATGATGGCGTCGCGCTGGTCCGGGTCTGCGATGAAGAACTGGTTGATTGTGTTGAACCGCGTCTCGATGCCGGTGCCCATCGTGAGGGCGATCGGCGGCTCGCCGCCAAATTGCAGTGTCATCGGTCGCGCCGGGTCGTATTCCCCCTCTTCGGGTGACACGGTGATTGCCAGATCGAGGACACCGTTGAGCCGATTGCGGATCAGGGTCAGCTTGTAGGCTGGCAGTCCGGCTCCGTTCAGTTCCTGGCTGCCGGTGCTGGCAAAGCAGGAATGAAAGTAGTAGCCGTCCGCATCTTCATTGATGACATCGGGACAGGCTGCCAGCCAGTCCCGGTTGTATTCGCGCCACTCGCCAAAGGGATGGTGGAAGGGCTCGGCCGTACTCGGGCCGGTCAGCAGCAGGAAGGCCATAAGGCCGCTTGCTTTGCGCATCAAAGTCTCTCTCGCCTTTGCCCCCCGGCGGAGACTCTTGTATCAGCACATTCGCGGACAGGAATAGGGCATTCCATCTTTCCGACACGGTCGGGCGCCAATCAGGCGTCGCCCAATGCCTGGGCCTAACGAAATGGCAGATCGAAATGACGACGCAATCCATCAATGGCATCACGGTCTATTTCGTCGCCGCCACCGGCGCGCCGCTCAGCGCCGAACAGGACGCCCTGGATCTTATCGGAGAGACCTATGGAACCGGGACCGAAATGATCGTGGTACCGGCGCAGCGCTTTGCGCCGGGTTTTTTCGATCTCAGCACCCGCACGGCCGGTCACTTTTTCCAGAAGCTGCAGAATTACCAGATGCGGCTCGCCATCCTCGGCGACATCTCGCAGCACATGGCAGCGAGCAAAGCTTTGCGTGATTTTGTCGGCGAGACCAACAGGGTTGGCCATCACCTCTTCGCGCCAGACCGGGCGGCGCTCGAGATCGTCCTCATGCGGGGGCGATAGGGATGGCACGCAAGGGCAAGGTAACGGCCGCAAACGCGGAACTCTTTGCACCGGAAGCGGGCTTTCCCGATTTCAGCCATGAGGAAATGCTGATCGCGCGCGGCGCACGACTGGTCGCCGGGGTAGATGAAGCCGGCCGCGGTCCCCTGGCCGGACCCGTTGTCGTGGCCGCGGTCCGGCTCGATCCTGCCCGCATCCCGGATGGCCTCAACGATTCCAAGAAGCTGACGGCCGAGCGCCGGGAGGCCTTGTTCGAGCAGATCCTGTCCACGGCGGATGTCGCCATCGTTTCGGCGCCGCCCAGCGACATCGTCTCGCTCAACATTCGTGGCGCTACCCTCGCAGCCATGGCGCGCGCCGTCCGGGCTTTGCCGCACCGGGTGGACCGGGTGCTGGTGGATGGGCGCGACGTGCCGCCGGAGCTGCCCTGCCCGGGCATTGCCCTCATCGGTGGCGACGGCCGCAGCGTCTCGATCGCAGCGGCTTCGATCGTGGCCAAGGTGATGCGCGACCGCATGTGCGAAATCATGGATTGCGACGCGCCGCATTTCGGCTTTGCCGGCCACAAGGGCTATGGCACCGCGGCGCATCTTGCGGCGCTCGACCTGCATGGGCCCTGCCGCCACCACCGCGCCGAATTCGGCCCCGTCGCCGCCCTTTTACTCGCCCGGACGAGCATTGAGGTGGTGGGTTAACCCCTCGCTAACCCCTTGCGAACGCTCCATTAACCTCGTGGCCCTATAACGGTCTTGTTAGTACTGCGTTAGGGTTAAGTGCATGTTGCGTACCGCGCGTACGGCCAAGAAGGCCGATGCGGAAAGGGAGGCCACGCGCCTTCCGATCGATACTATCCTTGTGGGCGATTGCATCGACCACATGAATAGTTTGCCGGCCGGCTCCATCGATCTCATTTTCGCAGATCCCCCCTATAATCTGCAGCTGGAACAGGGTCTCACCCGCCCCGACCAATCCAAGGTCGATGCGGTGGATGACGATTGGGACAAGTTCGACAGCTTCGCCCATTACGACGAATTCACCCGCGCCTGGATGGCGGCGGCGCGCCGCCTGCTCAAGCCCGATGGGGCGATGTGGGTGATCGGCTCGTATCACAACATCTTCCGGGTCGGCACGGTGCTGCAGGATCTGGGCTTCTGGATGCTCAACGACATCGTCTGGCGCAAAGCCAACCCGATGCCCAATTTCCGCGGCACCCGCTTCACCAACGCGCATGAGACGCTGATCTGGGCCGCCAAGAGCCAGAAAAGCCGCGTCACCTTCAATTATGAGGCCATGAAGCTGGCCAATGACGACACGCAGATGCGTTCGGACTGGCTCTTTCCCATCTGCACCGGCTCGGAGCGCCTCAAGGACGAAGACGACGGCAAGCTGCATCCCACGCAGAAGCCCGAAGCGCTGCTGTTCCGCATTCTCAATGCCACGACCAAGCCGGGCGATATCGTGCTCGACCCGTTCTTCGGCACCGGCACCACTGGCGCGGTGGCCCGCAAGCTGGGCCGGCACTTCATCGGCATCGAGCGTGAGCCCGACTATATCGCCGGTGCACGCCAGCGCATTGCGACCATCCGCCCGGGCGTGTTCGAGGCGCTGCAATCGGTCACGCCCAAGCGCAAGGAAGCGCGCATTCCCTTCGGCTCGCTGGTCGAGCAGGGCGTGCTCGATGTGGGTACGCAACTGTTTGACGCAGGGCGGCGTTATTCGGCCATGGTTCGTGCAGACGGCTCACTCGTCTCGGGTCCGCACCAGGGGTCGATCCACAAGGTCGGCGCATTAGTCCAGGGTGCCGAGTCATGCAACGGGTGGACCTTCTGGCATCACGAACAATCGGGACGAATGGAGCCGATCGATGTGCTTCGCGCCGACATTCGTCAAAAACTTGATTTGCTTTCTGCCTGATCCTGACCTCCAATCAAATCTCAGGCTCTAAAACTGGCCGCCGGGCAATCCGGCGGCCTTTTTGTTTGCGGTCAAGACAGACGCGTCTAGATTGGCTGAAATCCAGCTCATGACGATGACAATGGCGATCACCATCCGACACATTACCCCCGCCGATGCTCCAGGTTTTCACGATGCCCTGGACAGCGTGGCGCGCGAGAGGCGCTTCCTGCGGCTGACCAGCGCCCCGCCGCTTGAGCGGTCACAGGCCTTCATTGCCGACAATATCGCCAAGGGTAATCCGCAATATGTGGCGGTTGATACGGGCGTGCTGGTGGGCTGGTGCGATATCTGCCGCTGCGATGAGCCGGGCTCGGAGCATTGCGGCGCGCTCGGCATGGGCCTGGTCCTGAGCCATCGCGGCAAGGGGATCGGTCGCGACATGCTTGCGGCGACGCTCGACGCGGCGCAGAGCCGGTTCGACCGCGTTGAACTGGACGTCTATGCGTCAAACACGCCTGCCATATCCCTCTATGAGAAATCCGGCTTCACCCATGAGGGGCGGCGTCGGCGCGCCATCCAGCGCGATGGCCGGTTTGACGACATCATCATCATGGGCCTGCTGTTCAGTCAAAGCCTGCCGCAGCCAATACCTTCCTGAACAGGGTCGGCAGGGCCTCGCCCTTGAGCGCCGCTGGCGGCGCCCACCAGCCGTCGCCCAGCCCCTCGGGCGATACCGCGGCCGACCACACCTCAAGCTCCAGGCGGAAATGGGTGAACACATGCACCACCTGTCCGCGGTGGTGCCATTGGGCCGCCACCGGATAGGCCGGTTCTCCCGGCGCATCACTCCATTCCGAGGTCGGCACCTCGGTCATCCCGGCCAGCAAACCCCTGGCGGGGCGCGTCTGCAGATAGACGTCCCCCGCCCCATCCTGCATCACATAGGCGTGACCGCGACGCACCGGCCGCTCGGCCTTTTGCGGCTTTATAGGATAGCGCGTCGGCTCACCTGACCGCCGGGCCTCGCACCCGTCATGGAGCGGACAGACAAGACACATGGCCGCGCGGGGCGCGCAGATGGTGGCGCCCAGGTCCATCATGGCCTGGGCAAAATCGCCGGCCCGTTCAGGCACCGCCAGTTGCAAGGCGCCACGCAATTGCTCCTTGGCCTCGCGCACCGGCACCTCCAGCGCATAGTAGCGCGCCAATACCCGGTCGAGATTGCCATCGAGCACGGCCACACGCTCATCGAAACAGATGGCGGCAATCGCGGCGCTGGTATAGGCGCCGATGCCGGGCAGGACCTGAAGACCGGCGGCAGTATCGGGGAAGATGCCGGCATGGTCGCGCACCACTGCCTGCGCGCAGGCGTGCAGGTTTCGCGCCCTTGCGTAATAGCCCAGCCCCGCCCATTCGCGCAGCACCGCGTCAAGCGGCGCCTTGGCAAGGTCGTAAACCGTGGGCCAGAGCGTGGTGAATCGAATGAAATAGGCCTTCACCGCGGCCACGGTGGTCTGCTGCAACATCACCTCACTCAGCCAGACCCGATAGGGATCGGGCCGTTTGCCGGACTTCCGGTCCGCCGGAGAAACGCGCCAGGGCAGATCGCGGGCATGGCTGTCATACCAGGCGAGCACGGCCGTGGAATCAATGGGATGCGGATGGGCAAGGGGCATGCGTGGGGGATAGCGCGATCGCGCCGGCCGCTTCAAGAAGAATACCCCCACCCTCCTTCCCCTTGATGGGGAGGGATTGAGGGTGGGGTGCGCCACGCATGTCGAGGCATCAACATGAACGCCACGCTTGTCCAGAACCCTTGTGCAGGGGTATTGCACTCAAATGCCCAAGGATGAGCTGCCCGAACCCAAACGCCGCAACAAGACGCTGTCGGTTTCCGACGCGCTCTCGGGCGCGCTCGATCCGGTCCTGAAAAAGCGCGGATTTGCCGGGCGGGACATTCTCGCCCAATGGCGCCACATCGCCCCGCCTCCCTTCGACCAGACCACCCTGCCCGACAAACTGAGCTGGCCCCGCGGCAATCATGGCGCGGATGGCGCAACGCTCTATCTCCGCTGTGCACCGGGCCAGGCCCTGTTTGCCCAGCACGAGGCGCCGGCCATTGCCGCGGCCGTCAACCGCTATTTTGGGTATGTCCTTGTCAATGATGTCAGATTGTCGGCAGAACCATTCACCCCCGGTTCAGGCCAGCGGGTGCAAAAACCTCAACAACCGAGCCAGAGCGAAATCGCAAAGGTCGGCAAGGCGACCGAAATGGTCGAAAATGAAGATCTGCGGGAAGCGTTGAGGACCCTGGGCCTGGCGCTCTCCAGCAGGTCAAAGCAGAAGAGGCAATAGCCCGTTCACCCCCAAGTGATGTCGGTGCCCACTTGCCGACACCTTCGCTGTGTGTAGTGTCGCGCAGCCAATAAATTCAGGAGCCTGAGACGTGAAACTTAATCGCCGCGAAACCATCATTCTGGCTGCTGCCGCTTCGGCGGTCAGCCTTTCGGGCATTTCAGCTTCACAGGCCGCCGAAGGCGACATGATTGATCAGGCGGCCCTGATGGCGCCAGTCGGCGGCTTGACCGACAAGGTGGAGGGCCATGCTGATGCCCCGGTCACCGTGATTGAATATGCTTCGCCCACCTGTCCGCATTGTGCTGCCTTCCACAACACGGTCTACGAGCCGTTCAAGGAACAATATATCGACACCGGCAAGGTCAAGTTCATCGTGCGGCCCTTCGCCCGCAACGCGCTGGACGCTGCCATTTTCCTGCTGGCCGAAGCCGCCGGCGAGGAAAACTACCACAACGTCATCGCCACCTATTTCCGTACCCAGAACGAGTGGGGCATGTCCGAAAAGCCGCGCGACGCCATCTATGCGGTGGCCCAGCAGCTCGGTTTTACAGAGGAAAGCTTCTCGGCCGCCTTGACGAATCAGGAGGCCTTCACCGGGATTGAAGCCCAGCGCGAACAGGCTCTGGACGAGTTCGGGCTGACGGGGACGCCGACCTTCTATGTCAATGGCAAGACGCTTTCGGGGGGCAAGACGCTTGAGCAGCTCGCTGCCGAGATCGATCCGCTCGTGCCTGCCGATTTTGTCTCACCGGTTGCAGCCGAGGAACCGGCGGCCGATGCCATGGCACCCGCCGCGGACGCAATGGCCCCTGCATCCGATGCAATGGCTCCCGCTGCAGATGCAATGGCCCCGGCCAACGAGATGGCACCTGCCAACTAACATTGCTTTGAGGCGGGCGAACGCATGAAGTTCTCCCGCCTCAAGCTCCACGGCTTCAAAAGTTTCTGCGATGAGACCGTGCTCGTCATGGAGCCGGGCCTGACTGGCATTGTCGGGCCCAATGGCTGCGGCAAGTCCAATCTGGTCGAGGCCATGCGCTGGGTCATGGGCGAAAGCTCGTACAAGGCCATGCGCGCCTCGGGCATGGACGACGTCATCTTTTCCGGATCGGGGAACCGCCCGGCGCGCAACAGCGCCGAAGTCACCCTGGTCCTCGATAATTCGGACCGCACCGCCCCGGCTGCCCTCAACAATGCCGATGTGCTCGAGGTGACCCGTCGCATCGAGCGCGAGGCCGGTTCGGTCTATCGCGTCAACGGCAAGGAAGTGCGCGCCCGCGACGTGCAATTGCTGTTCGCTGATGCATCCACCGGCGCCCATTCTCCCGCCATGGTACGGCAGGGCCAGATCGGCGAGCTGATTGCCGCCAAGCCCACTGCCCGCCGTGCCCTGCTCGAAGAGGCCGCCGGCATTTCCGGCCTGCATTCCCGCCGACACGAGGCCGAGCTCAGGCTGCGCGCGGCCGAAGGCAATCTCGAACGGGTCGATGATGTCATCGCCCAGGTCGAGAGCCAGCTTGAAACGCTCAAGCGCCAGGCGCGGCTGGCCAATCGCTATCGCGGCCTGTCGGGCGATATTCGCCGCGCCGAAGCGACCCTGTTTCACATTCGCTGGGTGGCCACGCGCGCCGCAGAAAAAGAAACCGAAGCGGCCCAGGCCGTGCTCGTGCGGCAATTGGCCGACGCCACCCATGCCGAGCGTGAAGCGCAGAAGGCCGTTGAAACCGCCGAGGCGGCACTGACACCGTTGCGCGAGCGCGAGGCGGTCACCGGCGCGGTGCTACAGCGCTATACCATTCTGCGCGAGCAATTGGCCGAGGAAGCGCGGCGGATGGGCCAGCGCCGGACCGAACTCGAGGACCGGCTGCGCCAGATTGCGGCGGACGGTACCCGCGAGCGCGAGCTGGTCGGTGAGGCCGAGACAACCCTGACCGCCTATGCCGAGGAACAGACCCAGCTTACCGCCGAGCAGCAGGCCGCACAGACCGAGTTCGAGGCGGCTCGGACAGAGACCGAGGCGGCCAAAGTCGCCGTTGCCGAAGCGGACGCTGCCACGCGCGAGACCGCCAATACCCTGGCGCAGATGCGCGCCCACCGCGTGCAGGCCGAACGCAATCTTAGTGAAGCCCGCAGCCGCCGCGCCCGATTGGCCCAGCAATTGGCGGATGTCGAGGCCGATCAGGCCCGCGTTATCGCGGCGCTCGAGGCAGATGAAACGCTTGCCGCCCGGCGTGCTGCGCTCGAAGCGGTGCAGGCTGCCACGGCAACGGCAGAGACAGCCGCCCTCGCCGCCGAGGAGGCATCGGGCGCTGCGCAGGCCAGGCTCGACGCGGCCCGGCCGCGCCTGTCCGAACTCGACGCGCTAGTCACCCGGCTCGAAGCCGAGGCCTCGACACTGGGCAAGATGCTCAATACCGGCGCGAGCCTCTGGCCCGCCGTGGTCGATGAGCTCTCAGTCGAGCCCGGCTATGAAACCGCTCTGGGCGCCGCGCTGGGTGATGATCTTGAGGCCTCTTCGGACGGCGGAGCGCCAATGCACTGGTCCATCGCCATTGATGGTTATGATGATCCGGCTTTGCCACAGGGCGCCGAACCCCTGTCCCGCCATGTGACCGGCACCGAATTGCTGAAGCGCCGACTCGACCAGATCGGCCTTGTCGATGCTGTCGATGGCCCGGCGCTGATGAAGGCGCTCAAACCCGGCCAACGGCTGGTCACGCTGGAAGGCGCGCTCTGGCGCTGGGATGGTTTTGTTGCCGCCGCCGACGCGCCGAGCGCTGCGGCCCTCCGCCTCGCCCAGCGCAATCGCCTCGCCGAACTGGACGAGGAAATCCTGCGCGCCAAGGGCGAGCGCAATAGCTGGCGCCGCGATGTCGATCAGCTGACCGCCGCCCTGGACGCGGCCCGGCAGGCCGAAAAGGATCGGCGCGAAGACTGGCGCAAGGCCCAGCATGCCATTGGAACGGCGCAGGCAGAACTGGACCGGGCGCAGCGCGCCCTGGGCGATCTGCAAACGCGTCGCTCAACCCTGGAAGATGCGTCTGCACGCCTGGCCGCCAGCGTTGCCGAGGCCGAGTCGGCCCTGGCCGAAGCCGAGGCCACCCTGTCAGGAACGGGCGATGAGGCCGAGCTGGCGGCCGCAGTCGAGCAGGGCCAGCAGCGTCTGACTGCCCTGCGGGACAAGGCGGATCAGGCGCGCCTCAAGTTGAGCACGGTCGAATCGGCGGCCCGCATGCGGGCGGCGCGCCTGGATCAGCTCGGTCGGGACAGCGCCGCCTGGCAACGCCGCCGCGATGGAGCGCTGGCGCAATTGGCCACGCTTGATGCGCGCATGGCCGAGGTACAGAGCCAACTCGACAATCTGGCCGAAGCGCCGGAGGGCTTCGAGAGCCGCAAGGCGCAATTGGACGACCAGATCGAAACCGCCCAGACTGATCACAAGCTCGCCGGCGACCGCCTCAGTACGGCCCAGACCGCGTGGCGCGACGCCGAAAAGGCGCTCAAGGCCGCTGGCGACGCCCTCAATGCCGTGCGCATCGAGTTGACCCGCATTGATGAACGCCTCAAGGGCGCCATCGCCCAGCGCCAGCAGATTGAACGGCAGGTTGAGGAATCGCTGGGCATACCCGCCAGCAAGACGCTCGAGGCCTCAGGCATCCGTCCCGAGGAAGCCCTGCCCAATGAGCATGCCACCGAACAAAAGCTGGAGCGGCTCAAATCCGAACGCGAACGGCTCGGCGGGGTCAATCTATCGGCAGAGAAGGAGGCCGAGGAGGTCCAGGAAAAACTGGATACCATGGTGCGCGATCGCGACGACATCATCGAGGCCATAGCCAAGCTGCGCGGCGGCATCGCCGCCCTCAATCGCGAGGGCCGCGCCCGCCTCAACGAGGCCTTCGGCAAGGTCAACGCGCATTTCCAGGAGCTGTTCATCACCCTGTTCGGCGGCGGCACGGCCGAGCTGACCTTCGTTGAAAGCGACGATCCGCTGGAAGCCGGGCTTGAAATCATTGCCCGCCCGCCCGGCAAAAAGCCGCAGACCATGACCCTGCTCTCCGGTGGTGAGCAGGCGCTGACCGCCATGAGCCTGATCTTTGCCGTGTTTCTCACCAATCCGGCGCCGATCTGCGTTCTCGACGAAGTCGATGCGCCGCTCGACGATGCCAATGTCGAACGGTTCTGCAACCTGCTCGACTCCATGCGCCAGCGCACCAATACGCGCTTCATGGTCATCACGCATAACCCGATCACCATGAGCCGGGTGGATCGCCTGTTTGGTGTGACCATGGCCGAGCGCGGGGTGTCGCAACTGGTGTCGGTGGACCTGACGACGGCCGAGAGCTATCGGGAAGCCGGCTGAGGACGGCATGGCCGCTGACCTGTAGAATCCCTCCCCCTGCCCTGACTCTGCCACTATCGAAGTGTGGACAGCATGCCGCACCCCCGTGACGAGGGAAATATCCAATACAAAACAATAAGTTACAGCTACGCCCCGCGCCTTGACACCAATTGGGGCCACCACTATGTTGCGCGCGACTTAAAAGGGCGTCCGGTTCAACCGGAAAAAGGCCGGCCAGAGGGGAGTAGCGGATGACCAGTTCGCAGGACGACCATGGCCAGCCGGACAGCGCCCGCGGGGTGACGCACGATCTTGCATCGCGCATCGCCTCTGCCAAGCGGGAGCGCGAGCGGGAGGACAACAGATCCGCCCGGGATGCTTCCCCGGAGATGAGCGGTCTGGCGCGCGGTTTGCGCATCGGCACCGAGTTCATCGCCGCGGTTCTGGTGGGCGCCGGTCTCGGCTATCTCATCGACCTTGGCCTGGGAACCAGCCCCTGGGGCTTGCTCATCCTGCTGTTGATGGGCTTTGCCGCTGGAATCCTGAACGTCATCCGTGTGGTGGCGGAAATGAATGCCGCCTCGCCTGCCCCCAAGGGTGCCGATCTCGGACCCGAGGCGGAAGACGAAGAGCGGAATGAGAATTGATGACGCTTAGAGGGCTCCATGGCCGGTACTGACCCGATCCACCAGTTTGTCATCTATGACATTTTCGAGCTCTTCACCGTCGGCGGCGACGGCACTGAGGGGACGGGCACCACCTTCGCCTTCACCAATTCGGCCCTGTTCATGGTGCTGACGGTGGCCACCATTGCGGTGTTCCTGCTGCTCTCGACCTCGGGCAAGAAGCTGATCCCGACCCGGGCGCAATTGACGGCGGAGCTCCTCTACGAGTTCGTGGCCGGCATGGTCCGAAGCTCTGCCGGCACGGCCGGCATGAAATTCTTCCCGCTGGTCTTCAGCCTCTTCACCTTCATCTTCGTGGCCAACATGTTTGGCATGGTGCCGTATTTCTTCACCGTCACCAGCCACATCATCGTCACCTTCGCCCTTTCGATGCTGGTGTTCCTCACCGTCATCATCTACGGCTTCGTCAAGAACGGTCCCAAGTTCCTCAAGCTGTTCGTTCCCGCCGGTGTGCCGGGCTACATCCTTCCTATCGTGACGCCGATCGAGGTCATTTCCTTCCTCTCGCGTCCCATCAGCCTCTCGGTCCGTCTGTTCGGCAACATTCTTGCCGGCCACATCACGCTCAAGGTCTTCACCGGCTTTGCGGTCATGATGATCGGCGGTCTGGGTGCTCTGGGCTGGCTCGGCGCCACCCTGCCGGTCCTGATGGCAATCGCCCTCACCGGTCTCGAGTTTCTCGTCGGTGCGGTTCAGGCCTATGTCTTCGCGGTCCTGACCAGCATGTATCTGAACGACGCGATCCACCCGTCCCACTAACCACCCCTTCCCGGCGGATGACCCGCCGGAACCCAAAAAGTCGCTTGAAAGGACATTAAAATGGAAGCTGAAGCCGCAAAGTTCATCGGTGCCGGTATTGCCACCTTCGGTATGGCTGGTGCCGCCCTGGGCGTGGCCAACATCTTCGGCAACTTCCTCTCGGGTGCCCTGCGCAACCCGTCGGCTGCTCCGAGCCAGTTCGGTAACCTGATCTTCGGCTTCGCCGTGACCGAAGCTCTGGGCATCTTCTCGTTCCTGGTTGCCCTGATCCTGCTGTTCGTCGCCTAATAAAGCGACCGCACCAAGATTGTCGCAGCCGGACGCTTCTGTTCGGCTGCGTTCCCTTCTCCGGCCCATCGGCCGGATGACCGGATTTAACGGGACCTCCACCAGATGGTAACGCAAGCCTACGCTCAAGAAGCGGAACTCCCGGCAGACGACCACGGCACAGAAGCCGCTGGCGCCGCCGATGCCATGCATGTTGAGGAAGGCGTTCACGCCGATCCGACCCATGATACGCATGCCACGACCGAAGCGCACGGTGATGCCGGCCATTCGGACGTGTTCCCGCCCTTCGACCCGGCCACTTTCCCCAGCCAGCTGCTCTGGCTCGCCATCACCTTTGGCGCGCTTTATCTGTTGATGAGCAAGCTGGCCCTGCCCCGCATTGGCGGCATTCTGGAAAACCGCAAGACGCTGATCGACACCGATCTGGCGGCAGCCGATGCGGATCGCCAGAAGACCGATGCGGCCATTGCCGCCTATGAAAAGGCACTGGCCGAAGCCAAGGCCAATGCCCAGGGCATCGCCAACAAGAACCGTGAGGCCATTCAGGCAGATATCGCCGCCAAGCGGTCTGCTGCCGAAGCCGATCTCAGCGCCAAGGTCAGTGCCGCGGAAGCCCGCATTGCCCAGACCAAGGCCGAGGCCCTCACCCATGTCGACGAGATTGCTGCCGAGACGGCCCAGGCCGTGGTCAGCCAGCTCGTCGGTGATGTCGCACCTGACAGCGTTCGCGCTGCCGTGGCCAAGGTTAAGGGGTAAGCGCCATGCCAGAATGGTTGGATAACAGCTTCTTTGCCATGGTCGGCCTGGTGATCTTCCTCGGGCTGATGGTGTTTTTCGGCGTGCCGGGGATCATCGCCAAGATGCTCGATGGGAAGATCAAGCAGATCGAAACTGATATCGCCGAGGCGCGGCGCCTGCGCGAAGAGGCCGCCGCCCTGCTCGTTGAATATGAGCAGAAGCGTGTCGCTGCCGAAAAGGAAGCCGAGGGCATCGTCGCCGCTGCCAAGGAAGAAGCCGAGCGCCTGACCGTGGAAGCCCAGGCCTCTCTGGCCGACCTCGTCGCCCGCCGCACCGCAGCAGTGGAAGACAAGATCGCCCAGGCCGAAGCCCAGGCCATCGCCGAAGTGCGCGCCCGTTCTGCGGACATCGCCATCGAAGCCGCCCGCACCGTGCTGGCAGACGAGATGAACAAGAATGGCGGCAAGGTCATCGACGCCGCCATTGCCGATGTCAGCAGCAAGCTGAACTGATCCGGCTCAAAACCGAATGACAAGGGCGGGCAGCGATGCCCGCCTTTTTGTTGCGCCGAAGGCCGCAAGGCGCCGCCGCGTCCCACTCCTACTGCGATAACGTCGCAGTTTTCCTGTACATGCGTTTCTCGCGATTGACGCCACGGGGAATCTCCACCATGGTGCGCCCGACTGCGGGAGAGACTGGCTTTGCCAGCGCCGAAGGAGCAACCGCCCCGGAAACTCTCAGGCCAAAGGACCGCAGTCAGGTCGAACACTCTGGAAAGCAGGCTGGACCAGCCTCTCCGAAGGAGCAACCGGCGCTCAGCCGGGAAATCTCTCAGGGCAAGGACAGAGGGGGCACGCATCTTCCGCCACAAGGGCGGATCCTTGTCGTGTCGCCTTTGAACCCGAGTGGTGCCCATGGCCGAAGCCAATTCCGAAGACCTCAAGCAGACCCCGCTCTACGAGCGCCACGTTACGGCCGGTGGCCGCATTGTGCCGTTCGGCGGCTATGCCCTGCCCGTGCAATATCCCTCCGGCATCATGGCCGAACACAAATGGACCCGCGAACAGGCGGGCCTGTTCGATGTCAGCCATATGGGGCCGAGCTTTCTCAGCCTCAACGCCCCCAGCGGCGATCCGGAGGCGGACCACGCCGCGATCGCCGCCGTGATCGAGCCCCTGATCTGCGGCGACATTGCCGGCCTCAAACCGGGACAGATGCGCTACACGCTGCTGCTCAATGAGAAGGGTGGGACCATTGACGATCTCATGGTCGGGCGCCTCCCCGACGACCCCGGCACGCTCTATGTGGTGGTCAATGCCGGCACCAAGGAAAACGACTTTGCGCTGATCGCTGCAGGCGCCGGTGACAAGGCGACCCTCAGGCGTGCCGATGATGGCGGCCTTCTTGCGTTGCAGGGGCCCGAAGCGGTCGACGTCATGGCAGCGCTCGTGCCCGACGCCACCCAGCTCGGCTTCATGCAGGTGCGCGAGTTCGAATGGAACGGCGTACCCATCACCATTTCCCGTTCCGGCTATACCGGTGAAGACGGATTCGAAATCCTCATGCCCGGTCACATGGCAGTGGCCCTGTGGGACGAACTGCTGGCCGATCCTCGCGTCAAGCCGATTGGCCTGGGCGCCCGCGACAGCCTCCGCCTTGAGGCCGGCCTGCCGCTCTATGGACATGACCTGGACGAAACCGTCTCCCCGATCGAGGCCGAACTTGGCTTTGCCGTCTCCAAGCGCCGCCGCGAGGCCGCAGACTTCCCAGGCGCAACGCGCATTCTCGCCGAACGCGATGGCAAGCTGTCTCGCAGGCGCGTCGGGCTGATCGTCGGAGGCGCACCGGCCCGAGAGGGCGCCGAAATCCTCGATGCATCCGGCGCGGCCATTGGCGTCGTCACCAGCGGCGGCTTTGCCCCCTCGCTGGGCAAGGCCATTGCGCTGGGCTTCGTCCCGCCGGATCACGCTGCCATCGGCAACAAGCTTCAGGTCTCGGTGCGCGGCCGCGCCCAGCCGGCCGAGATCGTGCCCACCCCGTTCGTTCCCCACCGCTATTTCCGCAAGTCAGCCTGAGGCCCCTCACATGACCACCAAGTTCACTCCCGATCACGAATATATCCGCATTGAAGGCACGACCGGTGTCGTCGGCATCACCAATTACGCGCAGGAGCAGTTGGGCGACATCGTCTTCGTCGAACTGCCTTCCGTCGGCAAAGTCCTCAAGAAGGGCGACGAGGCCGCCGTGGTCGAATCCGTCAAGGCTGCCTCCGAGATCTATGCCCCGGTCTCGGGCACGGTTACCGAGGTCAACGACGCGCTGACCGGCGAACCGGGCCTCGTGAACAACGACCCGGAAAATGGCGGCTGGATGTTCAAGATCGCCATCGACGACGCCGGCGAACTCGACAAGCTCCTCGATGATGCCGGCTATGCGGATCTGACGAAATAATCATGCGCTATCTCCCCCATTCCGACCACGAACGCGCCGAGATGCTCGGCGTGATCGGCGCCAGTGACATTGACGCGCTGTTCTCAGCGGTGCCGAAGTCAGCGTTGAAGAACTTTGAACTCGACCTTCCGGACCACAGCCCCGAATTCCTGGTCGAGGCGCATATGCGCGCGCTGGCAAACCAGAACCATGCGGCCGGCGATGGCCCGTTCTTCGTCGGCGCTGGTGCTTATCGCCACCATGTGCCCGCCACAGTCGATCACCTGATCCAGCGGTCCGAGTGGCTGACGGCCTATACGCCCTATCAGCCGGAAATCTCGCAGGGCACCCTGCAGATGCTATTCGAATTCCAGACGCAGGTGGCCAAGATCACCGGCATGGACGTGGCCAATGCCTCGCTCTATGACGGCTCCACAGGCACGGCCGAAGCGGTGCTGATGGCCCGCCGTCTGACCCGGCGCAACAAGGTTGTGCTCTCGGGCGGGCTGCACCCGCACTACCGCGATGTGGTCAGGGCCTATCTCAAGGACGACCCGCATCTCGAATGCCTCTCCCCCTCCCCCGAGGGTCAGGGCGACATTCTCGATCATATCGACGCTGACACGGCGGCCATTGTCATCCAGACCCCGGACTTCTACGGCCATCTGCGCAATGTTGAGGCTGCAGCGAAGGCCGCTCACGACCAGGGCGCGCTGCTGATCGTGGTCATCACCGAAGTGGTGTCGCTGGGGCTGCTGGAGGCTCCCGGTGCGCTGGGCGCCGATATCGTGGTGGCCGAGGGCCAGTCCATCGGCAATGCGCTCAATTTCGGCGGGCCGTATCTGGGGCTGATGGCGACGAAGAAGGAATTCATCCGCCAGATGCCGGGCCGGCTCTGCGGCGAGACCGTCGATGCGGACGGCAATCGCGGCTTCGTGCTGACGCTCTCCACGCGCGAGCAGCATATCCGCCGCGAAAAGGCCACATCGAACATCTGTACCAATTCAGGTCTTTGTGCGCTCGCCTTCTCGATCCACATGGGCCTGCTGGGCGAAGCGGGCTTTGTCCGGCTGGCGCGGCTCAACCATTTCAACGCCATCAGACTGGCCAATGCGCTTGATGGCGTGCCCGGCGTCACTGTCCTCAACAAGACCTTCTTCAACGAAATGACCATCCGCGTCACCCAGCCGGCCACGGCTCTCGTCGAACGGCTCGCCCAGCGTGGCATTCTTGCCGGCGTGCCGGCCAGCCGCCTCCTCCCGGGTGATCCAGAGGTCGAGAACCTCATCATTTTGGCGGCGACCGAGTTGACCACCGAGGGCGACATCGCCGCGCTCTGCGCCGCGCTGACGGAGGAACTGGCATGAGCATGAATACCCAGGGCCGCCCCACCGGCGTGGGCACGGCCGGCACTTCGGCCTCCGGCTCGGCCCTCTTGCCCGACGAACCGCTGCTGTTCGAAATCGGCGACAACGAGCATTCCGGCGTCGACCTGCCCGACGTCGATCTCGCAACCGATCGCCTCGGCGGCTTTGCCCGCAAGAGCAAGCTGGACCTGGCCGGTCTCACCGAGCCCGAGGCGATGCGCCACTATGTGCGCCTGTCCCGCCTCAATCACTCCATCGACAGTGGCATGTATCCGCTGGGCTCGTGCACGATGAAGCACAATCCGCGCCTCAACGAGAAGATGGCGCGCCTGCCCGGCTTTGCCGATATCCACCCCCTGCAGCCGGTTTCGACCGTGCAGGGCGCACTGGAGCTGATGAACCAGCTTTCCCATTGGCTGATGACGCTGACCAATACCGCGGCCGTCGCCCTGTCGCCCAAGGCGGGCGCCCATGGCGAATTGCTCGGCATGATGGCTATCAAGGCCGCCCAGGAGGCCAAGGGCGAGGCACATCGCAAGATCGTGCTCGTGCCCGAAAGCGCCCATGGCACCAATCCGGCCACGGCCGCCTTCCTCGGCTATAGCGTGAAGCCCATTCCGGCCCGCGATGACGGTACGGTCGATGTGCAGGCGGTCAAGAATGCGCTGTCATCTGACGTCGCGGCCATCATGCTGACCAATCCCAATACCTGTGGCCTTTTCGAGCCGCAGGTGATCGAGATTGCCCAGGCCGTCCACGATGCGGGGGCGTTTTTTTACTGTGATGGTGCCAATTTCAACGCCATCATGGGCGTCGTCCGTCCGGGCGATCTCGGCATCGACGCCATGCATATCAACCTGCACAAGACCTTCTCGACGCCGCATGGTGGCGGCGGGCCGGGTGCGGGTCCTGTCGTGCTCTCCGAGGCACTGGCCCCTTTCGCTCCGGTCCCGTTCGTGCGCAAGGGCAAGGACGGCCTGGAGATGGTCGAGCACATCGAAGGCGAGGCGCTGGGCCGCGTAACCGCCTTCCACGGGCAGATGGGCATGTATGTGCGCGCGCTGACCTATATGCTCAGCCACGGGGCTGACGGGTTGGCACAGGCGGCGGAAGATGCGGTGCTCAATGCCAATTACGTCAAGGCGAAGCTCGAGCACCTGTTCTCGGTGCCGTTCCCGGACTATCCGACCATGCATGAAGCGCTGTTCGATGACAGCTTCCTCAAGGGCACAGACATCTCTACCCTCGATTTCGCCAAGGCGCTGATCGATGAGGGCTTCCATCCCATGACCATGTATTTCCCGCTGGTCGTGCATGGCGCCATGCTGATCGAGCCGACCGAAAGCGAAAGCAAGCAGACGCTCGACCACTTCTGCGAGGTGATGGCCGAGCTGGCCAATGACGCCAAAGCGGGGAACAAGGAGCGGTTTACCGGCGCACCGATGAAGGCGCCGCGCCGTCGCCTCGACGAAACCCGCGCGGCCCGGCAACCCATTCTCAAATGGGAACGCCCCGCCGATCTGCCCAAGGCAGCCGAATAGAAAGAGGCCCGGAGAACACTCCGGGCCTTTTCAATTCTCGTCTTGGATTGCCCGCCATTCGCGCGTAGCGCTCATGGCCTTCTTGGCTTGAATGGCTCCACCGGAGCCATTCATCCGCTGTGCGGAACGCCTGCGAAGCGCCTCCAATCGCGCCACCGGCGCGATTGGCCCTTCGGTACGGCTCTCAGCCCCTGGTGTCGAAGCCGACCCAGATGGTGATGGTTTCGCCGCCCAGATAGGGAATGGTCACGTTTTCCACCACCTTGACGAATTCGGCTGTCTGGCTCGGCGGCACGATCGGTACGGCCAATGTGTATTTTTCCGAGAAGATGGCCTGGCCGTCGCGTTCCACCGCAAAGCGGATCGGTGCATTGACGGTCGACTGGCTGCCAGCCGGACCGAGCAGCACGCGGCCGGTCACGCCCATATTTACGGTGATCTGGCCATTGGACACCACGCAATTGCGTGACGTCTCGTCGATCACGCCCTGATATTGCAGCGCCTTGGGGTCTCCGACCCGGCCGCCGCCATAATAATACATGGCCTCGCCGCCCAGCCGCACCTTGATCGGCGGGCACTCGGTGGCAATCACCGGCAGCGCATTGGTCTGGGCCTGGGCAACGGCCTGGGGGGTGGCGGTGGCGTTCTGCAGATTGGCATTGGTCGAGGTGCCGCCACCAAACATCGAACCCATGGAACAGCCGGCCAACAGCACGGCCAATCCGGCAAGAGCGGGGATACGCAGAGCGGACGTCAGGATGAGGGTCATTGTCGTACTTGGCTCCTGGCGACTAGGCGGCAGCGGCTTCGAGAGCCATCAGAATAGCGGGTGCGCCGCTGGCCGTCACGCCGGGCGCGTCTTCAGTGAAAACGGCGTCCACGACGCCGTTGCGGATGATCATGGCACACCGGGCGAACCGTGTGCCCATGCCGCCGCCGGAGAAATCCTTGTCCAGACCCATGGCCCTGGCCAGGGCGGCGTTACCATCCGCGAGGAAGGCGACATCGTCCAGGGCGTTGGTGGCCTCGGCCCAGGCCTTCATGACGTGATGATCGTTGGTTGCCGCGCAAACGATGCGGTCGACGCCGGCAGCACGCAGCTTGGCGGCATTGGCCACGAAGCCGGGCAAATGGTTGACGTGGCAGGTCGGGGTGAAGGCGCCTGGTACGGCGAACATCACCACAGTGCCGCTCCCCAGTGCCACATCGCTTGTGGTGTCTTCGATACCAGCCGCAGTCACCAGCTTGGTCCCGACGGAGGGAACCTTGTCGCCGCGTTCAATCATTGGTGGAAATTGCCCCATGCTTGGCGGCGCAGCCGCCCTACTCCAGTACTCAAGCCCCTGCGATAAGCGGCTTTGGACCAGGGCACAAGACCGACAACCCCATCAGTCCTGTCCGTCCACATCCGCTTTGGCGCCGGCTTCTATTGTCCGGCTGACCTCGAAGGCACCCCTCGGCGTCATGAAGGAGAGTTCCACCTCCATGTCATCCAGAGCACTATTGTCGGTTTTGCTCAGGATGGGAAGCAGCACTAGATTGGATTGCGGGCTTTTTTGCGGCGCGCCGAACAGCGGCCCTTCCCCCTCGGCGGCAGCAATCAGGCTTTGCGGGTCGACAACGGCAGGGTCGATTTCGACCGCGATTGCGCTCTGTCCCGGGACCAGCATTGCCGAGCCTAGCGGATCGCCTGCGCCCTGCCAGGCGATGGGCACATCCGCCATCGCCTGGGCAATGCGTAATCCATTGGCATAATCAGGGTCAGGCTCGCTTGCCGGCATGGTGAACTGGGCCTGCGCCGGAACGCAGATCTCCGAACAAATGCCCAATGTGGCCTCAAGGGCCACCGTACCACCGGGTTCACTCACCGCGAGTTCCAGGGGCAAGATGGTGTGCCCGAAATAAACATAGTCGAGATAGCCCCCCTTCTGTTCCCGCTCGGGGAAGGGCCAATGCTGCTGATGAAGAGCAACGCCTTTGGAGGAGGAGAAATCGAGGTCCATCGGCAGGCCGGTTTCGCCGGGGATGCGCCAATAGGTCTTGGTGTCCTCCGGCATGTCGATTTCCAGCGCAAACAATGCCTTGCCGTCCGCCTTGGGTTGCCCGGCGCTGATCAGCCGGATTTGGACGCCAGGCGCCACTTCCTGCCAGGCGGTTTCACCTGCCACGGCCGGAACGCTGGCAATCACGATGGGCATCACAAGGGCAGCAAATATACGCATGGGGTGGAATTAGCGCAGTAAAAGGTGAACAGCCAGCTAGCGCTTAATCAGGCCTTCGTGATGGGTGTGACAGGCCCTGCGCTTGGCAGGCCCGCACCCGGCGCCTACAATCGGCACCATGAACACACTCGAAGGTCAATTCCTGGTCGCCATGCCGGACATGGCCGATGAACGCTTCGCCGAGAGCGTGATCCTGATCGTGGGTCACGGCGCGGAGGGCGCCATGGGGCTCGTGGTCAATCACGAGCTGGCCAATCTGCGCTTTGCCGACATTCTGGATGAGCTCGATCTGGGCGACCCCGACGCAGTGATCCGCCTGCCCGACAGCATTCGCGACCGTGCCGTCATGCGTGGCGGGCCAGTTGAGCGGGGCCGCGGCTTCGTGCTGCATTCAGGCGATTACCACAGCGGCAATACCTACAAGGTCACAGACGACATCGGCCTGACCGCGACGCTCGATATCCTCAAAGCCATGGCTTTTGGTCCTGCACCACGCGCAGCGCTATTCGCACTGGGCTGCTGTGGCTGGTCGCCCGGTCAGCTGGAAGACGAGATCGGAGCCAATGGCTGGCTGACCATCCCGTTCAGCCGTGAGCTATTGTTTGATGTGCCTGTGGAGCAGCGCTACGACAAGGCGCTCGCCAGCCTGCATATCACGCGGGCAACGCTGAGTTCGGAGGCCGGGCACGGATAACGGCTGTCTTCCGGCCCCAGGCAGACCTCACTTGCCCATCTGCGCTGCGAGTTTTTTGCCCAGTTCGGCCCCGACAATGGCCGGACCAAAGGCAAACCCTTGTGCGTAGCGGCAATTGAGCTGGCGCAGCCGCTCGATCTCGTCGAGGCTTTCGACACCCTCTGCAATCACCATCAGGTCAAGATCGTTGGCCAGGGCGACGATCGACCGGATGATCGGCCCCTGGGTGTGGGCAATGCCGTTGTCGGTGCCCATGCGAACGAAAGGCGCGGGGATCTTGATGGTATCGAACGGGAAGCGGTGCAAATAGCTCAGCGAGGAATGTCCGGTGCCGAAATCATCCAGTGCCAGGCCCAGCCCCATGTTCCGCAGCGCTTCCAGCATATAGGCGGAATGCTCGGGATTGGTCATCACCTGGCTCTCGGTAATCTCAAGCTTGAGATGGCTGGCCAGGTCACGGTCCTGCGCAACGAGATTGCGCATATCGCTCAAGAGTGTCTCGGTCGCCAATTGGGTCGGCGAAAGATTGACCGAGATGAAGAAGCCTTCCGGCAGTCCGATGGTGGTCAGCCAGTCCTTGGCTTGCGCGGCGGATTGTTCGAAGGCGAGACGGCCGAGCTTTTCGATCTGACCGGACCGTTCCGCCAGCGGGACGAATTCATCGGGCGTCACCATGCCGCGCGTGGGGTGGTTCCACCGCATCAGGGCTTCGGTGCCGGCAATCTGGCCGGTCTGGATATCCATCACCGGCTGGAACTGCACATGCAGCTCACCCTGCTTCAGGCCGCGCTCGAGGTCTTCCTCGCTGGCCTTGCTATAGGAAGCAATCGAGCGCGCCGAAGCCCGATAGGCCTCAATGCGGTCGCCGCCCAGCCGCTTGGCGTAATACATGGCCAGTTCCGCATCGCGCAGCACATCGGCCGCCGTCGAGGGATTGCTGTCATAGATGGTGACACCGATCGAGGCCGTCAGCACCAGGTCGCGATCACCGAAATTGAAGGGCGCCTTGAGGCCCTTGCGGATCTGCTCGGCGGTTTCCGCGATCTTGGCCGCGGCCTGCTCGGAGGCCAGGATCACCGCGAACTGATCGCCACCGATGCGGGCGACAGTATCGAGCGGGCGCATGATACGGGCGATGCGCCGCGAGATCGCCAGCAAGACGGAGTCGGCTGCCGAATGGCCGATGCGCTCCTCGAGTTCCATGAAGCGGTCGATGTCGATCAGGAACACCGCAGGCTTGGTGCCCCCGGGCGTGCGGGCCCGCACCAGAGCCCGCTCCAGGCGGTCCAGAAACAGCTGGCGGTTCGGCAGGCCGGTCAAGCTGTCATGCACCGCATCGTGCAGCAGGCGTTCGCGCGCGGCACGATCCTCGGTGACATCCTGCAGGGTGCCCACGATGCGGTTGACCTGACCGTCACCGCCCAGAACCGGTTTCACGCGCATGCGGAAGGTGCGGAAATTGCCGTCGTGGCCGGCGATACGCATGTCGGCGGACACCTTGCCGCGCCGCAACTCGACCAGAGTGTCGAATGCGGTGCGGAAGCGGTCGCGATCATCGGGATGCACGCGATCCAGCCAGCGCTTGATGGCGCCGCGCAGGGCGCCGCGCTTTTCGCCCAGGCGTGTCGCCAGCTCATCGCTGACGGTCACGCGATCCCGCTCGATGTTCCAGTCAAAGACGAAGTCACCCGAACCTGTCAGCGCCAGGGCACGGCGTTCGACCTCGCTCAATGTGCCGATCGTGACCTGCCCCTCGGAAAAGGCGTGCTGAACTGCGGTGAAGCCGAGCAGCATGACAATGAGCACCAGGCCGCCGCCCACGGCCGGCTGGGCGACGTCATTGGTGACCTGACCCGAGATGACCAGCCAGGCATAGAACAGCCAGGCAATGAAGATGATCCAGGTTGGCACCAGCAGCACCGCGCGGTCATAGCCGCGCAAGGCCAATAGGAGAATGAGGAAGAAGCCCGAGACGCCCAGCAGGGCAAGCACAAGACGGGCGATCGTTGCCGCTATGGCCGGCTGGAAGAAGGCGAAGAGGAACAAGGCCAGAAACAGGGCTGCCAGCCCCAGGGCCAGGTGGATGAAGCGCAGATGCCAGCGGTGGAGATTGAGATAGATGAAGAGGAAGCCCGCCAGCGTGGTGGCGATGCCCGCTTCGGCCGCCGCGCGCCAGGGCTGCATGGCGCTGGCGCTAAGGCCCAGAATGCGCCCGAGCAGGCCGAAATCGATGAGCAGATAGGCCAGGACTGCCCAGGCGAAAGCCGCCGTGGCGGGAAAGACCCCGCGCCCCTTGACCACGAACATGATGGTCAGGAACACCGAGGCCAGCGCCGCTACACCCAGCACCACACCGCGGAATAAGGTGAAGGCGTTGACATAGTCGCGATAGGCGTTGGGTTCCCAGAGATAGAACTCGGCGAGGTCGTCGGATGCCAGTTCCGCGATCACTGTCATGGTGGCGCCTGGATCGAGCGTCACCTCGAAGACGTCGGCTTCGGGGTCCGGCAGTCGTTCGGGCCGGATTCCGGCGCTGGGGGTAATCGCGGTGACGCGGTTTTCCCCAAGATCGGGCTGAAAGACACCCGAGCCGGGCAGCCGGAAGAATGGTGCCACCAGCAGGCGCTGGATCTGCTGGTCGCTGTCATTGCGCAGCGCGATCAGCGCGAAGGAGGGATTGGTCTCGGTGTCGGTGGCCAGCACCTCGATGCGGCGGATGATGCCGTCCGCGTCAGGCGCCGTCGACAATTGCACGCGGCCCCCCTGCCCCGGCACCACCTCCACCACGTCCGACAGGTTGACGGCATTGACGTCCTCGGGGACTGAAATGACTTCGAACCCCTTGGCGGGTGCAAGGCCAATCAGCGCGAGCGCCAGGCAGAACGCGAATGCTAGAAAATGACGCATCAAGAGCAGTTAAATCCGGCGCTAGGCTTCTTTGTGGCACTGGTCCGGCTTCGGCTTGATCGACCCGGACAGGCCTTTGTCTTCTTGATCCTCCAGCGGAACGTTCACTTGGTACGGGAGATTGACGCTTGCGACAAGCGTCCTCGCCTGTTGCACACTTGCAACATCAGGTCCGTTCAGACCAGCCGAGCGCCGGCAAATGACCGCTCGGCCACGCTGTCGCAGAGGCCAGACCACTCGCAACCCGCACAGGCGGCCCGAACGGCGCCGCTCCGAAAAGCGGTGCGTAACGTGGACAGTGTTGATTTTGTCAGCTCAAGGTCGCTCAGATCGGCCAGCCCGAGCGACTTTGATATTTTCAGTCTCGCCAAACGATCGCGTTCTACGACACTCTCGTTGTGGCAGTGCGTATCCCGGGTGCCCAGCAGGGGGCCGCAGATATCGTCAGGGCCTTCGACCAGTTGGATCGCTTCGCCCGCCGCCAGCAGGGCAACGATACGATCATAGTTCTCGACAAAGGCAGGGGAATATCCCCTGCCAATATAGGTCATGAGGCACAACAGATGGTGCGCTCTCAGCCGGACCGTCAACGGGCCGACCAATGCCACACGCCAGCCAGTACGGCCGCGGCCAGGGCCGACTTGAGCACTCCACCGACGATGAACGGCAGAACGCCATGGACAATGGCCGGCTCCACGCCAATGAGTACCGCAAGCCAGGCAGCGCCCAGGACCAGGCAGGCCATGTTTCCCAAAAGCGCTGCGGAGAAGGCGAGGACGGGGCGGGTTCCATTCCATCCGCGTTCCGTCAGCCACCCGACAAGCATCCCGCATACGGGAAACGCAAAGAGATAGCCGCCAGTGGAGCCCAGAAAGTGCTGGGCGCCGGACGCGCCACCCGCCAGCACGGGCAGTCCCATGGCGCCCTCCAGCAACCAGGCCACGATGGTTATGCCACCCAGGCGCCAGCCATAAAGGGCGCCGACCATGGTGACGGCGAATGTCTGCATGGTCATGGGAACCGGCACCATAGGCACTTCGACATAGGATGACAGTGCCAGAATGAGTGTTCCCAAGACCACGGCACCCACCTTCCAGGTCAAGGACCTGTCGGCCAGTTTCAGGGGGCTGCCGACGTGATCGACGGTATCAAGCTGATCCATATTCTACTCCCGCGAATTATAGATAATTTTTAGACGTAATATATAATGCAGATTGAGCACCTTGGGGCAAGGCGCGAATTGGCTGAACTGTGGAGGAATGTATTAGCCGCCGACGACGAACAGGCGTCTGGTCATGCCACCTGCAATCGGCAAGGGGCGCTGATTGACGGCGCGGACGTGGCGCACCAGCACGGTGCAGGCCTGGTCGATATCGCCTTGCCGCAGGGCGGCCAGGATAGCGAGGTGATCGTGATCAGTGCGCGCTTCCCAGTCGGAACGCCAGGCCGCGAACAGGAACCGCGCGCTGGCGGCGTGCAGATCATCGATGGCAGCCATCAGCCGGTGCATGCCGCAGGGGGCCAGCAGAGTGCGGTGAAAGGTGCGGTTGGCGGCCTCCCAGCTGCGGACGTCACCCGACCTGTCGCCTGCGCGCGTCGCGCGTTCCGCTGCATCAAGGATGGCAGAAGTCAGGTTGGGCGCCGCGTGGCGCAAGGCGAGCTCTTCGAGTGCGGCGCGCATTTCGGCGACCTCACGGACCTCCTCCTTGCTGAAGGACGCGACCCGCACACCCCGGCGCGGTTCACTGACAGCCAGGCCCTGCGCCTCGAGCCGCCGGAAGGCCTCGCGGACAGGCACATGGCTGGCACCGAACTCGGCCGCGATATGGTCCTGGCGCAGACGCGTGCCCGGCTCCAGCGTGCCGGCGACGATTCGCTCGGCAAGCACCTTGCTGATCCGGACCGCGATCGTATCTTCGGATGCCCGTGACATGGGGGAAGTGATAATCCGCTCTGTGCCGTTAGGCTACCCAGTGCCGCTGCCCCAGACGCGCAGTTTCCCAGCGTTCCCGGGTGAGGCCCATGAGCACGTGATCCTCCCAGCGTCCGTTGATCTGCAGATAGTGCTGGGCATAGCCCTCTTCAACGAAGCCGTTCTTCTCCAGGACCCGGCGCGACGCCGTGTTGTGGGGCAGGAAGGCCGCGTGAATGCGGTGCAGGTCGAGTGATTCGAAGATGAAGGACACAACCACCCCGACGGCTTCGGTCATCAATCCCTTGCCGGCATATTGCTGCCCCATCCAATAGCCGAGATTGACGAACTGGGCCGCGCGGCGCCGGATATTGGAGAGCGTGATGCCACCGACCAGATGTTCTGAGCGATCCTCGCCGAGGAAGATGAAGAAGGTGTAGTCGGTCCCCTCTTCTACCTCCTGCCGGGCGCGGCGGACGCGCATGGCATAGACGCGGCGCGCAAGATCCAGTTCGGTCCATCGCGGCTCATAGGGGCGCAGAAAGTCCTGGCTCTCCCGACGCAGGCGGTGCCAGGCCTCATAGTCGCGCATCTGCGGCAGGCGCAGCAGCACTCTCGGCCCGCGCAGGGTCACCATGGGTGCTGGCGAGGACCAGGGCCAGAACATTGGGTCAGCGCTTGAGCGTCTCGCCGATGCTTTCGACATCGGCCAGGCGGCTGATCGGCCCAATTCCGGCCAGCGTCGGCGTGCCGGAGGTGAATATTTGCTCGGCGACGTCGCGCACGCGCTGGGCGGTGATGCGGTTGATGCGCTCCACCGTCTCCTGCATGGCGATGGGCCGGCCCCACAAAATTTGCTGGCGCGCCAGCTGCCCGGCCCGGGCCGAAGGGCTTTCGAGCGACATCAGCAGGCCCGCTCGGATCTGATTGCGCACGCGGATCACCTCTTCGTCGGTGATGGTCTCGGTCGCCCGGCGCAGTTCATCGAGCACCACCGGCACCAGTTCGCCGACCTCCTCCTCCCCGGTCGCCGCCGCCACGCCAAAGACGCCGCTATCGGCGAAGGCCCAGTGGAAGGAATAAACCGAGTAGCACAGGCCACGCCTCTCGCGGATCTCCTGGAACAGGCGCGAGCTCATGCCGCCGCCAAGAATGGAGGCCAGCACCTGGGCGGCATAGAAGCCATCCGAATTATAGGCACGTCCCTCAAAGCCGAGCACGATATGGGCCTGTTCGTGATCGGAGATCAGGCGCTCCTGCCCGCCCTTATATTCAGCGCGCTGCGGATCGGGAGCACCGTTGGGCGCGAGGTCGGCAAATCGTTGTTCGGCAACATGGACCAGCTCATCGTGGTCCACATGTCCTGCTGCCGCGATGACCATATGGTCACCCACATAGTTGCGGCGCATATACTTGCGCACCGTTTCGGGCGAGAAGGCCCGCACCGAATCCACCGTGCCCAGAATGGTGCGGCCAATCGGCTGGGTGGGATAGGCGGCTTCCTGGAACAGATCGAACACGTGATCGTCCGGATTGTCGCGCGCCGCGCCAATTTCCTGCACGATTACCTGCTTTTCGCGGGTCAGTTCGCCCTCATCAAAGGTCGAGTTCTGCAGGATATCGGCCAGAATATCAGCCGCCAGCACCACGTCATCCTTGAGAACACGGGCGAAATAGCCTGTGTGTTCGATCGAGGTCGCGGCATTGAGATCGCCGCCGACATTCTCGATGGTCTCGGCAATCTCGAGCGCGGTTCGCGTCTGCGTGCCCTTGAAGGCCATGTGTTCGAGCAGATGCGAAATGCCGTGCTCGGCCTTGCGCTCAGAACGGGCTCCGGCCTTGACCCAGACGCCCAGAGAGGCGCTTTCCAGATGCGGCATATTATCGGTGAGTACCACCATGCCGTTTTCCAGGGTCGTCGATCGTACGCTCACACTGATCCTCCTGATCCGGCGGCCGAGCGACCGCGGCTCCTCACATGTCGTTCAGGCGCGGCTGCGGGCCGCGATGAAATTTTCAATCTGGCGCTGGTCATTGGCCAGCACCGTGACCCGTTCGGGTCGATCATAAAGGTCTGCCAGCCAGGCCGGCAATTTCGGTTCGATGCCCGAGGCCTCGGCGACCGCCGCCGGGAATTTGGCCGGATGGGCGGTAGCAAGAGTGATCATGGGCGTTTCGCCATGGGGCTGCTGACGGGCCACCCCGACGCCGACGGCCGTATGCGGATCGAGCAGATAGGCCGAGGCCTTCTGCGTTTTGGCGATCACCGAGCGGGTCGCTGCTTCATCAGTCGTGCCCGCCGCGAAGTCACGGCGAATGGCGGAGATGGATTTTTCCGGCAGATCAAAGCCGCGTGACTGCTTCAGGCCCGCCATCATGCGGTTGACCGCATCGGCATCGCGCCCGGCACTTTCGAACAGCAGCCGCTCGAAATTGGACGAGATCTGGATATCCATGGAGGGGCTGATGGTCGGCGCGACGCCTGCCATCTCGTAGCGCCCGGTATCGAGCGTGCGCTTCAGAATGTCATTGGCATTGGTGGCAATCACCAGCTTGTCGATCGGCAGGCCCATTTGCCGGGCGCAATAGCCGGCAAAGATATCGCCGAAATTGCCGGTCGGCACGGTGAAGCTCACCTTGCGGTGCGGCGCGCCCAGCGCCACGGCCGCCGTGAAGTAGTAGACGATCTGCGCGACTATGCGGCCCCAATTGATGGAGTTGACGCCACTGAGACGCACCCGGTCACGGAAGGCATGATTGTTGAACATGGCCTTCACCGCATCCTGGCAATCGTCGAACGTGCCTTCGAGCGCGATGTTGTGGACATTGTGATCCAGCACGGTGGTCATCTGCCGGCGCTGCACTTCGGATGTGCGGCCCTCGGGATGCAGGATGAATATGTCGGTGGTATCCCGCCCGCGGAAGGCTTCGATGGCGGCCGAGCCGGTGTCGCCCGATGTCGCGCCGACAATGGTCGCGCGCAGCCCGCGCTCTGCCAGGATGTGGTCCATCACCCGGCTCAGGAACTGCATGGCCACGTCCTTGAACGCCAAGGTCGGCCCGTGAAACAATTCCAGCACGAAATGCCCCGGCTCCAGTTCCACCAGCGGTGTCACCGAAGGGTGGCGGAAGGTGGCATAGGCCTCATCAATGATGGCCTTGAGTTTTGGTGCCGGAATCTCGCCGTCTGTAAAGCGCGAGATAATCGCGTAGGCCACATCGGCATAGGGCTTGCCGGCAAAGCTGGCGATTTCGTCCGCGCTGATTTGGGGCCAGGTGGCCGGAACGTAAAGACCGCCATCGGAGGCTAGACCGGCCAGAACTGCGTCGGAGAAGCCGAGCGCGGGCGCCTGGCCGCGCGTGGAAACAAACTGCATCGGGGGGAAGTGCCCTTTTAGAATTGGTGCAACCTAGTCAAAGCGCGCCGTGGCCGCAAGGTTTGGGGCGTCATTGACCTATCCTGGACGGTCGCCGTTGCTGCCGCCAGAGCCAGAAGCCGACCATCACCACCGCCACGACGGCAAATCCATACCAGGTTAGCGCATAGCCGAGATGGTTGTTGGTGAACTCAACCACCGTCTCTCCCCCCTGGGGCAGGTCGCCTGCCCCGGCGGCGAGCAAATCCACGTAAAAGGGGGCGATTGGCGCCAGCGCCGGATCGACCATGGCGGCCAGGCGCTCAGGATTGCGCACCCATTCGATGCGGTCCGACATATTGGGTTCGGGCGCCATGAAGCCGACAGCCTCGCCAGGACGGAACAGCCCCACAATCGTGATGCTGCCCGGATCATCGCCATGCAGATCACCGAGGGCCGCCTGCTCCTGATACTCCTGGGGAACGAAACCGCGATTGACGAAGACGGTACCGCCAGCATCCAGCTCAAAGGGTGTCACCACCCAGTACCCTGGCCCAGAGAAGCGTCCCCTGGCATTGGCAAGGCTGGTAAAGACCGTCACCGTCTGGGTGTAGCGATAGCTGCCCGCCAGGGTCACGGGCTGAAAGTTCCACTGCTCGAGGTCGAGCCCGGGCCATTGCGCCTGATCGGGCGCCGGAATGGGCTCTGATGTCAGCCGCTCATCGACCGCGACGATCAGCGCTTCCTTCTCCGCCAGTCGCGCCATCTGCCAATTGCCCAGCAGCACGCAGATGACCGCCAGCAGGATCATGAGCCCGGCAAAGACCCAATCGCCCCAGCGCAGGCCTGCCGACTTCGGCCCGGTCATTGGCGGCCCTCGCGGGCGTCGTTGGAATATTGCAGATCGATGAGCACGCCCTTGAAAGGCGGGAGCAGCACGAGGCTCAGGATCACCGTCGCCGGAAGCCAGAGCAGCAGATGCACCCAGGGTTGCAGCGTCCAGATCGATCCGACCACCAGGGCAAGGATGATGATCAGGGGGGCGACGAGAAAGATGACGAACACGGCGGGCCCATCACCACTATCGGCAAAGGCATAGTCGAGGCCACAGACCGCGCAGGACGGCGCCAGGGCCAGGTATCCGGCGAAGAGCTTGCCCCTGCCGCAGCGCGGACAGCGGCATTTCAGGCCGGCAATGATCGGATTGGGCTGGTCCATCTTGACTTTCCCCGGGCCAAAGAAAAAGGGCGCAGCCTTGCCGCGCCCCCTGTTCAGGCTTTTGCCAGCGTCAGTGCGCCGCCAGCTCGACGCCCCAGGCGCCCCAGACATAGATCGAGGCAAACAGGAACAGCCAGACCACGTCCACGAAGTGCCAGTACCAGGCGGCAAATTCGAAGCCCAGATGGCGTTCCGGCGTGAAGTGCCCCATCTCGGCGCGGATCAGGCAGACCAGCAGGAAGATGGTGCCGATCAGCACGTGGAAGCCGTGGAAGCCGGTCGCCATGAAGAAGGTGGCGCCGTAATAATTGCCCGAGAACGAGAAGGCCGCGTGGCTGTATTCGAGATACTGCACATAGGTGAAGAGCGCGCCCAGCGCCACGGTCAGAACCAGGCCCCAGCGCAGGCCCTGGCGGTCGTTCTCCAGCAGCGCATGGTGCGCCCAGGTAACGGTGGTGCCCGAGGTGAGCAGGATCAGCGTGTTGAACAGCGGCAGGTGGAAGGGGTCGAACAGTTCGACGCCCATCGGCGGCCAGTGCCCGCCAGTGGCGGCAACACGGGCGTACTGCTCGATATCATCGAGACGGAAGAAGCCGTCGAAATAGGCCCAGAACCATGCCACGAAGAACATCACTTCCGAGGCGATGAACAGCATCATGCCATAGCGGTGGTGCATCTGCACGACCGGGGTGTGATCGACGCCGTTATTGGCTTCTTTCACCACGTCGGACCACCAGGCGTAGAACGTGTAGAGCACGCCGGCCAGACCGATAAAGAACAGCCACGGCGTCCAGTCCTGCATCCAGGCAATGGCACCGATCATCATCACGAAAACGGCAATCGAGATGACGAACGGCCAGGGGCTGGGTTCGACCATGTGGTAGTCATGGTTCTTTTCGATGGCGGCCATGTTCAGCTTCCCTCACTGTCTGAAGCGTAGAAGGTATAAGAGAGAGTGATCTCTTTGATCGTATTGAGTTCGTGGTTCTCGTCGATTTCCGGGTCGACGAAAAACACGATGGGCATTTCCACCGTCTCACCGGGTTGCAGCGTCTGTTCGGTGAAGCAGAAGCATTCGATCTTGTTGAAGTAGTAGCCGGCTTTTTCCGGCACCACATTGAAGATCGCCTGGCCGGTGACCGGCTTGTCGGAATTGTTGGTGGCAACATAGTTGACCGTATCCACGCGGCCGATCTGGTCGGTGATCGGGGCCGCCGGCGTGACGGTCCAATTCAGCGCGCGGTCAATATTGACGTCGAAGCGCACCTTCATTTCGCGGGCAATGACGCCCTTGGGATTGTCGGTGGCGACCTGGGTCGTACCGCCAAAGCCCGTCACCTGGCAGAAGAGCTGGTAGAGCGGCACCGAGGCAAAGGCCAGGCCCACCATGCCCGCCACCACGCCGGCGAGCACAACGGCCAGGCGCTTGTTGCGCTTGCCCGGGTCGACCTCATGGAATGGTGCGGTGGTATCGGCCATCACATTGCCCGATCAAACAGTGCCGGGCCCATCTTGACGATGGTCAGCACGTAAAAGGTCAGCGCGAACAGGGCAAGGGCACCGGCAAGGGCCAGCGAGCGGCGTCGCCGCTGCTTGCGGAAGGCGGCTTCCTGTTCCGGGGTCATTCCATTGGGCGCGAGCTTGGCGCCAGTCTGCTCAGCCATCTCAGATCACTCCCAGATGCATGGCGATGAAGTCGACAAACAGCGCCAGGAACAACACGAAGAGATAGCTCAGAGAAAAGGTGAACACGGTTCGCGCGGTGCGGCGCATGGAGACACTGTCGGGCGCGCGCAGCAGGCGCAGGCAGAGCCAGACAAAGCTCACGCCTGAGACAATGGCGACGACCCCATAGAGCCAGCCGGAAAAACCCAGCCAGACCGGCAGGAGACTGGAGGCGGCCAGAACGACCGAATAGCCCAGAATTTGCTGCCGGGTGGATTTCTCACCGACGACATTGGGCATCATGGGGATGCCGGCGGCGCCATAGTCACCCTGCTTGTAGAGGGCCAGGGCCCAGAAATGCGGCGGCGTCCAGAGAAAGATGATCAGGAAGAGCGCAAAGCTCTCCCAACTCAGCGTGCCGGTGACAGCGGCCCAGCCCACCATGGGCGGAAAGGCCCCGGCGGCGCCGCCAATGACGATGTTCTGCGGCGTCGAGCGCTTGAGCCACATCGTATAGACGACAACGTAGAAGAAGATGGTGAAGGCCAGGAACCCGCCCGCGACCCAATTGGTAGCAAGGCCTAGAAGGGTCACCGAGAACACCGAGAGGATCAAGCCGAAGGCCAGCGCTTCGCCGCGGGTCATGCGGCCTGCAGGTATGGGCCGGTTCTGCGTACGGCTCATGACCGCATCGATATCGGCGTCATACCACATATTGAGGGCGCCCGAGGCCCCTGCCCCGATGGCGATGCAGGCAATGGCGACCAGACCGACAAAGGGATTGATGCCGCCCGGCGCCACCAGCATGCCCACCAGCGCGGTGAACACCACCAGGGACATGACGCGTGGCTTCAGCAGCGCGAGGTAATCCTCCACGCGTGCACCGCCGGCAAGGGCGGAAACATCTCTGCTGTTCTCGATATAGGCCACGGGTCTTTCCTTGGTGAACGGACCGCACCGGAGCGCGATCCGCTTATTCTTGCTCTGAGCGCCTAGTGCGCGTCCTTGCTCTCGATCTTGGGCAGGGTCGAGAACTGGTGGAACGGCGGCGGCGAGGAAAGGGTCCATTCCAGCGTCGTTGCGCCATCGCCCCAGGGATTGTCGCCGGCCGGGCGCTTCTTACGGCTGGCTTCCCAGGTCGCGTAGAAGAAGATGATCATGGCCACGAAGGTCACGTAGTAACCCACCGAGGAGACGCGGTTCCACAGCGCGAAGGCATCCGGATAGTCGATGTAGCGGCGCGGCATGCCGGCCAGACCCAGGAAGTGCTGCGGGAAGAAGATCAGGTTCACACCGACGAACATGACCCAGAAGTGCAGCTTGCCCAGGAACTCGTTGTACATGTAGCCGAACATCTTGGGGTACCAGTAGTACCAGCCGGCAAAGATCGAGAACACGGCGCCCAGCGAGAGCACATAGTGGAAGTGCGCCACCACATAATAGGTGTCGTGCAGGGCGCGGTCCGCACCGGCATTGGCCAGCACCACACCGGTCACACCGCCAACGGTGAACAGGAAGATGAAGCCGATGGCCCAGAGCATGGGGATGCGGAAGGTGATCGAACCGCCCCACATGGTGGCGATCCAGGAGAAGATCTTCACACCCGTAGGCACTGCGATCACCATGGTGGCAGCCACGAAGTAGCGCTGCACATCAAGGCTGAGGCCCGTGGTGTACATGTGGTGCGCCCACACCACGAAGCCGACAAAGCCGATGGCCACCATGGCGTAGGCCATGGCCATGTAGCCGAAGACGGGCTTGCGCGAGAAGGTCGCCACGATGTGGCTGATGATGCCGAAGCCCGGCAGGATCATGATGTACACTTCGGGGTGGCCGAAGAACCAGAACAGGTGCTGATAGAGGATGGGGTCACCACCGCCATCGGGGGCGAAGAAGGTCGTGCCGAAATTGCGGTCGGTCAGCATCATGGTGATGGCGCCAGCCAGCACCGGCAGAGCCAGCAGCAGGAGGAAGGCGGTCACCAGCACGGACCAGGCAAAGAGCGGCATCTTGTGCAGCGTCATGCCCGGGGCGCGCATGTTCAGGATAGTGGTGATCAGATTGATCGCACCCAGAATGGAGCTCACGCCGGCAACGTGCAGGGAGAAGATCACGAAGTCGGTTGCCGGGCCGGGGTGACCACTGGTCGCCAGCGGCGGATAGGCGGTCCAGCCGCCACCGAAACCGAGCGCACCCGAGGGACCTTCGAAGAACATCGAGAGCACGGTCAGGAGCAGGGCGGGAGGCAGCAGCCAGAAGGCTACGTTGTTGATGCGCGGGAACGCCGTATCCGGCGCGCCCACCATCAGCGGGGCAAAGTAGTTGGCAAAGCCGCCCATGGTGGCGGGCATGACGGTGAAGAAGACCATGATCAGCGCGTGCGCCGAGACGAACACGTTGAACATGTGCTTGCCGGCGTCGAGCGCGGCATCACCTTCCAGGCCATAGGACATGGCGGCCAGGCCGTGGAAGATCTGGATGCCGGGTTCCTGCAGTTCCAGGCGCATGGCACCCGAGAGCAGGCCGCCGATCACGCCAGCGACGATCGAGAACACGAGATACATGATCCCGATGTCCTTGTGGTTGGTCGAATAGACCCAGCGCCGCCAGCCCGTGGGGGTGTGGTGGTCGTGGCTGGCCTGATCGTGCCCGGTGGCGTGGGCTTCGAGGTTAGCGGTATTTGCCATTGTCTTGTCCTCTGACCCTTTGCTTACAGAGCCGGCAGCAGGGCAGCTGCGGTATTGTAGTCGCGGCTTTCCGCCAGCGCGGCAACGAAGGCCTCATACTCATCGGCAGTCACGACGCGCACGGCGATGGGCATGAAGGCGTGATCCTTGCCGCAAAGCTCCGAGCACTGGCCGTAATAGATGCCGGTCTCGCGGGCATTGAACCAGGTTTCATTGAGACGACCCGGAACAGCGTCCACCTTGATGCCGAAGGACGGCACCGCAAACGCGTGGATGACGCCGGTGGGGCTGGCCGTTACCTGAAGGCGAACGGTGGTATCGACCGGCACGACCAGCTCATTATTGACAGCCAGCAGGCGCGGCTGACCGGGCTTGAGCTCGGCGATCTCGGCTTCGGACAGGATGTTGGAGTCGAAGGCGACACCCTGATCCACATATTCGTAGTTCCAGTACCACTGCTCACCGGAGGCCTTGATGGTGACAGTGGCCTCGGGAACCTCGACCTCGCCCAGCGAGAAGATGTTCGAGCCCAGATATTTGCGCTCCCCATCGGGAACCGTCATCTGGTCGGCCAGAACGCCGAAGGAGGGGATGGCGATCACCACCAGGATCAGGATCGGCACGACCGTCCAGACCACCTCGATCAGGGTATTGTGGGTGAACCGCGCCGGCACCGGATTGGATTTGGCGTTGAACCGCACCACCACGATCACCAGCAGCGCCAGCACAAAGAGCACGATCAGGCTGATGGTCCACATCAGGATGCCGTCGTGGAACGCCACGATGGAGTCCATGATCGGCGTCACCGATTCCTGAAGGTGGAACTGGCCCGGCTCGGGATGTCCGCGCCCCACGTCCTGGGCCGATGCCACAGCAGGCAACAGCGCCAACGCGGCCGCGGAAACGGCACCCAATTTCCTAAAGAACTGCCCGGTCACCATATACCCCCTATCGACACGTTCTGGCGGCGTGCACCGAAGCAGGATGGGTTCAATAGCGGCATAGCTAACGCCGCCCCGACTCAACTTCGGAGCGCAAAACTCGTGTTTGACCTAAATCACATTGCTCGACCCGAGTCTATTGCGCCCTTGGCCTCTCGCGCTGCGGCAAATTGGTGCCTGCCATGGCCCACCTCGCCTCATGCGTGCCGCAGTTTATGATGAAAACCGGCCGGAAATCCGGGGTTTGGTTGACAGCATGGTGCGCGTGTCGGAAACAGGTCCAACCCATGCGCGAAGCGCCGATTCGGCGGGAGAGTTGAAAGAAGTGATGGTCTGGGCAAAGCGGCTTGGTGTGATCGGTGCATGTGCAATGACCCTGCTGACGGCGCCGGTTCTAGCGCAAGGCACGGTCAAGGCCGAATATGGCGACTGGCAAATGAGCTGCGACACCCCGCCAGGCGCCAGCTTTGAGCAATGTGCCATCATCCAGAATGTTCTGGCCGAAGATCAGCCCAATGTGGGCCTCTCCGTCATCGTGCTGCGCACCGCTGATCGCGAAGCCCGTCTCCTGCGCGTCCTTGCCCCGCTCGGCGTGCTGCTGCCCAACGGGCTTGGGTTGAATGTCGATGGCACGGATATGGGGCGCGTCGCCTTCGTGCGCTGCCTGCCCAATGGCTGCATCGCCGAAGTCGAACTCGACGACGACATCATCAAGGTGCTGTCAGAGGGCTCCAACGCGATTTTCGTCGTCTTCAAGACCCCGGAGGAAGGCGTGGGCATCCCCGTTTCCCTCAATGGATTTGCCGAAGGCTTTGCCGCCCTGCCCTGAGACCGGAGCACCAGGAATTGAGCCAGGACGAACGCCAGACGCCGCGGCACCGCACCCTCAAGGGCGGCAAGATTGTCATCAATGACGGTCGCTCGACCTTTGATTGCACTATCCGCAACCTATCCGACACCGGGGCCAAGCTGATCGTCACCAGCACGCTGGGCATTCCGCAGCGTTTCGAACTGGCCATGGCGGATGGCCGCAAGTTCCAATGTGAGATGGCCTGGCACACCGAAGGCGAGATCGGCGTCCGTTTCCTGGGATAAAAAGACCGGGCGCATGCGCAGCATGGCCCGGCAAGTCGTCAGGAAACGGAGCCGGTGGCAAAACCGGCCCGGGAGATGGGACGCGCACCGGCAAAAGTGTTCGTCCCAACGGGGTGATGGCGCGTGACCAGCGTAAGCTGCGAGCGTATCCAGTCCTGGGGCGGGACACGCCACGCGACCATGATTGACAAGCGGCCGCACGAACGGCAGCTCTGGACCAGGCGATCAGCGCTGCGCGTTGCGCGCCCTGGCAGCGTTGAGGATCATGCCGGCCGTGCGGCCGTCCTGCGGGGTCAGTGCATCGACCACATCAGAGCGGCTGACGCCGATGTCCTTGAGCAGGGCCGGATCAAGTGACAGCAGCTCACGCAGAGCCTTCTGGCGGGCGCGGTCACGCTTGGCCTGGGCAAACCAGGCGAAAAGGGCACGAGCAGGATTGACGTGCGAGCCGGCCACAACTGACCGCTCGCCGGAAAGCGAGAGAGCCATCTTCATTCTCCAATGGACAGAGCAAGCCGCCGGGGAGGTCGGCGGCGTTCGACACGGCGGTGTATCGATACTCAGAACCATATCCCTCTGGACTTCCATCAGTCCAACAAATAGATTTCATCCAGTCGATCAATTTGGGTGATGGAAGATCATGACCGCCCCCCTTGACCTGGATCAGTTGCAAAGTTTCTGCGCCATCGCCGATTGCGGCAGCTTTACCGAGGCGGCGCGACGGGTGAACAAGACGCAATCGGCCGTGTCGATGCAGATCAAGCGCCTCGAAGAGCGGCTGGGGCACACGCTTTTGGCGCGCGATGGCCGCAGCGTCACCCTCACCCACCATGGCGAGGTGCTTTATGAGCGGGCGCGCAAGATGTTGCGCACCAATGCTGAGATTCTGGACCATTTCAATGATGGCGACCTGGCCGGTTCCATTCGCTTCGGTGTGCCGGACGATTATGCGGTGCGCCTCTTGCCGGTGATTCTGTCGAGCTTCCAGCGCACCCATCCCAGGATCGCGGTCGATGTGAGTTGCATGGCCTCGGAAGAACTGCTGAACGGGATGAAGGCGGGCCGATACGATCTCATCGTCTTTACCCAAGGGACGGACCACAATTTCGGCGAGCTGTTCCGCACCGAGAAGATGTTCTGGGTGGCGAGCCATGGCGGGCGGGCGCTGGCCAGCGAGCCGCTCGCCATCGCCTGCGGCCCCAATTGCTGCATCTGGCGCAAGGACGCCATGGAGCAGCTCGATCGCAATGGCCTTGACTACCGGGTGGCCTACACCTCGTCCAATGCAACGGCGATCACCTCGGCCGTCCTGTCGGACCTGGCGATCGGCTTTTTGCCGGAAAGCGCGCTGCAGCCGGGCATGCGCGTGGTGGGAGACGAATATGGCCTGCCGCGCCTGGCCGATGCGCAGATTGCACTCATGCGGGCCAGCCATGCCTATGGCGGCATCTATGATGCGCTGGCCAATCACATCGTGCAGTCCATGGGCAATCTGGAGCACGCAGCGCAGGTTGAAGCCGCCGAGTAGCGGCTTGACCCGATCCCCGCTTTGGCGCACCAGAGACGCATGTCTCAGGTTCTGACCAATGCCGCCGAATTCACCGTTTCCGAGATCGCCCAAGCGGTCAAGCGCACGGTCGAGGACGAATTCGGGCATGTGCGGGTGCGCGGCGAGATTTCGGGCTTTCGCGGGCAGCATTCGTCCGGCCACTGCTATTTCACCCTCAAGGACGATGCCGCCTCGATCGACGCGGTGGTCTGGAAGGGCAATTATGCCCGCCTGGCCTTCAAGCCCGAAGAGGGCCTGGAAGTTATCGCCACCGGGCGGCTGACCACCTTTCCGCGCTCGTCCAAATACCAGATCGTCATCGAGAATATCGAGCCGGCCGGTGCCGGGGCGCTGATGGCGCTGCTCGAAGAGCGCCGCAAGAAGCTGTTGGCCGAGGGGCTATTCGCGCGCGAGCGCAAGCGACCCTTGCCCTATCTGCCCCGGGTCATCGGCGTTGTCACCTCGCCCACGGGCGCGGTCATCCGGGATATATTGCATCGCCTGGACGATCGCTTTCCCAGCCATGTGCTGGTCTGGCCGGTGCGCGTCCAGGGCGAGACCTGTGCCCCCGAAGTGGTCAACGCCATAGAAGGGTTCAACGCCCTGCTCCCGGGGGGTGCCACTCCCCGCCCGGACCTGCTGATTGTCGCGCGGGGCGGCGGCTCAATCGAGGACCTCTGGGGGTTCAACGAAGAGGCAGTGGTGCGGGCCGTCGCTGGATCGGATATCCCGGTCATCACCGCCGTGGGGCACGAGACCGATACGACGCTGGTCGACTACGCCTCCGACATGCGGGCACCCACGCCGACTGCGGCCGCCGAGGCCGCCGTACCGGTGCGGGCCGAACTCATCGCCTATGTCGAGGATCAGGGCGCCCGCCAGCGGCAGAGCATGCGCCGGGGTCTGGCGAGCCTGAAAGACCGCCTCCGTGCCGCCGGTGCCGGCCTGCCCCGACCCGCCGATCTGGTCTCGACACAAAGGCAGAGCCTGGACCTGTTCAGCAGCAAGCTTTCGGGTGCATTGCGCCATTTCGTGCAGGCGCGGCGCATTGCCTTTTCCAATCTCGCCGCGTCCGTGCAGCCGCGCCTTGTGCGGCAACGCCATGCCGAACTGGCCGAGCGATTGAACACGCTGCAGCGTCGCGGAGAATCCGGGCTGACGACGAGCGTCGAGCGGTCCCGACTGCGCCTGGCCCCGGTTGCGCGCCAGCTGCCGGCGGCGGTCGCAACGGCCCTCGAACGCAAGCAGACAGTCCTCGGCCGCGTCGTGCCGCGTCTTTCCGACAAGCCCCTGCGGGCAGAGCTGCGGCACGCCAAGGGCAGGCTCGAACCGCTTGATGCCCGGCTGACCGTGGCTGGGCTGCAGGCAACGCGCCAGCGCCGCCTGCAATGGGAGCAATTGAGCAAGCTTCTGGAAACCCTGAGTTACCGGAACGTCTTGGCACGCGGCTATGCTCTGGTGCAGGACGAGGCCGGACAGATCGTCACCAGTCAGGCGGCCACGCGGCCGGGCGAGGCACTCAGGCTCAGCTTCGCCGATGGCGAGGTCGGCGTGGTCGTTGCCGGCGCCCCGCCAGCCCGTCGCAAACCGGGTCGAACCGGGCCGGATGACGGTTCACAGGAAAGCCTGTTTTAAGGCACAATAGGGTCGCAGGGCTGCGCACAAGCGAGAGTTGAGACGATGAATATCTTCGACAAGGGTTTTGCCCCCGCAGAGGCCACCCTGCGCTATCTTGATGGCGACTATGTCGTGATCAAGCAGGGGACGTTTGTGCGCTGCGCCATCACCGGCAAGCCGATCCCGCTCGATGAACTGTTCTACTGGAGCGTCGACCGGCAGGAGCCCTATGTCGACGCGGTCGCCGCCAATGAGGCGCTCGAACGCTTCGGCCGGGGCAAATAAGGGTGATCGAGGCGGCGTCGCGTCAGCGCTTCCTGATCATCTCCAACGGACACGGCGAGGATGCCATAGCCGCCCAATTGGTGGCCCGGCTGCCCGCAAACGTGTCCGCGGAAGCCTATCCCATGATCGGCAGCGGCAAGGCCTATGACGGCATCTGCCCCATTGTCGGTCCGCGCGCCACCCTGGCCTCCGAGGGCTGGCGCAACGTCAAGGGCTCGCTGCGCCGCGATGTGATCAATGGGGGGCTGCTGACCATCCCGCCGGCGCTACGCTTCCTGCGCTCCGCGCGGGGCCGCTACGACCGGGTCCTGGTGATCGGCGACATGGTGGGGGTGTTGGCGGCGATGGCGACCGGCCACCGCGACCTGGTCTATATCGATGTCTACAAGACCGGTTCGGCGCGCCTCTATTCGGCACTGGAACGGCAGGCCATCAGGCGTGCTTGCGCCCTGGTGTTCTGCCGCGCCGACAATCTGGCAGCACTATTGCGGGACGGGGGCGTCGACGCCCGCTGCGCCGGCAATCTGATGATGGATACGATCCCGATTGGTGACTATGACGCAGCCGGACGCCGGTCCCGGCCACTGGGTCTGACGCTGCTGCCCGGGAGCCGGGCCCTGACGTCGGAAAGTTTCGCCCTGCAGGTGGCCGCGCTGCGGCGGGTGCCGGAGGAATTGCGTCCCGATGTCTTCCTAGCTGTGGCGGGCAATGTCAGCATTGCCGAACTGGCCAAGGCAGCGGGCCTGCAGCGCACCTCGATGCTGAGTGCGGAGCCGGACGATCTGGGACAGCTTGGCGATGAAACCCTGACCATCAACATGGCGCGCGGCCGGGCCATGGGCAATCTGCTGGCCGCTTCCGACATGGTGCTGAGCCAGGCCGGCACCGCCACCATCCAGGCGCTAGGCCTGGGCAAGCCCGCGATCACCTTCATCAACCCGCGGGATCGCCGTTCGCGCTTCGAGGACGAGCAGCGCCTGTTCGGTCCGGCCCGCATTGTGGTGGAGGCTTATGTCGACAAGCTCTCCCCTGCTCTCAATACGCTGCTGGGCGATGATGCAGAGCGCGAGCGTCTTGGTGCCATAGGCCGCGAGCGCATTGGCGGCCCGGGTGCCCTGGCCGCCATTCTCGACGCGCTGGGTCTGGCCGGCGCCTAGCCCTTGGTGGCGTCCGTATCGGGATCGAGCAGGCGGTGCAGATGCACGATGAAATAGCGCGTCTGGGCGCTATCGACGGTCTGCTGCGCCTTGGCCCGCCACACCTTCTCGGCGGCGGCATAGTTTGGGTAAACGCCGACGATGTCGACCTGGTCGAGGTCGGCAAAGGTCACGCCCTCGCCACTGGCAAGTTCGCCACCGATCACCAGGTGCAGCAATTGCTTGTCGGTCTTTTCAGCCATCAGTCAGTCCCGCGTTTGAGGCATTTGTGTTTGTGCCGCATCAACACCATCCAGGGTCTGGGGGCAACCATAGACCTTGACCAGCGCCGCATGCACGAGGGGTTTTAGGCTCATGTCGCCCAGCGCCGCAAGCGCCCCGTGGCGCACATCTCGTTTGTTCAATTGTGGGAACCCGACGCATACATCTGCGAAGTCCAGGCCGCATTCAGCAAGGATCACGGCGGCACCGGCGATATCCCAGTCCTGCGACCCACGCCGCGCCACGGCCGCGTCCAGCTTGCCGGTCGCGACCTGCACCAGCCGATAGGCGAGAGACGGGTAGGCAGGACCGCGCGTATAGTCGAGCCCGGCGGCCTGCAGTTCCTGGTGCACCGCGCCCGGGGCAGGAATCAGTGGCGGCGTGCCGGCGCGCCGATGGCGGGTGAGCGGCTTGCCATTGAGCTTGGCGCCGCCACCCTTGCAGGCCTGGTAGAGTTCATCGCGTGCCGGCGCATAAACGACCCCTGCCACTGGTACGCCGTTCTCCACCACGGCCAGAGAAACTGTCCAATAGTCCTCGCCGCGCAGAAAGGCGCGCGTGCCATCGATGGGATCGACCACAAAGACGCGTTCGCAATCGAGCCGGCTGGGATTGTCGACCGTTTCCTCGCTCAGCCAGCCATAGCTGGGGCGCGCCTGCAGGAGATTGGCCGCCAGAAACCGGTCCACCACAATATCGGCCTCGCTCACCGGGGAGGCATTGTCCTTGGTCCAGGTCTTGATGTCGCGCCGGAAATAGCTCGAGGCGATAATGCCCGCTGCCACCGCTGTGGAGCGGAGCAGTTCGAGATCGTCTTCATAGGGTGGGGCGAAAGCCGGCATTATGCGGGGCCTTGTAGAGCCTTTTTCGCGAAACTGGCAACGGTTTTGCCACATGCTGTCCCCAAGCGGAGCCCAATGGCGGAAACGGCAGGGTAAATGGCCCGGCAACGGACGGGGTTAACCGCTTCTGACTGGGTGCAATACCCTGCTAACCCTCCGGGAAAACAACATAAACTTAACCGAACCGATTAAGGGGCTGGGTAAGGGGGTGCGCTAGATTGGCCTCACAAACGGAGCCAAAAAAACAAGCTCTCGAAGTTACAGGAAGGCATCAAAAATGGTTCATGGCGTTGCGATGGAAGGCTCATCAGTCGTTCTGGCCTTCGGCCGCCCGGCCGTAGCCGAGCGCCGCTTCATGGCGGCAAACGACAATGGCCCCAAGGATCCGGTCAAGACCGTCACCGTGCGCAAAATGCTCGAACAGAGCGGCGTGGCCATCAAGATCAAGGTCCCGGTCACCGAGTTCATCGGCGTTGCCGTGGCCACCGCCATCTCCGAAGACGGCATGCTGACCAGCTCGATCGAACTGGTCCATTCCGATGCCGAGCTGAACTACAAGGTGTTCGAGGAAGAGGGCAATCACAACGTCGTCGCCGAATGGCAGAACTGGGGCAAGAAGCTCCGCCTGCCGCTGTTCATCAAGGCCGGCGATGGGGCCTATATGCCCTATTCCCAGCAGGTCGACGGCGTCATGCTGGGCCAGACCGCCCCGCGCCGCAAGCTCGCCGCCGACGCCTCGCGCCGCCCCCGCTTCCTCAACCGCCGCAAGCCCGGCCAGGCCGACGCGCACTGAATTTATTGCTCTCCAAAGCAAGCCGAAAAGGGTCGACCGGTGGTGCGGTCGGCCCTTTCGGCTTTTCTGTCGGCAGCTACCACACCCACTCGGCCAGTAGCGCCAAAGTCAGCGCCATGCCGACATAGTGGTTGTTGTAAAAGCGGTGGAACGGGTTGAGGGGCACGTCCCTGTCCAGCGTCCACAGCTGCCAGGCCATGAGGCCGGCCGCCACCAGCGACAGCGCCGCAAAGATCACCCCGCCACCGGCCATGATTGCGGCCACGTTCCAGAGCAGGAACGCGCCGGCATAGAGCACCGCGACAGCCGGGCGGACATTGTCGCCGAACAGGCGTGCGGTGGATTTGACGCCGACCAGGGCATCGTCCTCGATATCCTGCAGCGCATAGATGGTGTCGTAGCCGATGACCCAGAGGATGGTGCCGGCATAGAGTACCACCGGCGCCCAGCCCAGGCTTCCGGTCTGGCTCGACCAGCCCACCAGCGCGCCATAGGAAAAGGCCAGCCCGAGGAACAGCTGCGGCCACCAGGTGATCCGCTTCATGAACGGGTAAATCGCCACCAGCACCAGCGAGGCTATGGCGGCGTAAACCGTGAAGCGGTTGAACTGGAACAGGATTGCCGAGGCCAGCAGCGCCTGGGCGATGAGGAAATAGAAGGCTTCGCGGGTCGTCACCTGGCCGGAGGGAATGGGCCGCGACCGGGTGCGGGCGACCTGCATGTCGATGTCGCGGTCGACAATGTCGTTAAAGGTGCAACCCGCCCCGCGCATCAGGATGGCGCCGAGGAACATCAGGATCGCCGCCCACCAGCCAAAGCCGAATGCGGGCTGGGCCACCGCCGCGAGGCCAATGCCCCAGGCGCAGGGCCAGAACAGCAGGTAGAACCCGATAGGCCGATCCCAGCGCGCCAGGCGCCCATAGGGTTTGACCGGCCCGGGCGCATAGCGATCGAGCCAGTTATCCTTTTGCGCATCGGCGACGGTGCCGGTGGGGTTTGTGGTGTTCATGCGAGCGGGCCTTGGCTTTGGTCGCGCAATTCATAACGGTCCGGCGCGCGACGCACCACCCCAGCCTCAACCCCTCCCCATCCAGGGTGGGGGTTGCTGGTCTGACCACAACAACTATGTTGGGCTCGCAATCAACCAGCGACCGCCCATGCCCCGCAGCCACGCCCAGCTCCCCCGCCTGTTTGTCGAACCCGATCTCGCCGCCGGGGCACAGCTGGCCCTCAACAAGGACCAATCCCTCTACCTCGCCGCAGTCCTGCGCAAGGCGGTCGGTGACGAGGTGGTGTTGTTCAATGGCCGCGACGGCGCCTGGCTCTGCCGGCTGACCAGCGATTCGAAAAAATCGGTGACGCTGGAAACGGTCGAGCAGATCGCCCCGCAAACCCCGCCTTCCGATCTCTGGTACGGTTTTGCCCCGCTCAAATCCGAGCGGCTGGACTATGTGGTCCAGAAGGCGGTCGAGATGGGCGTGGGCATCATCCAGCCGGTCATCACCCAGTTCACCCAGAACCATCGGCTCAAGCCGGAGCGTCTCAGCGCCAATGCCATCGAGGCGGCCGAACAATGCGAGGTGCTCACTGTTCCCGAGGTGGCGCCCGAAATCACCCTGGACCGGCTGCTGGACACCTGGCCGAACGAGCACAAAGACCGCGTGCTGCTGTTCGCCGACGAAAGCGAGGCCTCGTCCTCGCCGGTCCATGCCCTGGAACAGTTGCGCGGCCAGCGCATTGGCCTGCTTATCGGGCCCGAGGGCGGATTTTCCGACAGCGAGCGGGAAAAACTGCGCGCCCTGCCCTTCGTCCGGCCGATCAGCCTGGGCCCCAGAATCCTGCGCGCCGACACCGCGGCGGTGGCGGCGCTCGCCGTCATTCAGGCGACCATCGGTGATTGGCGATAAAAGGCGATTGCTTTCCGCCTTGCTCTCGCTATGTTCGCGCCCCAGTCTAAACCCTCAACAATGAGGACCACATGGCCGGCGTCGATCCCCTCTCGCCCCAGATCGAATCGCGAGCAGACCTGATCGAGGCGATGGAACGCGGCGCCAAGCCGGCGGATCAGTGGCGCATCGGCACCGAACACGAAAAGCATGTGTTTCACACCAATCCGCTGCGCCCCGTTGCCTATGAGGGCGAACAGGGCATCCGGGCGCTGCTGGACGGCATCGAGAAGGAAACCGGCTGGCATCCCTTCTATGATGGCGACCATCCCATCGGCCTCAGGAATAACGAGATCGCGGGCGGCATTTCGCTCGAACCAGGCGGCCAGTTCGAGCTTTCCGGCTCGCCGATGGCCGATCTGCATGGCACGGCGACCGAGCTTGCCGAACATATGCGGGTCGCCAAGAAGGTCGCAGCCCCGCTCGACATTCACTTTCTCGGCCTGGGCGTCACCCCGCTCTGGGCGGTGGAGGAAATCGCCTCCATGCCCAAGTCGCGCTATGCGATCATGACCAGATATATGGGCGAAACCGGCACGCTGGGCACATCGATGATGTATCGCTCGGCCACGGTGCAGACCAATCTCGATTTTTCCAGCGAAGTGGACATGGTCAGGAAGCTGCGCGTGTCCCTGGCTCTGCAACCGGTAGCGACGGCCTTGTTCGCCAATTCGCCTTTCGCCAATGGCCGGGAGACCGGCTATCTCAGCTACCGCAGCGAGATCTGGCGCAATACGGACGACAATCGCACCGGCATGCTGCCTTTCGTGTTCGAACCCGGCTTCGGCTTCGAGCGCTATGCCGATTATGCGCTGGACGTGCCGATGTATTTCGTCATCCGCGACAAGAAATACATCAACGTGGCCGGCGAGAGCTTTCGTGACTTCCTCGATGGCCGCCTGCCGCAATTGCCGGGCGAGAAGCCGACCATCAAGGATTGGGAGGATCACCTCTCGACCCTTTTCCCGGAAGTGCGCCTCAAGCAGTTCCTCGAAATGCGCGGCGCCGACATGGGCGACCAGGCCCATGTCGTGGCACTCTCCGCCTTCTGGACGGGCCTGCTCTATGACGAAATTTCGCTCGAAGGCGCCTGGGAGCTGATCCGCAACTGGACCGACGAGGACCGCGAGCATCTGCGCCGCGAAGTGCCCCGCCTCGGCCTCGATACGCCGTTTGACCGCTCATCGATCTTCGACATTGCCGCCCAGGCCGTCGGCATTGCCGAAGCCGGTCTGGTTCGTCGCAACCGGCTCAATGGGTCCGGCCAGGACGAAACCATCTATCTCGCCCCGCTCGAGGAAACCATCCGCACCGGCAAGGCCCCGGCCCAACGTTGGCTCGACAAGTTCCATGGCGAATGGAATGGCGACCTGACCCCGATCTTCACGGAAGCCGAGCTTTAGGGGGCGCCCTGCGACTGAGGTTGGAGCCTACGACCTAACACTCTTCACCTCTCCCTTGGGGGAGGGGTCGACCCACAGGGCCCGGCGATAACCTGCACCTTCCCCTTGCCTCTCTTCGCCGTCTCGTGCATCACGCCCGCAAACGGCACGGAGGCACGACATGCGCGTATTGGTCATTGGTTCGGGCGGGCGCGAACATGCATTGGCCTGGAAGATTGCGCAGTCGCCGCTGGTCGAAGCGCTGTTCGTGGCGCCGGGCAATGGCGGGACCGAGGGTCTGGCCACCAACCTCAGCATCGACATCACCGACCATGCCGCCGTGATCGCTGCGGCACAAGAGCACGCCATCGACTTCGTCGTCGTCGGCCCCGATGCACAGGTGGTGGCCGGGCTGGGCGATGATGTCCGCGCCGCCGGCATCACCTGTTTCTGTCCCTCCAAAGCGGCTGGTCAGCTCGAAGGCTCGAAAAGCTTCACCAAGGCGCTGTGCGACCAATTCGATATCCCGACCGCCGCCTATGGCCGCTTCGAGGACGAGGCATCGGCCCTGGCCTATCTTTATACGCAGGGCGCGCCCATCGTGATCAAGGCCGATGGCCTGGCTGCCGGCAAGGGCGTCACCGTCGCGATGAGTGTCGAAGAGGCGGAAGCCGCCATCATCGACTGCTTTGCCGGCGCTTTCGGACAATCTGGCGCCTCCGTGGTGATCGAGGAGTTCATGGAGGGCGAGGAAGTCAGCCTCTTCGTGCTCACCGATGGCGAAGCGATCCTGCCGCTGACCACGGCCCAGGATCACAAGCGCGCCTTCGATGGTGACCAGGGTCCCAATACCGGCGGCATGGGCGCCTATTCCCCTGCTCCGGTGATGAGCAAGGCCATTTATGACGAGACCATGGCCCGCATCATCGAGCCGACCGTGCGTGGCATGGCTCAGCGCGGCACGCCCTATGCCGGAGTGCTCTATGCCGGGCTGATGCTGACCGAGGACGGCCCGAAGCTCGTCGAATACAATGCCCGCTTCGGCGATCCGGAATGCCAGGTGATGATGATGCGCATGGAGAGCGATATCGTGCCCCTGCTCCACGCGGTGGCCACTGGAAGCCTGGCCGGGCATGAGGTGGCCTGGAAGGACGCCTATGCGCTGACCGTCATCATGGCGACCAAGGGCTATCCGGGCGCCTATGGCAAGGGCAGCGAGATCGGCGGCGTCGACGGGCTCGATAGCGATACGCTGACTGTGTTCCACGCCGGAACGAAGCGCGAGGGCGGGCGTTTACTGGCTAATGGCGGGCGCGTGCTCAATGTTACCGCGCTCGGGGCATCGGTCAGCGAGGCACAGGAACGTGCTTACAGAGGCGTGGACGCAATTGTTTGGCCAGAAGGCTTCTGCCGGCGCGACATCGGCTGGCGCGAAATCGCCCGCGAAAGCTGAACCATTCTTCAATCTAAAGACGCTAAGCTACCTTCGGACCGTCTTTGACGCAGGCCCGCCCGAACGCCCGCTGACGCCACTGCAAAGGCGTGGGCTCGCCCTGGCGGACAAGCTGCGCAGGAGGGGTGCGGAGCGTGCCAGGATGAACACGAGCGGCTTACCGAGAATTGGCGTCGCCTTGGGCGGTGGTTCGGCGCGCGGGCTGACCCACATCCCCTATATCGAGGCCATGGACGAACTCGGCCTCAAGCCAGCGGTGATATCCGGCACCTCGATCGGCGCCCTCATCGGGTCGGGCTGGGCCGCCGGCATGACCGGCCAGGAATTGCGCGAACACTCCTTCGAAGTGCTGGGCACGCTGCGCACCATCGCCAGCCGCCTCTGGGCCACCCAGATCCGTGGCCTGGGGGGCCTTCTCAAGAACGGCATTTCCATGCAGATCGAGGCGACCAATGTGGTCGATGCCTTCCTGCCCGAGAATTTCCCGCTGGAATTCAAGGACCTCAAGGTGCCGCTCTATGTGGTGGCCACCGATTTCCAGTCCTGGCACCAGGTGGTGTTCAATTCGGGCCTGCTGCGCCCTGCCATTTCCGGTTCGCTGGCGATCCCAAGCTTCTTCAAGCCGGTGGTCTATAACAACCATCTTCTGGTCGATGGTGGCGTGGTCAATCCGCTGCCGCTCGATCAGGCCGATATCGGCACCGATTTCCTGATCGGCATCGATGTTGCCGGCGACCCTTCGGCCAACCTGACCAAGACCGACCACAAGGCCATCGACATCTGGTTCGGCTCGGCCCAGATCATGATGCATTCCCTGACCGCACACATGATGGCGGCCTATCCGCCCGATATCTATATCCGCCCGCGCGTCTCCCATATCGGCGCCATGGAGTTCTGGCGGGTGCGGGAAATCATCGCCCATGCCGATGCGGAAAAAGACCGCTTCAAACGCATGCTGGCGCACAAGATCGAAGCCTATATCCAGAACCAGATCGAACCGATCGACTCCAACCCCAACGACTGACCCTACTGAGCGACCTGCACCACGACACTGCCCCGCTTGCGGCCGGTATCGGCCTGGGCGTGGGCGGCGGGCATGTCGGCCCAGTCGTAGATCTGATCGATAGGCGGCCGATAGTGCGCTGAAGCCGCCAGGCGACCCAGCTCGACAATATCCTCCAGCCGCTCGTCGGCGGGCCCGGCGATCATCCGTTTGCCTTCCGGCCCCTTGCGCAGGCTGCCCAGCATTTCCTTCATGGCCCCGGCAATGGCGAGATAGCGGCCATTGGGCCTGAGCAGCTTCTGCGCCGTGGCAAAATCCATCGCCCCGACCGTATCGGCGATGACGTCGAAGCGCTCGGCCAGCCCGCTCACATCCGTGCTGTGGTAATCAATCACCGTGTCGGCGCCGAGAGACCGGACCAGATCGAGATTGCCCGCGCTCGTGGTCGCGGTGATCTCAGCGCCCTTGAGCTTGCCCAGTTGCACCATGGCCGAGCCAACGGCCCCCGATCCGCCGAGCACCAGCATGGATTGGCCGGCCTCGACGCCCCCCCGGCGCAGATAGGTCAGCGCCGTGCTGCCGCCAAAGCACAGCGCCGCGGCGGTCTGCATGTCGACACCTTGGGGGATGACTGCCACCGGGCCGTCTTGCTTGAGCACGACATATTCGGCATGCGCGCCCATCTTGCCGCCGGGAAAGGCATAGACCGCCTCGCCGGGCGAGAACTTGGTCACTCCCTGCCCAATGGCCTCGACCACGCCGGCGAGTTCCGTGCCCAGAATGGGCTGGCGCGGACGGTTCCAGCCCAGCGCCAGGCGCCCCAGCGTCTTCATGCCCGGCGGAAAATCGCAGGCGCGGATGCGGCGGTCTCCTGAATTGACCGTAGTGGCATGCACCTTGACCAGGATTTCTCCGGGCTTAGGAACGGGCTTGGGCGCCTCTTCCAGGCGCAGCACTTCAGGACCGCCATAGCGGCGGGCAAACCAGGCTTTCATGTCATCGCTCCTTTGGACCTAGGGGCCCTTTTTGGCGCCGGCCTTCCACTGGAAGACCTCGCCGATCTCGACCCCGAAGACCTCCGCGATGCGGAAGGCGGCTTCGAGCGAGGGGGAATATTTGTTCTGCTCGATGGCAGCGACGGTCTGGCGCGTCATGCCGATGGCGTCAGCCAATTGCTGCTGGGTCATCTCGCCATGGTCAAAGCGCAGGCGGCGGATGGTGTTGGTGATGGGAGGCGGCGGAGGCATCACGCATACCGCCGATATTGCACGATCACGATGATATCGCGCACCAGCGCTGCCACCGCCGTGGCGAACAGCACCAGATTGACCAGCATGATGGCCGTGGCGCCGGCCGGGTCCGCCGCGAAATCGGCGCGGGCAATATCGGTAACAGCCTTGCTCAACAGGACGATTGCGACCAACGCCACCTCGAGCAGCGCCAGGCCGAAACGATTGGAGACCGCCTCGATCTGCGTTTCAAGCTCGTCTGCCGGCGGGTCGAAATCCTGCCTGCCCAGCCATGCGGCCAACAGGCTGGCGGGCAGCATGATGACGACCGCGATGCCGAAGCACCAGAGGAAGCGCCAGAACAGGACGTCGCCATCCAGATTGCGGACGGCGAAGTCCGTCCACACGCTCCAGAAATACCAGCCGAAGATCACCAGCGCCGTCAGCACCGAGATCCAGGCCACCTTTTCACGCATCGTCATGACGAGCCTCAATGGTAAGTTTGATTGCCCTCATATCGATCATTTCAAACATTGTGTCAAGGATTTTTGACATGGTGTGATATGGACCGAACATACCGGACGTCGGCCGGGCGGCTCTCAGTCCCGCAGCTTGCGGAAGAAATCGCGCAGCATCGCCTCGGCGCGGCCAGCCGAGAGGCCGCCAATCACCTCGGGCCGATGGTGGCAGGTGGGCTGCTCAAACAGGCGGATGCCGTTTTCCACCGCCCCGGCCTTGATGTCCTCGGCCGCGAAATAGACCCGCCGCAGGCGCGCATGGGCGATGGCCCCGGCGCACATGGCGCAGGGTTCGAGCGTCACATAGAGGTCGCAGCCATCCAGCCGGCCGGTGCCGCGCACGGACAGCGCCTTGCGGATGGCCAGCAATTCGGCATGGGCAGTGGGGTCCCTGAGCGCCTGCATGCGGTTGCGTTCGGCGGCCAGCACTGTCCCACCCTCCACGATCACCGCACCGACAGGTGCTTCGCCATGCTGCACGGCCTCTTCGGCCAGGGCCAGGGCCAGGTCCATCGGCTTGGCGCCGGTCGCATCGCTCACTTGGGTCCCACCGTGTAATCCCTGGCCGCCATGGCCTGTTTCAGCCCATTCAGTCCCGCCTCCGTCCAGCCCGGCGGCGCGGTCACTTCGACCCAGGCGTCAATATAGTGCTCCGGGGCATAGACATGGCCATGCCCTACCGGCGGCGTCTGGGCAAGTGCCGCATCCAGCGCCAATTGCAGGAAGGTCACCACCGGATACCAGTTGAGCGCCGGCGACACATCAGGCCCGCGCGGCTCGCGCAGCCAATCGGGCCGCTGCCAGTCGGCGTCAAAGGAGAAGAACACGATCGGGTCACTGGCATATTGCAGGAAGACGATCCGCATCGGCCCCCAGGATAGCCCATCCCAGGTGTTGCTGCCCGATTGGTTCATGAAACGGACGGCCGAGGAATTGCCGAAACGCGGCAGCCAGGCCGGGCTGCCGGGCACGCGGTTTTCGGTCATGCGGCTCCAGATGGGGCTGGAAAAGGGCGGCCCGGCCCAGAGCGCGCCATCAAAGGGATCGGCCAGCACGTCATAGACAGTGGTCGAGTTCTGCGAGGCCAGGGCCCCCAGGCTCAGGCCATGGAGATAAAGGCGCGGCCGCTCTTCGCGCGGCAATTGGGTCCAATAGCCATAGACGGTGTTGAACAGCGCCTGGGCGGTCTCGGTGCCAAGCTCCGGCTCGATCCACAGCGACAGGACGCTGGGCAGGTAGGAATATTGCACCGCGACACTGGCGACATCGCCATGATGCAGGAATTCGAGCGTGTCGATGGCCGCCGGGTCGACCCAGCCCGTGCCAACCGGCATGACCAGCACCAGCACCGAGCGCTCGAAGGCGCCGATGCGCACCAGTTCGGCCAGCGCCAATTGCGCCCGGTCCTGTGCGGTGGGTGCCGAGCGCAGGCCGACATAGGTCCGCAGCGGCTCCAGGGCGGGTTGCCCGGTCACGGCAGCGATCTCGGCAGCATCGGGGCCCGATTGCACATAGATGCGGGAATCGCGGCCGATCGTGTCCCAGTCGATCAGCGATTGGGCGCTGCCGGTCTGGCGCCAATCGGCCGGCGGCGCCACATCGGTCGATACCAGCGCGTCCAGCCGCTGATAGGAACTGTCGGCCGCCCGCAAGGCGGCGCGCAGGAACAGATTGTTGACCAGAATGCTGACCAGCATCGCCACCAGCGCCGTGGCCAGCACGAAGGCGGCCCGCCGGGGCATATGCGGGGTCAGCCAATGCCAGACCAGCCGAATGATCGTCACCAGCAGCTTGCCAATGATCAGGATGACCGCCGCAATGGGCAGGGCCACCGAGGCAATGACCAGGGGTTGGCTTTCATCGACCGGAGACATGCCCATGACCGCGCGGACCGAGTTCTGCCAGGTATTGGAATACCAGAGCGCCACCAGCACCAGGCCCAGGCACACCAGTCCGACCAGCACGCCCAACAGGCGCGTCACCCGCCCCGGCGGCACCTTGAGCCCGAGATAGCCCCAGAGCCAGTGCGCCAGATTGCCGATGCCATAGCCCAGCGCAAAGCAGCCGCCCGAGAGCACGCCCTGCACCAGTTCGGTCCGCGGCAGCAGCGATGGCGTGAGCGACAGCGCGAAAAAAACCGACCCGACGAGCAGCCCGGGCGGCGACAGATGATAGGCCACCGCATCCCACACGGCATTGCCCCGCTGGGCCCAATCCTTCGGCACACGGGGATGGGTGGTCGTCATGACGCTAGGTGAACCCGGATGGCGAGGCGGGTCAATGGTGGGACGGGGCGATCAGGCGGTGTTGCGCAGGCTGGTTTGGGGAAGGCCTCTAGATCGCGTCGATCAACAAGATCACTCCCTACAAGACGAACTCACCCGTGACTCTCCAGCTGCCAGCAAGCTGTTCCTGGTTCGTCTTCGACCCACAATCATCTTCTCGCAAGATCCCAAATTATGGGCTCATAGTACCCTGGCGGTTGGAACGGCCCCAAGTCCGTCGCCCCCTTCGATAATCGACCAGTCTCGAATGTCCAAATTCTGAATAGCCACAGCATTTCATGAAGTTGGAAAATTGGGTCGATGTTCATCTCTGGTAAGGGCCTTTTATTCATGCCCTCCAAAATTCTAGAGTAACCCTCGGTAAATTTCTTGAAACACTCGCCCGATCCGGCAAGCCGCCCATTGCTAACGTCCGACCAATACTTCGGCTTTACGAAGTCCAGATATGGGTGCGAAATAACAGTGTTGTCCCAGTCAATAATTCTAATACCACTTCTCGTCAGGAACAAATTAAAAGGATGAAGATCGTTATGACATAAAACAAAGGGGTGATTTCCCTCAAAAGACTGATGACCTGTAGTCATCCTATTCTCTACCCAATCCTCAAGCTGACCTCGTTCCACGATCAACCCGCTGGACTCATTTCTGTCGATGATCTCTTTCTTGACCGCCTCCAAATACGCTCGCGCCTCCAATCCATCCTTTTCAAGGGAGGTCAGCGCGCGCGCGAATTTCCTGTCGTGCATAGCAGCTATGATGCATCCAAGTTCATAGTAATTCCGGGGTGTAGAAAACGAGGCACCTGTCTGTCCCTCAAACCACTCCGAAACCACATATTGATGCCCAAGATGAACGCCAAAACCATAAATATCCGGTCCAGGATAGCGGCTTATTACGCCCCTATTAAAGAAGTCAACATCCTTCGACTCAGCATAAATCAACGCACTTCTTAACACTTCAGAAGTAATTGATTCACCATCATCCGTCAATTCATACAATTTTCCTACGAATGATTCTTTAAATATTGATTGATCGTATCGGAATATTTCTTTATTTTTCTTTCTCCTTATACACAAATCCCTTTCAGCTGACCTGACAACAAAGACTTGATTGAAAGTGCCCTCGTGACGTTCTTGGACAGCAGTAAGCTGTCCGCCCTCCACCAATGCAGCAACTTCCAACACCTCACTCGCTGGCACACTGCTTCGCCTCTGGACCAAATCGCGCCATCTACTCAATTCTTCGTATGCCCTGGTATCATCAGGCTGCATCGGCCTATCTCTATAGGAAATTTTACTGACGATCGCGCGTTGCGACCACCGTCGGGAGCGCGACCTTAGGTAGCGGACGATTGGATTGCGGTTTTCGTACGCTTCCAAACGTTCAAGCAGCAACTGGCCTTGAACCGTCGCCCTTTCCAGTCGCAGTCCGAGTCGATACAGTTCATCTGTGACGAGCGATTGAAACTTTCCACCAACTTCTCTTGCAGGTCTGATGCGACTCAACGTTCGCTCGATATCGCGTTCTAGATTTCGGGCGATTATGTGAACTCGCATGAAATCGCGCGACAAAAATCTGGGCAGATGAGCTAGTTGCTCGACACTGGTAACTTTGAAAAGCTCCTCCTCGCCCGAACCAGGCCTTCCCCTGAAACTAAATCGCTCAAGGGCCTCCAGAACGTCCCGCTTAGTTATTCGCTCGCCCAACAGTTGAGACAACTTGCTGAGATTTGTAGCGTGCTGCCGGGTGAAGTTGTGCATCTCTGCGGACAACAGTGTGATGATTTCGGCTTTTAGGCGCCGCCTGTCGCCTTGTGTGTCCCATCGATTAAAGATGTTAATACCCAAACCAACTGCCGCGCTAACTAAGACGCCAACGAGCGGCCAGAGCGTGATTTGATTTGTGGAGAGTGCGGCCACAGCGACCGAGTAGGCGGCGAACGCAGCGGCCAGGAGAAACGCTAAACGCACTTTTAGCTCCATGATTGGGCTCTGCACAGATCGATATTACAGTTTGAGTACTCTCGATAGCGTGTCGAAGCTGAGTGCCCCCAAAAAGAAGTGTGGAGCCGCTGCAGATAAACCTCTCTAAAGCCATGGCGGCAAGCAGGTGAGCGAAAGGCACTCCCGCAATCGGCGCTAGACGAGAGTATCGTGATGTCGATATCCCTGTGCAACCGTTCGCAATTCCGTCGACTTCTGCAACACTGGCAGACCCGTGGCGAAGGCGTTCGCCACCCACTGCCCGCCACCTTTCGAACCGGCCCGAGGCAACGTCGCTCAAGTCGAGCGAATTCAGGCGCGAAGGCAAGGAGGCTGGGTTGGGGTATTCTCTTATCATAGCACCTATCCATCTTATCCCCACCCCAAAAACCTCCCGCATAATGCCCTCATTCCTCTCGCGATAGGGCGGCCTGCAGCGACCAGTGGCGGGAGGGAAAGCCGGGCATGGGGCAGTCGCGTGCCGTCATGGTCTGGGGGTCGGCGGGTGAGAGTTCGCGCCTGCTGTCGGTCTTTTGATCGGCAGCTGAAAGCGGGTGCCCTGGGGGTGCTCGTGCCGGACAGCTCGCCAAGTTATCCCCTATCGAGAAATCCCGGCGTTCCCGAGGCGGCTTTCGTCTCAGTTTTTTAGTTTCAGGGACGACGGTCGTCTCGGGACTCCGCTCTTTTCTCGTAACCGCGAGGCCAGATGGCCGGGGCGGCAATCTCGGTTGGGTACAATCGCCGATGCGGGTCGGCAGGGGTGGCGCGCTCGCCTATATTGGCTGACAGGAGAATCGCCCTTGCCCATCCGCCAATTGCCCGAAGACCTGATCAACCGCATCGCCGCCGGCGAGGTGGTCGAGCGGCCGTCCAGCGTGGTCAAGGAACTGATCGAAAATTCCATCGATGCCGGCGCGCGTCGCATCACCGTGACCACTGCCAATGGCGGCATGGACCTGATCCGCATTGCCGATGACGGCCATGGCATGGATCGGGACGACCTCCTGCTCTCGGTCGAGCGGCACGCCACTTCCAAGCTCAGTGCCGACGATCTCGACGACATCCGCACCCTTGGTTTCCGCGGCGAGGCGCTGGCCTCGATCGGCTCGGTGGCGCGGCTGTCGGTCGCCTCCCGCACTGCCGAGGCCGAAAGCGGGCTGGCGCTGGTGGTGGACAATGGCCGTCGCAGCGGCCCGGCCCCGCAGGCGATGAACCGGGGCACCGTCATCGAGGTGCGTGATCTCTTCGCCCAGGTGCCGGCGCGGCGCAAATTCCTCAAATCCGCCCGGGCGGAAACCGCCGCCATTACCGATGTGGTCAAACGCCTGGCCATGGCCAATCCGGCCGTGCATTTCGTGCTCGAGGGTTCGGATCGCACTGCCGCCAACTGGCCGGCCGTCACCGGCGAAGGCGCGCTGGGTGCCCGGCTCGGCCAGGTGATGGGCGCCGACTTCGTCGACAATGCCGTCACCCTCGCCACCGCCCGGCACGGCATCGTGGTGGCCGGCATGGCCGGGCTGCCCACCTATACGCGGGCCAATTCCCTCAGCCAGTTCTATTTCGTCAATGGCCGCTCGGTGCGCGACAAGGTGCTGGTGGGCGCGGTGCGGGCGGCCTTTGCCGACTATGTGTTCCGCGACCGGTTTCCCGTGGTCGCGCTCTATATCGCCATCGACCCGGCCGAGGTGGACGTCAATGTGCATCCGGCCAAGGCCGAATTGCGCTTCCGCGATCAGGGCGCGGTGCGCGGCGCAGTCATCAAGGCCATCGGCACGGCCCTCGCCAGCGCCGGCTTCAAGGCCTCGACCAGCGTGGCCGAGGACATTCTGGGGGCTTTTTCGGCCCCGGAAATGGCCGAGCCATCCGCGCCGGCGCCGGTCGCCCCGGCGGCATCTTCCCATCAGCCGCAACGCTTTGACGGGCGCCCGGATCGGGGCCCGCTCCATTTCGACCGGCACCCGAGCCAGCTTGCCGGCTTTACGGCGCCCAGCGCCCGGGTCGAAGAATTCGAGCCGCAGGCCGAACCTGTCGACCATCCGCTCGGCGCTGCCCGCGCGCAGATGTTCGACAATTACATCATCGCCCAGAACGGCAATGGCCTGTTGCTGATTGACCAGCACGCGGCCCATGAGCGGCTCGTCTATGAGCGCTTCAAGGCCCAGCTGGCCTCGGGCCCGGTCCCCAGCCAGGCGCAGCTCATTCCGGTGATTGTGGAACTGCCCGAAGAGGATTGCGCCCGCCTCGAGGAGGCCGCGCCGGAGCTGGAAAAATTCGGGCTCTATCTCGACCGCTTCGGCCCCCGCGCCATCGCCGTGCGCGAGACCCCGGCCCTCCTGGGCAATACCGATATTTCCGGCCTCGTCCGGGACCTGGCCGATGGCCTTGCCGAATGGGACAGCGCCGCCGCGCTGACCGCGCGCATGGAGGCCATCATCGGCCGCATGGCCTGCCACGGCTCGGTGCGTTCGGGGCGGCGGCTGCGCGTCGACGAAATGAATGCGCTTCTCCGCGACATGGAAGCAACCCCCCATTCAGGCCAGTGCATCCATGGCCGCCCCACTTATGTGGAGCTCAAGAAGGACGATATCGAACGGCTGTTCGGCAGAAGTCGTTAATGAATTGTTATTGACTTGGAAGAACAAAAGCGCAACCTTTGCTTTGGGAACAAAGGGGGTACAAAAATGCGCATTGTATTTGGGCTGGCCTGCTTGTTGTTGTCTTGCGTGCCCGCGGGGGCGGCTCAGGAGGGCGAATTGTTTTCAGGCTGCCGCGATCTGGCGCCAAAGCCTATGCCGAGCCCGGCCGGCAAGGGGGCCGAAATGGGCGAAGATCCCGCCCTCTGGCTCCCAAAGCTGGTTCCGCCGCTCAAAACGCCCATGCGCTCCGCCGAACCCTGCCTCAAATGACAATCGCCGGCCGCCGAGATCGCTAAGCCGCTTTCGGCCCGACATAACGTGACTGCGGGCGAATGAGCCGACCGGTTTCGATCTGCTCATGGGCATGGGCCACCCAGCCGCCAACGCGGCCGGCGGCGAAGACGCCAGTGAAGGCCTCGCGGGGGAAGCCGAGGGCTTCGAGCAGGAGAGCGGTGAAGAACTCGACATTGGTCTCGAGCGGGCGACTGGGCTTGGCGGCGCGCAATGCAGACAAGGCGGCCGCCTCTACCGCCTCGGCCAGGGCGAGCCGGTTCGTATTCATGCCGCCGGCCGCGCCGAGACGCGTCAGTGCCGCCTTGAGGGCGTCGGCGCGTGGATCGCGGACGCGGTAGATGCGATGTCCAAAGCCCATCAGCCGCTCGCCACGCGCCAGTTGCGCGGCGATCCAGGGACCGGCCTTGTCCGGCATGCCGATGGCATCGAGCATGTCGAGCACAGGTCCGGGTGCGCCACCATGCAGCGGCCCCTTGAGCGCGCCAAGGGCGGCCAGCACTGCCGAGGCATAGCCGGCACGGGTGGAGGCCACGACGCGGGCGGTGAAGGTCGAGGCATTGAGGCCATGGTCGGATACCGTCACCAGATAGGTGTCGAGCGCCTGGGCCTGCGCTGCCGTTGGCTGCCGGCCATTCAGCATGGCCAGCATGTCGGCGGCGTGGCTCAGGCCCGGATGGGGCGGCACCGGCTTCTGCCCCTGCCTGACGCGGATCAATGCCGGCAGGAACACGGCAGGCGCAGCAATCTGCAACAGAGCCACCGACTTGTCCTCCCCATCTGGCAGCCGTGCCATAAGAGCACGGAGACCTTCGGTGACAGACAGGGAGATCAGATCCGCATCGAGCCATGCGACCTCCCGGAACACCCGAAGCCGCGCCTGCCCCAGTTCGGCACGCACCGCCTCTTCATTGGCCGAGAGCAAATCGGGCAGCAGCAATGCCAGGACGGCTTCGTAGCTTTTGCGTGCGGCCAGGGAATCCAGGCTGTGGCCACAAATCACAAGACGGCCATTGGCGCCGTCGACTTCGCTGAGGCGGGTTTCGGCAGCGATCACATCATCAAGACCAGACATGTTGCATCTCCTTGCTGTTTCCTTTTCAATCGAGCTAATCAAGATTGACGTCAATCTTGATGCAATTGATCAATGCGAGGTCGCATGAGCTGGCTCACTGCCGAACAGGCCCTGGCGCAATTGGGCACCAAGCCGCAGACGCTTTATGCCAATGTCAGCCGTGGCCGGATCGGCGCCCGGCCTGACCCGAACGACCCCCGGCGGAGCCTCTACCGGCAGGAAGATGTCGAGCGGCTGGCGGCGCGGCAGAGGGGACGGCGCCCCGCAGGCACCGTGGCGGCAGAGACCATCGCCTGGGGCGAGCCGGTGCTGGAAACCAGCATCGCGACCGTTCGGGACGGGCGCCTGTTTTACCGCGGGCAGGATGCCGTGGCGCTGGCCAAAACCGCCACGCTCGGCGCTGCGGCGCGTCTGCTTTGGAGCGCTGGGGGCGAAATTGACTTTGCCGGTCGCGCGCGAGCGCAGGCGCCCGGCATGGCTGCCGCCTATCGTGCAGTGGCTGAACTGGCAGCAACGGATATGCCCTCAGTCGGGCGCAGTCGCACCGTGCTGCTGGGCGATGCGGCGCGCACGGTGGCCTTCCTGGCCGGGGCACTGGCGTCGCCGGGCTCAGTGCCGGTGCATCAGCGCCTGGCGTTGCAATGGGCGCGACCGAACGCTGCCGATGCGATCCGGCGGGCGCTGGTGCTGCTGGCCGAGCACGAGCTTAATGCATCGACCTTCGCGGCGCGCGTAACGGCTTCGACCGGCGCGCCTCTGTCCGCTGCGGTCATGGCCGGGCTGGCGGCGCTGTCCGGCCCCCTGCATGGCAATGCCAGCCAGAGCATGGCCCGATTGGCCGAGGAGGCCCAGCGGCAGGGCGCCGAAGCGGCGGTGGCCGCATATTTGCGGCAAGGGCAGAAACTGGTCTGCTTCGGCCATCGGCTCTACCCCGATGGCGATGTGCGCGCCGCAGCCTTGATGCAGGCTTTCCCGCTGCCTCCGGTCTTCGCTGAGCTGGCCGCTGCGGGCGAGCGCCTGGCCGGCGAAAAACCCAATATCGACTTCGCCTTGGCCGCCATGACCGCCGCATTTGACCTGCCCGCGGACGCGCCCCTGCAGATTTTCGCGCTGGCCCGCAGCGTGGGCTGGATCGCCCATGCGCTGGAGCAGGTGGAAACAGGCGCGCTCATAAGGCCGCGGGCGCGATATATAGGACCGGAGCCCGAGATCAGTTGAAGACGCTCGCCCCCTTGTCCGCCACGCCCACCAGGCTGCGGAAGCCGGCGAAGAGCTCGCGGCCCATGCCGAAGTGTTGCGGGCGCAGGTCTTCAGTGGCCGGAGTGCGGGAGAAGAACTCCTTCTCGTCGCCCAGGAATGTCAGCGTGCCTTCATTAGCGTCGAGCCGGATCATGTCGCCGTCGCGGATCTTGCTGATCGGCCCGCCATCCATGGCTTCAGGTGTCATGTGGATGGCGGCCGGCACCTTGCCCGATGCGCCGGACATGCGTCCATCGGTCAGCAGGGCCACCTTGAAGCCGCGGTCCTGCAGCACACCCAGGGCCGGGGTCAGCTTGTGCAGTTCTGGCATGCCGATGGCTTTGGGGCCGGAGAAGCGCACCACAGCGATCATGTCGCCGGTCAATTCGCCGGCCTTGAATGCGGCCTGCAGACCTTCCTGGCCATGGAACACCCGGGCCGGTGCCTCGACCACGCGATGCTCCGGCTTGACGGCAGAGACCTTGATGACCGAGCGGCCGAGATTGCCCTTGAGCAGCTTTAGGCCGCCGGTGGGCTGGAACGGCGCCTTGGTACCGGTCAGAACCTTGGGCAGGGCGCTCTCGGCAGGCGCCTGCTCGAAGCTGAGCTTGTCCTCGATCAGCTTGGCTTCGACGGTGTACCCCGAAAGCCCCGTGCCCCAGACGGTCTTGACGTCCTCATGCAGATAGCCGTCATTAAGCAATTCCTTGATGAGGAAGCCCATGCCGCCCGCGGCGTGGAAATGGTTCACGTCGGCAACGCCATTTGGATAGACTCGCGCCAGCAAAGGCGTGGCATCGCTGAGATCGCTCATATCGTCCCAGGTCACCTGCAGCCCGGCCGCCGCCGCCATGGCAATCAAATGCATGGTGTGGTTGGTCGAGCCGCCCGTGGCGTGCAGCCCAACCAGGCCATTGACGATGGCCTTCTCGTCCATGATGTGACCGATGGGCGTATAATTGTTCCCCAAGGCGGACAGCGACAGGGCCCGCTTGGTGGCCTCGCGGGTCAGTGCGTCGCGCAGCGGGGTGCCGGGATTGACGAAGCTGGCGCCGGGCAGGTGCAGGCCCATGATCTCCATGAGCATCTGGTTGGAATTGGCCGTGCCGTAAAACGTGCAGGTGCCGGCCGAATGATAGGACTTGCTTTCGGCCTCGAGCAATTCGGCGCGGCCGACCTTGCCTTCCATATAGAGCTGGCGAACCTTGCTCTTTTCGTCGTTGGGCAGGCCAGAGGGCATGGGTCCGGCCGGGATGAAGACCGCCGGCAAGTGGCCGAAAGAAAGGGCGCCGATGACAAGACCCGGCACGATCTTGTCACAGATGCCAAGATAGACTGCCGCGTCGAACATGTTGTGGCTGAGCGAAATGGCCGTGGCCATGGCGATGACATCGCGAGAAAACAGCGAGAGATCCATGCCGGGCTGGCCCTGGGTAACGCCGTCGCACATGGCCGGGACGCCACCGGCCACCTGCGCGGTAGCGCCGATCTCGCGGGCTGCTTCCTTGATGATGTCGGGATAGAATTGATAGGGCTGATGGGCGCTCAGCATGTCGTTATAGCTGTTGACGATGCCCAGGTTCAGCGTCTTGTTGCCGGCCAGCGCCGCCTTTTCAGTCGGCGAGCAGGCGGCAAAGCCATGCGCGAGATTGCCGCAAGAGAGCGCCGCGCGATAGACGCCCTGTTCCCGGGCGGCATCGAGGCGATTGAGATAATCGCGACGGCTGTCGCGGCTGCGCGCGGCAATGCGGTCGGTCACATCCTGGATGGCCTGGCGGACGGTCATGGCAAGTCTCCAAAGCTAGGCAAGGACACGCCAGAAGGGGGCCGCTGGCGCGGTTATCCTTGCATCAACAAACCGGTGTCGTTCAGCGGCCAGGGTGGTCAATTGGGGACCACCCCAGGAGCCTTATGGACACCAGTAAACAGTCACCGGCGCGCCGGAACGCAAGACGGCGCGGATCGGCATGTCTTCTACCGGGCCATCACCCAGCGCGGATTCCAGCACCTCGGCCTTGCCCTCGCCTTCAATGTGCAAGTAGAGGCCCTCGGTCTTGAGCAGGGCTGGCAGGGTGAAGGTCACGCGCGGTTCACCAGCGCCCGGGGCGCGGATAGCGAGCGTCGGCCCGGGCGCGGTCAGCGCCGCGTCAAGCGTGTCACCACCGGGAAAGAAGCTGGCCGTATGCCCGTCATTGCCCATGCCGAGCACCACGGCCGCGAAGGGCTGGGGCAGGTCCGCCATCAGCGCGTTGGTCTTGGCAATCGCCCCATCGCTGGGCTCGTCGCCACCGGAATAGAGCGGGAAAAAGCGCGCTGTGGCGGCCGGGCCTTGCAACATCTTCTCATTGACCAAAGCGGCGTTGGACCGGTCGCTGGTTTCGTCGACCCAGCGCTCGTCAACCAGGGTCACCACGACCTTGGACCAGTCGATGTCCTTGGTCTTGCCCAAGGCCTGGAAGAACTTTCCCGGTGTTGACCCCCCGCTCACCGCGATGGAGGCCGACCCGCGCTCGGCAATGGCGGCGCGGATGCGATCGGCGACCGACTCGGCGAGTTCCTTGGCCAGGGTCGACTTGTCGGCGAAGCTTCGGCGCTCGATGGTCACGAATGCGGTCCTTCATACCAGGTCCGACCGTCGCGCTCGATCAGCGCCACCGCTCCGCTCGGGCCCCAGGTGCCAGCGGTATAGGTTTGCGGCGGCTCGGAAGACCGGTCCCAGGCCTGGCGGATCGGGTCGACCCACATCCAGGCGGCTTCGAGTTCGTCACGACGCATGAACAGGGTCTGGTTGCCACGCACCACGTCGAGCAACAGCCGTTCATAGGCTTCAGGCGTGCGTTCCGTGAAGGTTTCCGCAAAGCTCAGATTGAGCGGCACCTGGCGCAGGCGCATGCCGCCGGGACCCGGGTCCTTGATCATCATCATCAGCTTGACGCCCTCGTCCGGTTGCAGACGGATGATGAGCTTATTGGCCTTGGGTGCCCCTTCAGCGTGATCAAAGATCGAATGCGGAATGGGCTTGAACTGGATGCAGATTTCCGAGACCCGCTCAGCCATGCGCTTGCCGGTCCGCAGGTAGAAGGGAACGCCAGCCCAGCGCCAATTGTCGATCTCGGCCTTGAGCGCGACAAAGGTCTCGGTGTGGCTGCCCTTCTTGTCCTCGGGCAATTCGTCCTGATAGCTGGCCACCGCCGCGGTCTCGGACTTCACGCCGCGATATTGTCCGCGCACGGTCTTGGTGGCCACTTCGCCATTGGTAATGGGCCGGAGAGCGCGCAATACCTTGAGCTTTTCGTCACGGAGCGCGTTGGCGTCGTCGCTGGCTGGCGGCTCCATGGCCACCAGGCAGAGGAGCTGCAGCATGTGATTCTGGATCATGTCGCGGAGGGCGCCGCTCTCATCGTAGTAGCCGCGCGTGCCGGCGCCGACGCTTTCGGCCACGGTCAGCTGCACATGGTCGATATGGGCCGAATTCCAGATCGGCTCGAACAGGGTGTTGGCAAAGCGCAGCGCCAGCAGGTTCTGCACCGTCTCCTTACCGAGATAGTGATCGATGCGGTAGACCTGATCTTCCTTGAAGATCTTGGCCACACCGTCATTGATTTCGATCGACGAGGCCAGATCGTGGCCCAGCGGCTTTTCGATGACCACCCGCGCATCGCGGCGGTAGACCTTGGTCTTGGCGAGTTGTTCGGCGATGGGCTCGAACAGATCCGGCGCGACCGCCAGGTAGAACGCGCGGACCACTTTGGGGTCATCGCGCAGTGCCTTTTTGATGTCGCCCCAACCGGCCTCATCGGAGACGTCGTTGATCACATAGGAGAAGATCGTCAGGAACCGCTTGATGGTGGCGGCGTCCTGGTAGTCCTTCTCGACGAACTGGGCGATGGCATCGCCGGCAAGCTGCTGGAATTCGGCGTTGGTCAATTTGGACCGCGAGACGCCGATGATGCGGCTTTGCTCGTCGAACTGTCCATCCTTGAAGCGGTGGTAGAGCGCCGGGATCAGCTTGCGCTTTGTCAGATCGCCGGTGGCGCCAAACACCACATAGTCGAAGGGCTGGACGGGAATGATACGGCTGGACACGTGTGGACGTCCCTCAGTTTGACGCGAAATTCTGCCGGGCGAGGATAATCGCGCCATGCAGGGGTTCGAATTTTGGAAGAGCGACGAAATCGCCATAATGCTGCTGGAGCGTCGGGAACAGGCGCTGTCCCAGGCCGCCGACAATGGCCATCACCGTGGCGCCATGCGACTTGAACCAGTTCACATAGGTATCGATGTAGCCGATCTCGATGGCCAGCAGCTTGCGGGCGACTGGATCGTTCTGTTCGAGATAATCGAAGAAAAGCGGCATGAGCTTGCCAAATTCGCCCGGCGCGCGGCCAACCAGGGCATCATCGCAACCCTCGGACCCGTCGCGGCTCAACAGCTTCAAATCCATCTCGGTGGCAAAGGACCAGGTCATAACGGCCTGATTGTCGCCGCCAAGCGCCGCAATCACCGCTTTGGTCAAGGGCGAGGCTTCGACCAGACCATCCTCGGCCTCGACCGAATAGCGCACCAATTCGCGCCCGAGAATGGCACCGCTCATCTGATCACCGATGTGGAAACCCCAGCCGCCGGCCTGATGGCGCTTTCCATTGACTATGGACATGGCCGCCGAACCGGTACCGATGATGACCACGCCGCCCTCGCCGCCGCCCAAGGCGCCGGCATGGGCAATGTCGATGTCGTCATAGACCCTGACCCCGGCAAACGGCCAGGGGCGCGCAGCAAAGGCATCGCGGGCCGAATCCATGCGACCGCCGGCCATGCCAAAACAGGCATAGGTGTTGGCCGCCTCGGCAAAATCAATGCCCGCGGCCTTGAAGACATCGCGCGCGCCCGCACTGATCGCCTTGTAAGCGGGCTCGCCGCCGTCGATCTGCAGGTTCGAGCGACCGTTCTTGACCTCTGCCAGCGTCTCCAGATTCTCATTGGCCAGGCGCACGCGGCAATTGGTGCCGCCTCCGTCAACGCCAAGGTAATATCGCGGCACGAAAGGCATCTCCGTGGATGTGTGGGAGGCTCAAAGGCAAGACGCGAACGCCCTGCCCTAGCGCTCCCAGACTAGGTGGTCAATTCGGCGCGGACCATAATGCGAAAGGCGCTAAGACGAAAGTAGTAGACCCAATAAAATATCGACGCCGCATCCGCCTACCCTATCCGCAGCTTGAGCTGACAATGGACAAGCGGAACGGCTTGCCTCATTGGCCCGTTTGGAGCGAAACTGTTCTGGACCGAGAAGGGCAGCGGCGGCGCCCTGCAGAGGATGACCATGACACGACATTGCCTGGTCCTGGGTGGTGCCCGCTCAGGAAAGACCGCTTTCGCGGAAAGCCTTGCGCTGCATGCCGGCTCCAAACCGGCTTATCTGGCGACAGCGACAGTTCTTGATGCGGAAATGAATGAACGGGTTCGCAGCCACCAGGCCAGCAGAGAGCAGCGCTTCACCACCATCGAAGAGCCGATCGAGCTTTCGCACGCCATCCTCAAGGCCGGTGCCGCCCATGATGTCATCCTGGTGGACTGCCTGACCTTGTGGATCACCAATCTGCTGCTGGCCAATGAGGACGTCGCCACCGCCGTCACCGAGCTTTACGGCACGCTGGCCGAAGTGCAGAAGGCCAAGGTGATTCTGGTTTCGAACGAAGTCGGCATGGGTATCGTGCCCGACAATGCCATGGCACGCACTTTCCGGGATCTGGCGGGGTCGACGCATCAACGGTTGGCGGAAATATGCGATGATGTCTATTTCATCGCCGCCGGCCTGCCCATGACCATGAAAGGCGAGCCGCCAGGCCTGGTCAGCTGATCAGCATCATCAGGGCGATGGCACAGCTCAGCCCCAGGAGCACACCCAGGGTGCGGCGATAGAGCAGCAGGGCCAGCATGATATCGCTGGCGCCCAGCCCTGCTTTCCCGCTGCCGAAGGCCGGAAGGTCGACCAATTCCCCGTCGTAATGGCGCGGGCCACCGAGCTGGAAGTTCAACGCGCCAGCAAAAGCGGCTTCGGGCCAACCCGCATTGGGCGAAGCGTGCTTGGCGGCATCGCGCCGAGCCGTTTCCCAGGCCCGCCCCGGGCTGGCGCCGGGGGTGAAGAAGCAGGCAATGGTGACCAAGACCGCCGTCAGGCGCGCCGGAACCCAGTTGAGGGCATCGTCCAGCCTTGCGGCCGCCCAGCCATAGTGGCGATAGCGGTCATCAAGGTGCCCGATCATGGAGTCGGCGGTGTTGACGGCCTTGTAGACGGCTATGCCGGGCAGACCGAAGAGCAACAGGAAAAGCCAGGGCGCGACGACGCCATCCGAGGTGCTTTCGGCCAGCGTTTCAACAGCAGCGCGCGCCACCCCCGCCTCATCGAGGGATTGCGGATCGCGCCCCACGACATGGCTGACGGCGTCCCGGCCGGCGGCGAGGGATGAGCGCAACGCTTCAGACACGGCCTCAACCGCGCGACCAAGTTCCTTTTGCGCCAGCAACGTCGTGGCCAGCAGCATTTCGAGGAGCCATCCAAGCGGGATCCAGGAGAGGATGGTCCGGATGCCGACGGTGACGATCAAGACTGACAGGAGCAGAAGGCAAAGGGCCACGATGCCGGCCAGCTTTCGCTGGGCCGCAGTGCGGCTTGTCGTGTTCAGCCTCTCTTCGCAGAAGCTGATGAGCTTGCCGAACCAAACGACTGGATGGCCGATGGTGGCGGACAGTCTCTGGGGATAACCAAGCTGTCGTTCCAGCGCCAGCGCCAGGGGGGAAATCAGCGGGTCCATGTCTCAGGTCTTTACAGTTTCGGCCAGGGCCAGCAAATGATCGATATCGATATGGGTTTCGAGATGGTTCGCAAGCCCGTCGAGTGCGCTTTCCACCTGCGCTTCAAACGCGAGATCGGGACTGGCGGCAGACCCGAGCATGGCGCGCCGGAAGCCGTCGGACGCAAACAGTCCATGCAGATAGGTACCCGCGACGCGCCCATTGGCGCTGATGGCGCCTTCGAACTGGCTGCCGACCCGGGCGAAGGCGCGCGCCGTGTCTGAACCGGTCGTGACACCCATATGCATATGATAGCCCGACAGCGCCTCGCCCGAGGCCAGGTGCGTGGCCGTTTCGACCCGCAACTGCTTTGCCGGGCCCAACATGGTTTCAACGTCCAGCAATCCAAGCCCTTCGCTGGTGCCGGGTGGTCCTTCGAGACCATCAGGATCGGCTATGGTGCGGCCCAACATTTGATAGCCGCCGCAGATGCCCATGATCCGGCCGCCGGAGCGGAAATGGGCGAGGATGTCGATGTCCCAGCCATTGGCGCGCAGGGCAGCCAGGTCAGCGCGGGTGGCCTTGGAACCCGGCAGGAGGATCAGATCGGCGTCTCGCGGGATCGACTGTCCGGACTGCACAAGGGTCACTGCCACCCCCGGCTCGGCGCGCAGGGGATCGAGATCGTCGAAATTGGCAATGCGCGGCAGGCGCGGCACAGCGATGTGAAAGGCCCCCTGCCCTGTCTCGAGGCTTTCGAGAGCCAGAGCGTCCTCCGCAGGCAATTTCGCCGCATCGGCGAAATGCGGCACCGGGCCGAAACAGGGCAGGCCTGTGCGGGTCTCGAGAAAGGACACGCCCGACGCGAAGAGGGCCGGATCGCCGAAAAAGCGGTTGATCAGGCTGGCGCGAACCAGCGTCGCATCGGCCGGATCGATAACCGCCAAGGTGCCAACAATGGACGCAATGACGCCGCCGCGGTGAATGTCACCAATCAGCACCACGGGGACATTTGCGGCCCGGGCAAAGCCAAAATTGGCAATGTCGCCCTGCCGCAGATTGACCTCGGAGGCGCTGCCAGCGCCCTCGACGAGGACATAGTCGGCGTCAGCGGCTACGTTCGAGAATGCATTGAGGACTTCGGGTAGAAGCTGGGCGCGGTTGGCCCAATATTGCCGGGCACTGAGACTGGCGCGACGCTGGCCGCGGACGATCACCTGCGATCCGGTCTCGCCCTCGGGCTTCAGCAAGACCGGGTTCATGGCCGTCAGTGGCGCTCGGCGGGCGGCCCGCGCCTGCAGCGCCTGGGCCCGGCCAATCTCGCCCTCATCCGCGGTGACCGCGGCATTGTTGCTCATGTTCTGCGGCTTGAAGGGGGCGACTGAGAGACCGCGATTGGCCAGAGCGCGGCAAAGGCCCGTCACGAGGAGGGACTTGCCGACGTCGGAGCCTATACCCATGAACATCAAGGCTTTGGTCATGGCAGCCTTATGGCGCAGCAATGACATGGGCGTAAGACCCCATGACGCGCCCGAGCACCGCCCCCATTGGCGGCTGGCGGATGCCTTCCGCATCAAGCGCCTCGAACAAGGGGGGGAGGTCGCTCTGCTTGGCCGAGGAATAGTGGAACTCGTGGCCATTGAGCCCAGCGGGCCAAGGCAGGGCACCCGCATGCAACAGGCGGCGATAACCGAGGACGCGCTTGGGTCGGTCGATGCGCGTGACGGTGGGCAGGAGGCCGGTCATGGCATGCCTTGTGCCATCTTTGTCCACCAGTCCTTCGCCCAGGACCATGAAGCCACCGCACTCGCCATAGATGAGGGCACCCCTGTCCCTGGCTGCAATCAGTCCAGCCCGAAACCTGTCGGCCGCATCCAGTGCGGCGCCGTGGAGTTCAGGGTAGCCCCCTGGCAAAAACACGGCATCGGCGGCTGCGGATGGTCCCTGATTGGCGAGAGGCGAGAAAAAGCTGAGTTCAGCGCCCGCCGCGCGCCAGCCATCCAAAAGATGTGAGTAGAGAAAGGCAAAGGCCCGGTCCTGGGCGATAGCGACATGCTGCCCAAGTGGCGGAAGCGCCGGGGGGGGCGCTCCAACCTCTGCCAGCGGGGCGGCCTGCGCCAGCACGAGATCGAGATCGATGTAGTCACGGACATTATCGGCTGCATGTTCGAGGAAACGCGCGAAGTCGCTCACCTCCTGGGGCAGAACGAGCCCGAGATGCCGTTCGGGGGTAACGAGTTCAGGACGGCGGGGGATAGCGCCCAAAAATGGGATGCCGGTTTGCCTCAGCGCCGAGACCAGCATGCGTTCATGACGGGCACTGGCGACGCGGTTCAGCACCACCCCGGCGATGCGGACGCCCGGACGCCAATGCACGAAACCCGCCACCAGAGGCGCGACAGACTGGCTGTGCCGATCGGCATCCACCACGAATACAACGGGCAGACCAAGCGTTTCAGCCAGATCGCCGGTTGATCCCTGTCCGTCCGCTGCCGCATCGAAGAGGCCCATCGCGCCTTCGACCACCAGCAGGTGGGCGCCCGTAGCCTGCTGGGTTGCCAGGGCCTTGAGATGTCCGGTGGACATGGCCCAGGGATCGAGATTGATGGCCTCGCGGCCAGCAGCCAGGCTGGAAAAGTGAGGGTCAATATAGTCCGGACCGGATTTTGCCGGCGCAACAACGAGGCCACGTCGGCGCAATGCGCCAAGCAGGCCGAGCGTGAAGACCGTCTTGCCCGATCCCGACCGGGGCGCGGAAACGACCAGACCCCTAGCCAAAGACATGCCTCCGCACTTCACCGACATACCAATCAAGCGCGCCACGATGGCGGGATACCGGCCCCAGAACGACGATGGCCGGAGTTGGCACGTCAACCGTGGCCCCGGCCGCGCCCAGTGTGGTCTCCAGCACGGACTGATTGCGACTGGCCACGTGAGAGACGATTGTCACAACCTCGGTAGAGCTCCGTCCGGCGGCCAGCAACTTGTCGGCTATGGCGGGCAGGTGCTTGACCGCCATATACATGACAATCACTGGAGCGGCACTGGCCACCGCCGCCCAGTCGACGGCGCCTGGGACGGTACCAGTTTCGTCGTGACCGGTGAGAAAAATGACCGCGTGATTGGTCTCGCGGTGCGTCACAGGAATACCGGCATAGGCTAGGCCACCCAAGCCAGCGGAGATGCCGGGGACAATACGGAATGGAATGCCGGCGGCGGCCAGAGCGCCGGCTTCTTCACCGCCCCGTCCGAACATGAATGGATCGCCCCCCTTGAGGCGCAGCACACGCCGACCCTGCCGCGCCAGTGCGATCAGTTGGAGCGTGATATCGGCCTGCTTGGGTGATGGCTTGCCACCGCGCTTACCGGCATGAATGCGTTCTGCGTCCGTCCGGGCAAGGGCCAGTATGTCGGGTGATACCAGGGCGTCATAGACGACCGCATCAGCCTGCCCGAGGGCGTGGACAGCAAGAAGGGTCAGCAGGCCCGGCCCTCCAGGACCCGCACCGACCAGCCAGACGCTGCCAGGCGCGAAAATGGGGAAATCGGCATCGGAGAGGCGCGCAAAAAGGCTATCGGCCATTTTGCGTCCCCGAGGCTTGAGTGGCGCGGGCGGCGCGGGCACATTGGCGCACATCAATGGATTCCAGATTATGAAAATCCTGATCCTGGGAGGGACGACCGAAGCTAGGCAATTGGCCGAGCGCCTCGTTGCGTTGGGACACGATGTGGTCACCTCGCTGGCTGGACGCACGCAGGACCCGATCCTGCCCAAGGGAAAGCTCCGCATGGGTCCATTCGGCGGCATTCCCGGACTGAGTGCTTATCTGCGGGCGGCGGGAATCGACCAATTGGTCGATGCGACGCACCCCTTTGCCGGGCAGATTTCGATCAACGCGGTGGCTGCTGCCCAGGCGAACGGCGTCCCGCTGGTGCGGGTGATGCGTCCCGCCTGGGAACCTGCACCGGGGCAGCAATGGCTGATCGTCGGTTCCGCCAGGGAGGCGGCGGACGCCCTGCCCCATTACGCCAAGGTGCTGCTGACCACCGGCCATGCAGGGCTCGACATCTTTCTTGAGCGGCAGGAATGTCAGTTCTTTATCCGCGTGATCGAGGCACCGGAAATGCCGCTGCCCCGTCATGCCGAACTGATCGTCAGTCGCCCGCCCTATCTGTTTGCCGACGAGATAGCGCTGATGCGGCGTCACGGCATCACCCACCTTGTCAGCAAGAATTCCGGCGGCACGCAGGCGGCCGCGAAGCTGGAAGCGGCCCGGCAATTGGATGTCCGTGTGGTGATGATCGAGCGCCCCATCTATGGACCGGCCCATGAGGTGGACAGTGTCGAGGCAGCCGTGGCGGCCCTGCACGACGGCAGCACATAGCCAGCTGTGAGCTGCGCCAAGGCGCACGTCAGATGTTGTCCTCGCTGCTTTTCAAGCAACAGGGAGCCAAAGCGCATAGCGGCCGCCTCCGCCACGGACGGCACGCCCAGGTGGCGCTCGACGCATTCGGAGGGATTGGGAACATCCGCGCGCAGCAGGCCGACGTCTACCGCAAGGATCGGCAGTCGGAGTTGGGCGGCCGCGGCGACCATCGCGGGATGGCGTCGTTTGGCCTCGAGGGTTGCCAGCGCCACGAGACCGCCGCGGTCCAAGGCAACCATGTGAAGGCAATGGTCCAATAAGGTCAGCACGTCGGCGGCGCTTGCGCGACTGCGCAAGCCGATGCCCGCTACAGCCGAGTGCGGAACCGTGTCTGGGGCCAGCCCTATGCCGGCATGGGCTTTCTTCATCGTCGCCTCGTTCCACCGAGGCAGCATCACTCAAAACCGGAGCAGCCCCGGGCTTGGTCCCGCAAATTGGTCGACCGCACCGAGCTCTGTTTCAGTTCCATCCTGGGAACGCTGCGCTGAACCCGGTTCTAGGACGGGCAAAGTATGTGGTCAATCAAAGGCTTGGCGACAGACCTGCCGAAGCCGGGCGAAACCTTCAAATGCTTCTGAAAATCGTTCGCAAAAACAATGGGTTGCTCGTAGGCGCTGGCTCCGCTAAGGCCACGGTTCGGACAGGGAGGGCACCCATGGCGATCAATCGCACGCTGGCCATTGCCACTGCAAGCATCGGCGTGGGCCTGATCGTATTGGGACTGAAGTTCCTGGCCTGGTGGCTCACCGGCTCAATTGCGCTTTTCTCCGATGCGCTGGAATCGATCGTCAATGTGGTGACCGCCATCGCGGCCCTGATCGCGGTGCGGCTGGCCCAGCGCCCTGCTGACGCGAGCCTGCCCTATGGCTATCACAAGGCGGAATACTTCTCGGCGGTGCTGGTGGGCGTCATGATCATCCTCGCGGCCATACTCATCATGCGCGAAGCTGTGATGGGCATACTCAGCCCTGCGATGCCAGAGGCTCCCATCCAGGGACTGGCCGTGAGCGGGGTCGCCAGTGCGATTAACCTGGTCTGGGCTCTGGTGCTTCTGCGCCAAGGGCGGACAGCACGATCGCCGGCCATTTCCGCCGACGGCAAACACCTGATGACCGATGTCGTTTCCACGTTTGGCGTGCTGATCGGCCTGGTTCTGGTATACGCAACCGGATGGGCGCAACTCGATGCCGGATTGGCAGCGCTGGTGGCGCTCAACATTCTTTGGTCCGGATGGGGCGTGATCCGAGAAAGTGTCGGCGGGCTGATGGATGTGGCGGTCTCGGGCGATACGCAGAAGACCATTCGCGAGGTCATCGCCACCAGCGCAGACGGCGCCATTGAGGCCCACGATATCCGCACCCGGCAAGCTGGCCGGATGACATTCATCGACTTTCATCTCGTGGTCCCCGGCGCGATGAGCGTCGAGGCAGCGCATGACATTTGCGACCGCATCGAATCGCGTCTGCGCGAGTCTGTGAAGGACGTGCAGATCACCATTCATGTTGAACCCGAGGACAAGGCCAAGCACGCCGGCATTGTCGTCCTGTGAGGCGCTTGCGCCACAAATCGGACAGAGGCAATCTGACCTCAGTATGCGTGCACTTGCTCTGATCATTGCGATGCTAGTGACCGTCCCCGCGGCGGCGCAATTCTGGTCGCATTATGTGAATGCCCGCTTCGGCTATGAGCTGGACATTCCGCCGGGCTACGAAGGTCAAGGCGAAAGCGAGAATGGCGACGGGCAGGTTTTCTATCTGCCAGGGCAGCAGCAGGAACTCACCGTGTGGGGTGGGCTGCTGGGCGTGACCTCACCCTCCTTCGAGAACGAGGCGGCGGATCGGTTTGGCAAGGACAAAGGGGCGTGGACGATAAGCTACCACGCCGCGACGCCGCACTGGGCAAGCTGGTCTGGCACCAACGATGACACGGTGATGTATCAACGCATGATCCTGCTGTGCGGCGCAAACAGCTATGCGGCGTTCCGGGCAGTGTATCCGGCCAGCGATCTCGCAGGGATGCATGCGGTGATAGAGGGTCTTGTGCGGTCGTTTGAGCCGATAGGCTGCTAGAACTCGATACCCTTCTGCGCCTTCACCCCAGCGCGGAAGTGATGCTTGATCTCCGTCATTTCGGTCACGAGGTCGGCGATTTCGATCAGTTCATCCTTTGCGTTGCGGCCAGTGACGATGACATGTTTGTCGCGCGGCTTGTTGGCGAGAACTTCGACCACTTCTTGGATGGGTAGGTAGTCGTAGCGCAGGCAGATGTTGAGCTCGTCGAGCAGCACCATATTGTAGCTCGGATCGGCGATCAGCGCCTTGGCCTGATCCCAGGCCTTGCGGGCGGCGGCGAGATCGCGCTGGCGGTCGGCGACATCCCAAGTGAAGCCTTCGCCCATGGCATTGATGGTCACCTGGTCGGGAAACTTGTCGAGCACAGTGCGCTCGCCGGTGTTCCAGACACCCTTGACGAACTGCACCACGCCCACGCGCATGCCATTGCCCAGAGCCCGGAACACCATGCCGAAGGCGGCCGTCGACTTGCCTTTGCCCTTGCCGGTATGGACAACGAGCAGGCCCTTTTCCTCAGTCTTGGTCGAGAGGATCTTGTCGCGCGCCGCCTTCTTCTTCTTCATCTTTTCGGCGTGGTACGCGTCACGCTCCGCCTCGGTCATGAGGTCGGTCTTCTTGATCGGCTTGTCAGTCATTTCAGGCGCTCCGCGTGGGCAATGATACTGCGCGCCGCTTCTTCAGGCGGCATATCCGAGGTGTCGAGATCGAGACGGTTCGGGTGTTCAATGCGCAGCAAGTCTTCCGTGCGCCGCTTACGCGCCGCGCCCTCGACATCGGTAAGTTTCAGGCGCTCGGATCGGTCAGGAGAGTTGACTCGGGCGGCGTGGGCCGCATCCGACGCGGCCAAAAGGACTGGGACAAACACGTTGCCTCGCCGCGCGGCGACGGCCTTCACCTGCTCATAGGCAGCGTGATCTCTAGGGTCACTTTCGATTAGGCAGTTGGTCAACACGAAGCTGGCATTGCGTGGTGTCATCTCCTCGATTGCCTTGAAGGCCTGGTCCCGGATGATGCCAATCAGGTCCCAGACGCCCTCGGGAAGGGGCGTTCTGCCATCAGCACGGATCAGGGAGAAAATGACGTTGTTGGCCAAGTGATTATCGAACAGCCTGGCGTCGGTAAGGGCACAGATTGCCCGGGCAACCGTCAATTTGCCCACGCCAAAGTGGCCGATGAGGTAGACGATGGTGTTGTTCACGATTACTCCCCAAGCAAAGCATAGGCGGAATTAGAGCGCGGCGACCAGAGGCCGCGCCTACGGGCTTCGTTGAACTTGGCGATCAATTCGTCATAACCGAAGTGATTGGCCTCGATCAGCCACTGCCGCACGGCGTCGTCTTCAATGAAGGCCTCGAAGGCGAGGTCGAAATGATGGGTTTTCACCGCGCCGGTTGTTGCGGCGAAAGCGAACATGAAATCGACCGTGGCGATGATCTCGAAGGCGCCGCGATAGCCGTGACGCATCATGCCGGCAATCCATTTCGGGTTAACGACGCGACTGCGCATGACGTGGCTGATTTCCTCGTCCAGCGTGCGGATTTTCGGCGTTTCGGGGCGAGAGTGATCGCTGTGATAGGCGGCGGGTTTGTGCCCGGACAGGGTTTCGGCAGCGAGGAAGAGACCGCCCTCGAACTGATAGTAATTGTCGCTGTCGAGCAGGTCGTGCTCGCGATTGTCCTGATTGTGGATGACGGCGTCGATCTCACTCAAACGGGCGCGGAAGCGGTCATGCATGGGCGTACCAGTGACGGTTGCGCCGTAGGCGTACTGCCCCCAGATCACGGCCTGATCGGCGAGGTCGGCCTTGCTTGACCAGTTGCCGCTGTCGATGAGCTGGCCGAGCCCGGCGCCGTAGGTGCCAGGTTTTGAACCGAAAATTCGCGCGCCGGCTGCAAGTGCGGCGTCGGCTTCGGATTGGCCTTGCGCCATGAGACCTAGCGCTTCAGCGCGCATGCGGGCGGCGATGGGATTGTCATCCTCTGGTTCGTCTAGTGCGCCAATGGCGCGGACGGCGCGGTCGAACAGGGCAATCTGGGCCGGGAAGGCGTCGCGGAAGAAGCCGGAAATTCTGAGGGTGACGTCGACACGTGGGCGGCCGAGTTTTGCCAACGGGATGATCTCGTAGCCCGCAACGCGAAGCGAGCCGGGATCCCAGGTGGGTTTTGCGCCAATCAGCGCTAGTGCCTGGGCGATGTCGTCGCCGCCGGTGCGCATATTGGCCGTGCCCCAAACCGAAAGAGCGACGGCGCGCAGGTGGTGACCATGGTCCTGGAGGTGCCGCAACACGAGGCTTTCGGCAGATTTTCTGCCGAGTTCCCAGGCACTTGGCGTGGGGACGGCGCGGGCATCGACGGAGTAGAAATTTCGCCCCGTGGGCAGGACATCGAGGCGTCCGCGCGAGGGGGCGCCGGAGGGACCGGGGGCAACGAATTTGCCATCGAGCGCATCGAGAAAGGCCTGCATTTCTGCGGGGCCGGACGCGACGAGGCGGGGCTTGATGAGGGTGTCGACCGTGTCGAGAACGGCGCGGGTGGCGCGCCAGTCCGTTGGGCAGGCCATGGTGCCGGAGACGAGATCGGCGGCAATCAGCTCGAGGCGTTCGACTATGTCGCCCGCGGTGCGGATGAGAGACCCCCGCTCGGCCTCCCCCTGGCAGGGGGAGGAGAAGAATTTGGGTTGCGGCCCATACCAGGGGTCGCCCAGTTTGGCCGCCAGTGGGTCGAAACCGAGTTTGAGATCGTCGGCCACGGCGCGGATCAGCGAATTATCCCCGGGCGTTTCGCCCCTTGGCACTCTGGCCAGCGCGACGGCAAGGTCTCGCGCCATCCCTACCCCTGGCGACGAGCCGAAGACATGCAGCCCGTCGCGTATCTGCGCTTCCTTCAAATCACAGAGGAAGTTGTCGATCTTGATCAGGGCCTCGGCCTCGCTTTCGGGCAGGCCGATGTCCTGATCGAGACGGCTGTCGCGGGTGAAGTCGAGAATGCGGCGTCGGAGATCGGCGAGGCGGCGGCGGTCCATGCCCGCGGCTGCGTAATACTCGTCGAGCAGGGCTTCGAGGTCCTTGAGTGGCCCATAGGTTTCCGCGCGGGTGAGCGGGGGCACGAGATGGTCGATGATGACGGCGCCGGTGCGGCGCTTGGCCTGGGTGCCCTCGCCCGGGTCATTGACGATGAAGGGGTAGAGATGCGGCAACTGGCCCCAAAGGGCGTCGGGATAGCAGTCGGCATCCAGAGCCGCGGATTTTCCGGGCAACCATTCGAGCGTGCCATGCTTGCCATTGTGGATGAGGGCGTGGGCGCCGAAGTCGTGGCGCAGCCAGAGATAGGCGGCGATATAGGCGTGGGGCGGTACGAGATGGGGGTCGTGATAGCTCAGCGTCTCGTCGACCTGCCAGCCGCGAGCGGGCTGGAGCAGGATGGTGATATTGCCGAAGCGGTGGCCCGGGAGGTGGAAGGCGTCGTCGCGGATGAACGGATCGCAAGCGGGATCGCCCCAACGGGCAGTAACAGCGGTGCGGATTTCTTCGGGCAGGGTGGCGAAGAGCTCGGAGTAGTGAGCGAGGGGGAGGATCGCGTCGGACTGGCCGCGCTGTGGGTCGGCGTTGGTGGGGCCGGAGGTGAGGAGGGTGATGAGGTCGGCAGAGGTGTGGGGATAGTCCGACGCCTCATATCCCGCCCTTTCCAGTTCCATCAGCATCCGCACCGTCGATTCCGGCGCGTCGTAGCCGACGCCGTTGGCAAGGCGCCCGTCGCGGATGGGGTAGTTGGCGAGGACAAGGGCGATACGGCGGTCGGCGCGCGAGGTCGAGCGCAGGCGGGCCCAGTTGAAGGCGAGATCGACGGCGCGGGTTATGCCGCCTTGATCGGGAGCATAAGCGCTGAGGGGACATTGGGTGCGTTCGTGCCAGACGGCGTCGGCCTTGTGGCCGACGAGGATGCCGCCGATGCGGCCATCGACTTCGGGCATGACCAGATACATGGCCATGTCTTTTGAGGAGAGACCCTGCGGGTCAGCCAGCCATTGGGCCTCGGAGCGGCCCGACTGGATGAGCTGGATTACCGGAGCGTCGGTGCCGGCGAAGGGGTTCGATTTGTCGTCGAGATCAGCCACGCCGAGGGCAAATGCTGTGAGGTTGAGAATCGCCGAGGGCGGGAAGGCGGCGAGCGCATTCTGGACGAAACGGACACAGGCGGCCTCCTTGAGGGAGGAGACCAGAAGCGGGACCGGGGCAAGGCCGCGGGCTTCGAGTTCGGCAATGAGGGCTTCGAGCGTGGCGGTGCCGGCGCCTTCGAGGGCAGCGCGGTAGAAGAGGATGGGGATGTGGGGGCCGGGATGGTCGCCCTCGTGGTTCGAGGTGCCCTGTGGGCGCACCTCACCATGAGGGCTGGCGGAACACTTCACGTGAAGGGCGCGCAGGCCGGCTTCCTCGGTCATACCGGTGGCGGGGTGCCAGATGCCGAAGCGGGGGAAGGGGTGGGGTGGCAGTTCGTCGGACAGCAAGGCCCCCTCACCCGCCGCTTCGCGGCGACCTCTCCCCCCAGGGAGAGGTGTGGCGAGGGCCGCGATGGCGCGCAAGATTGCGTCGGCATTGTCGGGGCCGCCGGCGATGAAGAGGCGGTGGAGTGTGGCCCAGTCGTCGGGGTGGATGGTGGAGCGCGCTTGCAGGATGGGGTCGGGATTGGCGTCGCCGGGCAAGAGAACCAGCGGGATGCGGTGATTGGTGCAGAGGGCGGTTAGCTCGTCGACGCCATACTGGAAATAGGCAGCACCGCCGATGAGACGGAGAACGACGAGGCGGGCACGGCTGACGGTTTGCTCCACCCACATGTCGACGGAGAGATTGTTCGAGAGCCGCAGGGTATTGGCGAGGCGTAGGCCGTCCTCTCCCGCCCTGTCGGCGGCGCCGGCCAGCATGGCCAGTTCGCTGTCCGCCGAGGAGGCGAAGATGTAGGCGCCGGGGCTTTGGGCGAGGTCAATGGCCTCGCCCTCCTGCTGGATCGCACCGGCCTGGGCGGAGAGGAGGTGCATATCTTAGGCCGCTGCCTGCTCCAGGCTCGTAGTGATGGCGGCGCGATCGAGCGGCTGTTCGCCGATGACGACGAGCGCAGTTTCGCGCTTTTCGTTGGGCTTCCACGGCCGATCAAAATAGGCGGTGACGCGGGGACCGACGGCCTGGATGGCGAGACGCGCTGCGGCGCCGGGGATTGCGGCGAAGCCTTTCAGCCGCAGCACATCGTGGGCCTTGATGGTGTCCTCGATGATCGAGAGCAGGTGATCTTTGCCCTGAATGTACGGCAAGGTCAGGGAGAAACTGTCGAAATCGTCGTGCTCGTGGGTTTGCCCGCCATGCTCCAGTTCGTGGTGGCTGGGTCGGTTGGCAATGTCGTCTTCCGAGGACATACCCATGCCCAGCAATGCTGTGATATCGACATGGCCATTGGCAGCGCGGACGATGCCGACACCGGGGCGGAGTTCGGCCCTGATGGTGTTTTCGACGGTGTCGAGCATGGCGGCGTCGACCAGATCGGTCTTGTTGATGATGACCATGTCGGCGGCTGAGAGCTGGTCCTCGAAGAGTTCGCCCAGCGGCGTCTCGTGATCGAGCATCTCGTCCTGGCGGCGCTGGGCGTCGACGGCGGCTTCGTCACTGGCAAAGCGGCCTTCTGCCAGCGCGGCAGCGTCGGCGACAGTAACGACACCGTCGATAGTCACCTGGGCCTTGATCTCGGGCCAGTTGAAGGCGCGGATCAGCGGCTGCGGCAAAGCGAGACCGGAGGTTTCGATGACGATGTGATCAAATTTTTCGTCGCGCGCCAGCAGGGCCTGCATGGTTGGAATAAACTCGTCGGCGACGGTGCAGCAGATGCAGCCATTGGAGAGTTCAACCATATCCTCTTCGCGGCAGGTCTCGTCGCCGCAACCGGCGAGAATATCCTTGTCGACGCCGAGGTCGCCGAACTCATTGATGATGAGCGCGATGCGCTTGCCCTTGGGGGCATGCGCCAGCATGTGGCGCACGAGGGTGGTCTTGCCAGCGCCGAGGAAGCCGGTGATGACGGTGGTGGGAATCTTGGCGGTCATGTCGTTTCCGTCTGCAAGTCAAATGGCGCGCCGCCGTTTCCGGGGGCGCGCATATGATTGATGGGTGTGGGCCTCAGGCGTAGAGGCGCGGGGTGACAAGACCGGTCTTGCCCAGGCCACGCACCAGCTTGGCACCGGCGAGAACGGCCAGATCAACCAGCGGCTCGAGCAGGACAACCAGCATGTAGGCGCCGCCGAAGGTGACGATCGACGTAAGGTTCTCCGCGCCAAAACCCTGGCCATAGAGCGCCCAGAAGGCGACCCAGAGCACGACGCCGCCCTGATAGGTTGCCGAGAGGGCAAGAGCCTGGCCGTAGCGCAGGTCCACATAGGGCGTGTTGGGCGCAATGATGCGATCAGCCACGAACTTGATGGCGACGAGCGGCGCCACCAGCGTGGTGACATTGGCAAAATATTGCGGCAGGTCGAAGGGTGCGAAGAACAGGCCCTGAATAAGCAATCCCAGCGCCAGTCCGGCCGCAGCAGGGGCCGCTCCGAATACCAGGAGCAGGGTGGAACCGAGGATGAGGTGCACCTCGCTGACGCCGACTGGGTAGTGGGGGAAGATTTCGAAGAAATTGAAGACAGCGGCAGTCGCTAGAACAGTGCGCGCCAGCAGCGATATCGGGCCGTGCTCACGGATCGCTTCGCCTGCGAGTTTGACGGTCATGGCTCCGGCGGCGGCCGCCGTGCCATAGGCCAGCAGCATCTTTTCGGGGGATACGAGTTCGGGTTCGATGTGCATCGGGGCATCCAAGATGAGAATTGGGAAATACAGGAACGGGCGTCATGCAACTCTCGCAGCATAGGCGCGTGGGACAGCTAGTCCCGATCCAGAGCTAGCCGGACGGCTTGATCATCTTGGCCTCCACCTGTCCCACCGACAGTCGGGAAATCTATCAGAGGCTGGCAGGTCTCCTGGCTCACGGGTCGCCATGCCGCTCCACCTTCCCGACACCCGAATGGGTGTCAGTGGCTTTTCGGAGGGCACTCGCCGTTCACAGTTGCGGGGGCAGCCACGGATTCGGTCCCTTTTGGGTACGCCTCGCCGTGTTCCCTATTAATCCCCTTGCCGCTGCGGACGCGGGGAACCAACCTGATGGCAGTGTTATGCGCGCGGTGTGCTCAGGTCAATCGCGGAAGTCAGGATGGGGATAGCCGATGGCGACCGACTCTACCCGTGCCTCAACCTCGGCCAGCAGGGGATTGGTCGACTGCACCGTCTGGTCGCCGATGATCGAATCCACATCCAGGCCCGGCGGGTAGTCAGCGGGACCAAAGCGCAATGAGAGATTGCAGCCTCCCGCCAAATTGGACAGCGCACCGCTTTCAAACCCGGCATAGCCGCCATAATCCCACCCGAAGCCGGAGAGAGTGAAAGGTTCGCCATTGAGCGTTTCCACCTCGGCCACGCTCATGCCCGTGCGGACACCACCAGGACCCGACATCTTGGCCGGCAATTGCACATAGCTGAGACCCTCGCGGTTCTCCTCGTCCCACCAGACGAATTCGAGCATGCGTTTCGGGCTATCGGGGTGGACTCGCGTGGCCAGCATCTCGGTGCCCTCCGGGCCCGGTACAATCCCTGTCCAGACATTTTCTGTGCCGTAGATCTCGATCAAGCGGGCTTCGGAGGTGTCGGGGGCAAAGGCGCCTTCACAGGTGAAGTCACCGGCCATTGCGGGGGTAACAAGAAGCAGGAGCGGGAACAGAAGATGACGGATGCGCATTGCAGGGTCTCCCTCGGACGTTTGCAGGGTGATCCAAGTGCGTTCGAAGCGCAATGCGCCAGTTACAGACCTGGATTGAACGCGATTGGCGCAATCGAAGGGCGATCGGGACAATCGTTGAACAGCCAAAGCAGCGTGCAATCCAGATCGGACTTTGGCTCGATGTCTTCGGACCAGAGGGCGATCTCCCAGGTCTTGCCGTTCAGCTCGATCTCGTCCAATCTGGCGTCGGGAGACAGAAAGTGATCCCAGACGACCACCTGATCGGTGCCTCCGATTGTGGTGATGCTGATCAGCAGGGCACTGCCCCAGCGCTGCACGTCCATTTGCGCATTCGGCGTCTCGAAGACCAGCACATCCTTGCCGCCACCGGACAACCCCTCGATGATGTGATCAAAGCCATCGCCGGCGCGCATGATGTAGCGGTCATTGCCAGTGCCGCCGACCAGCACATCGTTACCCGGACCGCCCTCAAGCGTGTCATTGCCCTCGCGTCCGGCGATCTCGTCGTCGCCGTCCAGGCCTTGGATAAGATTGTCGACCGCGTCACCGTGCAGGCGGTCAGAACCGCGCCCACCGACGATATTTTCCAGATTGACGAGGGTGTCGGAACCAATGCCCTCGCCTTGGGCCCACCCCTGGCCGAGATCGACCAAGACCGGCACGATCTGGCCTTTGAAGACAATGGTGTCGATGCCTCCGCCGCCATCGTAATAGTCATTTCCATTGCTGGTTACGACAATGTCGCGGTTAGCGATCACGATGGCCGTAACCAGCCAGACCGCCACCGCAAGTCCGAAGATAGACGCAGAACGCTTGGTAATTACCATTGATTTTCAGTACCCGCCCAACGCAGCCTTATTGGCCGCAAAAGCTGTAGTTTCAACTGCGCCCGTCGCGAAAAGTATCGCGATATCATTCACTTGCTTTAAACCATCAAAACTCAGGAAAGCGAAATCCAGCCCATGCAGCCGATCACATTCAGCCGAGAGGAAACCAAAGCCATTGTCGGGGAGATTCAGGATTATTTCCGCGAGGATCTGGACCAGTCGATCGGCGCCATTCCGGCCGAGATGCTGATGCAGTTCTTTGCCGACAAGATGGGCGCCTATTTCTACAACCGGGGCCTCTATGACGCGCAAGCGCTGGTGCGCAAGAAAATCGATGATGTCAGCGACGAGATCTTCTCGCTCGAGCAACCGACCAAGCATTTGCGCTGATGGCACTTGCCTGTCGATCAATCGCGGATGAGATGGCGAGGCGGCACCGTGCCGTATCGATTCGCGTCTCATCAGGTGACCAATTGGGTCTCAACCTTGCCACGCTGGCCCCAATAGGCCTGCTCATTGCCTCCAATCTCTTCATGACCTTTGCCTGGTACGGGCACCTGAAATTTCCCGGCGCAGCGCTGTGGGTCGTGGTGCTGGCGAGCTGGGGCATCGCCTTTTTCGAGTATTGGCTGGCTGTCCCGGCCAATCGGATTGGCTATGGGGTGTACTCAGGCGCCGAGCTCAAGACCATTCAAGAGGTGATCTCCCTCTCGGTCTTCGCGCTGTTCGCCGTGTTCTACCTTGGCGAAAAATTCACCTGGAACCACGGCATCGGCTTCGGTCTGATTGCGCTCGGCGCCTTCTTCATCTTCAAGGGACCGCTGAAGTAGCGGCTAGGTTCAGCTCCAGAGCGGGAACGGATCAGGCAGGCCGGCCCAATCGTCCGGCGCCATGCTGCGCCCTGGCACCAGGCAAGCATCAAGCTTGCGGCAAATGTCGGCTTCGTCCATCGGCCCGGCGCCAATGAAGACAAGCTCCTGCCGCCGATCTCCCCAGACAGGGTCGAGATAGGGCGCCATGGACTCCCGCCATTGCCTGTCATCGGGCCAACGTTGCGAGGGCACGGCGACCCACCACAAACCACGCCGTTGCGTGCGTACCAAGGAGCCAGCCTGGCTGAGCTCGCCGACAAAATGGGGTCGCGTCGCCAGCCAGAAGAAGCCCTTGGCACGAATGACGCCTGGCCAGGCGGAATTGATGAAGCGATGCAGAAGCAAAGGATTGAAAGGCCTGCGGGCGCGATAGACAAAGGAGCGCACACCATATTCCTCCGTCTCGGGAACATGGCTCGCATAGCCATTCAATTCCTTGAACCAAAGTGGATTGGCTTCGGCGGCCTCAAGGTTGAAGAGCCCCGTGTCCAGTACCTCTTCCAGCGCTACAGCGCCGAAGTCGGTTTCAATGATACGGGCGACCGGATTGAGAGCCTTGATAATCGTCAGCGCCGCCTGCCGGTCAGCCGAGCTCGCTGTCGAAATCTTGTTGAGCACGATGACATCGGCAAATTCGATCTGCTCGACAAGCAGGTCGACCAGCGCCCGATCATCGCCCTCGCCTGCCGTCTCGCTCCGATCTTGCAGAAAGTCATGCGAGGCATAGTCCTTGAGCAGGTTGGCGCAGTCCACCACCGTGACCATGGTGTCGAGCCGGGTGATGTCGGACAATGAGAAGCCGCGTTCGTCGCGGAAGTCGAAGGTGGTGGCGACGGGGAGCGGCTCGGAAATACCGCTCGATTCGATCAGCAGATAGTCGAAGCGCCCCTCACCGGCCAAGCGCGTGACTTCGGCCAGCAGGTCGTCTCGCAGGGTGCAACAAATGCAGCCATTGGACATTTCGACCAGTGCTTCTTCTGTGCGGCTGAGATTGGCGCCACCGTCCCGCACGAGGGCGGCGTCGATGTTTACCTCGCTCATGTCGTTGACGATCACCGCGACTTTGCGGCCTTCGCGATTGTTGAGGATGTGATTGAGGAGCGTGGTCTTCCCAGCACCGAGAAAACCGGAAAGCACGGTGACGGGGAGTTTCTTCGGGGCCATTGCAGGAACCTTAGATTGTTCGGGTGGGTTTCGCCTTGCCAGCTGACAGGCGCCGCCGCTTTCCCGATGGGGAGGATCGGCTGGGCCCACACAAAGGATCGTGTGCGGGCCCCTGCCCGACTGGCTCGATTGCCGTAAAATGCGGCTAGCAACCGTTCGGCGTCAGTGCGTGGTGCCAGAACCGCCAACGGCCACGATGGTGTAGGGCAGGCCTTCCACGGTGATGTCGCGGGTGATCTCGAAGGTCTCGGCGTCGACCAGATGCACCTTGCCGGCCAGGGGATCGGTGACAGCAATTACGCCGCCAGCGACTGCCAGGCGCGGTCGTGGCAAGCTCCACTCGCCATCCATGGAATAGGGCTCGGTGATCTCGATCGCGTTGGTGATCTCGCCCTTGACGACATCAAGCTGGCGAAGTTGCCCGTCTTCGGTGAACACGTAAGCGTATTTGGGGCGCACCGGATCGGTGACGAAGTGGACCCGGCGCGTTGGGAGATCGATGAGACGGTACGGGTTGTCTTCGGAAGGATCGATGATGACGACCTTGTCGGCCCCGTAATTGCCAACGAAGTACTGCAGGCCCTGGCCACCGATCAGCGTGGTTGATTTGCCCTCGGGCAGGCCCTCATAGGTGATCTTGTGGACACTTGGCGCGCCTGAACCGGAAACGAGCAGCAGACCGTCGCTGCACCCGATGAGCACCATGTCGCCCGAGGCAGCCTCGCCGTGCAGATCCGGGCACAGATGAGTTTCGCCAACGACCTTTCCCTCCGCGTCGAGAACGTTGAGACCAAGGCGGGGCTTCTTTTCATCATCGGCGTCGGCGACCGAGACCAGCGTGTAGTCGCCCCAAGGAATGGCAACGCCATGATGGGCGGTACCGCTGTCCAGTTCCGTCGTCGTCAAAGCGCTGTCGTGAACCCAGGTGTGCGGATCAAAGAGGCTAACCAGGCCCGAGCCATCGAAGAACATGGCAACCTTGCCATCGTGTTCGACGAAGTGAGCCGGCTTCTCTCCGCTGAGGGTGGCTTGGAGCAAAGCTGGCTCGGTGATCTCAATGTCACCATGGTCGCCATGATCATCGATCTCTATGCCGGAGGCGATGGCGGAAACCTGATTGGCCGCTCCCTGCACCGCGAAGACGGCGCCATCGGTGGTGTAGAGGCTGGCAGGACCGGCAAGGGGAAAAGTGGCAAGGGGCGCGCCAGTGGTCAGGTCTATAGCCGTGACCTGCGGGGCGGTATGGTCCCCCACGAAGAGCCGCCAGGCGCTGATCTCATCATCGGCGAAAACCGGCACGTTGAGCGCAGTGACGGCCAGCAGGGACAGGAGAAGGGTCTTGTGCATATCTACCTCTGAAATGTTAGCACATTACATTCGTTTTGCGCGAATGGGATGAAGCTTGAGTGTTGTGACCAGATCGGTGAGACGAGATCGAATGAAAGCCCCGGATGAAATGGCAAGGGCTACCGATGGGCCGAGCGCAGCTCGATGTTCATTCAGCCGCCATTGCGCTTTGACCAAAGTCCAGTCAGGTCCGGCGGCGTCTTCACCGTTGCCAGCTAGCCGATGCCACCGGCTATCCCAGGCAATCAACGAGACCGGCAGCGAGGCTGCGCAGAAGCTCCGGGTAAAGGTTGGGTCCTTCCGAGAGGGCAGCGCCCTCCGGGTCGAGCGTGCCGGCCTTGGCTGTTGTCCCCTCGATAATGGTGTTGACGATGGCTGGTTCGAAATTGGGCTCGGCAAAGACGCAGGTGGCGCCAAGTTCTGCGACCTTGGCCCGCAATTCATCGATGCGGGCTGCCCCGGGCATTGCCTCAGGCGAGACGGTTATGGAACCGGCGACAGCCAGGCCAAAGCGGTTCTCAAAATACTGGTAGGCGTCGTGGAAGACGACAAAGGGTTTGTCCGCGACGGGCGCCAGGGTTTGGCGGATCTCTTCACTCAATTCATCGAGACGAACCCGTTCGGCCGCCGCATTTGCCTGATAGGTCACCGCATTTTCGGGGTCGGCTTCGGCCAATACGGTAGCGATTTCGGTCACCATCAGCTTGGCATTGTCCGGATTGAGCCAGAAATGCATGTCCCCTTCGCTGTGCTCATGGCCGTCATGATCGTGGTCATCGTGTTCGTGACCAGCGTCATCATGATCGTGATCGTCGCCGTCATGCAGGTGTGCTTCAAAGGCGCCCCCCTCACGGACGGGAAGCAGCGTGATGCCGGGGGCTTCGGCCAATTCGACAACCGTGGCATTGGTAGAGAGCGCTTCGAGCGCGTCGGCCAGGAAAAGCTCCATGCCGTGACCGGTCCAGAAGACCAGGTCGGCGCTTTCAAGTGCGGCCGCATCGGAGGGCCGGAGGGAATAGGTATGGGGCGAATTGGCGCCTTTGACCAACAATGTGGGACTACCCAGATCACCCATGACAGCCGATACGAGCGAGTGGACGGGCTTGGTCGATGCCACGACAGCGGGGGCGGCCCAGGCGGTGCCAGTGAGCAGTGCCGTCGACAAGGCTGCAAGGGCAAAGGAGTTACTGGTCATCGTCGGGCCTCTTGGGAGTGGAAGATCGGAAGCGACATGTTATGTTATTACGCTTGCGGCGACGTTATGCTATAACGTATTCAAGGTCGTCAAGACGGATTGTCTGCGTTTCTGCTGATCCCAGGCGGCCACCCGACTTCACACCCCGCCCCGCCTTTCGAAGGGGCGAAGGAGTAGAGCTGCCCGATGCTGGACAAAGCGCCCAAAGAAAACCTGATCACCCTCAGCAATGCGGGGGTACGGAGTGGTGGCCGCGTGCTGGTCGAGGGCATAGACCTGACCATTGCCCGCGGCGAAATCGTCACATTGATCGGGCCGAATGGCTCAGGCAAATCGACGACCGCAAAGATGGTCACGGGCGTATTGAAGCCTAGCATGGGTACAGTCAACCGCAGGCCCGACCTGACAATCGGGTATGTGCCGCAAAAGCTCAGCATCGACTGGACGCTGCCGCTGACGGTGGAGCGGCTGATGACACTGACCGGGCGCTTCTCGCCGGCCGAAATCGACGCCGCGTTGGAAGCAGTCGGTGCGACGCGGTTGCTCAAGGCGGCGGTGCAGGAGCTGTCCGGGGGTGAGTTTCAACGGGTTTTGTTTGCCCGGGCGATGATCCGGAAGCCTGACCTCTTGGTTCTGGACGAGCCTGTGCAGGGTGTCGACTTTTCCGGGGAGGTGGCGCTCTACAAGCTGATCCGGAAAATCCGGGATACGACGCATGCCGGTATCTTGATGATCAGCCACGATCTGCATGTGGTGATGGCCGAAACCGACACGGTGATCTGCCTCAACGGGCATGTGTGTTGCCGGGGCACGCCCAGCGTGGTGAAGACGAGCCCAGAATATCTGCGGCTTTTCGGCGAGCGGAGTTCGGCCTTGGCACTTTATCAGCATCACCATGACCATGAACATCACGACGATGGGTGCGTGGTGGGCGCTGAAGATGGCCATGAGCACGTGCATCACCATCACGAGCATGGGGAGCACACCCCTGTTCGGTGATTTCTTTTCGCGCGCGCTGATCGCGGGACTGGGCCTTGCGGCGGTAACCGGCCCGCTGGGCTGCTTCGTGGTCTGGCGGCGCATGGCCTATTTCGGGGACACCATGGCACATTCGGCGCTGCTGGGCGTTGCCCTGTCCATCCTGCTCTCAGTCAATGTGACGTTGGGTGTCTTTGCTGTGGCGGCGCTGGTGGCCGGGGCCCTGTTGTTGCTGCAGCGACAAAACACACTCTCCACCGACGCGCTGCTGGGCATTCTCAGCCATTCGAGCCTTGCCGTGGGTCTGGTGATCGTGGGATTCCTGACGCAGGTGCGCATCGACCTAATGGGATTCCTGTTCGGCGACATCCTGGCTGTATCAGTGGAAGACATTGCCATCATCTATGGCGGCGGCACTGCCATCCTCGCGATCCTGGTGCTGAACTGGCGGCCCCTGCTGGCCGCCACGGTGAGCCCGGAATTGGCCGAGGCCGAGGGGCTACGGCCAGAAGTCAGCCGCATTATTCTGATGGTGCTGATGGCCAGCGTCATCGCGATTGCCATGAAACTAGTGGGCGTGTTGCTAATCACCTCGCTGCTGATCATCCCCGCCGCCACCGCAAGACGGCTAAGCGCGACGCCAGAGATGATGGCCTTGGTGGCCGCCGTTCTCGGAGGACTGTCGGTCGTCGGCGGCTTGTTCGGATCGCGGACCTGGGATACCGCTTCTGGACCATCCATCGTGGTGATGGCGCTGGCGCTTTTCCTTGTGTCGCTGGCAGTGCCCACATCGCGACTGTTTGGCAGGAGAGAACGCAATGGCGCATGACCATGGAATGCCGGCGGACCTGACCCGCAACCAGGAACTGGTGTTGGGTGCTTTGAACCACGCCCCGGCCCCGCTATCCGCCTATGACATTCTCGACAAGCTTAGGAGCGAGGGCTTGCGGGCGCCTTTGCAGATCTACCGAGCCCTGGACAAACTGGTCGAGCGCGGCCTTGCGCATCGATTGGAATCCCTCAACGCCTTTGTGGCCTGCGCAGATGCCCATTGCCACCGCAAAGGCCTGATCGCTTTCGCGATTTGCGAGGCCTGCGGCAAGGTGGATGAATTCGCCGACGAGGTCATCGAGGAGCGCCTGGGGGCCTGGGCCAAGGATACGGGCTTCAAGACCGAACGCACAACCATGGAAATCCGCGGCAAATGCGCCGCCTGCCTGAAGGCGGCCGCGTAACGGCAAAGACGCCTCTGGTGTGTTATGTGAACGTCAGAAAGCGAACGGCCGCGGCACCATATTCGCGCGTATCTTCCAGTTCGAAGCCGGGCGGGATGGAGACATCAGCGTCGACGGCCTCCTCCCAGACAATGGTGGCGCCCGGGGCTATCCAGCCATTGGAGGCGAGTTCGACAAGGGCCTTTTCGCCCAGGCCCCGATTGTAGGGCGGGTCCAGGAAGATGAGGTCGAACTGACCAAAAGTGCCAGGCGTGCCGAGGGCGGTGGCGTCACGGCGCAACAGCTTGGTGATGCCTGCGACACCAAAGGCCTGAATATGGTCGCGGATGAGCCCACGGGACTCGACGCCGGTATCCACAAAGGTGACATGCTCGGCGCCACGCGACAGAGCCTCGAGCCCCAGAGCACCGGTGCCCGCAAACAGGTCAAGCACACGCTTTCCCACCAGAACCGGGCCAAGACGCGAACCCAGAATATTGAAGATGGATTCGCGAGCGCGGTCCGACGTCGGACGAACGCTGTCGTCCGACGGCGAACTCAGTTGTTTGCCACGAAACTTTCCGGCGACGATGCGCATGGTCTAGCCGCGCGGCTTGCGCGGGCCGGAGGGCCGACCGCCGGAAGGACGGTTGCCAGAAGGGCGGCCACCCGTGGGACGCGCGCCGGGTTTGCCGGCAAAGGGTTTGCCACCCGGGCGACCACCCTGCGGCCGTTCGTCACGTTGGCCAGCAAAGGGCTTGCGGTCACCGAACGGCTTGCCACCCGGAGCACCATCACGGCGTGGACGATCTCCGGAACGGCCCTCGGGCCGTGGACCGCGGGCCGTCTTGTCACCATGGGAGCGCTGCGGCCGATCGCCATAGTCACGCTTCGGCCGGTCTTCGAAGCGGCCTTCCGGGCGTGGACCGCGGACGGGCTTGTCGCCGAACGAGCGGATGGGCTTGTCAGCAAAGTCCCGCTTGGGACGATCCCCAAAATCCTTCTTCGGACGGTCGGAGAACCCACCGCGCGCCGGCTTGTCGCCAATACTGCGCTTGGGACGGGCCTCGACGCGCCCCTCCGGACGCGGTCCGCGCGCCGGACGCTCGCCGAAGGAACGGGCGGGCTTATTGCCGAAGTCGCGCTTGGGCCGGTCGCCGAAGGACTTGCGACCCTCGGCACGATCCGGGCGCTCGCCGCGTTCAGGACGGGCAGCCGGCTTACCGAAGCTGCGGGCCGGCTGTTCCTCGGAATCACGCCGCGGGCGACCAGCGCCCTTGGGCTCATAGGCCTCAGGTGCGCGTCCCTCCTCATCCTCGAAATGGACGCGACGTGGGCGTCCGGGACGCGCCTCGCGCTCATCCCGGAAGCCGCGCTGATCGGAATCACGACCTGCCGGGCGCGGACGCAGTGGCGCGCGATCGCGTGGTGAGCGTACGGGACGATCGTCGCGCGGCGCGGGTTGGACCATATCGGGCGCTTCGCTTTCGAAGTCGACACCGGCCGACTCGGCCAGCTTCTTGCCGAGCTGATCGCGCAGCATGCGCGATTTGACCATCTCGACGCCGCCTTCGGGCAGGTCCCCGAGCTGGAAAGGACCATAGGAGATGCGGATCAGGCGGTTCACTTCGAGACCGAGAGAACCGAGAACATTCTTGACCTCGCGGTTTTTGCCTTCGCGCAGACCGAGCACCATCCAGACATTGCTGCCCTGCTCGCGCTCAAGCGTGGCGGTGATTGGGCCATACTGGACACCGTCGACGGTGATGCCGTGCTTGAGGCTGTCGAGCTGGGCTTGCGTGACCGAGCCGAAGGCGCGCACGCGATAACGCCGCAGCCAGCCGGTGGAGGGCAATTCGAGCACCCGCTTGAGCCCCCCGTCATTGGTCAGCAGCAACAGGCCTTCGGTGTTGATATCGAGGCGACCGACGGTGAGCACGCGCGGCAAGCCCTTGCGGTCGAGGTCCTCGAATATGGTCGGCCGGCCCTCAGGGTCCTTCTCGGTGACGACCAGACCGGCAGGCTTGTGATAAAGCCAGACGCGAGTGCCCTGGCGCGCTGCAAGCGGCAGACCGTCGACCTCGATCTTGTCCTTGCTGGTGACATTGAAGGCCGGGGTGATAACCTTCTTGCCGTTGACCGATACGCGGCCATCGGCAATCCAGCCTTCGGCATCCCGACGGGAGCAGAGGCCTGCACGGGCAATGACTTTAGCCAAGCGGTCTGCGGATTCGGGCTGTTTGGGAGTGTCGCTCATTGGAGCACTTTCTGACATGCGGGACCCATTATGCCCCGAGCGGGATCGCTGGGGCGGGCGGCGCGGTAATGAATGCAGAGCGGCCGGATAACCCGGCCGCCGATAGTCTAGAGCTCAGGCAGCTCAGTTTTGGGTGTCTGATGCCGTCAAGCGGGCGCCCTGCGTACCCAGGCCACCAGAGGTCGGCCCCTGCTTCTGTAGCGCCCGGCGCACATCGGCGGGGCAGCGATCGTCGCTGAGCGGAACAAGCTCGCCCGACGCGGCGCGGCAGACCAGTTGCGCATCACCGACGCGGGTGAAGTACTCGGCGGGCGGCAGATAAAGAGGACGCTCATTATTGGCAGTGACCGCCATATTGGCCTGAACCATGCGAGCAGTAAGCTGGCGAGCCTCGGCCTCGGTCAGTGGACGGCCGCCAAGTGTGCGCATGTCAACAACGCGCGCATTGCGCAGCAGCGCGATGTCAGCCTGGGTAAGGTTGGTGGTATCGAGCTGCACGGTATCGCTATTGGCGGGCAGTTGAGCCGCCGCGACCTGAGTGGTGGGCGCTGGCAGGCTGGCGTCGGACTTGGGCAGCACGAGGGGCGCGCGGGCGGCCGTCAGATCTTCCTTTGGCGGATCGCCGGGGATGAGGCCGACACCGCGCGCGGTGGTGTTCAACACCTCGCGCTCAAAAGTGCCGAAGTCGCCCATGGCATTGGTGCCTTCCACCGTCGTGCAGGCCGATAGGGCCAGACCTGCAACAAGCCCGAGAGCCGCCAGACCCAGACGCATGGCGGCAGAAGCGGCAGCATTCTGCCTGGTCAATGCGATACGCATGCAACTTCCCTTAAGATATCGGCGGCTTCTATAGCGCATTCCCAGCGGTAAGGCCAGATTCTGGCAGCAAGGTGATTGCCCCAGGCTAAGTCGTCCCCTTGGCGCGGCGTTTGAACAGACCCAGCAGGTCGACAAACAGCAGCACCACGCCGAGGGTAATGGCTACATCGGCGAGATTGAAGATGTAGAACGACCAGTTCCCCCAATGGAAATGGAAGAAGTCGGCCACCGCGCCATAGATCAGGCGATCAAGCGCGTTCGAGAGGGCGCCGCCGACACAGAGCGCCAGACCGAGGCGGACCAGAATATCCCGGCTGCGCCACCACCAGACCGACAGCGCGGCGATGGCCACCAGCATGAGAACGCCCAATGCCCAGACCGGCAGGCTGTCGAACAGGCCGTAGGAAATGCCCGTATTCCAGACCAGCACATAGTCGAAGAACGGCGTGATGTTCAGAATTTCGCCACCACGCCAGCCGGTAAGGGTCGGTGGCTCGAAAAAATACGGGACCCCGACACAAACAGACTGACCGACGGCATAGCATTCGGCAGCTATGTGATAGGCCTTTTGTGCCCGATCCAGACCAAAGGCGATGATCGCCGCCATCAGAGAGGCGATCACCGAGATGTTGAAGCGCTGGTCTGCAACCAAGTTCAAGATCAGAGACCCGCGGCAACGCGTTCGCGCAGCGCTTGGGCATCGCGCGGGGAGACATCCGGATATTCGGGGTCGGAGCCGACTTCCGGCAGGACTTTCCACGAGCGGGCGCACCGTTGGCCCTCGGCCAAAGCCGGGACCACCGACACGCCAGGAACATCGTCCAGGCGGAAGGCCTCGGCCGGGCCCTCGTTCTGCTTGACCTGGATCGCCGAGGTGATGGCGATTTCAGCCAGGTCCTGGCCTTCGAGCGCCACTACATAGCGCGGATCGGCAATGAACACCTTGGGCGCCGCCTCGAGCGAAGACCCGATGCGCTTCTCGCGGCGCTCGATTTCCAGAGCCCCGGTCACAACACGACGGACCGCGCGGATCAGCTGCCATTTGGCGGCAAGGTCATTATCCAGCCAGGCCTGCGGGATTTCCGGGAAGAGACGCAGGTGCACCGAAGAGCCGTCTTCCGGGTGCCGCTCCAGCCAGCATTCTTCCATGGTGAAGACGAGGATCGGCGCGAGCCAGGCGGTGAGCGCATTGAACAGGTGGTCGAGCACGGTCAGCGCCGAGCGCCGCTTGATCGAGGAGATCGGGTCGCAATAGAGCGTGTCCTTGCGGATATCGAAATAGAAGGCCGATAGCTCGATATTCATGAAGTTGGAGAGGAGCGTGACGACCTTGCGGTAGTCATATTCCTTGTAGGCGGCGCGGACACCGGCATCGAGCTGGGCCAGACGATGCAGCATCAACCGCTCAAGCTCGGGCATGTCCTTGGCGTCGACGACATCCTCGGCCTTGAAGTGCGCGAGATTGCCGAGGAGCCAGCGCAGGGTGTTGCGCAGCTTGCGGTAGCTGTCGACCGTGGTCTGGATGATTTCCTTGCCCAGGCGCAGATCTTCCGAATAGTCGGACGAAGCGACCCAGAGGCGCAGGATATCGGCGCCGAACTGCTTAATGATCTCCTGCGGGGCAACGACATTGCCCAGCGATTTGGACATTTTGCGTCCTTCGCCATCCATGGTGAAGCCATGGGTGAGCACGCTGTCATAGGGCGCGTAGCCATTGGTGGCGCAGCTTTCGAGCAACGACGAATGGAACCAGCCGCGATGCTGATCCGAGCCTTCGAGATACATCGAGGCCGGGAATTTCAGATGCGGCCATTTCTGCTTGTTGCGCAGCACGAAGGAATGGGTCGAGCCGCTGTCGAACCAGACGTCGAGCACGTCGGTGACCATCTCGTAGTCGTCGGCCTTATAGTCCGACCCGAGATAGCGCGCGGCAGCACCGGGCTTGAACCAGGCGTCGGCCCCCTCTTCCTCGAAGCTCTGGGCGATACGGTGATTGACCGCCTCGTCGCGCAGGATTTCGTTGGTCTGCTTATGCACGAAAACCGTGATCGGCACGCCCCAGGCGCGCTGGCGCGACAGGACCCAATCGGGGCGATCGGCGATCATGGCGCGCAGGCGGTTCTGTCCGGCAGCGGGGTAGAACCTGGTCTTGTCGATCGAGGCAAGCGCGCGGGTGCGCAATGTGTCGCCCGCCGCGCCGTCAATGTCCTTGTCCATATAGACAAACCATTGCGGGGTATTGCGGAAGATCACCGGCTTCTTGGAGCGCCAGGAATGGGGATATTGGTGCTTCACGCGGCCACGGGCGATGATATTGCCGTGTTCGGCCAGCGCCGTGATCACGCGCTGATTGGCATCACCCTTCTTGCCGTTGTCGTCGATGACGCGGGCGCCATCGAAGCCGGGAGCATCCTTGGTGTAGAAGCCGCCATCATCCACGCAATACGGGATGCGCGGATCGATGCCGCGCTCCTGGAGGAGGCGGGTGGATTCCATCCAGATGCCGAAGTCGTCAAGACCATGGCCCGGCGCGGTATGCACGAAGCCGGTACCGGCATCGTCGGTGACATGTTCACCATCGAGCAGGGGCACATCGAATTCGTAGCCGCCGCCGAGGCCGCGCAGGGGGTGGTGTGCCGAAATACCGGCCAGCACCGAAGCGGGCACGCTCTGCAGGCGAACGAAGGTCTCGACCTTGGCCTTGGCGAAGACTTCGGTTGCCAACTTGTCCGCAAGGATCAACTTGTCACCGGTCTTGGCCCAGTTTTCGGCCGGCGCATGGGTGACCTCGTAGAGGCCGTATTCGATGCGGTTCGAGAAGCTGATGGCGCGGTTGGCCGGGATGGTCCAGGGGGTCGTGGTCCAGATGACGACAGATGCGCCGGTCAAGTGCTCGCGATGGGCGATGACCTCATCGGTGTCCTTGCCGTCGACCGACTGGATACGCGAGACCGGGAATTTCACCCAGATGGTGTCGCTCTCATAGTCGGCATATTCGATTTCGGCTTCGGCCAATGCCGTGCGCTCGACCACCGACCACATGACGGGCTTGGACCCGCGATAGAGCTGGCCGGTCATCGAGACCTTCATCAGCTCGCGAGCGATCTGGGCTTCGGCGTCGAAGCTCATGGTGAGGTAGGGATTGTCCCACTCACCCAGAATGCCGAGGCGTTTGAACTCCTCGCGCTGCACATCGACCCATTGCTCGGCAAAGGCGCGGCATTCCTGGCGGAATTCGACGACGGGAACCTCGTTCTTGTCCTTGCCCTTGGCGCGGTACTGCTCCTCGATCTTCCATTCGATGGGCAGGCCGTGGCAATCCCAGCCCGGCACATAGGCCGAGTTGTACCCCAGCATCTGCATGGAGCGGCTGACCAGGTCCTTCAGCGTCTTGTTCAGCGCGTGACCGATATGGATGTTGCCGTTGGCGTAGGGCGGGCCGTCATGCAAGGTGAACAGTGGCCGATCCTTGGCCTGCTCGCGCTGCAGGGCGTAAATATCCATGTCTTCCCAACGCTTGAGCCAGTCGGGCTCGCGCTGCGGCAGCCCGGCGCGCATGGGGAAGTTGGTTTCCGGCAGGAAGAGCGTGGCCGAATAGTCTTTATCGGTCGCGCTTTGAGCGGTGTCGTTCATGGATCGGCAATCGGTTCGGGAAGAATTTGCGCGCCTTTTAGCAAGGCATGGCGCGGGGGGCAAAGACTGATTTGCCGCGTTCAGGCCAGAAGCGGTTCGACACGCTCCCGCACCAGGCCGGAGATGTCGCCGAAGAGATCCGGATAGAGCGCATCGGCCAGTTCGCGCGCACGGCTCTGGCGGGTCGGATCAAAATACATCTCGCGTGCCAGGGCGATGATCTGCCAGGCTTCCCAAGACCGATAAGGGACGATTTCGGCCACTCCAAGATCGGAGGCGCGCCGAGCATGAAAAAGATGCTCAAGGTGCTGGGGGAGTGTGAGTTGCGGAATGCCCAGTCCCAGTCCCATGCAAAGCGAGCCGTGCTGGCCGGCATTGAGCATCAGCCGGCTGCGCTGGGCAATCAGTTCCACCGGCACTGGCGCGGTTTCCACTATGACGCCAGCCCGGCCCAGTCGATCAAGCAATTCCAAGCTTGCGCCCGGCAGAAAGGCGCGCACCGGAAGATCCAGCCCGCACAAGGCATCGACCAGCGGGGCATAGGCGGTCTCGGCGGTCGAGAAATATACGAAAATGTCCTCACCAGCGCCGGTTCCACGCGGCACTGCTTCGTTCAACGGCGGGAGCAAAGGGGATGACCTCAATCCATCATAGGGATCAAGTTGCCTGATGGTGCGTGGCATGGAGACAGACGCACGATAGACATCGGAAAATGCCTTGAGGGGTTCGATGTCAAAGGGCGCCAGAAGGGCGTTGGCGTTGTCCAGCAGGTGTCGTTCGTCATGCACCAGCGTCGTGTACTCCGGCAGCAGGATGGGGAACGTTTTCATACCTGGCGGAGGCGCCGAATAGCCCGTTCCCACACAGACCGAGGGGATATCGAGCGCCTTTGCCGCGAGCATGGAAATCGGTGCGAAGTCGGCGATGACGAGGTCGATGCGGCGAGAGCGCAAGACCTCGATCCACCAGTCAAACTGCACTTTCAAGCGCTCAGGAAAAGCGAACACCAGATCGCCGAGAAAGTCGGCCCAGTTTGCCGTCCGTGGCCAGCCCAATTTCTTGCGGGGACCGGCATGGAGGTAAAGCCCGGCCGAAGGGTAGACCTCATCGCAAACAGCCGACAGCTCCGCTGCATGTTCCATGCGACAGAGTGCGGCTTCGTAGTGATGCTGCGGGCCGAGCGCTTCGGCCATGACCTTCAGGGTCACGACATGCCCTCGGCCCGCGCCGCCTTCCCAGGCGAGCAAGACCCGCTTGGTCATGTCAGGTCGGGTAGAAGCAACCGCCGCAGGGATTGACGCTGCCACCGGGGCACGGATCCACCACTTCCTCTTCCTCCTCCTCTTCCTCGGTCACAACGGGCTCTTGGGGCTTCGGTGGCGGGGGTGGCGGGGGCGGTGGCGGGGGTGGCGCCGCACCGGTACCAACGTCGGACAGAGACCCGCCCTGCCCAGAGATTGGCTTGGGATTGCAGACCCGCACATGCTCTTCCGGATCGGTGAGCATCAGGATCGCGCAGTTCACCTGGAACCGGATTTCCTCTGTTACGGCCGGGTCAAAGGCTTTGGCCGGCACCGACGTGCTCAGCAGGAGCACGGTGGCCAAGGCCTGAACCAGCCGCCGCCGACGGCGAGGACCTAGTGTGTTTGACATTGTGACGCTTCCTTCACGCTGACGTCTGGGGCAGAGCCAAACTGGCTCCAGCCAACAAAAATCAGGCGACGTGACGCTAAGTGCCCAGTATTTTGCGGCCCGAAGGCAGCATCCGACCTGGCGTCAGCTTAACCATTTGTTGACCATTTCACCCTAGCGGCGGCGAAAACCTGCTACATCGAACACGTGTTCTAGGCCCCGGAACATGCTTAACAACGGTGTGCGCCATGGTTCTACATGAGCGACTAAGTGGCGACTTGCAGGCAACTGCCGTGTCTGATGAAGCCTGGTCCGAGTTCTTGTTCAAGCTCGCCGATCTCTTCGAAGCGACGGAGGCAACGCTCGGCGGCTCGCACCGCAATGGCCCCCTGGAAGTATTCGCACCCCGCACCGATCTGGGGCGCATCGCTGCCTATCGCGAGATTTTTCACCAGCAGAACGCCATCATGCAGGCGGTAGCCCGGCAGGGACCGGGAGCCGTAACGCAGGCTGACGCCTTGCCCGAGATCGCCGCGTTCCGGCGCAGCGACTTCTACAATTTGTGGTGCATTCCACAGCGCTACAATCATGGTCTGGCCCTGAACCTGACCAGTTCAACGGGCTGGTTTGGGACACTTGTGATCAACACATCCAGCGAGGTCACGCCAACCCAGGTTGAGCAACTGCGCGCGATCGCCCCCGAACTGCAGCAGGCCGTTGAACGCTGGAAGTGGTTGGCCCAATTGCGCGGAGCCAACCAGATGACGCTCGATACGCTAGATCTGGCCGGCCAGGGCGCGGTGTTTCTGAACAGGCGCGGCACCGTGCTGGATTGCAACCAGACGGCACACTCAATGCTCGTTGACGGCCGACTCCACATCCGCCAGGGCCATCTGGCCGGCCCCGACGAGGCGAGCAACCAGAAGCTCGCTTTGATGATCGGCCGTTGCCTCGATCACCCCGATACGGGTGGGGGCCGGGTACAGATAGAATGTTCAGATGGCACACTGACCGTGCAATGCGCGCCCTGCCCGGCCGATATGGCATTCCCCTGGCCACAGCGTCCGGCAGCGATCGTCATCATAGCCGATCCCAGGCAGCGTCTGAGAAAGCGCATCGAAGAGCTGTCGCGTCTCAACGGATTGACTCGCGCAGAGATCGAGCTGGCAATCGCTATCGTCGAGACGGGCAGCCGCAAGTCCGCCGCCGAGTCCCGGGGCGTTTCGGACGCCACGGCACGCGCCCAACTGACCAGCATATTCGACAAGACAGGCGTGCGGCGGCAGACCGAGCTTGTCCGCCTGCTGATGGATGAAGGGTAGAGCATTTTGTCGGTCGCGCTTTTGAACCGCAAAAGTGGCGTCCACTTTTGCTGAAAGCGCTCTAGCCGAAAAAGCCCAGCATCTGGTCCAGTGGACTGATGGGCCCGGCCGCCGCAATCATCGCGCGCGCCTTGCGGGCGTCGCGATCCATGGCTGACATCAGCTCTTCTAGGCCCGAAAAGACCTCCTGCCCGCGGATATGACCGATCAGGGCAACGCCCAGGGACTGGCCATAGATATCTTCGTCAAAATCGAACAGATGCGTCTCAAAGGGCGGGCGCTGATTGTCGAACATCGGCTTGCCATAAGCGGCAACACCGTCAAAGAGCCGTTCGCCCAGCCGCGCCCTGACGGCATAGACACCCTGGGCGAGCTGGAAGCCGGCGGGGGTGGCGGTATTGGCCGTGGGGAAGCCCAATTCCCGTCCGCGCTGGTCGCCCTTGACCACACAACCTTCGAAAAACCAGTGGTAACCCAGAAGCCGATTGGCCGCGGTCACGGCACCCTCGGAAAGGGCCGCGCGGATACGCGAGGATGAGATGGGCTCCTCCCCCTCGTCCATCAGATCGAGTGTGTCGACGTGGAAACCCAGGCGTTCGCCGGCTGCCCGCAGGAAGGCCGGGGTTCCCCGACGCTGGCGACCGAAATGGAAGTCGGCGCCCACAATAACGCCGCGCACCCCTAGCTGTTCAACCAACATGGTTTCGACAAAGACCTCGGCCTCGTTCTGCGAAAAATCGCGGTCGAATGGCAAAATGATGATGCCATCGAGCCCCATGGCTTCGGCGAGGCGCGCCTTGGCGTCACCCTGGGTCAGGCGGAACATGAAAGGGGCCGGCGCGAAGACGTCGCGCGGGTGCGGCTCGAAAGTCAGCATCAGCGCCGGGGCACCAGCGGCCCGCGCCTGGGACAGCAAGCGGGCCAGGATGGACTGGTGGCCCCGATGCAGCCCATCGAAGTTGCCGATGGCAACGAAGGCATGCCGCAGTTGCGCCGGCAGGTCATCGAGGCTGGAGAGGCGGATAAAGGTCAACTCGATACTCCAGATCGGACTGCACGTGCCTTACCGCCGAGCCCTGCCCGATGGGCCACGGGATATCCCGACCGGTCGGGCAATGAAGAGAGCAATGACGGCCCGCAGCTCAAGGTCTTACCAAGCGAGACGTGGCAGATAGCCGGCGACATGAGCGCGGCTGGGGGCGAGGAGATCGGCAATGGCCTGCGGGTCGGGCTTGCCGAAGGCATCCAGCTCGGCAGCATGGATTGAGCCGGTGATAAACAACAGGTCGACTCCAAATTGGGCAGCACCCGCAGCGTCTGTCCGCACACTGTCGCCGATCGCCAGCACCCGCGATTTGTCCAAGCTGCGTCCGGCGGCGTTTTCAGCCAGGGCAAAGGCCTGTTCATAAATGGGTGGATAGGGCTTACCAGCCATGTGGACCATGCCACCCATGGCCGAATAGAGATCACCCAGAGCGCCGCCGCAATAGATGATCTTGTCGCCATGTTCGACGACGCGATCGGGATTGGCGCAGATCATCGGCAGTTTTCGCGAGAGCCAGAACCTGGCCCGCTCGCGATACATTTCCGGAGTATCATCGTCCGTGTCGAGGTCTGTCACCACCACGACTTCGGCTTCCTCGGCCCCGGCTCGGCGCAGGTCCAATCCTTCATAGAGGGCGTCATCCTCAGTCGGTGGACCGACATGATGGATGGCCCTGCCCCGGTATTTTTCGATCATCGCCCGGGTCGAATCCCCCGATGAAACGATGGCGTCATAGGCGTCGCGCGGGACGCCCAGACGATCCAGCATAGCCACGATGGGCGCAGACGGGCGCGGTGCATTGGTAATGAGCACGGCCCTGCCGCCGCCGCGCCGGAAGGCCCGCAAAGCCTCTACCGCTTCAGGAAATGCCGAGACCCCATTGTGGACAACTCCCCAGACATCGCTGAGCACGGCGTCATAGCGGCCCGAAAGCTCTGAAAGACCTGAGATGGTGGGGAGAGGCGCAGTCATGGCTTGCCTTCGCGCTGGTGGGGCATCGGGACCTATGTGGCAGTTTGTGCCGATGGATCAAGCAAAAAGCGGATATGCGATCGCCCTGGAGCGTCCCTCAGAGTTCGGCGCGGCGCAATGGCTGGGTGGCGGGGCGCGCTGCATCGAGAACAAGGTCGCTGCGAACCGCGCCGGGCGCGGCGATGTAGTCGCCCTGCACCAGGACGATATCGTTGTCGAGCAGCTCCACGATCTGCCGCTCACTGGCAATACCGGTGGCGAGCAGGGATACCTCGAAACGCGCCATATAGTTGGCGATGTCAGAAATATGGAAGTCGGTGAATTTCTCTGGAGCCTCAAGGAAGCGCGATGCGTCGACCCGCAGGGAGCGGACACCGAGCGCGGCCAGGTCCGCCACGTCAACGCGCAGGGAGCGCATGCGGGCCAGGGAGAAGCCGGCGCCCTTCCTGGCGACCTGTTCGACCACCGCCCGCTCGCGCGTGGTCATTTCCTGCCAATCGGCATCCCGCATGAGAAACGTCAGGGCCCCGGCAATGGCGCGATTGGCATCGAGCGTTGCCAACAATTGTTCGGTGGCTGCCTCATCGCCCAAAGTCGCACGGGACAGGGGGATATGCAGCATTGCCGGCTGGCCGCTGGTGCGCGAGCGCCGGGCAATGGCAACGGCCTCGATCAAGCCCGTGCCTTCGATCAGGCGCACGATGTCCTTGCCGCCGCGACGCGGCATGAAGTCTTGGCTTTCAGCGAGCTCGCCATCTTCCAGCATCAACCGCGGCACCAAGTCGTAACCCACCGCGCGACGCTGCGGCAGGCGAACGACGGGTTGGATATGATGCACGAGGCGGTTTTCGTCGATCGCCTGCCGCAATACTTCAATTGGTATGACCGGCTCGGTTTCGGGCATGGGCACCCGAGCTGGCGGTTCATCGATCGGCGCGGCAATCATCCGATTGTCGACTGATTGGGGGCGATCCGGACGGTTCGTACCGGCCTTGGCGACCTTGTCCTCCACCTCCGCCACCGCCTCGGCAACCTGGCGGATAACCGTGCCGAGGACGGATATGTCGGCCTCAACAGTCTCCAGGCGTTGACCGGGATTGAGGTCGGCGATGGCGTTGATCCGCTGCCCGAGCACAGCGCCGGCCTGCGCATCGGTGGCCAATAGGCGCGAAAGATCCTCTATGGCGCGCTCAAGACGGTTCTCGGCGCGCTGGCGCAACACCCGTTCCATCAGCACAACGCAGGTACAGGCAAAAACCACCGCAACCAGAATCGCATTGGCCGGCGTAAAGGTCAGGCCAAAATAGGCCAATGCCCCCATGCCGGCTGCGGAAAGCGCGATGAACGAATACACAAGTGCCTGCACGGCGGCCCTGAAACCCCTTGTCATTCGCCGGGATTCGGCCTGTTTTACTTAGCACCCCGCACAATTGTTAAAAAGCGCCGTAACCCGCCTCTCCCCGGCCTATTTGTCGTGTTCGGGGTCAAATAGGTCCCAGGCGCGCGAAAAATGGCGTCGGAACAAGAGGAGTTGCGCGGCTCCCAAAGCTGCAGCCGAGGGTCCACCAAGGCCAGGCAACAACCGGGGACGGTGGGCCAGAAGAACTGGAAACTGATCGAGATGACGGGCAGTCGCTTCAAGCAATCGCGACAGAACCGGCCCTGGTAGATCGCCATTGAGCGTGACCACGTCCACTTCGACCATGGCCGTTGTGGTGAGGATGGCCTGCGCCAGTGCGTGCCCGGCATCATCAATCCAGCGGTCCACCGCAATGCCCATTCCTTCCCAATCCCAGCGGCGCGGTGAGCCAGCGGGGCGCGCATGACCGGCTTCAAGGGCGCGCAAGACCAAGGCATGCAGGGAGGCCGTCAGATGCAGATAGGCCGGGGGACCGCCCCGCTCCTGCACCACAATGGCTCCGAGATCGGCCGCGTTGCCGTATGGCCCCTCGAGCAGGGCCCCTTCCGTGACAATGCCACCGCCGACGAAGGTGCCGACAAAGAAGCTGGCCATTCCTTTCGGGCGTGGTGCGGGGCGGGCAGTGATCTCCCGCCATGCTGCGGCGCTGCCATCGTTTACCCAGAAAGCCGGCAGGCCGGTTTCGCGTGTCAGACGCGGAACTATCTCCACCGACGCCCAGGCCTTGATGACACAATCTGGTGCACCAAGATGGGAAAGCAAGGGGCCGAAATTGCCGGGAGAGGTAACGCCAATGCCGGCGACACGCTCGCGCTGGTCCTGCGAGAGGCTAGAAAGCGCCGTCTCGACATCCGCCGCAATCTCGGCAAAGACCGTGTCGGGATTGGGGTATTGGTAGGCGCGCCGCGTCACGGCGATCGGTTGTCCAGCAAGGTTCTGCAACAGCACCTCGAAGTGCTGCCAGCCGATCTCGACGCCGATAGAATATCCGCCAAGCGGGTTCAAACGATAGGGTGTGGCGGGCTGGCCGCGGCGCCCTCTTAGCACTTCGCCGCGGATGATCAGGTCCCGCGCTTCGAGATCGGCCAGAATGCGGGCCGTGGTTTGCGGGCCCAAGCCCGACCGGCGCGCAATATCGGCATTGGATACGCCCGGAATCCCCGCAATCAGGCTCAATACGGCGCGTTCGTTGGCCAGTCGCACACCCGACTGGGTTATGCCGCGAACGATGGGTTCGAACACGTCTTCATCGGGAAGATCACGCATGGCGCCGGGTTAATCGCTGTTTGGTCAGTGGACACAAGAACGGAATATTTACCCTAATCAGCAAGACTTGGGGCAACGACAAGAACGGTCCGGTTGCGGACGATTGCAAGGTTATAGCGGCATGATGATGACGAGCGGAAGCGACAATACGCTGTGCGGCCGGCTTCTGCTGATCGACAGCGACTCTGCTTGCGCTCGCCAGACGTGTTCTGAACTCGCCGGGGCCCTTCTGGTTGCACCGCAAATCACCCACGCGGGCGCCGGTCGGGATGCCTTCGAGCTATTGCGCAAGCTGCAATTTGACGTGGTCATCTGTGATCTCGCCAGCCTTGGGGATATTGCGGCCAATGTCGAAGACGCCATGGGCCGGCTGGTCCGCCTGGCCAATGGAGCCTTGATCCTGGCGGTCGCCGACAGCAGTTCGGTCAGCGCGGCTCTGGGCGCGATGCGTGCCGGCGCGCATGATTATGTGGCCAAACCCGTCAATGGCAGCGTGCTCGCCGGGCGGCTGGCGGAACTGGCGCAGCGCCACGGACGTCCCCGCTCCCTGGGCGCGGAAGCTGCGCCGGACCGGGACATCACGGACTTTGCCGGTTTTGTCGGCGCCTCCAGCGCCATGCAGTTCCTGTACGAACAGATCAGTCGCGTGGCGGCCTCTTCCGCGCCCGTCTTCATTACCGGAGAGAGCGGCACCGGCAAGGACGTTTGCGCCGAGGCGCTGCACGCCAAGGGCCCGCGTGCGGATAGCCGGTTTGTGGCCATCAATTGTGCGGCCATTCCGCGAGACCTGATGGAGAGCGAGTTGTTCGGGGTCGTGCGCGGAGCTTTTACCGGCGCGCATGAAGACCGCAAGGGCGCGGCCGAGCTGGCCCATGGCGGCACCCTGTTCCTGGACGAGGTCGGCGAACTTGACCTGTCACTGCAGTCCAAACTGCTGCGCTTTCTTCAGAGTGGCTGCATTTCGCGTGTAGGCGAGACCGCCGCGCGAAAGGTCGATGTGCGCGTCATCTGCGCGACCAATCGCAACCCCATGCAGATGATCGCCAATCGTCAGTTCCGTGAAGACCTCTTCTACCGGCTGCACGTCCTGCCCATTCACCTGCTGCCGCTGCGGCAGCGCCCCAGCGACATCATGCTGCTCACCCGGCACTTCCTCAGCCGGTATGCGCAGGAAGAACACAAGCGCTTTTCGGGCGTGTCGGCTGAGGCCGCACAGCAGCTGACCGCTGCGGACTGGCCGGGCAATGTCCGACAATTGCAGAACCTTGTCCGCCGGCTGGTCGTCATGTTCGACGGCGGCGAAATTACCGCCGAAATGCTGGAAGCCGCCGATATCGAATCGCGCGTGTCCAACCCCGCGCCAGTGGAAGCGCCGCGCGCGGAACGGCGGATCGTCCTGCCCATGTGGCAGCAGGAGCAACGCATCATCGAAGACGCCATTGCTGTGTTTGGTGGCAATATCTCGATGGCAGCGGCGGCGCTGGAAATCAGTCCATCGACGATTTACCGCAAGCGCCAGAGCTGGTCGGAGATGGCTGCGGCCGGTTAGGACAACGAGACGAACAGGGCCAGGACCAGCAATGTGAATACCAGGGGCGTCATCGTGTAGCGTTCGGCGCGGCTCCGCGAAATGGTATTCATCACAAGGCCCAGCACCAGGTACACCACCAGAACCCAGCTCGCGGGCACGATCCAGCTCATGTTCGGCCATGCGGGCACTAGGCCGGCCCGCATGAGCACAATCAGCGAGAACAACGCATAGAGAAGGATCGATACCAAGCTGCCGACACGTAATGAGGTCGGCAGTACCCGATGCTGCCCGCCCCAGGCGAAGTGGCCTATGGGTGCACCTAGCGACAGGGCAAGCTGGAACGCGGCCAGTCCGGCCATAAGCGTCGTGAAGATGATTGCAGCAGTGCCGGCCATATGGTGCTCCAGGGTCCGCCAACGCATTTGAAGCAGAACTGGCGGCGACAGTACCAGTTTACCCTCACCGATTGCGCCGGCAAAATGCCAGCATTCCCTTCAGCGATGCAACCCGCAACGCCGCCGCAGCATTGGATCACCTACAAACAGGAGGTGATTTCAGATGGTTACCGTGGCCCAAAGGCGCAGAAGGGCCAGATGGCTCAAGACAGGCGCCGCAGTGGCTTTGTTCGCCCTCGTCCTCACGCCAAGGCTGGACAATTTTGAGCTGCCGCAGTTCGGCATCCCGCTGATCAGCACCGCCGTGGCGGCGCCGCTGGCCCCCGGCTAGGGCGTATTGGCTTCGCGTGACTTGGAGCGATCAAGGCCAAGATAACGTTCGCGCAGGATGACGGCTATGCCCGAGCACACGATGATGAGCGCGCCAATGACCATGGTCGGGGTCGGCACGTCAGCAAAGATGACGAAGCCGATGACGATGGTCAGGATCAGCGAAGTATATTCAAAGGGCGCGATTACCGACATGTCGGCATAGCGATAGCAGGACGTCAGCAGAAGCTGGCCAATACCGCCGAAGAACCCCGCACCGACCAGCAGAACAGCCTGTTCAGGCGTGGGCCAGACCCATCCCAGGGGGATCGTCAGCAGGCTGATGACGCTGGCGCTGATGAAGAAATAGGTGACGATGGCTTCGGTGCGTTCGGTCTGCACCAGAGTGCGCACCTGCAGCATGGCGAAGGCCGACAGGATTGCGCCGCCGAGCGCAGCAATGGCGCCGATCGATTCTGCGTTGCCCACCGGCGTGTCACCCGAAAAAACCGTCAGACGGGGCCAGAGAATAACCAGAACACCCGCGAGGCCGACCAGCACGGTGGTCCACCGAAACACATGGACCCGTTCCCGCAATAGCACGGCCGAGAGAATGACGATGATCAGCGGTGCCGCATAGCCGATGGCCGTTGCTTCGGGCAAAGGCAGGCGGGTCAGCGCGAAAAAGCCCAGACTCATGGCTGAAACGCCGATCAGGCCGCGCAGGACATGACCTAGTGGACGCTTTGTCCGAAAGGCATAGGTGAGCTTGCCTCTCCAAGCCAGGAAGGCCAGCACCGGCAGCATGGCAAAAAAGGAGCGGAAGAACACCATTTGCCCCGACGGGATGGTGAGCGTCGCCTTGAGCATGGTCGCCATGACCACGAAACTGCAGACTGATGCGACCTTGAGCATAATGCCGCGGAGCGGTCCGCCTGAGGCGTGGTTGGGGGTCGCAGCGGGCTCTGCGGAAGGCGCGGTCACTTCGGTCCTGTCCGGGGCTTACTTGCCCGCTGCTTCCAGCTTTTCCTTGGCGATACGGGCCGTGGCAAAGGCCTTGTGCTCAGGGCCGACGGCACTGCCGGTCTTGAGGACCTTGCCCGAAGCGTCCTGAACCTCCCAATGCCAATTGGTATTGGGTCCAACGCCGCCGGCACGGCGCAGCTTGATCTGAAGAGAAGATTGTTCGCTCATGGCTGTGCTTATGGCCCAGACTCAGAGCGGGGGGAAGGGGCAAAAGCGTTGCCCTCTCCGGTCTAGACTTCGGACACTCGAAGCGATACGCGATCCCCACCGAAGGTCAGCATGTCGCGTATTGGAGCGTAAGGCCCCTCCGCATAAGGATAGTACCAGGCTTCGTCTGCACCATCGGCGGTGAGCGTCTTGATGGTATAATAGTGGGCCTCGCCCGGGCCATCGTCCTGCCGCCGGGTTTCCGAGGCTTCCAGAATGCCGGGATGGATATCGTCCATCGGCACAAAAACCATTGGCGACTGACCCTGCTGCTCCAGGCTCAATGCTTTGAGGGTGCTGGCAATTTCAGCATCATCAAAAATGATGTGCACGCGCCCATCGACCGGCGTCACCCGTGCCTGGTGGTCCCTGCGATCGTCCATTTCAACCTCTCAATGCGTAGCGAAATCCTAGCGACAGTAACGCACGAGAAAAAACTTAGGTTCACGAGCCTTGACTCTATTCATGGGTGCTCCCTATATCCCCGGCAGCCTGTTAGCACTCACTGCAAGCGAGTGCTAACAGGTCCGGAATTGCATTCAGAAATGATGCCAAGAGGAACAAAACATGGGCTTCCGTCCCCTGCATGACCGCGTGGTCGTCCGTCG
>NZ_CAJXJS010000004.1 GCF_913055165.1 uncultured Devosia sp.
CAGGGCAAATCATGCCAGTGGCATGATTTGAGGTGAGAAGGCCATGAGAGCCATGCTCGAATGGCAGGAACCGTCCCGCAGGGCAAATCATGCCAGTGGCATGATTTGAGGTGAGAAGGCCATGAGAGCCATGCTCGAATGGCAGGAACCGTCCCGCAGGGCAAATCATGCCAGTGGCATGATTTGAGGTGAGAAGGCCATGAGAGCCATGCTCGAATGGCAGGAACCGTCCCCGAGGCAGACATCGGCTACATGAAGCTCATCGGATCGATATCGACCTGCACCTTCAGGTCCCCCTTGGGTTTTTCGGCAGTGCCCAGCCAGAAGCGCATATAGCCCGAAAGATCGAAATCCTTGCCCGACTGCGCCAGCAGCCGAACCCGGTGCCGCCCTCTGATCATGGCGATCGGCGCATCGGCCGGTCCGAACAGGCGCACGCCATCGGCCATGGGTGCCGCGGACAGTAGCGACTTGGCATAGCTCATGGCGGTCGGCTGTTCATTGGCCGAGATGATCAGGGCTGCCAGCCGTCCGAATGGCGGCATGCCGCCGGCCTCCCGGGCCAGGAGCTCCTGCGCATAGAAAGCCTCCCGATCCCCGCTGACCATCGCCTTCATCACCGGATGGTCTGGATGATAGGTCTGGAGAAAGGCCTTGCCGTGTTTTGAAGCGCGCCCGGCCCGCCCGGCCACCTGGGTCAGAATCTGAAAGGTCTTTTCGGCGGCACGCGGATCGCCATGGGCCAGGCCGAGATCGGCATCGAGCACGCCGACCACCGAGAGCTTTTCGAAATGATGTCCCTTGCTCACCAGCTGCGTGCCGATGATGAGATCATATTCACCCCGCTCGATCTCGGCAAATCGTTCGCGCAACTGTGCATGACTGCCCATGTCGGTCGACAGCAGGACCCGCCTGGCATCAGGGAAGCGGGCCGCAGCCTCTTCAGCCACCCGCTCGACGCCGGGACCGACGGCGACCAGGCTCTCAGCGTCGCCGCATTCGCTGCAGACTTTCGGCGTCCGCATCTCATGCCCGCAATGGTGACACATGAGCACGCCGCGAAAGCGGTGCTCCACCATCCAGCTCGAACAGTCCGGACACTGATATTGATGCCCGCAGGATCGGCATAGCGTCAGCGGCGCATAACCGCGCCGGTTGAGGAACAACAAGGCCTGTTCGCCGCGGTCCAGCGCCGCAAAGACTTCCCGGGCCAAGGCAGGGGCGATCCACTCGCCCTTCTCCGGCCCATCGGTGCGCATGTCGATGGCTGCAACATCGGGCATGGCCGCTGCGGCAAACCGGCTTTCCAGCATCACATGAGCATAGCGACCGGCATTGGCGTTGTTGCGCGATTCCACCGACGGCGTCGCCGAAGACAGCACCACACGTGCATTTGCCAGATTGGCACGGACAATGGCCATGTCGCGGGCATGGTAGGTGAAGCCTTCCGACTGCTTGTAGGCCCCATCATGTTCCTCATCCAGGACCAGCAGACCCAGCTCCCGGAATGGCAGGAACAGGGCCGAGCGCGCGCCCACCACGGCGCGGACCGTCCCCTCCAGTACACCCCGCCACACCTTGGACCGTTGTACCGGGGTCATGTCCGAGTGCCACTCCGCCGGTTTCGTGCCGAAGCGTCGCGTGAACCGGTCGATAAAGGTATTGGTCAAGGCGATTTCAGGTAGCAGAATCAGGGCCTGCCGGCCCGCGCGCAGGGTGTCGGCAACCGCCTCGAAGAAGACCTCGGTCTTGCCGCCGCCCGTCACCCCGTCGAGCAGCGCCACGCCAAAAGCGTTCACGTCCAACGCCCGTATTTCTTTCAGCGCCGCCTGTTGCTGGGGGCTAAGGCTCGCCGGGTTGTCGTCCGGGTCCGGCGGCATCACCACGGGTGGGGGCGTCATTTCGAGTTTTTCGACCGCCCCGGCGCGCTCCAGCCCGTCGATCACCGAAGCCGAGACACCGCTAGCCCCCACAAGTGCCGGTTTCGGCCAGGCCATATCGTCCATCAGGCAATCGAGTACGCGCAGCCGCGCCGGCGTCAGCTTTTCCGGCTCGTGCCCAGTGCGGCGGTAGGCCAACACCGGCTTGGGGGAGTCAAGCGCTTCGGGCGAACGCAGCACCCCGCGCAAGACCTGTCCCGGTGCCGTCAGGGTATATCGGGCGACCCACTCCACCAGCTTGAGCAATTCTTCTGAAAGCGGCGGCACGTCGTAAAAATGGGCAATGTCGCGCAGACGGTTATGGGCAATCATATCCTTGGGCGGGCCCCAGACGACCCCCAGGATCAGCCGCGGCCCCAGCGGCACCGCCACGATGGAGCCCCGCTCAACCTGCATTCCCTCGGGCACGCGATAGCTATAGGGGCCGTCGACGGCCACCCCGACCATTACCGCTACGATGCCTCCGGCTTCGACCATGTTTGTGCGCGTTCCGTTCTCTTGCGCCATAGATAGGGGCAAGAGGCGATTCGGCCAAAGCCAATCCTGGGGCGGTCAGAAACGGGCGCGCAATCCGGCGGTCAGGTCCAACTGGGTGAAGGACGCCGCAGCGGCGTTTGGAAAGTACTGGGTCGTGCCCAAAACGGTGTCATAGGCCGCTGTGTCCCCGCGCCGCTCGAACATGTGCTTGAAGCGTCCGGCCAGCGTCAATTCCACATTGCGGCCCAGCGCATAGCCCGCATCCAAGCCCAGTTCGACCGCGGGCTGCACGTAGATATTGTCGGTAAAGCGCAAGTTGCGCATCCAGTGGTCATCGGTGGCGATGGCTCCCACCACCAGCCCTGCCCGCATCAGGCCGCCGATCCGCAGCTTGCCATAATATTGTTCGCCATCCACTCCCAGGAACAGCTCCGGCATCTGCTGGCGATAGGAAATGGCAGGCTGGCCCGCCGCGAAATCGCCCGACAGGTCCCGAAAGCCTCCACCGGAGCTATAGACATAGGACCCGCCAAAGGCGTCCCACTTCACATCGGTATATTGAAATCCCCCATGGAGCCGCACCACCGCGTCCTCGGCACGAGCCAGATCATAACCAATGGTCGCCGAACCGGTCCAGAAATGAGCCAGATGCGTGTCCGGATGCTCCGATCTGTGAGACCAGTTGTCGAACGTGTCATCGCCTCGCAGCCAGTCATAGTCCACCATGTGCGATATGCCGCTCATGGCCACGCCGCCCTCTGCGGAAACGCTGACGCCATGGCCCAGATCTGCCGAGACGCTGCCGCGCAGCATCGGGGCCAGGCTTTGCCATATCAGCTTGCTGACCCGGTAGTCGCCAGAATAGACGAACTCATTGCCCTCGAGATAGGTCGCGCCCAGGCTGGCCCGCAGCCGCAGGCTACCATCCACAGAGGTCGTTTCCACTGCCTCTGCCACATAGGTCGGCGCCATATGGCCACCGGGCGACCACGGACCGAAATGGCCCAGTTCTGCCGTTGCAGCAGGGCTGGCGGCCAGCAAGGCAAGCATCGGTCCGGCATAGGATGGCAGGCGCATGATCCACTCCCTCGGGGCGAACCTATGTTGCACATGCGGGGTTAAGCGCCGGTTTACCAATTGGCTTGGCATTTTGTTCACTAGGCGCGCAAAGTTGCCTCTGCCCTCAGCGCCGCTCCGGCGCTGATGCATTGAAAGATTGCTAACTCGCCGGGCTGTAGATTGCTGGCATGACCGACAGCGCCTTTGCCACTGACGAATTCATTCGGGCCCGCATCGATGCCTGGCTGCGCGACCTAGGGTCTGTGCGGCGCCTGGCGCCCAGAACACTGGAAGCCTATGGCCGCGACATCGGTCAGTTCATGGCTTTCCTCTCGGGACACATGGGCGGCCCGGTGACACTGAGCGCGCTCAAGGACATGCGCGGCGCCGACATTCGTGCCTTCATGGCGCAACGGCGCAGCGAAAGCCTTGGCTCCCGCTCGCTGGCCCGCGTACTCTCTGCACTCAAGAGCTTCTTCTGCTTTCTGGAACGCGAGGGGACGCTGGCGACCGAGGCGCTCAATGTCATTCGTACGCCGAAAATGCCCCGTGCCCTGCCAAAGGCCCTCACAGTCGTCGAAGCCAAGCAGACCATCTCGATGACCGACGAAATCGAAGACCGGCCCTGGGTCGCCGCACGCGACATGGCTGTGATTTCGCTGTGCTATGGCGCCGGCCTGCGTATTTCGGAGGCCTTGGCGCTGACCAAGGCCGACCTCGACGCCGATGTAATGCGGGTCACCGGCAAGGGCGGCAAGGTCCGGATGGTGCCGCTGATTGCGCCCGTCCGGAACGCGATCGCCAGCTATCTGGAACTGGCGCCCTTCAAGCTCTGGCCCGAGGAACCGCTGTTTCGCGGCGTGCGCGGCGGGGTGCTGTCTCCGCGCCTGATACAATTGCGCATGGCGCAGCTGCGCGGCGCTCTCGGCCTGCCGCCCTCGGCCACACCTCACGCCTTGCGGCATTCCTTTGCCACCCACCTGCTCGGCAAGGGAGGCGATCTGCGCGCCATTCAGGAATTGCTCGGTCACGCGAGCCTTTCTACCACCCAGATCTATACTGCTGTCGATACCGAACGCTTGCTTGAAAGCTATGCCAAGGCCCATCCGCGCGGCTAGCAATCAGTGGACGTTAATGCCGGGATCGGGCTTTCCAAGTCCGGACGGATGGGCCTAGACAATGGTCGAAGGACCAATCTCCATGACCGCCAAGCCATCCGCCGCCCTGCCCGCCATCGACACCGTTGGCTATGGCCTCGCCTTTTGCGGCGCGGCCCTGTTTTCCACCAAGGGCATCTTCATCAAACTGGCATTTGCCGAAGGGGTCTCAACCGAAGCCACACTGGCCCTTCGCATGCTGGTGGCCCTGCCGGTCTATCTGGTGATTCTGGTGTCCTTGCTGCGGCGTAACCCGCAATTGCGGCTACTGCTGACCCCGCCTCGTCTGCTGGTCAGCATGGCGGTGGGGACTTTGGGCTATTACATCGCCAGCTATCTGGACTTCGCGGGACTGGCCTTCGTCACCGCCCAATACGAACGATTGGTGCTCTTCACCTATCCCTTCTTCGTGCTGCTGTTTGGGGTGTGGTTCTTCGGCGACAAGATGAACTGGCGCCTGATCCCGGCCATGCTCATGAGCTATGGCGGGCTCATGGTCATCTTCGCCTGGAACCTCAGCGTCCGGCCCGAGGGCCTGCTCCTGGGCACCACGCTGGTTCTGGGCTCTGCGGTGACCTTTGCTCTTTATCAACACCTGGCTCGGCGGCAGATGCTTGTCTTGGGCTCCGCCCTGTTCACCTGCATCGGCATGTCGACCGCTGCGGTGCTTGCTATCGGCCAGAGCCTTCTCGTTGACGGGCCGGCCCGCTATGTCGAATTCAGTCCCTATGTCTGGTTCCTTGGAACCATGCTGGGCGTCTTCGGTACGGTACTCCCTTCCTTCCTGCTCAATGCCGGCATCACCCGCATCGGTGCTCGCGCTACATCTTCGACGGCCTCATTCGGGCCGATCGTGACCATCGCTCTGGCCGTGTTCATCCTGGGCGAGGCGTTCACCATCTACCATGCCATCGGCACGGCGATGGTCTTGTTAGGTTCATGGTACTTTGCGCGCCAGGAATCCCGCAATCGCGCGACGAGCGAATAGCTTTCCCACTTCTGGCTGCCACAAAGCCGCGATAAGGTAAGCTAACGGGTGGCAGAATCTTGAGGGAGAACACGCAATGCGCGCAATCGGCAAGCGCCTGGGAGCAACCGGTCTAGCCCTGATCCTGTTCGCAGGATTGACGGCACCGGCCCTGAGTCAATCGGCAGCAGACATCGATTTCGGGGATGACGCATCCGAATGGGCCAATGACGGGGAGTGCGACGATCCGCGCTTCTCAGGGGAAGGCATGGCCGCAGAACTCCTTGATGCCGATGTCGGCCACGACGCCACCGATTGCCAGGCCCTGTTCGAGGCCGGCACCATTGCGCTGGCGGAAGCCGATACCGGAGACAGCGCCGACGCCTCTGCGATCGATTTTGGTGACGACACCTCCAACTGGGCTAATGATGGCGAGTGTGACGATCCACGCTTTGCCGGTTCGGCCATGGCGACAGAGCTGGAAGACATCGATATCGGCCGGGACGCCACAGATTGCCGCACCGCTTACGAGGCAGGCGCCATTACGCTGGTTGGTGACGGCGATCCAACCATGCAGGCCGATATCGACTTCGGCGACGACAGCTCGGAATGGGCCAAGGATCTGGAATGCGACGATCCGCGCTTTGTCGGCGCGGGCATGGCCAGCGAGCTCGAAGACGTCAATATCATGCGCGACGCCAGCGACTGCCGCCAAGCCTTCGAAGACGGCACCATCACCCTGGCTGATGCGACTACCGCACCGGTGAGCACGGTCTCGGCCAGCATGCTCGAGCAAATCGCGGCGCGCATCGATTTCGGCGATGATACCAGCAGCTGGGCCAATGACGGGGAATGTGACGATCCCGACTTCACCGGTCCCGGCGTGGTCGGCGAAACGCTTGACACCGATCGCCTGCACGACGCCAGCGACTGCCGCGCCGCTTTCCTCGCGGGGACGGCGACGCTCAAGGGTTCTGGCGGGGTGGCGGTGAGCCAGTTTGACTATGGTTCGGACAGCTCGGAATGGGCCAATGACGGCCAATGCGATGACTGGCGCTTCACTGGTGCGGGCATGGCCAAGAAGCTCTCCAGCGCCGATGTGATGGCCGACGCCAGCGATTGCCGGGCGCTTGAAGCCAGCGGCGACATCGCCATCAAACCGGTGTTCACGCCCGACTATGTCCTTGGCGCGCCTTATGATTCGTCCGGGGTCGCGTTCGGGGACAACAGCTCGTCCTATGCCGATGACGACATCTGCGACGATCCGCGCTTCGAAGGTCCCGGCTCTGCCTCCACCCTCCTGGACAGCGATCTCGAACACGATGCGGCGGACTGCCAGGCCCTGTTCGAGGCCGGTCAGATCACCCTGCGCTAACGCCTGGACCCCCTCCAGGCCCCCAATAATGAACGGCGGGACCGGGGTCCCGCCGTTTGCTTTTGGTGCAGTCGAAAGGCCGAGCCTCAGGCCGCCTTGCGCTCGACCATCATCTTCTTGATCTGGGCGATGGCCTTGGCCGGGTTCAGACCCTTGGGGCAGACCTTGGCGCAGTTCATGATGGTGTGGCAGCGATAGAGCTTGAACGGGTCCTCGAGATTATCGAGACGCTCGGAGGTCGTTTCGTCGCGGCTGTCGATCAGCCAGCGATAGGCCTGCAGCAGGGCGGCGGGGCCGAGATATTTCTCGCCATTCCACCAATAGGACGGGCAGGAGGTCGAGCAGCAGGCGCACAGGATGCACTCATAAAGCCCGTCGAGCTTGGCGCGGTTCTCGACCGACTGCGTCCATTCCTTTTCCGGCGTGGGCGAAGTGGTCTTGAGCCAGGGCTCGATGGCGCGGTGCTGGGCGTAGAAATTGGTGAGGTCGGGGACCAGATCCTTGACCACCGGCATATGCGGCAGCGGGTAGATCTTGATCGGGCCGGAGGAGTCATCCATGCCCTTGGTACAGGCCAGCGTGTTGAGCCCGTTGATATTCATCGAGCACGAGCCGCAAATGCCCTCGCGGCAGGAGCGGCGGAGCGTCAGGGTCGGATCGGTATTGTTCTTGATATAGAGCAGGGCGTCCAGGATCATCGGCCCGCAATTGTCCAGATCGACGAAATAGGTATCGATCCGCGGATTGTCGGCCTTGTCCGGGTCATAGCGATAGATATGGAACTCGCGCAGGCGCGTCGCCCCCTCGGGCTTGGGCCAGGTCTTGCCCTTTTGCGGCTGGTCGGCCTTGCGCAACGTCAGTTCGGCCATTTTCTCAACTCGTCCTTCTCAACTTCGGGGTTGTGGCCCCAAGGCCATTCCAGCTTGCCGGCTCAATAGTTCGGCTTGCAGACCTGGTTCGATTTGGCGACATAGGTGTTGTAGGCATCGTAATCGGAAGCGGCGGGTGAGCCGCCCTTCATTGAGGCGATGACGACGCCCATGAAGCGCTCATCAATCAGGGTCATCGCCGCATCGGCCTTGCAGCCGCACAGCGTCGCGTTCTGCGCAATGCCCATGCATACGCGATAGAATTCATCCTTCTGGGCCGCGGTCGGGGCGGCAGCACTGGCCGACTGCGTCAGCAGCAGCAGCAACGGCAACAGGGCATGAATTGGCTTCATCTCAGCTCCTTGCGGATCACCAGTTTGAGGCCGGACCAGGTCTGGTCGACGGCGCAGACCTTGACGTCCACCAGGCCGATGGGCAGCAGGACCGCCCGGATCACATCCTCGGTGATGTCGGTGGCAAGCTTGGCTGCCTTCTTGGGCCAGCTGACCCAGATCATGCCATCGCGGGCGATCAGCTTCATCAGCGGCAGCGCCAGCGCTTCGAGCACTGACCTTGTGGCGGTGAACAGATGCACGAAATCATAGCCGGGTGATGCAGTCCCGACCTGATCGGCCGTGATCCGGCTGGCTTCCACAAACTGGCGCGCCTGTGTCAGTTCGGCCAGGTCCTCGGGCAAGTCGATGAACAGTGCACGCCGCCCATCCTTGAGCCCGAGCTTTTTCGCCAGAGGAGTGCCTGAATAGCCCGCATCACTCATTTGCGCACCTTTTCGGCAGGGTCCCGCGCAGGGGGCGCCGGGACCGGCTTTGCGGCGGGCGCAACCGTCGCCGCATCGCTGCGGCGTCCATCATAGCTGCGTTCCTCGCACAGATGGCACATCTGCCTCTCCTAGTAGACGCGCGCCTTGGCGGCCGTCAGGGACCAGTTACACATGGCAACCCTCTTGGATGGTCAGTGAGTAGCGAAACGCCACGGCACGGTCTTCGGTGCTCAAGGGCCTGACGAATGGCTGCATCATCTCCTCGTCGAAGTTGAACAGCATCACCCGAATCTTCTGCGAGTTCGTCAGCGGCATCCGCTTGATATTCTCAATGAAACACGGGCACAGGCGGCTGGCCGAGCCGGGAGTGGCCCAGACCGCATTGCGGTTCTCAATGCAGGCTCTCAGCGCCGTATCCAGAACATCCTGCGGCAAGCCGGCAGCGCCAAACGTAGGCGAACCGACCACCAGCCCCGAAAGCAGAATGGCGACGACGCCGGACAAGCGCGCAAGCTTGAACATCAGTACACCCGCGCCTTGGGGGCGATCTTCTTGAGGTCGATACCGCCCTCGGCCTGTGGGGTCAGTGGATCGACGATGACGGGACGATAGCTGAGGTCCACCTTGCCCGAGGCAATATCGACCTTGGCCAGCGTATGCTTGCGCCATTCGACGTCGTCGCGATTGGGAAAGTCCTCATGCGCATGGGCGCCGCGGCTCTCGTGACGGGCTTCGGCGCTGACCACCGTGGCCATGGCGCAGGCCATGAGGTTTTCCAGTTCCAGTGTCTCCACCAGATCCGAATTCCAGATCAGCGAGCGGTCGGTGACCTTGACGTCGGTGAGGCGCGAATAGATTTCGCTCATCGCCGCGACACCGTTCTTGAGCGAAGCCTCGGTGCGGAACACCGCGGCATCGGCCTGCATGGTGCGCTGCATCTCGTCGCGCAGCTTGGCCGTGGGCTGGGAGCCATTGGCGTTGCGCAACCGGTCGAAGCGCGCCAGGATTTTCTCGTCCTGGGCTTTGTTGATGCCCGGCACCGGTGTCGTCTTGTCGAGGACCTTGCCGGCGCGCAGAGCTGCGGCGCGGCCAAAGACCACCAGGTCGGTCAGCGAGTTCGAACCCAGGCGGTTGGCGCCATGTACCGAGGCGCAGGCCGCTTCGCCCACGGCCATGAGGCCCGGCACGATGCGGTTGGGGTCGTCGGCAGTCGGGTTGAGTACCTCGCCGTGATAATTGGCCGGGATGCCGCCCATATTGTAGTGCACCGTGGGCAGCACCGGGATCGGCTCGCGGGTGAGGTCGACTCCGGCAAAAATCTTGGCGCTCTCGGTGATGCCCGGCAGGCGCTCATGCAGCACCTTGGGATCGAGGTGATCGAGGTGCAGGTAGATATGGTCCTTCTTGGGACCAACGCCCCTGCCCTCGCGGATTTCCAGCGTCATGCAGCGGCTGACGACATCGCGCGATGCCAAGTCCTTGGCATTGGGGGCATAGCGCTCCATGAAGCGCTCGCCTTCCGAATTGGTCAGATACCCGCCCTCGCCGCGCGCGCCTTCTGTGATCAGCACGCCAGCGCCATAGATGCCGGTGGGGTGGAACTGCACGAATTCCATGTCCTGCAGCGGCAGGCCGGCGCGGGCGACCATGCCATTGCCGTCACCGGTACAGGTATGGGCCGACGTGGCCGAAAAATACGCCCGGCCATAGCCACCGGTCGCCAGCACCACCAGCTTGGCGCGGAAGCGATGCAGCGTCCCATCATCAAGCTTCCAGGCGATGACGCCCTGGCATTCACCATTCTCGCCCATGATCAGGTCGAGCGCGAAATATTCGATGAAGAACTGCGCGTCATTCTTGACCGACTGGCCATAGAGCGTGTGCAGGATCGCGTGGCCCGTGCGGTCGGCGGCGGCGCAGGTGCGCTGCACCGGCGGGCCATCGCCAAACTCGGTCATATGACCGCCAAAGGGCCGCTGGTAGATCTTGCCCTCATTGGTGCGGCTGAAGGGCACGCCATAATGTTCCAGCTCGTAAATCGCCGCCGGGGCCTCGCGCGCCAGATATTCCATGGCGTCATTGTCGCCCAGCCAGTCCGACCCCTTGACGGTGTCGTACATGTGCCACTGCCAGCTATCGGGGCCCATATTCTGCAAGGATGCGGCAATGCCGCCCTGCGCGGCCACGGTGTGGGACCGGGTGGGGAAGACCTTGGTGATGCAGGCGGTATTGAACCCCTGTTCGGCCATGCCCAGCGTGGCGCGCAGACCCGCGCCGCCGGCACCCACCACCACCACATCGAATTCGTGGTCGATCAGTTCGTATTCAGCCATTGTTGATCAACCCCAGAAGACGATTTTGAGCACAGCGCCAGCACCGAGCAGGGCGACGGCGAGGCAGAAGAGCGTGTTGAGAAGCATGGCGAGGCGATAGAGCGAGCCATGGACATAGTCCTCGAGCGTATCGCGCATACCGTTGCGCATATGCACCGCGGCAATGGCAATCAGCGCCGCAAAGGGAATGCCAAGCCACCAATTGCCGAGCAGCGCCACCACGTCGGCCCGGTCCTGCCCGGCCAGCCGCACCACCACGAACAGCAGCAGCAGCAGGAACAGGATATTGATGGCGCCGGTGGTCCGCTGGGTGATGAAATGGCGGGTGGCGGCTTTCGCATCGCCATAATGCGACTTTGGATTGGCGATGGTCTGGGTATTGATCACAGTGTCGCGCATATCAGGCCATCCACACGAAAACGGTCCAGATCAGGAGGGTGAGAATCACCGAGGCAATGATCGTGGCCCAGGCCATGCGCTCGCGCTGCCCCGGCTCCATCATCACGGCAAAATCCCACACGAAGTGCCGGAGGCCCCCGCACATGTGATGTACCAGGCTCCAGGTGAAGCCGAACAACACCAATTGGCCGAACCAGCTGCCATAGATGTAGTTGACCTGGGTCAGGGCATCCTGCCCGATGGCCGCGGCCACGAGCCAGACGGCGAGCAACGCCATGCCGGCATAATTGGCAATGCCGGTCATGCGGTGAAGGATGGACATCGCCATGGTGACGGTCCAGCGATAGATTTGCAGATGCGGGGAGGTGGGGCGGGCTCTGACCGTCATGGGGCGTTCCGGGGCCTTTCCTGATGCGGCGCGTCGCCGCGTCCAGTTTGGAATGGTTCGAGTCTTTACCGTCCAATGGTTACAAAATCAAAGCCCTGCACCGCCCCCGGCATGCAACTTTCGGCGCAGCGCGCACTTTGTTCGTATAGCGCACAGGCTGTTCGACCTGCGAAGGAAGGTTTGGACGGCATGAGCGGGGGAGGGCGGCGCCGATCGGCGGGGTGTACCCCCTCTCACGCTGACCCCGGTCCGGGCCCCCGGCCCTACCAAGCCGCCATCGGATGGGTTATGCGGAGGCGCTTATCCCGGAGACCACCATGTCCGATCGCATCGCCATCATCTCGACCAGGCTGCTGGTGAAGGGCTGGGGATCGCTATCCAGCGTCACCCTGGACTACCGGCACAAGGACGGCACCGTGCAACGGCTTGAACGGGAGGTCTATGACCACGGCAATGCTGCCGCCCTGCTGCTGCACGACCCGGCCCGCGACACCGTCCTATTGGTGCGCCAGTTCCGCCTGCCGCCGCTGCTGAACGGCGACCATCCCGATCTGCTGGAGGTCTGCGCGGGCCTGTTGGATGGCGAAGCCCCTGCCCTGGCGGCCAATCGCGAGGCCATAGAGGAAACCGGCCATGAGCCGGTCAACCTGGTCCATGTCTGCGACGTCTATGCGAGCCCGGGCTCGCTGTCGGAAAAAACCAGCCTGTTCGTCGGCCAGTACAATGCGACGACCCGGCGCGGGGCCGGGGGCGGGCTTGCCCATGAGGGCGAAGAGATCGAGGTGGTGGAACTGACGCTTGCCGACGCGCTCGCCATGATCGAGGACGGCCGCATTCTCGACGCCAAGACCATCATCCTGCTCCAGCATGCCGCACTGCAGCGCGCCGCACGGCAAACGCCATGAGAGCATAGCTCTCATGGCCTCCTGACCTGAAATCGCACCACCGGAGCGGGCCCACTCGCCACGCCAGCATAGCTGTCGCGGCCTTCTTCACTCAGTTCGGTCGAACTGCCCCTTTGGACGTTCAGAAGTCAACCAGCTTCTTGTCCGGATCATAGGGCTGATCCCGCGCCGTGCGGGTGACCGCCTGGCCGCAGCGCATCTTCTTGGTCACCGCGTCATAGGCATAGGTGGGGCTGCCGTGCAATTGCCACCCCTCCGACAGCGCCTTGGTTACCTTGTGGCAAAAGGCACTGTCGTCCTCGCCGGTCAGGAAACGGTAGATCAGCATGCATGCCCCCTTTGTCGAACATCCCAATGTCCACAATTGATCTTGGTGCCTCTTACAGCTAATCCAACCGGCATGCACAGCTTTCCTCAGCACCTTCTCGACGGCCACGCCAATTTCATGTCCGGACGCTATGCCCGGGAGAAAGAACGCATTCGCGGTTTGGCCGAAACCGGCCAGAAGCCGACGACATTGATCATCGCCTGCTGCGACAGCCGCGCGGCGCCCGAAATGATCTTCGACGCCGGCCCGGGCGAATTGTTCGTGCTGCGCAATGTCGCCAATCTGGTGCCCACCTACCAGCCTGACGGCGGACAGCACGGTACCTCGGCGGCAATCGAATTTGCCATCAAGGGGCTCAGCGTCTCCAATATTGTGGTCATGGGCCATGGTCGCTGCGGCGGCATCAAGGCGGCTCTGGACCCGCATATGAAGCCACTCGACAGCGGCGATTTCATCGGCAAGTGGATGAGCATGCTGGGCGAGCTGCCCAGCCAGCTGGGCCAGAACACGCTGATGACCGAGGCCGAGCGGCAGACCGCCATGGAGCGCATCTCGATCCGCAACTCCATCCGCAACCTGCGCACCTTCCCCTATGTCAAGAAGCTTGAGGAAGACGGCCAGTTGGCGGTGCATGGCGCCTGGTTTGACATCTCGACCGGCGAATTGTGGATCATGGACAATAGTGGCGACTTCATCCGCCCCACGCTTTGACGCATTGGCGGCGATCGATGGGGCAAAGGTCTTGCCCCGTCGACTAGCCGGCTCCCACTTGTCCCCGTTTCGCCCAAAACTTGCACTTGGTCGGCCGCAATCGTGATCACTAGAGCGTGATCAAATGCTGTTGCGGGACCATGATTCACGCCGTCGTGACTGCCGGGTCCCGGCTGGCTAAGGGCTTCACATTGCCCGAAAAACGCCGCGGAAACTGTCCGCTCGCGCCCTTCTGCGGGCCACCACCAGCCACATTGGGCAACCACTGTCTGTCCCACGGGCCGCTCAGCAAGCGCCCGTCGGCACCGGCCTGATGCAGGTGCCGTTCCCAACAAAGACAGTATGGAGCAATCCCATGAAAAAGATCGTCCTGACCTCGCTGTTCGCCCTCGGCCTGACCGGCGCTGCCCTGGCCCAGGCCACGACCGATTTCGCCACGGTCGATACCGACATGAACGGCAGCGTGTCGCTGGCTGAAGCGCAGGTCGCCTGGCCCGATCTGACCGAAGAGGCCTTCACCGCCGCCGACACCGACGGCAATGGCGAGCTTTCGCTCGAAGAATATGACGCGCTGGTCGCAGCCTCCGCGGCCCCTGCCGCCGAATAAGCACGCTGCCCTGGGCACCTTCGGCCGCGCCCCCCCCCAACTCCGGCTGCACGGTGCATGACCAGGGCTATCGGCCGGCCACCCCACGCGTCCCGGGGTGGCCGCGGCCTGCCAAGAAACGGGGTGAAGCCACCCCAGATGGAGATTTTCTCGCATGAACAAGATTGCAATGGGCCTTGTTGCCCTGACCCTTGCTGCCACCCCGACCCTGGCTCAGGCGCCGATGAACTTCGCCGATGTGGACCTCGACGCCAGTGGAGAACTCAGCTTTGAAGAATTGCAGGCGGTCTGGCCGGACCTGACCCAGGAAGAGTTCACTGTCGCCGACATGGACGCCAATGGCAGCCTCAGCGCCGATGAGATCAATGCCCTGCAATCCAGCACGCTGCCGGCGCCAGCTCCCATGGATGACGCCATGACCGCTCCGGCAGTTCCGCTCGATCCGGCAAGCTCATTGTCCGACACATCCGGCCAATAACGACAGGAACAAGGCCGCTCCATGCGGCCTTTCTCCTTCAATCCAGCCTTATGGGCGGCTCGCTCTTTCTCGCCTTGCGCAGCGTCACGATCAGCCCGCTGATCACCAACAGGGCCCCGAGGACCTCCACGCGGGTGATGGTTTCGCCGAGGACCAGATAGCCCGAGGCCAGGCCGGTGATTGGCACCAATAGCGTGAATGGCGCGACCACCGACGCCGGATGCCGGCCTAATAGCCAGCTCCAGATTCCCCCACCCAAAAGCGTTGCCGGATAGGCAAGAAAGGCGATCAACCCGGCATCGGCCCAGCTGAAGCCGGCCAGGGCCGCGGAAACGGTCGGCCACCCTTCTGTCAGCACCGACAATGCCAAGAGCGGCACAGGCGCCGCCAGCGCCCCCCAGACGGTGAACGAGACCGCATTGACCCTGCCGGCCTTCTTGGTCAGCACATTGGCCAGGCCCCAGCTCAAGGCGGCCAGCAGCACCAATCCCAGCGGCAGCAGATTGGTGACTTCCAGCCGTTCAGACGCAATGACGGCAATGCCGGCAAAGGCGATGGCCGCCCCGATGATCTGGAACCGGCTCGGCCGCTCGCCCAGAAGCACAAAGGCCATGACCATGGTGAAAAAGGCCTGGGTCTGCAGCACCAGCGAACTCAGCCCGGCCGGCATGCCCCAGGCCAGGCCGAGATTGAGAAACCCGTAGAGCGCCACGCCAAAGGTCAGGCCGAAGCAGATGACGACCCAGGCCGGCGCCTTGGGTGGACGGACCAGCAGCACCGCCGGAAAGGCGGCCGCCGCAAAGCGCAAGGCCGCCGCCAGGATCGGCGGCAGGGCCTCCACGCTCAGCTTGATGACAACGAAGTTGAAGCCCCAAATGGCAACGACCAACAGGGCGAGGAGAATGTGGCGGAGGGGCATGGTTTAGTCCGGTTTACCCCCACCCTCATTCCCTCCCCACAAGGGGGAGGGAGGTGCAGGCTGGAACGCCTCGGCTCCATCGTCTCCCTCCCCTCGATGGGGAGGGATCAAGGGTGGGGTGGAGCCCCGTACACGAGGGTCTGTCAGGCCGCCAAGGCTCGGGCCTTGTAGCCCTTTTCAATCAGGGTTTCGGCAATCTGCACGGTGTTAAGCGCGGCGCCCTTGCGCAGATTGTCGCTAACCACCCACATGGCGAGGCCGTTTTCGACCGTGACATCCTCGCGGATGCGGCTGACATAGGTGTCATATTCACCCACGCTCTCGACCGGGGTCGCGTAGCCACCGGCCTCGCGCTTGTCGATCACCGAGACGCCGGGCGCCTCGCGCAGGATGTCACGCGCCTCATCGGCACTGATCGGGTTGGCAAATTCGAGATTGACCGCCTCGGAGTGACCGACAAAGACCGGCACGCGCACCGCGGTGCAGGTTACCTTGATCTTGGGGTCGAGCATCTTCTTGGTTTCGGCCAGCACCTTCCATTCTTCCTTGGTGTAGCCGTCCTCCATGAACACATCGATATGCGGGATGACGTTGAAGGCAATCTGCTTGGGGAACTTGCCCGGGGTCGGGCTGTCATTGACGAAAATGCCCTTGGTCTGGTTCCAGAGCTCGTCGACGCCTTCCTTGCCCGCGCCGGACACCGACTGATAGGTCGACACCACCACGCGGGTGATCTTGGCCGCGTCGTGCAGCGGCTTCAGCGCCACGACCAGCTGCGCCGTCGAGCAATTGGGATTGGCAATGATATTGGTGCGCTTGGGATCGCTGAGCCAGCGATCGAGCACATGCGCGTTCACCTCCGGCACCACCAGCGGCACGTCGGAGTGGTAGCGCCAGTAGGAGGAGTTATCGATCACGATCGCCCCGGCTGCGGCGATCTTTGGGGCCCATTCCTTGGAGATTGAGCCGCCGGCCGACATGATCGCGAAATCGACGCTCGAGAAGTCGAAATGCTGCAGGTCCTTGGCCTTGAGCACCTTGTCGCCATAGGACAATTCCTTGCCGATGGAGCGCGACGAAGCCAAGGCAAAGACCTCGTCCGCCGGAAACTTGCGCTCGGCCAGAATGTTGAGAACTTCGCGGCCCACATTGCCTGTGGCCCCGACGACAGCGACACGATAACCCATAATGGAACTCCGGTTCCTTACCATTTTCGCCTCCCGCACGATGACACATCATCGCGGTCAATGCTTTGGCGCCTCTCCCCGTCGGGAGTGCGACCCGGGGAAAAGCGTCAGGCGGTTTTGGTGGTTTTGGTCATGGCCGGCATGCCCCCGGTGGTAAACCGGGTGGTGGCAAGAGCTGCGGTGAGGCTGCGGCGGCGCATGATGAACGAGGCTTCCTATGAAAAAGCAGGACTTGTCATACGCTGAAATAGGAAAGAGTCAATGAATTTGCCACGCGCGATGCAGACCGCATTGCCCCTTGCGCCCCTTCTCCCTTTTAGAGGAAAGGGTGGGGACGAGGGGCCTTGACAGCACTGAGAGCTGAAGGCCCCCTCACCCGGCGCACCGCGCCGACCTCTCCCCCAAGGGCGAGGTGAAGAACCGAGGAACACTATGCCCGATTTCGACGTGATCATTCTGGGTGCCGGGGCTGCCGGCATGATGGCGGGCATCGAGGCCGGCAAGCGCGGTCGCAGGGTGCTGGTGGTCGACCATGCGCGCGACCCGGGCGAGAAGATCCGCATTTCCGGCGGCGGGCGCTGCAATTTCACCAATATCAACGCGACCCACCAGCTGGGGCGCGAGCGCTTCCTCAGCGCCAATCCGCGCTTCGCCCTGTCGGCCCTCTCCCGCTACACGCCGGACATGTTCATCGCCCGGGTGAAAAAACAGGGCATCGCCTTTCACGAAAAGACCCTTGGGCAATTGTTCTGCGATGGCCCCGCCACCCAGATCGTCGCCATGCTGACCAATGATCTGCGCGCCGCCGGCGCGGCAATCTGGACCGGGCGGCAGGTGGGCAGCATCGAAAGGATTGACGAGGGTTTTGACGTGATGGTGGGTGATGGCCGGGTCACGGCCTCCAGCCTGGTTGTCGCCACTGGCGGCAAATCCATCCCCAAGATGGGGGCAACGGGCCTGGCCTATGACATTGCCCGCCAGTTCGGCCTCAAGATCACCGAAACCCGCCCCGCCCTGGTGCCGCTGACCTTCGAACCCGGTGCGCTGGAACAATTGAAACCGCTGGCCGGTGTCTCGACCAACGCCATTGTCGGCCATGGCAAAACCCGCTTCGAAGAGGCGCTGCTCTTCACCCATCGCGGACTATCTGGTCCGGCTATCCTGCAGATTTCTTCCTATTGGCGCGAAGGCGACACTATTTCGGTCGATCTCCTGCCCGGCGAAGATGCGCTCGAGCTGCTCAAATCCGCGCGCCGGGCCACGCCCAAGCTCCACATCCAGACCGTGCTCAGCGAAAAGCTGCCCCGGCGCCTGGCGCAATTGCTGGGCGAGATGATCGGCCAGCCCGGCATGATCGGCGACCTTTCGGACAAGAAACTTCTTGCCGCCGCCGAACAGGTGTCACGCTGGACCCTCAAGCCGGTCGGGTCGGAAGGCTACCGCACGGCCGAAGTCACGCTAGGCGGTATCGACACGACCGGGCTGGACGCCAAGACCATGATGGCGCGCGACGTGCCGGGCCTCTATTTCGTGGGCGAAGCGGTGGATGTCACCGGCTGGCTCGGCGGCTACAATTTCCAGTGGGCCTGGGCCTCAGGTTGGGCTGCGGGCCAGGCCGCATGAACCCAGGCTAGAACTTCCAGCCTAGCCTGAGGCCGAAATTGGACAGGCCGTCATTGGCCACGCACCAGCCATTATTGGAGGTGTGTTCATAGGTCAGGGTCGCCGTGGCGTTTTCGCTCACATGTATACCCACGCCCCAGCGTTCATAGAAATTGACCCGGCAGCCGAAATTCTGCCGGCCGGGTGCGGCCCCGGTCAGCACCCCGTCATGAATGGCCGCGCCCAGACCGGCCTCGAGATAGATCGGCGTGTCGAAGACCGGCAATTGCCAGGTCAGGTTGGCGTGCACCAGGCTGTCCCGCCCGGTCATGCTGATGGTCGTGCCGATCTCGGGACGAGGCGAGCCGATCCAGCGGAAGACATCGACATCGGGCGAAGTGAAGAGCACGTCGAAACTGACATCCTCAACCCCGTTCAGCTTCCACTCATTGACCAGGAAAGGCAGCGCAGCGTGATGCACCCTGTGGGCATGCAGGCCGATACGCAATTCGTCGACCACGCCGGCCAGCGGATGGGGATCGAGCAAGTTCTGTGCAGCGGCCGGCGCCATCGGCAGGCTCGCAAGGCCTCCCAAGATCAGGCCGATCCACTTCAACATCGATACTCTCCCGCAACAGGCCCTTATTGGGCCATCGACCCGCAGGCGAGTCAATCGCGCCCGCAGGGACCGGATCAAAAATGACAAAAACATTGACCAAACCTTGACGGGCAAGGGGTTCATCGTGATCTACCGATAAAAGACCTTGTCCGAGAACCTTTTGATGCCCGCCCCTTTCAGCCTTTCATTGCAGGACCTCGCCCCTATTGCCCAGGGCACAAACACCCAACAAGCCATGGCCGAAACCGTGCTGCTGGCGCAGGAGGCTGACCGGCTCGGCTATACGCGGCTTTGGTATGCCGAGCATCACGGCATGCCCTCGATCGCCTCTTCGGTGCCCGAGATCCTGATCGGCAGTGCGGCGGCCGCGACCCGAAATATTCGCATTGGCTCGGGCGGCGTCATGCTGCTCAACCATGCGCCATTGCGTATTGCCGAGGCCTACCGCACCCTTGCGGCGCTGCATCCGGAGCGGATCGATCTCGGGATCGGCCGGGCACCGGGCGGTGACGGCTATGCCATGCGCGCACTCAAGAGTGGCGGCGGGGAGGAGTTTTCGGCCTATCTGGCCGAACTCATGGCCTTCGACGAGGACGGCTTTCCGCCCGACCATCCCTTCTCCCGAGTGCCGGTTTCACCCGGCGGCATCACCCTGCCGCCCAAATGGCTCCTGGGCTCCTCGGGGGCCAGTGCACAGGCAGCCGGGCAGCTTGGCTTCGGCTATGCATTTGCGGCTCATTTCAGCCACACCCCGGCCGCACCCGCCTTTGCCGCCTATCGCCAGGCGTTCGCGCCGTCCAGGGACTTCCCTGCACCCAGGACCATTCTCTGCCTTTCGGCCATCTGCGCCCCGAGCGAAGAGGAGGCAAAGTTCCTGGCCACCTCGCAGGCGGTGAGCTGGGCCCTGTTCGTCACCGGCGAGCAGCGCCAGCTGATGCCACCCGAAGAAGCCGCCGCCCGCGCTCTTTCGCCGCAGCAGCAACAGGTGATCGAACATCAATCACCGCTCTGGCTGGTCGGCGACCCTGAACAGCTAGCCGAGGCGATCACCGAAAAGGCCCATGCCGCCGGGGCCGACGAGGTGATGATCACCACCACCATCCACGACTACGCCCTGCGCCGTCGCTCCTTCGCCCTTCTCGCCGAGGCCCTTGGCGTGGCACCCGGACCGGCCGGTCGCTAGCTGGGCGTTAACGTCTCAGCGAGCCGGGGCCGCTAGACTGGAAGGGTAGTGAAACGGATCGGCATTCATGAGCGCAGCGGCCTTTGTGCTGGCCATAAACCTGTTCATCGCAGGGATTTTCGCCACCGCCTTCGGTGTCGTGGCGGCCTATCAGCGCTCGGCGCTGGGGGCGCGCTGGCTGGCGCTTGCCTATAGCTTTGGGGTGCTCAATGTCGTGCTCGAGTTCATCCTGCCCTATCAGGATGATCACCGTTTGGTGAGCTTCGGCATCTTCGCGGTGTTTCTGCTGGCGCTGGCCGGCTGCGTCATAGGCCTGGCGCAGCACTACCGGGTCAGGCCGCCCTGGCTCTTGCAGGGCCTGGCCGTGGCTGCATCTCTGCTGTTGAACCTGACCATTCTGGACATGCCGCGCGCCAGCTTTGTCCGCAACATGCTCTATCAGGGTCCTTATGCCCTGGTGCAGGCCATCGGCCTGGGCGTGATTCTGGCAAACAGGCGCAAGGCTGCGCTCGACTGGGTGCTGTTCGCCATCTATCTGGTCTCGTCCCTGCATTTCCTGGCCAAGCCGTTCCTCGCCGTCGCGATCGGCTCGGGCCAGGCGCCGCAGGCCTATATCAGCTCCACCTATGCCGCCGTCTCCCAGACCCTGGGTGCGGTATTGCTGATCGCCAATGGGCTGATGATGCTGCTGATTATCGTGCGCGACGTCATGGCCGACATGACGGCCCGCTCGGAAACCGACACGCTCTCGGGCCTCCTCAACCGCAGGGGCTTTGAGGATCGCGGCGACCGCGCCCTCGTCCTGGCGGCCCGCTCGGGGGTACCAGCCGTGATGATCGTCGCCGATCTCGACCATTTCAAGCAGATCAACGACACCCATGGCCACGCCGCCGGGGACGCGGTCATTGCCGCTTTCGCGGAAATCCTGCGCGATTGCGCGGTGCCGCAGGCCGTGCTGGGGCGTTTGGGCGGCGAGGAATTCGCCGCCTTCATCCCCGGCGCCAACCTCTCGACCGGCAAGCTCTATGCCGAAACCGTCCGGCTCAATTTCCGCAATCTGCCGACGGACGATACCGGGCTTTCGACCCCCGCGACTGCCTCATTCGGCGTCGCCCAATTCATGCCCTATGACCACCTCTCCGACCTGCTGCGCCGGGCAGACGCTGCGCTCTACCAGGCCAAGAGCGATGGCCGCGACTGTGTCCGCATGGCATCCGCGGACGCCTCTGGTCAGCCGCGGTCCGAAAGGCCTACCGAAAACCGCCGGCTCAGTTCATAGCCTGGCGCGACACCAGTTCGCAGTCACCGGTCGCATCGACCTTGAGGGCCAGGTTCTGCCGGTCCAGCTCCGCCAGCCAGGCCGTCCAAGAACACGGGCTCATGCCGATATCTTCACGGCCTTCGTTCTGATGCGAAAACCGCAGCTTGAGCTGGGCGCGCTCATCCCCGAAACGGTCGCGCACCCGGGCGATCGCCGGCCGGCCGCTGCGATCTGTGACCCAATTCTGAATGTCCCGATGCCGCGTGAGCATATGGGCTTGCTTCATGGTGTGGCCTCCTCGCCTTTTCTTGGTCTAACGCGCGGAACAGCCCGGTCCTCCTCCGGTTCCGCTCCACAACATCAATTCTCCGCCCATTGCGTGACGAGCCGATAACGCTCGAGCTCTTCGGGCGAAAAATAGTAAAGCCGGTCGGGCGGCGTCTCGAGCGCATGCAGCCACATCGCCGGGTCTACGCCGGCCTCGGTCAGGCGCCGGGTGATTGCCGCCGTAGCCGTCTGCGCGTCAGCCATGGCCACGCCTGCAACGCTCAACGCATCCACAGGCGAGGCGTTAAGCGCCGCCGCATAGATCTGGTGCACGCCTATGGCCGCCTCACGTCCTGCCTCCCGGACCTGGCCCGAGGCAAAAACAATCGGACAGGAGGATGCACAAAGCGCACCATCCGGCACTCGCGTATGAAGTCCTTTCTCCCCAATCAGGCGCCCCATTTCGAGGGCATCGTCCACTGCGCCGCCGGGGGAATCCAGCAGCACGGTTGACACATATTCGCCCCTTGTATCGATCTCGTGTTCAAATCTTTTTGCCGCGCCCGGATCAATGGTGCCGGTGAGCCGCAACACCCCGCCGCCTTCCAGCTCGATTCGCAGGGGCTCATCCAGAAGTTCCGGCGGCGTCGTCAGGGCGGGACGCGGCCGCCCGCCACCATCCTGGGTGCTCGTCGGCGGCAATATGGGTTGCGGCGTATAGGTTAGCGCGGCGGGGGCATTGGCGCTCAGCTCACGAAAATCGACATAGAGCACGCCGATCGTGCCGGCCAGCAGCGCGAAAAAGGCAAAGCGCAGAATGGCGCCATCTTCGATCTTCGCCAATCCGCTTAGTAGATGCCGGTAGAACGGCCCCGCATCGGTCGCCGGGCGCGCATTGGCCTCTGTCTTCATGCCGGGCGCGGCCCCTCGCCGCGCTTACGCTGCGCCGCGTCAATGGGCGTCACGGTCCCCTCTTCGTCACCTGCCGCTTCGTCTGGCCCCTGCGCCGCCGGCCGCTCCTCGATTTCCTCGATCTGCGGCGTGAGCGCTGCCGCTGCCTCGGCGGCGCCCTCGGCTTCCATACGCTTGTAGAGCGCCATGGCCCGCAGCATTTCGGCCGCCGTTATGGTCTCGGCTTCCTTGAGCGTCTCGGCCTCGCGCCGCATGGCATCGTTGACGATCATTAGCACCAGCACCAGCACCACGGGCAGCAGGTCTATCGAAATGGCGCCCGCCCAGGAGGGGATGAAATCGCCCCAGTAGCGGATCACCGCCTCTGCGGAGGACAGGGGCACAAAGCGTCGTTGCGCGACGCTGGGCGTGGCCAGAATTTCGTCGGCCGCCGCCACCAGAGCCGCCGACTGGGCATCCACCGAGCTCTGGACTGTCGCCATCACCTGGTTCTGTCGCACAGCCAGATCGCCCACCCGGCCATCGGCCACCGGGGCGATGAAACCCGCGGAGAGATCGGTAGCGGCGCGCCGCACCGAAGCGGCCACGTCGGTCTGCTGCAGGGCGGCAATGACGGCCGAGAGCTGCACCGCCTCGGCCTGGAAAGCGTCCGAGCGCGGCTCGATCTGCCCCGGCGTCGACACCAGCTCGCGCATGCTGGCCAAGCGCTCCGAACCCTGGGCGAACAGCGTCGAAACCTCTTCGCGCGATCCGGAGATGGTGCCGGCCAGTTGCGTCATCTGCGTGCTCATCTGGGTGAGCAATTGCACCACGCTGCCCGAGCCCTGCGTTCCGGTGAGGGCGCCGCTCTCCCGCTCATCCTGAGCCAGGGCGGCAAACCGGGCGGCGGCGCGCTCGACATCGGGCAGCAGGCTCTGGCTGGCCAAAGCATTGGCATGGGCCTGATCCAGATCTTCCGCATAGCCCTGGAGCGTGACAGCCATATGCTGTTCGAGAGCCGCAGAGCCGGCCAGGGCCGCGGCATTGAGCCAGGAGCTCATGGCGATGATCATCACCGAGCCGGCCAGCATGGTAACGAACAAGCCGATCCGTTGCACACCGCTGACCACCAGCGGAATGAACCGCATCATATAGGTCCAGAAGGCGTAAATCGCGACCGAGACGGCCGCCGAATAGATGATGGCGGCAAAAAAGACAAAGCTCGCCGAACCATCGAGCAGGCCTCTCACCCCCAGATAGGTATAGACGCCGGAGGCCAGCGCCAGCACCGCCAGGGCAAACCGGCTCATGGTCTCCACCCCGCGTGCGGTTTCGTGGAGGCGGAAGGCATTGGGCTTGAGCTGCATGAATGGCCCCGGCAAGCTGTCGGCCCGCCACCGGGCCCTTAAGACCAGGTTAACACAGCTCGTTTGGCAGAACCGAGGCAGCCGACGCCAAGGTTAACGCAGGCATGATGACATTCCGGTGAGACTTTCTGCGCGCCGACACTTGCCCGAACCGCCCTGAGGAGCGTACGTCAGACACAGGCAGAGGAGCATTTCATGACCAAGACCGTTCGTTGGGGCATCCTGTCCACCGCCAATATCGGGATGGAGAAGGTAACGCCCGCCATCCAGGCTTCGCCCAGTTCCCAGGTGCTGGCGATCGCCTCTCGCGATGCCGCCAAGGCCCGGGCCGCGGCTGACCGCCTCGGCATTGAGCGGGCCTATGGCTCCTATGAAGACCTGTTTGCCGACCCCGACATCGACGCCATCTACAATCCGCTACCCAACCATTTACATGTGCCCATGACCCTGGCAGCGGCGCGCGCCGGCAAGCACGTGTTATGCGAAAAACCGATCGCCCTCTCGGCGACCGAGGCCGAGCAATTGCGCGCCATTCCCAAGGACATTGTCTTCATGGAAGCCTTCATGGTGCGCTTCCATCCGCAATGGCAGCGGGTTCGCGAGATCATCCGCTCGGGCGAATTGGGTGACATTCGCTCCATCAACGCCGTCTTCACCTATCACAATGTCGACCCCGCCAATGTGCGCAACCAGGCCGATATCGGCGGCGGCGGCATCATGGATATCGGCTGCTATCCCGTCACCGCGGGGCGCTATTTCTTCGAGAGCGAGCCCAGCCGCGTCGTTTCCCTGGTAGAACGGGACCCCGATTTCGGCACCGACCGTCTCGCCAGCGTCATGGCCGATTTCGGCGGTGGCCGGCAATTGAGCTTTACCTGTTCCACCCAGGCCGCGCCGCACCAGCGCGTGCAAGTCTTCGGGACCCGGGCCAAGGCCGAGATCATCATCCCCTTCAACGCCCCCGCAAATATGCCGACTGCCATCACCATCGATGTCAGTGGCACTGTCGACGGCGCGCTCGCCCGGCGCGAAATCCTGCCCGCCTGCGACCAATATTCCGAACAGGCGGAGGCCTTTGCCCAGGCGGTTCTGGGCAACACGCCCCTGCCCTATGGCGTTGAAGATGCGATCAAGACGATGCGGGTGATCGACGCGATCTTTGAGAGCGAAAAGGTGGGGGCCTGGGCGTCGGTCGCGCGCTAGGAGAGCTCTGGCCCCAGCAAGCGGCGCGCCACCAGTACAAGGTCTTCAGCCAGCGTCTCGGCGGCAATCGATTTCTGCGCCACGCCATAGCTGGCGTCCAGCACCAGCCGCGCCAGCCTGGCGGGATCTGCGACCCCTGCGGCGGCCAATTCCGTCGTGACCCGTTCCCGCACGGTGCGGTCCGATGCGGCAAAGAGCGCCGAGCCGAGGCGATGTGCCGAGAATAGTTCTTCGGTATGGGCCGAGCCGGCCAGTGCTTCGGCAATCACGCCGAACTCTGCTGCCAGCGCCGCTCCGATGCGGTCGACCAGTGGCCCCGGCGCGGCCAGGCCCGCCTCGAAGCGCACCAGCTTTTCGGCGATCAGCTGCTCCAGAATGGCCAGGAAAATTGCGTCCTTGTCGGAGAACTCCGCATAAAGCGTGGCCTTGGCCATGCGCGCTGCCTTGGCGATCGCCTCCATGGTGGTCGCCCGCAAGCCCTGGTGCAGGAACAGCTCCTGCGCCGCATCGAGGATGCGCGCTCGCTTTTCCGAGTGCCTGTCAGTGCTCATCGCAAATATGTGTACCCATCGATATTGAACGAATTGAACGATCAACGTATATATCGTTCAATTCATCAGGAGGCCATCCCATGTCCGCAAACGCCCAAGTCCATGACCGCGTCCTGCTCACCGGCATATCCGGATTTCTCGGCGGTCACCTTGCTTTGGCCCTGCTCAAGGCCGGTTATAGCGTGCGCGGCAGCCTGCGCAACATCGGCAAGGCCGAGGCGGTGCGGGACACGCTACGCCGCGCCGGCACCGACATCTCCCGGCTCGAATTCGTCGAACTCGACCTCATGTCCGACAAGGGCTGGGACAAGGCTATGGACGGCGTGCGCTATCTCCAGCACACCGCCTCGCCCTTTGTCATCGACCTGCCCGAGGACAAGATGGAACTCATTCGCCCCGCCGTCGAAGGGACCGAGCGGGCGCTCAATGCGGCCCTCAAGGCCAGCGTCGAGCGGATCGTATTGACCTCATCCATGGCAGCGATCGCCTATGGCCATGACAAATCGCGGACGAGGCCGTTCACCGAGGCGGACTGGACAAACCTGAATGGCCGCGGCGTCAACGCCTATATCGAATCCAAGACCCTGGCAGAACAGCGTGCCTGGGAGATCATGCGGGAGGCTGGCCGTGAAAACGACCTCGCCACCATCAATCCCAGCGCCATTCTGGGGCCGCTGCTCGACGAGGACCCGGGCACATCCGCCCTGATGGTCAAGCGCCTGCTGGACGGCTCGGTCCCGGCGCTGCCGCGCATGCCCTTCGTCATTGTCGATGTCCGCGATATTGCCGAGGCCCACCTCAAGGCCATGACCGCCCCCAATGCCGGCGGACGCCGCTTCCCCATGGGTGAAAGGTCCATGCTGATGGGGGAAGTTGCCGAAATCGTCCGCAAGACAGCCCCGAACCGCAAGGTGCCGCGCCTGCCCATGCCCGATTGGGCTGTCCGCGTCTATGCCCTGTTCGACCGGGACGTGCGCGGCATTCTCAACGAATTGGGGGTGCTGAAATCACTCGATTCGCGCAGTGCCGTCGCCCTTCTGGGCCGGCCTTTGATCGCGGCCGATCGCGCCATCGCCGATACCACAACGGCCCTGATCGAAAGGCGTATCGTCTAGCCAGCCCGCCGCGCCCCCCCTTGCCCTTGGCGCCAATATTGTCCATATACCGGCGTGGTGAGGGGCTGTAGCTCAGTTGGGAGAGCGCGTCGTTCGCAATGACGAGGTCAGCGGTTCGATCCCGCTCAGCTCCACCATTTTTTCCGACACGGCAAAAACTTCGCAAAATCAGTGCGTTAAGTCGGCGTTGATTCGCAACTCGTACCCCATTTCGTACCCCGGCTCCGTACCCCATAGAATAGAGCCAATAATCCTTGCCCGCAGTATTCCCCCGCAGGCTTCGACTCGATCGCTTGTCGCCCAAGTGGCAGCCGGACCATTTCGGCCCCGGTCGCAAGGTTTCTGATTTTCATGGAGTGGCCCTATCCTTCGGTCATCGACAATCGGAGACCGAAAATGAACGCGACAAGGACAAACCGAAAATTCCAACTGGTGGTCAACGCCCAGTGCTCGATGCCCTGGCCGATCTTTGCGGTCGGACCGGTGGTACTGATCGCGGCGACCCTCTCTGCCGCTGCACTGACCGCGTCGGCCTTGGTGGGCGGCTGGACGGCAGCTCATCTGGTACTTTTTGCGGCCGTACCCTGCGCGATCGCCCTCCTGGCGGGTTTGGATAGCCATCGGCGCGCCCAACTGCAGCGTCTGACAACCGTGGGCGTAGCGGGCATGGCTCTGGCGGCACCGCTCATCGCCCCGCACCTGTCCTCACCGGAATTGCAGGCCCTCTGGTTCCTGTTGTTCAATGGGGTGAACGGGCTAGCGCTGGCGGCCTATTGGCCGCAACGGTCCGACGTGCGGACGCATCGCCCGTGGCCCGAAGTCCTGGGCCGTCGGTGAGAATAATCCAGATTAGTATAATCCAATCATACTGATCTACCTGCTGTCGCCTCTGCCCGCCGGAGATATCGCCCACATCAGAATATGACAGAGCCGGGAAAACCCTGGCGATCCCGATGCGAAGAGCCAGCCCAATTTGGCACTCGCATCTTCTTTCACACAGGGCGGCGTTTCGCCCGCTTAGCCCGTTCGAGGAGAAAATTCCTGGGCTTCATCGTCTAGCTCCAAAGGTCGACGAACGACGACCTTCCATCGATCATCCCGCGTCTCCGAGCCAGCCTGAGGGGTCGCGACGAAGGTATCCAGCTTGACGCGACGACTACCGCCTGCGATCGCCTTGTCGACCTCATTCGCCAATTCGGCAGCACCCACTTGGTCCAGGACATACCCCAGCCTCTGAAGCGTCGGTGTGGGAATGACACCTCTCAGGCCGGCAAGCGCCGAGCTTTCGATCTGTTCAACCAGGTTTCCGATCACCGAGGCCGCGGCGTCGATCGAGCCCGACGCCCGTGGGTAGCGCAGTAAATCTGCCGCCGTAAGCGCCGCGGAAGACACGCTGAAGAAGCCGGCGTCCGTTTGCTTGCGCTCGATCAACTCGTCAGGCGGCATGGTGCCATTATAGAAGAAGTCGATAACCCCGCGACCGTAAGGGATGGAAGGCATTCGCTTCGACGAAACGACCTGGAAAGCCATCACCGCCTGATGGGCGGCGCCGTGCAGTTCGGCCGCCTTCAGCAGCCCCACATAATACGGGGCGCCCTCGTGCGCCATGAGGTCATCGATCACCTGCGTTGCCGGTGGCGCTCCGTAGGCCATGTCCTGAGGGGGGACGACGACGTAGAATCCTCGTCGAGGCCGAAGGAGGCGTCCTCTGCTGATGGCGCGCTGCGACGCATCCTCGAAGGCGGAAGGGGTCATCCCCAGCAGGGAGGATACCTCATCCTTCGAGAACGTCAGGCGCCCGATGGAAAGGAGGCGCAGCAGCTTATCTGGCAGTTGCCCGACCATTTCATGTTTGAAAGTACGAGGTCAATGCGGAATTTTCAACATGAAATGATTCCCCATCTGCGCCGATTGGCCCCCTGCGCGTGCCAGGCAGACAACACGGGTGGTAAGACCCGGTGGAGTGGATCGTCTGGGAGCACGCCGAATGAAGAAGGAACGCCTTTCCGGAAGGGCCACGAACCACGTGTGGCACCACCCAACCCACCTGAAGCTGCTACCTAGCAGCCTGTCCTCACCGCTCGGAAGAGTTGAGGGGGTCGCCCAGCCTATATAGGCGACTGACCGTTCGTGCCCAGCGGCGGTTCGGCTCGATGTACAGCACGACGCTGGTCCAGCACCATCCGTCCACCAGTTTGGGATGCCCGCTCACAAAGCCGCCCAGTCGATAAAATCCCCCGGACGCCTCTCCCAGAACCCAGCCAGTCAGCAATGGAGCGCCAGACAGTTCGGCATCGGTCGGCAGTTCGCCGTCTCTCAGTTTCATGGCCGCGTACAGGCCGGCCATTACCGCTTCCTTCGTCAAGCTCATGGTGTCCTCGATGAAAAATGCACCCGCGACCCGGGCGCCTTAGTTGATACTCCAGCGAGCAGCGACATGGGTCCGACCGGCCGTGACCATCTTGATCAGCGAAGCCGCGGTCCTCCCTGCAACCGGCACCCTGGTGATGCCGATATCTGAGTTGCCAACGACTCTCGCCAATTCAAGAAACCGCCTGTGTGTCGAACGATAGCGCTGGCCGACGCTGATGGTGGTGTGCGTGTAGACGCTGGAACCAGGGTGCAGGACAATGGAACCGTCTCGCACGGTGGCCAAGGCGGCAATCCTGCCGTCCGCATACCGCAATCGAGACCCGATCTCGAACCGGCGAAAGACGGTCGGCTCGCGGGCCAGGTCGATCAACAAAGCGGGGCCGACCACTTCATCAGCGGGCCCCGGAACGGAGGTCGGGGCCATTGGCCACTCTTTTGCATCCACCGGCAGGGGACGGAAATCCGCATCGCCATCCAGAACACGCTCACCCAAAAAAATCAGGTCGAGGATAGTGTGCAGGGTTCTGGTCAGCGCAGCGCGCCGGGCAAGATCCAGGCGAAGATGGCTTTCGCGATCGAACATGGTGCTGGCCAAAACATTGCCCTCGGCGATCCAGGCGTGCGCGAAAGCCGTTTCAAGGTTTTTGCGCTCTTCGGCGGTCCACTCGCGGTCGGCACAGAATGCCGCAACGATACGTGCCGGAAGCACGACGGGCGCGGCCCTATGCCGGCGGAGGCGATCGATGACCTTTCCTTCGCCGATGCGTGCAATAGTTCCGCTGGGGTCCTCAACGCGATAAATGCCATGCAGTGACAGCCACGGCGCGAGCCTTGGATCTTCGATTGCACAAGCCGGGGCAATGACGACTGCTGTCGTGCGATCCGCAGACACAAGCGTAATTCCATGGACCGGAATGCGGTGTGGCACGTGCAAGAACACACCGTCGGCATTGACGAGATGCGTCGCGGTCAGTCCCAGGTGATCGACAATCACAATTCGCTCCTCCCTGCCGATGATCCGTGATGCGCGGCGACATCATTAGGATGCGGAATGGATAGAGGAGCCCAGTTGAGACGACCACGGGAAGGTTTGTGCTCGTTCTGCAGAATTGCCGAGCGGTCGCACAAAACGGACCCGCGCGGAGTTCTCGTCTGCTCTGAGGCGTCACTCGCAGCTATAGGCAATGGCCGGCGAGCAAACCTGTGGAGCCGGAAAGCTGGGAAGCACTCGACAATCCTGGCGCTGCGACAGCAATCCTTGCTGCACGACGAATTCGCCCGGGTCGGCACCTTTCGGTTTTCGCCCTAATCCAGTTTCGCGAACCCGAACGGAAGCGAGCGAGAAATGGCGGAGCACGATGACGACGACGACGCGGCCGTAACGCTCGACATGCTCATTGAGGCCAAGGCGGAATTTCCTGACCCACGCCAGGCGATCGCACTCGCTTGTCTCAAAAGGACCGTGCCCACATCCGTCTTCAACAAGCTGCGTGTCGACCGGTTCAGCATCGTGCTCATCGAAGCGCCCGGAGTCGATTGGGTCAACTGGGTCGCTGCCGCCACCAAAGAGTTGCTCCCGGGCTACCCACTGCTCATTCGATCGGCTTCTCGCGCCGGCCAGAAGTCCAGTGCAGAACTTGAACGCCTGGCCGGTGTCGTCGCGAAACAGGGGGGCGTCATAGCCGTCGTCGAGAGTGGTGATCTACCTAGCGAGGCTGACAAGCTCGCCGACTACCAGTTCAAGCTGAAACTGCCCGATCGGTCCGCCTTGCGCGAGGTTGCCAGGCGCACCTTGATCGGCGACGCCTCGAGGATCAAGGTGGGTATTGATCGGTTCTATGAGCTGAACGTGTTGGGCGCCTGTTTTCCACGCGGCGGTTCAGTGAAAACGACACTGGCTCGGCTCCAGCGGCTAGTGGTATCACCCCAAAAAGCAGCCACCGACATACCGCCATTGGCTTCTGTCCAAGGTCTCGATGCAGCCAAGCAATGGGGAATCGACCTCAAGGCCGACCTGGCCGCCTATAGGTCGGGTGAGATTCCTTTTTCTGCCATCGAGTCGGGTGCCGTCCTGGCCGGCCCGCCGGGAACTGGGAAGACCATGGTGGCCCGGATCATCGCCAATGAATGCGGGCTCAATTTCGTCCAGACATCCATCGGCAGTTTGTTCGCAACCACAGATGGTCACCTTGGTGCGGTGATTAAGAAGTTTCGCTCCGTCGTCGACGAGGCGAAGATAACAGCGCCTTCCCTGCTCTTCATTGACGAACTCGATGCGCTGCCGTCCCGAGACAAGATGGATGACCAAGACAGGTCCTGGTGGACAACTGTGATTACCGACTTCCTGGTTCAACTGGACTCGTCGCTGAATGACCGGACTGGCGTCATCGTACTGGGAGCCACCAATCGGTATAGTGATCTGGATCCCGCGCTTGTAAGGCCCGGCCGACTGTCACGGCTGCTGCAGATCGCGCCGCCCACCACCGAAGCTCTCGAAGCGATCCTGCGGCACCATCTCGGCTCCGACCTGGCAAACGAAGATCTTCACCCTTTGGCCCTGCTGACGACTGGGGCGACCGGTGCCGCCGCTGCCGAATGGGTGGCTGGTGCTCGTCGAGCGGCGCGAAACGCCGCGCGTGCTATCTGCGTCGACGACTTATGGGCCGCTGCTATCGGGAGCGATACCCGGTCCGCCACAGAGCTATGGCGCGTCGCCGTACACGAAGCCGGCCACTGTCTGGTGGGGCACCTTTTAGGCCAAAAGCCGGTCTTCGTGACCGCCCGCGGCGTCAGGGACAGTGCAGGCCACACCCGTTTCGAAATAGGCACGCCTGCAACCCGGGAGGACTTGGAAAGGGCTGCGATCGTCATCCTGGGTGGTCAGGCCGCCGAGCGCGAAATTCTGGGCGGCAGTTTCACGATGGGCACGGGCGGGCCACGCGGGTCAGACCTGCATCTGGCAACCGAAGTTGTCGCTCAAGGCTATGCCAGTTTCGGATGGGGAGACGCTCTGGTTTGGCGGACCGAGCCGAAAGACGCGATCGCCCTCTTGTCCCGAGATCGCCGGTTTCTCGAGGTCGTTGAGTCAGACCTGCGACGGCACGCGGAAAGGGCTGCGCACCTAATCCAACAACACGCGGATATCTGCCGCAAGCTGGCAACTTTGCTTGTTGCGACGCTGTCCCTGTCTCAAGCCGACCTTGAGGAGTTCTTTCAAGACGTCCCGCCTTTGAAAGCTGGCAAGGACTAACAGATTTTCCACTCCGCGATACCCGTTGCGGTTGAGAACGAGGTTGGACCGGGATTCCAGTTCTCCCGGGGCGGCTCATGAGTTTATCAAGTCATTAAGCAATCAGGCGCTTCCTAGATTGTGGCCGTCGCAATCGCGAGCGGGCGGACTGCCGTTGGCGCGGCACCCGTACGGATAGGCCGAAACACAGGAGATCAACATGGAATTCAGTCTCGTTTATAGCCATACCCCGCCTCCGTATCCGGTGTCGTTATCCGGATTGGAGGGCCCTTCAACGCCGTAGTGCGCTGCGGGACGGACTGCTCGCACAACCACGCCAGCTCCCGTCCGACAGAAGGATAAGCCCAACATTTCCGGCCATGGCCACGCTGCATCTGCGTGGCCCGGCGCGGCTTTGCCCAAGTGCGGAGCTGCGGCGTGAACTCGCATCTCTTGTCCGGGAGTTAAATTGTATGGATACCGACTACGAACTCAATGGCGACGTGATTTGGGGCGCCGAGGCCATCGGCCGATTTCTGGGGATGACCCGTCGGCAAGTCTACCACGCCTGCGATCAGGAACACCTGCCCATCTTCAGGGTCGGGTCGACCCTGGCATGCCGCAAATCGACAATGATGACTTTCATCACCAAGCGCGAAGAAAACAACGCCTCATACAGGCGTGGACTTCCTCGTATCTGAACGGAAAGCCATGCGGCCGAGCGTTGATCGCCCGACCGCACAAATCCTTTTGAGTGCGCAAGTAATCCTTGACGATGCCTGTGGCGGCGGGAGTAATCCTTGGAGCCCACCCATGGGGTGATCTCCACGTGGGGCGGTTAGGCCGCTTCGCAACGCCAATTGTCGGAGCGGCCGCTTCAGCTGGCGCGCCCGAATGACGGTGCGCTCGTGACCGAATCGGGGCCGATGGCGGTCCGTCTGGTTTCACACAAAAATCGAGAAATGCAGTCAAATCGTAGCATCTTGAAGAGTTGAAGCTTCAGGCCTCGACTTCGTGTCCCAGAGCGCGCTGTCCGCTGTACAATTATTGACGCCTTCGCGCTAGCCAGGTCTGCATCTCGGCAATCTCAACCTGTTGCGCGCTGATGATCTCTTGGGCGAACATCTGGATCCATGGGTCTGTCGCATGGGCCTGTGCGATTTTTGCCATTTCCACGGCGCCCTGGTGGTGCGGGATCATTGAACAGACAAAGGCAGTCTGAAAATCGGCAGCGGTCATGCCGCGCATCATGTCGGTGTGCATCGGCTCCATCGTCTGGATCAGGGCCGCAATCTCCGCGCTCTGGCCCTCGGCCATGATGTCAAGGTGCTCTTGCATGGAGGCGCCGCCATGATCGGAATGCACCTCACCGCAGACGGACGGCAATGCCAAGGCAGCGACTTCGCTCGCCGGCTGGTCCCGCACCAGAAGCGCACCGGCGAAAGCGACCGCCAGCAGAGCTGCCGTTCCGAGCTTCAAGACATCCATCACTAAGTCCTTCCTGCAATATCGGCCAGACGTTGCCTCAGCTCAGTGGCCTTTAGATTGATTGAAATCAAAGATGCAGTGGAAATGAATGTTTAGAAGGCTCCCATTTGCAGCACGTAGAAATCAGATGGAGCTGGACGTGGCAGACAACTATGAGCGCCGGAGCCGCACCCGCACAGGGCACGCTCTGGGCACTTCCTTCGCCGCCGTGATCGCGACCCTCGTGGCAACTGGTCCCGCCCACGCACATGTAAAGTGGTTCGCGCCCTATGTTGTGGGCGCGGCTCCAGCCCCCATTACCGACACCCTCACAAATGGTTGGTTCTGGGCGGGGATCGCGCTGGTCCTGGTGTTTTTCGCAGCCACCGTTCTGGTGGAACGCAGCCCTTCGGCGACCCCGGTCAACGGCATGCTTGACCGTCTAGCCCTGCCGCTTTGGCGGCGCGGCGACGATTTCATGCGGGCGGTCATCGGCGCCTTCTTCGTGGCCATCTTCGCAGTGGGCGGTGTCTATCTCACGCCTGATCTTCAGACCCCGAACGAATGGGTGTCGTGGCTGCAGCTCCTGATCGCGCTGCTCGTGTTTTCGCGGCGCACCATGCCCCTGGCTGCGGCCGGCATTATCGGACTGTGGGTGATTGCGCTGCGGGACTATGACTTCTTCCATCTGCTTGACTATCTGGCCCTTGGCGTCGGTATTGCGGGTTATCTTGCGCTTGCGGCAGACCCGGAGAGCAAATGGTATCAGCATCGTTTCACCGTACTGCGCTGGGGTGTTGCCATCGCGCTGATGTGGTCGAGCCTTGAAAAGTTTGCTTATGCCGAATGGTTCTATCCGCTCGTTGAAGAGCGGCCTTTCCTGACCTTCGGCATGCCACGCGACATGTTCATCCCGATGGCTGGCGTTGCCGAGTTCACCATGGGATTTGGCCTGCTGTGGACCCCGCTCATTCGCCGACTGTCGGCAGTCGCCCTAATCGTCATCTTCACCGCTGCGGTGTACCCCTTCGGTCGCATAGACCTAGTGGGCCACGCCCTGATCATGGGGACGCTGTTTCTGATTGCGGCCGATCCGACGCCATCGGGACTCAAACTGCCAAAACTGGCCCCGGCTATCGGTAGCGTTCCTGCAGGTTTGCTTGCTGCAATGGTGCTCATCGCCGGCGCTTACTGGGGGTTGCACGGCACCTTTTACGATTATCAAGTCCAGGGTCCGACGGTGGCCGCTGAAGGGCAGTTGCTAACCCATCGGCCCAACGCCGAGCATCCGCACGCAGGAAGCGCAACCACTACCCAATAGTGCTTACCGGCGGCAGCCTCCCATACGGAGGCTGCCTTGCAATCAGGAGCAAGCATGCGTCTCACCCAGTTCTCCGACTACGCCTGGCGCCTCCTGATGCATGTGGCTGATCAAGACGGTCAGCGCACGACTATTGCCGATGCCGCCAAGGCAAACAACATCTCACGCAACCACCTGATGAAAGTTGCCCAGCGCCTTGCTCAGGAAGGGTTTCTCAAACCATCTAGAGGACGTAACGGCGGTCTGATGCTGGGCAAGCCGCCCGAGGCTATCACCCTGGGCGATGTGTTGCGGGTCACGGAACCCGACTTTGCCCTCGTCGGCTGCATGGCCGGAGAGCGGTGCCTATTCACCGCACGCTGCGATGTGCCATCTGCATTGGACAGAGCATTGCAAGCCTTCCTTGAAGTTGCAGACCGTCAGACCCTGTCCGACGCACTTCCCGAGAACATGGTGGTCAATAAGAGCTGACCACAGCGTGTCCAGCCGACAGCGCGCATCCTCCCGCACGAAGTCGGAGCGAGCTGCTAAGACCCTATCGTCGTAATTCCTGCGACCCTACAAAATTACAACCAAAAGCAAACAGAACCTCAGCAGCCAGAGCTGCTGAGGACCGAGGGAGAACATGACTTGGGCCCCAGCGCGACAGGTCACTGGGGCGGCGTGCCATCAGTGGGGGACTATCTGCACGCAAGGCCGGAACGCGTCCGGGAGAATAAGGTTCCACCAGGAGTGGCGCAGCAAGACGGGCACCATCTGGCATCGGAAGGCTGGGCGCAGCGATGATCTAGGAGGCTGGAGCTAACGGGGACCCCGGCCCAATTCCACTAGAAGATAGGGTTAGCAGCGCGTACTCGGTACATGTCGCGCCCACTCAAAAGTCTGTCACGACAGAATAAACGAAGTCTTACGCGGCTTCGGCGATCCCGCTAAGGCTGATATCGGTGACGGTGGACATGCAGACGCTAGTCCACCCGTCGTCACCTCGTTAACACCGGATGAGGCGCTCGCCCTTGTGCAGACAAAACAAGTTGTGCCCCTTTCCGAGCTGGCCGAGATCGTTCTTCAGCGATCCGGCGCAGAGATGGTGGATGCGGAGCTTCTCAGAATTGGTAGGATGCTTGTCTATTCAATCAGAGTGATCGATCAGGCCGAACGACTGTCCATCCAATACTACTATGCTCGCTCCGGGCGCTTTATCGGGAGCCAGTGATGCGCGTCCTTTTGTGCGAAGACGACGACCAAATCGCCGAGACGTTGGTGATCGCATTGAGCAAATCGGGTTTTGGGGTCGAGCGCGAGAGGGAAGGCGAAAGCGCTCTTTTTCGGGGCGAGACGGAGGACTTCGACGCCGTCGTGCTTGATCTGGGACTTCCGCAAATGGACGGCCTCACAGTCCTTAAACGCTGGCGCCGGGCCAAGCGTTTAATGCCGGTCCTCATCCTCACTGCCCGCGGCCAATGGGAAGAGCGCGTGGAAGGAATTGAAGCCGGCGCGGACGATTATGTGGTCAAACCCTTCCATATCATGGAAATTGTTGCACGGCTGCGCGCTTTAATCAGGCGGAGCGGTGGTCTGGCCTCTTCGAGAGAAACGTTTGGACCTTACGAGCTTGACACTGGCACCATGCAGGTAACGAAAGACGGGCTGCCACTGGACCTCAGCCCGCAAGAGTTCAAGCTAGTTTCGTATCTTTCAGGGCGCGGGGGCATTGGCCGAGCTTGGCTAGCAACACCATCGCTTCAGGCAATCCTACGTCACCGACCAGCTCGGCCAGCCGGTCGGCTCGGTACTGGCCTTTCCGGCCGCAGGGCTCGCACTTAAAGCGAAGGGGCGTTGCGCCCATCTGCTTGAGGGAATCGGCGGGCATGTCTAGCAGTCACAAACAATGTTCCCTTTATGTTCATGTGCGGGTGGTGTTTGAGTCAAGGCGACAAACACGTCCACATGTCAAAGTTGAAGGGTGTCATGCCCAAAGGCTGGTAGCTTTCGCCGTCGTGGAGCATTCGATTTGCCAGAGTTTCGCGTTATTGACTTGCGCACAGCAGTTATCGAGCCGGAGGCTGCCGTTGAGGCCAAATCCCCGGAGGAAGCGGCCGAGAAAGCTCTGGGCATAAAGGCCCTCCGCTCTGGTGTACCAAAACATCTGGTGTGCCGCGTCTACTGGGTGACGAACGGCACGACGAACATGGTCCGTCTCTACAGCCAATCCAACCATCTGCAGAGTTGATCGGAGAACACGGCAACTAACAGCCGCTCTTGCCCCTTCAGGCTGAGAATGTTGGAGAGGCAACGTGCCAAAGTACTATTTCAACGTGCGCCAGGTGAACGGCACGACCACCAATGAGACCTATAGCGCTGAGTTCGTGGACGATGAAGCCGCGAGACAAGAAGCGGGCATTGCAATATCTGAAATGGGCCGGGATATGGCCTCGCTGGTTGGCACCATGGAGTTCGAAGTGGTTGTCACCACCTTGGATGGCCGAGAAATCGCACGGCGATGGGCCCGCTTCGTTGCAGACGACTATCCATAACAGTCGCTGCTGACCTGTAATGGGGAGAAATCCCAATGCTTAACGAATTGTGAACAAATCTCTTGTCCGTCAGCCTTTTGCGGTGCTTATCTGCCCGCATTACTTTGGGGGACAATCCATGTTGAATAAATCTGTCATCGCGCTTGGCGCGGTCTCAATACTCGCTGCGTGTGCCACGCCGCCCAAGGACATAGCGGCTGCATATGTTTCCACCACGCTCTATGAAAACCTGTCTTGCCAGCAACTGCGCAATGAGGCCGAAGGTGTCTCGGCTCGGGCAGCGGCCGCCTATGGCAAGCAAGAGTCAAATCGTGGCCAGGACGCGGCCATGACGACTGTGGGTGTGGTGCTGTTCTGGCCAGCACTCTTCTTCATGAAAGGCGACGGCGCCGACGCAGCGGAAGTCGCTCGGTTGAAGGGGGAAATGCAGGCTATCGAACAGGTCAACCGTGTCAAAAACTGCGGTATCGTGTTCGCAGCAAGGTAATTGCACATCAGGCGGGGCGGTCAGACTTGGGCGCCCCACGTCGCACAAAGGTCTGCAAACTGGCAATTCCCGCCCGTCCAAGGAACAGAATAACGATGATGAAATCATTGGTAGCCACAGTCTGCCTTACTCTAGCTTGCACCGCTCCAGCACTTGGTCAAAAAAGCCCGCACAATGAGGGCGATTATGTGTGTCGAAACAAGGGGGCCATTACCGGGACCTTTGCAATCACGGGTCCATCAATCTATGTCGATAGCAGCGGCAAGCAGCGTACTTTCCAATACGACCCCGGGTTGAACGTGCTGAATTTTGAAAACGGGAAACAGTACTTTGTCGGAAAGCCGGACCTGCTCATCCTTATAGAGAACGGACGGTTCACCAAGCACGGTTGCGCGCGGCAGATAAGATGAAGTTGCACATCAAATCCAGAGACCCGATGCAATGTCTGCTAGCATGTCGGACTCTGATAGGGTGGGCTGGTGGAGAGCAAATCGCCGGAGGCCTGCAACTCGGTGTCGAGCGATTGAAGCGCCACGCTACGGCGAGTAAAGGCTGCAGAATGCGGACCGTCTGCTCTCAGGCGAACCGAATGACGGCCTGAATGACCGATTTGGGGCGCAAAGCAGGCAGTGGTACAGAATAGCCGACACTCCGCTACCCACACCAATCGCGCCCTTCGGTGAACAAACGACGACGACCGCCTTGGAAGGCCAACTAGGTCGTCGATGACGCGGTTTTCTGCCGACGAATGCGTTTGCACTGTTGCCGCCGCAACGACCACAGTTCGATTTGGCGGTTGGTCTACCGGCGAAATATGGGACTAGCCCAGCTTGATCGACGTGGACACTAAACAATGTCGAAGTCGTCGCTAAGAAACAAACTGCGACAGTCTCGAGCTAAGGAAGGCCGTCATGGTTTCGAAGCTAATCTCGTGACCTTCGTCTACCTCGACAATCTCGACACCAGGCTGACCGAACAATATGGCTAGTTCCCGATTGATCGCTTGGGTTGACAGCGTGTCGAAGTGCCCGTGCAACAACCCTAGTGGCAATCCCTCGTCCGCGAGGACTGGCAGCGCCCTTGCGTAGTCGACAATGTTGTCGAATTGGGCTTGTTGCACCGAAACCGGGAACGGAAGCGTGTCGCTGGTGACTACGACTTCGCCGTCACGCTGAAACTCCGCAAGGAGCCCATTTCGTGAAATCTGCGAAAGTACAAAATCACGAAGGGCTATCGGAGGAACCGCCGACACCCCGTAAAAGCCAACGACTTCCGTTCCCGTTTCCTTAAGTTGCTTGGCAACGAACGGCATGATGCCTGCTCCGATCGATGATCCGACCAAGACCACGCTGCGGGCCTCAGACCACCCTGCGACAGCCACCGTGTCATCTATGAGACCGGCTATCGTAACGTCATGGAACTCACCAGACGAGCGTGTGGAAGGCGAAAACCCGTGCGCCCGGTAGTTGAACCGCACAAAGCTCATACCGTACTGTTGGCATAGGTCGGACAGGGCTTGCGCTCTTGATCCCTCGACTGCCAGCTGGTCGGAAAGCAAGCCGCCCAGGCAGAGCACCGTCGGCGACGAACCTGACCGTTGTTCGATCGATGCCTTCAAGGGGAACCCAGCGCCCGCAATCTCCTCGATCTGAAATTGGTTGCCCACCGCCTCAGTCACCGAAGCCCTCTCATCAATTTGTCGCAGCTCGCCGGCCAATCGTAGTCTCTCACGCGCTCTCTCAAGCTCTCAATGATGTCCACCACTTCGCTGTAGTTCTCGTATACGAGGGCCAATTTTTCGGTGAGCTTATCGACCTCGTCTGCCGGCCTTTCATAGTCCACTACCAGATACTGTTTCCAGCGCTCTCGCTCTTCTGGCGTCGTATCGAGTCCATCGAGTAGCCATTGGGCGAACCCGCTCTTTCCCGAAGCAATAATCGGTCTGTTCGCCTCGATCGCTTCCAGAGCAACAAGGCCAAAGCCCTCTTCGCGGGACGGCATGAGCACGACGCTGCTGGACCTGATGTAGCCCCATAGTTGCTCGCGGTCGACCATGTAGGGCCTGGCATCCACATGGTCGCCGATCTCCCCGGAAAGCCAGAACTCCGCGACTTCATCGGGGCTGCCACCGATGAAGCGAATTCTCCCAACAGACTTCTCTCCAAGGAGTCGCCTTGCCGCGGCCAAGGCAATATCCTGCCCCTTCAGCTCGCTGTCCTCCATGCGGCCGAACAACAGGATCTCAAAGTCCTGTGGGCGGGTGGGCACCTCCTGACAGGCCTCCGCGCGGAGGGCGATACCTGGGTAAAACTGAACAATCTTCGGTCGCTCGTGCGGCAATAGCTGCCTTGAGATCGCGCGCGCGTGTTCCGCCAAACGCGGGCCAACCGGAACAACGACATCGGTACTCTTGAACAGCAACCGATGTAAGTGATCGCGGTCCTCGCGCTGTCTGTATCGACTACCGCCAGGCTCATGCTTGTATAGCTCAATAATGGGATCCGTATGGATGAAGAGAACCTTCTGGGCCGGCTGGTCGACCAGGTCGACGAGCCAGGGCGAAGTGCGTCCGGTGAATCTGTCGTGACCCAGGACGAAGTCGGCCGCGTGCTCCCGTATCCTGTTGAGATCCGCCGGACTGGGTCGCTCTGATATTTCGACGACCTCTAGGCCCTCTGCTTTGAACAAGGTGGTCCCGCTGACGCCAGGCATCAAATCCTTGGGTACCACGACGAGCACCTCATGCCCGAGGGCGGCTAGCCCCTGACAAAGGTTGACGTTGAAGGTGCTAACCCCCCCCTTGCTGATCCCCCATTCAGTAGCCACAACCAGAATTCGATAGACTCGGATGGCTTCGGAAGTTGCAGCCAGATCACGAGAACGGCCGAATTCAACGTCCAGCTTTTCCAGGTAGCGCTTCCAGGCAGTCACGGCACCGCACCAATCTCGAACGCCTGCAGTTTCGGCATGTCGTGCCAAAGGGACCGCCCGAGCGGGTAGTGAGTGGTCAGGGCAACCAGTTTGTCCAACTCATCCTGAACTTCAATAACAGCGGGCCGATCCCATTCCGCGGTGAGCGTTTTATGGCTGTTCAAAATGCGCAGGATGTCGGCCTGACAATCGGCTGCGTACAAAATCACACCCCGGCGCTCATAAATCGCCACCTGCTTGCGGAGCAGCTCTATTGCTGCATCCGGCTTGCCGGTCATCGCCATGCTGCGTGCTCCGACACGAACATGTATGACACCCATGTCGAAGGGAATCTTGAATTCGCCAGTGCGTTCCAACTGCTCCAATTCGCCCAACAGAATTCGGGACCGGTCAAAAGCACGCTGCGCGGCTGCCGATTGGGTCGACGCGGTTGCCAGCGCGTGTTCCTGCTGCACCCATGCTTCGGTAATGTCGGCCATCACCTCCCATTGATCTGCATTCGCGTCGTCGACGCCCTGAGCCCGCAGGCGAGACACATCCCGGCGGCAGTTCTGAACCGCGGTCAGGGCTCTCTCCGTGCCACCGCTCTCCACCAAAAACCAACATTGCAGGAAGGCATTCAGGCCGATCAGATTTTCCGGTTTGGTCGGATCCTGGGCGTACATCTCAGACTGCAGTTGCTCCGCGTTCAAAAACTTCTCGTCCGCCTCCACTTGGTTACCCATGCGATGGTGATAGGCGCCCGCATAAACGTTGGCTCGAACTGATGGATAGATCCCGCGTTTCGGCTTGCACGCGGCGGCCAATTCGTCGGTGCGCTCTACCCAGTAAAGCGCTCCGCTCATTTTATCGGGGGGCAAATCGACGTTCCCGCGCATCAGATTGGTCAGGACCAACTGGCCCGTGGCGTTCACATCGTTGCTCCGGGCCCTTTCGATGTCAGCCAGGTGCTTGGTCTGCTCCTCGGCTATGTCCATTTCTCCCAGGCCGCGGGCCACCATCGACAATCGATATCGCGCGCTGTTGACCAGATCGTCCACCGCAGCCTTTTGCTTCAGCAGAGCCTCCAGTGTTTTGAGCACGGCCTCCAAGGCGAGAAACTCGTGGCGATATGCAAAGTCCTGCCGCACGGAGCGCCAGGCTTCCTTTTCGCCCATCTGGTCTATCCGGTCCCCGGAAATTTTCTCGATGTAGACTTTCAGCAGTCCGTGCATCGGATCGCTGGACTTCAGCCAGTGCGTGAGCGACCGATAAAGGAAGGAGAGGCGGAGAGCGCCCAGTTCGCCTGCTGGTGCCGCGGCCCGTTCCTCATACAGCGCCCCGAACTTCCCATGCAGCTCCCTAAACCGCTGAGGATTGTCCTCCTCAAGGACGTTGCGAATGGCATCGCGAACTTTGGGATGAAGATCCCAGAGCTCCGGTTGGGGATCGAGCGAGAGGTGAAGGCCAGCAAAGGCATCGAGATCGGCGTCTCCGTCGGTGCCATCGGCAATAATGCGTCCGATATCCGCTGTCGGGAGAGGTGCATCGCTGATCGCCACGACTTCCAGGACTTTTTGAACCCCAACGGCCATTCCCTGCCGCAAAATGCGGAACAGATCGACGATCGGATCGTGTTCGGGGTCCGTCGTAGACCGCATGGTCTTGATGATGGCTTCCCGGTGGGTATCCAGGCGCCCCGCTTTGGCCAGGTCCGCGAACACGGAGACCACCAGGGGTGTGGTTCTGCTCGGAAAGAAGTTGTTGCTGAGCGTCGAAACGCCCTCCTTATCCAGCGCGAGGTCCGCCTCAAGGAATTCTTCCACACTCCGCCGATCAAACCCTTCAATCTTAATCAGCTTCTGCCGGGCGGGTCGGTAGAGGTGAAGGTCCTTGCGACTGGTGATGAGGATTTTGCAAGCTGGCAATTGCGACAACTTACTGATGAGTTCGTCCATAGGCAGCGCACTGCCTTCTATGTATCCGGCCTTGTCCTGCTGGGTCTCGAGACCGTCGAGGACGAGGAGCATGCCTCCTTCCGCTCCGGCCTTGAGGATACGCTCAAGTCGAACTGCCGAGGAGTGAACCATGGCATCCTTGCCAAGGAGGGACACCAATATGTCCCTAAGCGCATCGTCCACGACCGAATTCTCGGATGCCGTCTGCCCGTAGAACGAATGGATCGCTAGCCAGCTATGCCCAACCGCCCGTTCGACACCGTTGCGCACCGCCTCCGATTCTTGAAGCCATCGACGAACAACGGTTGTCTTGCCGAACCCGCCGTCGCCGTTGACCACCGCTATCGGGATGTCGGACTTCATCCAACTGTCCAGGTCGAGGTGGGCTTTGTCGTTGCGAATATAGATTTGATTTCGCGAAGACGGCAGGTCGCCGGTCTTGATGGTGTTATCTCGTTCCATACAGAGTACTCCCGACAACGTAGCGCACCCGCCCACTTCTTTTACAAAGCAAGGCCGGCTAATGTTAGCCCTGACGACGAAAGTTGGAAGACAATTGGTTGTCTACCCTCTGTTTTAAAGACACTCCGAAAAACTTCCGATACAGTACCCGCGGGTAGCCGTCCCTCAACTCTTGACATTGTAGGGATAATAGAGGTCTACCGCCCATCGTTTGTCCAACGTCGGCTTGGTGGACGAAACCGGAAAGCCTCGCAAGCTTTCTGCCCCAAACGCGCAGTTCCGTGCGATGGCCGCTTTCGGGGATCTCGATGGCCCTGTCAAATGACCGGATTGGGGCGCATTGCCGCCAAGAAATCTCAGTTCACAGTGTGGGACTAGTAGTGTCTATTTCAAAGCTTGCCCCTTGATCGCACGGAGCCAAAGAAATCCGAGCCTGATGCACCTCAAGCATCGCACGGACAATTTCCAGGCCCATCCCCGTACCGCCATTAGCGCGTCGTGTCGTGAAGAAGGGTTGAAATATGCGATCGCGGTTTCCTGGCGAAATGCCGCCGCCATCGTCCGCTATTCTGACTATGGCCCGGCCTTCCTGCCGACTGGCAGTCAGAGTCAGGTGTTTCGCGCCGTTCTCCGCAGAGTTTTCAACCAGGTGGCCGAGCACGATTCCCAGCGCCTCGGTTGGCAAGCCGAGAACCACCTCCTCCCCAGATGCGGCCACCACCAGTTCTGAAAACCGAGATCGCAAATCCGGCAGCACGGCTCCGAGCGTAGTCGCGCCCCGCGCGAGCGGTACTTCAGCCTTGGCCAGCTCGCGCATTCGCGCCACAAGCCGCGTCAGTCGCTCGGCGTCCGAAATGATGTTCTCCAGAAAACGCTGCCGCTCCTGATCCGTCATGTTTGCTGCCTCATCGCGCAGCAGTTCGGCAGACCCGCGGATGGCGGTCAATGGCGACTTCAGTTCATGCGACACATGGGCGGCAAAGGACCGCATATGTTCTGTTCGATCCATCAGCCGCGACGCGAGGTCGAGAAAGGCCTGCGACAACGTTGCAAGTTCCGCTGAGCCATAAGTATCGGGAGGAACGATGGCGTCGCGGCCACCATGGCTAATGTCTCGGGTCCGAGAGATCAATGCCGAAATCGGGTGTGTCACCGCCCGCGTCAGCACATAGGCAATGATCAAGGTGACGATAAGTGAAGCGACCAGCACACCGATCTCGAGCGTTGACAGGCCGCGCCCACCCCAGGCGCGAACCAGGATGATGAGGCCAGATGGCAAGCCCAATACGGTCAACAGCACTGAGTAGACGACCAGAGCCAGAGACGGTCGCCATTTGCTGGGCACGCGCGGCGCCCTGGTCACGATATGGGCTCCAGCGTTCCAAGCTTGAACCCAACGCCATGGACGGTGGCGACGACCGAGGCACAGCCGATGGCGAGGAATTTAGCGCGCAGATTGCGCACATGGCTGTCGATCGTGCGGTCGGACACATGGATGCCACTCCCATAGGCGGAGACCATCAGTTGCTCGCGCGTGAACACCACTTCTGGCCGGCCCAGAAGGCTTGCGAGTACTGAAAATTCCATTGCAGTCAGAGCAACAGGCGTCTCCGCCCAACTGACGCTGTGAGCGGCGCGATCAAGCCGCAAGGCTCCCCGAGCTAAGCTTTGCTTTTGCAAAGTTCTAATACCAGCCGTTCGCTTCAGAATCGTCTTGACTCTCGCCACCAGCTCCCGCGGACTAAATGGCTTACTCACATAGTCGTCGCCGCCTAATTCGAGGCCTATGATGCGATCGACTTCTTCGTCGCGAGCGGACAGAAACAGAATCGGCACATCCGAGCTTTTGCGAATCTGTCTGCAGACATCGAGTCCATCGACTTCGGGCATGCCGATATCGAGCACGATGAGATCTGGCGTCACTCGTCGCCACGCCGCCAGTGCATCTGCGCCATCCCGCGCCGTAACGACGACCATGCCGGCCCGTTCGAGGGCGAAGGTGATCACATCGCGGATGTGCGGATCATCGTCAGCGACCAGAATTTTGTTGCTCATCAAACCGCTACCTCGGCATCAAACCATTGTTTTGCAGCGTTGAATGCACATAGGCAACCGGATCGAGCGTGAGATACTCAGCCAATCGATGGGCACGCCACGACCAACTCCGCCACTCCGGGCTTGGGCGCCTGAAATCATGATCGAGCTTGGCCCGCAGGTGGTGCGCTTTTTCCCAGGCGGCCTGCTTGGGTCCTAGCGATGCGATGAACACATCAAGAGCGGGGATAGCCGTGGAGCCCAGCTCCTCGAGATAATCGAAATCCAGGGCAAGGCCCTGTCCGCTGACTTCCAGACTATGCTCCACATTGAAACGTGCGATGACGGCCGAAAAATCGACCAGCGCTGCCCCATAGAGCACAAAGACCAGCGCCACGACATTTAAGGCGACGAGCCAGGTATTGGATTTCCGCCACCAGATGCGCAGCGAGATGAACACAAGCCCGGCAGCCACCAGGCCCATCCATATCCCGGCGGCAAGACGCAGTTCGGTGAGCGAATAGACTTCTACGTAGAGCTTGAGCCGCAGCATGGCAGAAAGGCACAGCAGCACGTTCTGGGCGATGAAGGCATAGACGAGGGCCCGGATGAGTCGGCTTTTCTGGCCCGGTCCATCACTGCGCATGGCGACCAGAACGAAGGCTCCGGCCAGAAGCGCCGTGAAGACTAGGGGATAGGCACCACGATGGGCATATTCGGCATGGCTCATGCCAGTGGGAAGCTCCATGCCGCCCCACAGAAAGGCGAGATCGAGCGCGGTTTCGATGGCGAAGAGCGCATTGAAAATGGCGAGCGAGCGGATGACTGCCGCATGGCCAAACCAGGCCGCCTCGCGTGGCGCAAACAACGACGTTTCCCGTCGGATTTTCTGCCATCGCAGCAGCTTTGGCCGCAGCAGCGCCCAGATGCCGGCGGCCATGATCAGCCAGAAGACAACACGAACCGGGTTGAGCAGGTTGAGTGCGCTGTCGACCCGCAACGTGGCGAGCGCTATCTCAATGAGAGGATTTGCCGCGGCAAACAACAGAACGAACACCAGTCCAAGCCCCAGCGGCATGATCCAGGCGAACAGCCCCCTAATGCTTGCCTGCCAGGAATGTTGACGCGCGACGCGCCCGAGCGAGGCTGCATCGCGGGCGAGCGTAATCGGCGCTGGCAGCAGAAAGCGCATCACCGTGGTCGGAAGTTGCTCCAACCGGCACGGCACCAGCCTCATGACCATAAGCGCCGCCAAGGCGAGGGCGAGACCCGCCAGTGCCAGCCCAAGTAGCGACGGTGCCTCGATCAGGGGCAGGGCAAAGACGAGCGTCGTAGCTACGCCCAAAACGCCTCGACCGAACCGTTCCCGCCTCGTTGCAAACAATGTGAGTGCAATCGAGATGAGCATGGCCGCAATGAAGAGGTTGATGCCCGGCTCGACATCGAAAAGCAGGAGATCACTGGCGAAAACCAGCAGGACTGTCAGTGCGCCCGCGGCGACTGGGCCTCTGGCTTTCTCCGACATCAAACTTGTCGGGCTGGTCATTTGCATTTTGCTTGCCTCCATCGAGCACGAGAAAGGCGCAACCCGGTCGCTTCGGCCCCTTTGTGCATGGGATTGGGAGGTCGGCCACCAACCACCAGCCATCATTGGTGATGCAACTTGGCAATTGAACGGCGGGACGCGGCTGTGGGCGATCTGAGTTGCGCATGAGCACAACCTGACGATGCCGTCAGCAGTTTTTGTGCAGATGGATCAGAGAAAGTCAGGCAATAGCAGCGGCCACCAGAAAGTGGAATTCTTGAGCAGCGCCAACGCCTATTGGACACGTCCGGTCAAAATTTCTCCCGATTGAACATGCTAGCGATGTCCTTCAGTGGTGGAGCGTGAACACGTTACCTCTGACCACACGCGAACGCTCAGGTGGCATATGCGCCGACTACTCGCTCTGACGACTACCGTGATACTGGGCGGAGCCCTCGGTTTGTATGCCTTCGCGCCTCACCTGATGTCGCTGGTGCTCGAAAGCTCGCCTACGCTGACATGGCGCAACGCGGGTCAATATGTCGAGGTGCGTGGGGCCGCTCAGCCAGGATGGACAGGGAGTTCTCCTGTCTCTGGCCTGGAGCCGAATCTCGATACGCTCTTTTCTGAAAGTGGCGGCAGCGCCCTCTTGGCCGCTCGTGACGGCGAGCTGGTCCTCGAACACTATGGCTTGGGTATCGACCAGCAAACGCGGCTCAACTCGTTCTCGATCGCCAAAAGCCTCGTCGGTGCATTGGTCTTCAAGGCAATTTCTGAGGGCAAGATCAAAAGCCTCGATCAGACCCTTGGCGACTTGCTGCCCGTAGCAGTGGGATTGAGCGACATGACCCTGCGCAAAATCCTCACCATGCGCTCGGGCGTTCATTTCGATAGCAAGACGGCGAGCTTCGGGGCTCCCGGAAGTTTCAAGGACAGCGACACTTTCCCCAATCCTTTCGGCCCGCTTGCTCGCCTGCATTTCCAGGGGGTGGACGCCGTGGTGAGCGGTCTGACCATGGATCCAACACCGCCGGATACGTTCAACTACCAGAACGTCAACACCGCCTTGCTCGGCGCTGTCATCGAGCGCGCCTATGGCCGGCCACTCGAAGATCTGCTGTCAGAAAAGATCTGGATGCCCGCTGGCGCCGAAACCGCTGTCTGGCGTAAGCCCTCAGCCGAAACCAGCGTCTCGGCTTATTGCTGCATCTATGCGACCGCGCGCGATTGGCTACGCATCGGCATCTTCTTCGCCTCCAATGGAACAGGAACAACGTCCTTTCTCCCGAACAATCTCTGGCGGGAGTTTCTCGGTCTCGATGTTCCCCTGGCCGCGCGAAGAGACGACCACTACGGCAACCATACGCTTCAAAATGTGCTCGATCGAGACGGCTAGGAACTGCAGGGCCCATTCACCTACTTCATGGGCCAGAACGGGCAGATTCTCTATATCATGCCCGAGAAGAACCTCGTCGTTTATCGGGCGGGTGAGAGATACCAGCTTTTGCACTCGACCCTGTACGGTGCGTGGAACACCATTCTCAACCAACAAGCCTCCCAGTTGGACGCAGGGGTGGCACGCTCGGACTTCAGTATCCGTCCGCTATGGGGAACGCAGAACCGCGGCTGGAACGACTAAAATGGGGCGCGTTGTCGATCGGCAGCTTTTTTGCGCGGCGCTGTCGAAAGCCGACATGGCGCTGCCAGTCAGTGTCCTACGCCCTCAAGGTTTTCGACGTCGAACGACTACCGGATCTGCCTTACGCAGCCGTGCTTGCCGAGCTGGCCGTTTTCGACAAGTATCAGGAGATCGCGACTTCCGATGAAGTACTGTTTTCCGGTGTCGAAGTTAAGAACGTTTAGCCCCGGATCGTATTGGTATGTCCTGTCTCGACCGTTGCTATCCACGTATGATGAAGGTCCGGTGATCTCAAATGACCCGGTGATCTGGCCCTTGTTACGGCATATGTATGAGCCGTCGTTCAGGGGGCTTTTGGCTGCCAGGACGGGGGCGATCAGGCCGCATATTGCCAGCATTGCAGCGGTCACGAGCTTCAGTCTCATTGAGTATCTCCTCTATCCTGGTCAGTCGTTCATTCCTCGCGCAGGGCGCGTCTCATTTGCTCGGTGAAGGGGTTGATCAGGTACGAGAGTACCGTCCGGTCATCGATCTGCATGTAAGCTTCGACGGGCATGCCAGGCACGAGTTGCACGCCATCTGGCAGGCGTGACAATTCCTCGTCAGATATCGAAATACGCGCGGCGTAGTAATGCAGCCCTGTGGCGGTATCGATGGTGGCGTCCGGCGCGACGCGGGTGATCGATGCAAAGAGCTCCGGCGTGGTCCGGGGATTTAGTCCGGGCAGACGGAGCACGACTTCCTGGCCGACATAGACCTTGTCAATGTCGATCGGATCGACTCGCACATTGACCAACAAGGGCTCGTCGGTTGGAACGATCAGCATCAGCGTCTCGCCCGGAGCAACGACGCCACCGACGGTGTGCAGAATGGACTCATGGACGACCCCATGTTGGGGAGCGCGGATCTCGGTGCGCTGCAGCCGGTCACGCTCGGCGACGCGGCGCTGGCTCGCCTCGACGATGAGCCCCCGGGTTTCCTGAAGTTCAGCCAGTGCCCCCGTCAGAAACTCATCCCGGATCTGTTCGATCTGCAGCGCCCGTTCCGCCGCGTCGCTTTGAGCAATTGCCGCGACCACTTGGCCCAGTTGTCCGCGTGCTGAGGCCAGATCTTTGTTGAGCGCGGTTCCCCGACTAGAGGCGACGAGCCGTTGCTCATAGAGGGCGTCAAAGTCGGCGATCTCTGCGTCCAGGATGCCGATCTGGGTCTCGAGTGCCTGTTGCTGGATGAGCAGGCCTTCTCGCTGCTTGTTCAACTGGACGATCTGTTCATTGAGCTGCGCGATACGTCCCGACTTTGTCGCCAGGCGGACATTTAGGGCCTGCTGCTCCAAGTAAAGAAGCGACGACAGCTCGCCTGGGCTGAACATGGTCAAGGCAGCGTCAGATAGCTCGGCCCTCGCCCTTCCTTCGATCTCGGCCGCCAATCGCGCTTCACGGGCGAAGGCCTCCCGCAGCTGTGCCTCGGAAATCTCAAGGCCGGCGGCGATGGCCGTCTGATCGAGACGAACCAGCAACTGGCCGCCTTCAACGACGTCCTCGTTGCGCACGAGGAGTTCGGTGACAATGCCACCCTCAGCGTGCTGTACCTGCTTGGCATTGCTTTCCACCATCAGGGTCCCGGGCGCGATAATGGCGCCGGATATGTTGGTCAGAGCCGCCCAGCCCACCAGGCCGCCCATGAGCCCGATGACGGCGGCCAAGCCCAGCAAACCATGTCGTTTGAGGCTGGAGAGATCGGATTGACCTTGCGATAGGGCTTCGGCGCTCATATGCCCGGCACCTTGATCGGATGCACATTGCTGCCGGGCTGGGTGATCTTTTGAAGCACTTCGGCCTTGGGGCCGAAGGCCATCTGTTTTCCACCCTGGACGAACAGCACCTTGTCCACGGCTGCGATGGCACTGGGACGATGCGCAATGACAATGACAACACCGCCCCGCTCCCGGACCTGTTGAATGGCTGCTGTGAGCGCCGCTTCACCTTCGGCATCAAGATTGGAATTGGGCTCGTCCAGAAGGACCAGGAACGGATCGCCATACAAGGCGCGGGCTAGCCCAATGCGTTGCCGCTGGCCGGCACTCAGTTGATCACCCTGTTCGCCAACCGAACTGTTATACCCATCGGGGAGCGAATTGATCAGGTCATGCACACCTGCTGCCTTGGCTGCGGCGATAATGGCGTCGCTCGTTGCGTCTGGGCGGAACCGGGCAATGTTTTCCGCCACGGTGCCATCAAAGAGATCCACGCGCTGCGGCAAATAGCCGATCATCTGGCCAATCTGGTCGGGCCTGAAGTGCGCCAGCATGGCACCGTCGAACCTGACTTCGCCTGCCACGGCCGGCCACACGCCTACCAGACCCCGCGCCAGTGATGACTTGCCGGAACCCGATGGGCCCAGAATACCGAGCCCCTCACCGGCACTGAGCTCAAACGTCACGCCAGAGATAACTGGAGCCCGGACACCCTGCGGCCCAGTGGCAAATCCGCGAACGCTCAACGACTTCGAAGGCAGGGGCAGTCCCACCTCTCGCATGGGCGCGTCCTTGACCTCCAGCACCTTGCGAATGCGCGACCAGGCCTGGCGGGCGCTGACGAAGCTCCGCCACTGCCCCACAATCTGCTCCACAGGCGCCAAGGCCCTTGCAGTGACCACGGAGGCCGCGATCATCAGTCCCGGGGTCATCTGCCCCTGAATGACGAGATAGGCACCGAGGGCCAGCACAGCCGATTGCAGGAAGAAGCGCAGGCCCTTGGTGGCAGAAGAAAAGAAGGCCGCGCGATCACCGCCTCTGAGTTGCGCTTGCAGCATCCGGCTGGACTGCGAGAGCCAGCGGTCGCGCAAGGCATCCAGCATCCCCATGGCAATGACAGTCTCGGCATTGAGGCGAACATCATCGCTTTGCCGCTGGCGAAGCTGTTGCTCGGCATTGGCCTCCTGGGAGGGTCGGCGCGCGATGGCTTCGTTGATCACCATCAGCAGGGTGATGACCACGCTGCCGGCGACTGCCAGCCAGCCGAGCCAGACATGAAACAGGAATACGACCACCAGATAGACGGGGACCCAGGGCAGGTCGAGTAGCGTCATGGGTGCTGGGCTCGCCAGGAACTGGCGCAGCACATCGCCATCTCGGACCGGATCGGCAGTCTTGGGCGCATTGGCGACGAGGCGGAATTTCACGGCCGCCGCGAACAACCGGTCGGAGATCCTGCCATCAAGCACATTGGCCAATCGCGCCGACATGCGGCTGCGCAGGGCGTCCAGAAACGCATAGAAGGCAAAGAGGCCTGCAATCAGACCTGTCAGGACAACGAGAGTGGGGACCGACCGGCTGGCCAGCACCCGGTCGTAGACCTGCAGCATGAAGAGCGGCCCTGTCAGCATCAGCAGGTTCGAGACCAGACTGACGACGACCAGGGAAACGCTCGGACCAACCAGGGACAATCGCGATGCAGCGGGCCCTTGGGCCCGCTGTTCAGAGACAGTAGCGAGGCTCATGTGTTACATGAACCGGAAGTCAGAGGCGGAGAGGTCGTTGAGACCGACGCCGTAGAGAATTACGACATCGCCGTTGTCGAGATGCAGCCAGGCATTGCCGCCCCATTCCGCCGAGTTGGCAATCAGGGATGCGAAGTCTGTCGAGCCTTGGTCATGCAGTTCAAGCGTGTCGACACCAACCTCGAAGTCGCCGACGCCATCCTCGCCTGTGCCAGCCCGGAACACGAAGGTGTCGGCACCGGTACCACCAACCAACCAGTCGTCCCCTGTCTGACCCTCCAGGATGTCGTCCCCCGCGTCTCCAATGAGTTCGTCATTGCCGGCGCCGCCAAACAGCTGGTCGTTGCCGTCGCCGCCGTGGAACTCGTCAAACTGGTTGGTACCGATCAGCGTGTCATTGTCGGCCCCTGACCAGATCGACAGCCCGCCTGAGCTATTGCCGTAGAGGAACTGGAAAATATCGGCCTTGGTCCAGACATTGCTGGCTCCGTCGATGATGGTTTCGACGCCGTAGTCTCCGGCCATATTGAGGTAATCCTTGACCAGGATCGATCCACTATCGCCGGCTCCGCTGTAGGATTCGTATATCTCGATCAGCAGATCCTTGCCCTGTGCATGGAGATAGGTCTGGGTGTAGCCGTTGACGCCATTGACTTGAAGAACGTCAGCGCTGCCACCCGTGGCGCTTTCAACAATGGTGTCATGACCACCGCCCCGGTTGTAGGCGTAGGTGTCGTTCCCGGTCCCGCCACTCAAGGTATTGTTGCCGACATTGCCTTCGAGCGTGTTGGCCAAAGAGTTGCCGTTGCCGTTGATATTGGCAGAGCCGGTCAGCACCAGTTTTTCGACGTAGTTTCCAACCGTGTAGGATATCGAGGATCGGACACTGTCGGTTCCGCCGCCTGCGAGCTCGGTGACAATGTCACCAGTATTGTCAACGACGTAGGTGTCATTGCCCGATCCCCCGACCAGGGTGTCCGCGCCAACACCACCGTCCAGCCAGTCATTACCGCCACCACCATTGAGTGTGTTGGCGTATTCATTGCCGATGATGGTGTTGTTCAGGCTGTTGCCAGTGCCGGTTAGCGCGGAAGCGCCGACCAGGGTGAGGTTCTCGACATTGTTGCCGAGTATATAATTGATGGACGCGATGACCTGATCCGTGCCCTCACCCGTAGCTTCGACCACCAGGTCACCAGCATTATCGACGTGGTACGTGTCGTTGCCTGTGCCGCCCGCCATGGTGTCCGCACCGGCGCCACCATCCAGAGTGTCGTTGCCCCCCCCGCCGCTCAGAACATTCGCAGCGGCATTACCAATCAGGACATTGTTGAGGCTATTGCCGGTGCCATTGATGGCAGCGCTGCCGGTCAATGTCAGGTTCTCGACATGCGCCGCAAGGGCGTGCGTCACCGACGCCAGAACCAGATCGGTGCCTTCCCCGGAGTGTTCGATAACCGAGTCACTGGCATTGTCGACGACGTAGGTATCGTTGCCGGTGCCGCCGACCATCCAGTCAACGCCCGAACCTCCGTCCAGGTAATCGTTGCCGCCATAGGCAATGAGATCGTCATTGCCCGCTCCGCCGTAGAGCTGGTCGTTGCCGTTATGGGCGTGGAGGCTGTCATTGCCGTCATCGCCGTAGAGTTCACCCTGGCTACCAACGAAGGTGATGTAGTCATCGCCATCACCACCGTGAACGCGACCGGATTCGGTCACCAAGATAAGGTCATCCGCGAACGCGCTGCCGCGCAGACCTTCTATGGAGCTATACGTGTCTCCGGCAGCCTCACCCGTGTTCGACCCAGGAGAGCCAGTGTGTGCATAGACGCCACTCGATGCTCCCTCATAGGTCACATAGTCGAAGCCAGCGCCGCCATTGTGGGCATCGGCCCCGAGACCACCGATGAGCGTGTCATCGCCATCGCCACCATTGAGAGTATCATTGCCGCTGCCACCCGAGAGAATGTTGTTGGCGGCGTTACCGGTGATGACGTTGTTCAACCCGTTACCGGTGCCGTTAATGGCACTGCTGCCGATCAAGGTTAGGTTTTCGAGGTTGGCCCCCAGGGTGTAGTTGATTGAGGCCCGTACGAGGTCCGTTCCTTCCCCGGAGCCTTCCGAAACCGTGTCGCCGAGATCATCGACCACGTAGGTGTCGTTCCCCGTACCACCAATGAGTGTGTCGGCGCCGCCCATTCCATCGAGCGTGTCGTGCCCTGCACCGCCAACAAGAACATTGGCGCCGCTATTCCCGGTTAGAATGTTGTTCGCGCTATTGCCGGTACCGTTGATCGCGGCGCTACCGGTCAGTGTGAGGTTTTCGACATGCGAGCCGAGAGAGTAGGTGATGGAGGACTGAACGGTGTCCGTGCCGCCGCCTGAGTATTCGACAACACTGTCGCCGGCGTTGTCGACCACATAAGTATCATTTCCGGAGCCGCCCACCATCCAGTCGGCACCTGTGCCACCATCAAGTAGATCGTTGCCACCATAGCCGAACAGCTCGTCGTTCTCGGAGCCGCCATAGAGGGCATCATTGCCATTGTGGGCATAAAGAAAGTCGCTGCCGGCCTCGCCGTGCAGTTCCAAGTCAGTCCCGACACCGGTGATCTCGTCGTCACCAGCGCCGCCCCAAGCCTTGCCCCCATTTGCCACAATGATCAACTGGTCATCAAAGGCACTGCCGCGCAGCCCCTCGATCGAGAAGTAAGTGTCGCCGGCAGCTTCTCCGGTATTTTGATTGTAGTCATCGGTATGGACGAGCACGCCGCTGGTCGCGTTCTCATAGGAGGCAATGTCAAACCCATTGCCACCATAGAGCGCGTCGGCTCCACCACCCCCAATGAGCACGTCATCGCCATCGCAGCCAGAAAGGACGTTGTTGGCACCATTCCCGGTAATGACATTGGACAGCTCGTTGCCCGTGCCGTCGATTGTGCCGCCGCCGGTCAGGGTCAGATTTTCCAGGTTTGCACCGAGGGTGTAGCTGATTGAGGAGCGGACCAAATCCGTTCCCTCACCCGCCAGTTCAGTGACGCTGTCTCCGGTGGAATTGACGATGTAGGTATCATCGCCGTCTCCGCCAGATATGTCGTCGTTTCCGGCTCCTCCATCGAGAACATTGTCCCCAGTATTGCCGACGAGGACGTTGTCGAGCTCATTGCCAGTGGCGTTGACGTCTTGGCCCCCGATCAGCGTGAGGTTCTCCAGATGTGCACCCAGCGTGTACGATGCGGACGACCGAACAAGATCGGTCCCCTCGTTGGCCGACTCGACAACCGTGTCTCCGGCATTGTCGACGATGTAGATGTCGTTTCCGATGCCACCGACCATGTAGTCAGCACCGGCCCCGCCATCCAAGGTGTCATTGCCGCCGTCGCCAACAAGCACATCGTTCCAGCGACCACCGATTAGTACATCGTCTCCAGGCGTGCCCCGGATCGTCAGCGACTGACCGTTGGAGTGCGTGGTTGTAACAGAGCTGGTGACAAGGTTGCCGTTAGCGTCGAGTGTTTCGACAATCTTTACCGCGCTTCCGTCGACACGGATGGTGACGGTTTCCACGTAGTCAACGGTTCCGTCATTGTCCGAGTCTCGATCCAACTGCGTGATCAGCCCATCAGAGCTGATGGATATCACCCCCGAGGCGACAGTGACGTCAGAGGAATTGCGGTCCCAGATTTGACCGCGCTGGGAGCCATCAATTCGAATGGTCCAGATTTCCAGGTGATCGTCGTGCCCGTCGCCATCGAAGTCCGCAAGGACGGTGCGATTGACACCATCGGCCGCGACATCGATTTTGGTGAGAGCCGCCGTGGTGGCTCCGGCAACAATGGCGGAGACCCACTTGACCTCGCTGGGCGAAGCCGGTTCGTTCCGAGCCGCAGGCGTTGTGCTCACAACCGTCAGGCTGGAACCATCCAGGCGCGTAGTCGCCGTTGTCACCTCGTCGAAGGTACCATCGCCATTAACGTCGACGGAACTGGTCTGTACGCGCCCATCCGCACTGGTGGTGACCTTGGCGGATTGAACCAGCAATGGCGTGATCACGACGACGGTGCCGTCGCTGGCGCGGGCGCTGATCTGATAGATGTCGACTGTTTCCTCGGTCGACCCATCGGCGTTGTCATGCCAGCGATGGGTCGTCGACAGATCGAAGGTACCATCACCATCGATATCTTGCTGAGCCGTGCTCTCGCGGCCATCCGCCGTTTTTGTCGTCAGTGTCCGGCTGGTAACGCCGCCGGTTTCATTGAAGTCCCGGATTTCAACGGTCGAGCTGCCATCGACGTGTTGAAGCACATCCTTGAGCTGATCGACCACACCGTCGCCATTAGAGTCACGGGTGAAGGTAACGATGCGACCATCTGCACTGGTCGTGTTGGTCGTACGCTCCTGCAGTGTGGTCCCAGCGCCATCGTACTTAGACACAGTCACGACGGTCGTACCGTCCGCGAGGGTCAGAGTTTCGGTCGTCTTGGTGCGATCGGGACCACCAACACCATCCGGGTCTTCCTGGAGGGTGATTGTGCGACCGTCGGCGCTCGTTGTGACGATCGTCTGAGATAGCGGCGCGCCACCGAACGTGGTGTTGGTTTCCGTTTCCGTGGTCGATCCGTCGGCGTTTCTGACGATGGTGCGAACCGACACCTCGTCCACATTGCCGTCACCATTGGTGTCCCATTCACGGGTTTCGATCAGACCATCGGCACTCCGGGTCACGGCGAACTGCGACAGCATAGTTGTGCCGGAGAAATGCGTCGTGGTTCGCGTGGTCGAGCCGTCGCTATTGAAGGTGGTCTCGTCGGTGCGGCTGGTTTCGGCCACACCGTCACCATCCCTATCCCATTCCGAAGTGATGGTGCGACCGTTCGGGCTCGTCGTTATGACGGCCTGTTCCACCAGTGATCGGGCGTAGCTTGGGTTCGCGTCGGCTGCGTTCCCGCCGCTAAGGTCGTAGCGAGAGATGGTTTTGACGCGCGCTCCGTCCGTACCGATAACCGAGGACTCAACGGTCTCCCTTTCGGCCAGGCCGTTGCCATCGGCGTCAAACTGCGTCGTCCGTACCAGTCCGTTGGCTGACTCGAGCACATACTTTCCGCCGGCGGTCCCATATTCTCTGCCAGAGGCAGAAGTGACCGTGCCGTCCATATAGGATGTAACAACCGAACCGTCGGCGCGACTGGCTTTCACTACTGTCTGATCAACAGTGCCATCGCCGTCAATGTCGGTGGTAGTGCGGACCATTGTGCCGTCAGCGCTGACGCTGGAAACCGTCCGATCGTTGAGAGACCCGTCGCCCTTGCGGTTCTCCACGACCCGAGTGGTGGTACCGTCAGCCGCAACGGAGGTCACTTCGCTGCGCGTGCGAGTGGTGCCGCTGCCGAGCGCTTCGAAGGTGCTCTCAATGGTAAGACCGTCGCCACTTGTGACGGTGGTGGTTTTCCCCTCGAGGACATTGCCAGCCTTGTAATGGGTTTCGACACGGCTGCGTGACCCATCGGCATTCAGCGTCGTCACGTCCGTGGTCTTGCGATCGATCGCCGTGTCGCCATCCAGATCAGTTTCAACCGTAATGGACAGTCCAGTGGCGCTCACGGCGCGGACCGAACGCGATTCCAACGTGGCGCCATCGAAGGTTTCGGTTTCCGTGGTCACCGATCCACTGGCAGTGGTCACTGTCTCGATCGTCTTGTCGGTCACGCCATCACCGTCGAGGTCGATGACCGTCGACGCGGAGAGGCCGTCCCCACTAATTGTGGTGACGTTCTGACGGACAAGACTATTGTCCTGGCTCCGTGTGGTGGTCGTCACGGTGCGGGACCCGTCGGCGTTGAGGACGGTTGTCTCGGTTTCCTTGATATCTGGCGTGGTGGAGTCACCTAAGTATTTCCACGACGTCTTGCTGAGGCCATCATCGCTGACCGTGGCGACAAGGCGCCCTGTTTGGACCATGCCGTCGCCATTGAAGTTGGTCGTCGTGCGTGTCGTCGAACCATCACTGTTGAGAACCGTAACTTCGGTGACCTGGCTGTCGATGATGCCGTCACCATCGGCATCGCGTTCGGTCTCGATCGAAAGGCCGTTGCCGCTGACAACCGTGACGCTGCTGTCAATCTTGTCAGCCGTGGTCGTGCCAATGCCGGCATACCGCGTGGTTGTGATTTGGGTGGTCCCGTCCGTATTGAGGACTTTGGCTTCGACTTCGGTGCTGTCGAAGTCACCGTCGCCATCCGCATCCGTCTTCCTAGCTACCACCAGGCCATTGGCGCTAATGGTGGTCACGGTTCGTCCGAGCAGGACCGAGCCGTCCGGGCTATATCCGACAACGGTTTCAGTGCGTGAACCGTCGGAAGCGGTTACGCTCGTGGTGACGGTTTCTGGACTGGTGTTCGTTCCGACATAGGTCGAGGTCGTAGAGGTCAGGCGGTCAGCGCTTGTTTGTGTGACTGCCTTTGCGGCAACAGCCAGACTTGAACCCGCATAAGTGGTGACGGTCTGGGTTGTCGAACCATCACCATTGAGGACCCTCACGCTCGTGACGGTCTTGTGGGGGCTGGTTTCTCCTTCGTTGAAGGTCTCAACGCTGCTGCTCAACCCGTCTGCACTTGTCTCTGTTACCGTCCGCGTGATGTCTGTGGTGTCGGACCCATCGCGCAGGATCTGGGTCTTGGTGGACGAGCCGTCTTGATTGATCACCGTTGTGGTGCGGCGGATGGCGTCCACAACGCCGTTGCCGTCTGCATCAAGCTGGGTGGAACGGGTCAATCCATCACTGCTCGTCGTGGTGATCGTCTTGGACACCAGGTTCGCGCCGTTGGGCGAGTAGACCTCGGAGGTCTCAACCGTATCGGTTCCCACCACAGCAACGGTTTGGGTGCGGTCGATCTGTCCGTCACCATCGCTGTCGATAGACGTGCTCCGGGTCTTGCCGTCCGCGCTCCATGTCGTGACGGTCTGGCTCAACAGATCGTTGTTGCCGGCACGTGCTGTGACCGTGCGTGTCGTCGATCCGTCACCGGCAATCACTCTGAGATCGCGAACGACGCTATCTGTGTCGCCGTCGCCATCAAGGTCGGAACTTACAGTCCGATCCAAACCATCTTCGCTCAAATCGGTTGTCGCGCTGCTGCGCAGGCTATTGTCGTTATTGCGAATCTCGACGGTCGTTGTGGTGCTATCATCCAGGTTGCGGACAATGACACTCGACGTTTCGAGATCCAAGTCGCCGTCACCATCCATGTCGACTTCGATCGTCTTGTCGCTGGCATCTGCGCTGACCGTTGTCACGGTGCTGCCGATCCGGTGAGCCGACGATGTACCGCTGCCCGCATAGCTGGTGACGGTTTCTGTGCGCGTCCCGCTTCCAGCCACCGAGGTACTCTCGATCTGAGAAGCATTGATGACCCCGTCGCCAGTGGTGTCTGCCTGAGTTGTCTTACTCAAGCCGTCGGCACTCGTTGTGGTAGTGGTCTCGCTGCGGGTCGACCCATCCGCGTTGAGCGTCTCAATGGTGACAGTGAGGCTTCCGTCATTGCCCGTGACCCGCGTCTCAACGCGATCAAACCGTGTTCCGGAGCCAGACAGGTCGAAGCTCACCTCGACTGTCTTGCCATCGGCACTGGTTTCGGTCACCTGGCGCCGCTGCAGGATCGTACCGGACCCGTCATAGTCGAGTCGGGTCTCGGTAACCTCGCCATTGCCAGCCACCGAGCGCGTCTCGACAACGACCCGGTCATTGATGCCGTCGCCATCGTCATCGAATTCTATCGTGCGGGTACTGCCATCGGCGCTGGTCGTGCTAGCGGTGGTGTGGGCAATGCTGCCATCAGCCTTAGTCGCGCTGTTAAGGATTGTAGTCGAACCGTCCTGATGATGGGTCACCGTCCTGGTGACCACGAAACCATCGGTCTCATGGGCGAGCTTGGTGTCGGCGACCATCCCGGTGCTGCCGTCGCCGCGCTTGTAGATGGCGCCGCCAAGGACCGTCGACCCATCCGAATATTCAACCGTCTGATTGTTGCTGACCAGGGTGATCTCTGTGATGTTCAGCGCACCCAGCGTCGTGAGGGTGGTGGTGCCATCCGCATTGGTCACCATGACCTTAAACAGAGACCAGTCCGTGTCACCCGCGTCGAGCTTGCCGTTGTTGTTGCTGTCGAAGATCGACAGCAGCGCCTGGAGGTCGGATTTGGCGCTTTTGTCCCACTCGGTAAACACGAGCTCGCTACGCTGATCGATAACCCCGTCATTTCCAGCGTCGCGCACCAGCACGCCGTCCCCGGTGCCAGCCCACGCCGTCCGATGCTGCTTGCCGTCGTCAGCAAGGTTCATGAAGGTGTTGGACGTGCCCAACGTGGTCAGACGAATGCCGTCCCCGTCAAGGTCGATGAGGATGGGGCCAACTAGGCTCTGTGCGGGGCCATCGCCCCAGCGATCCGAACTGGAACTCGAGCTTGAACTGGAACTGGATGGCGCCGGCCGGTAGACGACCCGATCCTCGAATTTTCCGGTGTCGTTGTTATAGTGTTTGACAGTCTGCTGGTAGAGGGGTTCGCCGGTATTGGCCGACACATAGTTCGTTGCCGAGGTGGTTTGCCCGGTGTAGTTGTTCGTCCAACTCCCGTCGCTGTTGCGGGTGTACGTCGAACTGTCGTACTCGCCATCATTGTAGGAATTCTTCGGCCCAACATTGGCGGGGTCAATTGATCCCGCGGAAAGCTTAGTGGGGTCAATCCGGGCGCCGGTTTCAGGATCCTTGGTTATGACGTTTCCGTTGGCATCTGTGTACTGGACGACCCACTGCGACGAGCCATCGGCCTTGGTCATCTGCTTCAGTAGATCGGAGCGCCAGACTTTTTCCTGCTGGGAATAGAGTTCGCTGGTCGAGCCGGCGTTAAAAACCGCGCGATCGGGACCGAAGGGGCGGTCCTGAATACTATCGTAGGGGTTCGATTGTCTAGAGTTCCACTCTTCTGCCGCCAGACGCCCCCCGATACCGTTTCCGCTGAGCGCATCAGACAACGCTGGGAGTGAGACAGAGGCGTTATGGACTCGCAATCCACCAGCAACGAATGTGTGCAATCCCTCTACTTCTATATTATAAGTTTTCCAGCCGGTTTTCTGTACTGGGGACATTGCCAAGTCGCCGACGACGGGCTGGAATAAACCTTCGGCCAGTTCAAAAAGCCCCGCAGTACTCGATGAAAACCTTACTGCACTCCCGTCAATCCGGACTAGATCTCCCTCAGCAGAGACGACTCTAAGGCCACTACCAATTATGTCTGAGACTGGCCTGAATCGGCCATCATGGCACAGGTAATGATGACCCGGTGTAACTACAGCGCCATTACTCAGAACGATGAATTCCTCGGTGACGTTCTCAAAGACACGCCGTACCTGTCTATTGGCAAGATCTCCCCGTCCTACCTCAGAATTCGCGTCAAACGCCTTTACCAAGTCCCCAGCTCGAATGTCACGAATTGCCTTCACCGAGCCGTCCGACATAAGCACGGAGACGCTTCCATCAAAACAGAAATGCTCCATAGCCGCAGCTTGATTGGACACCGAGTATTCGGAATCCGGGGCGGAACGCCCAAAGAAACCATATTCTCCGTACCCCAGATCATCGTGCAACCCAGGCGCATAATTTCCCGGCACATCCAGCCCTAGTCTAGACAGTATTGAGCCAACTACCGTATTGCTATTGTTAGTATGGCCTAAGTAGGCATGGCCATCGGCATGAATACCCATCGCCATAGTCGCAGCACTCTGCCACACCGAAGACAAGTCCTCGCCCACAGCTACTATTTGGCGGTCCTCTGAGAATCGAAATCTGTAATCGTACTGACCATCTACATATGGGCCTTCCGTAACCACGATTTGGCCCCATGGACGAAGCGGATCGGAAAAGTCCGGTGAGTTTCGTTCAGGACCTCCACTTATCGCTCTTGTTTGGAAGTCATAGCTTTCTAGTGGATGATATAGCAAAAAAGCATGGTTCGCACCGAACATGCCAGAATCTCTGAAGACAATCTCAATGTATTCATATCCGCTTGCGTTTGCCAATTTTCCCTCCAAAAATTAAGACATTGCCTACAGATAGTAAGACTCGACCATTGCTGAGCACTCAGTCGGTTGAGACTCGACGATTAGGGCCCTTTTAAACTGCATTAGCCTTGTCACCATTATTTCTACTCGAACTCCGCCCTCAATGTTATGGACGGAGACTTCCGCGTCGCCATATTGAGCATTGCCGTCTCGAAAATCATCGATCGAAAACATCGAGCAAACCGTCTTCGACACATCTTTTCGAAAATCCAACATCCCACCGCCCGGCGTTTCTTCAATTACCTTTATGTATTTTTGCAGGTCAGGCGGATATTTTTCCAAAGCTCCACACCCAAACAGTATAATCGGAAGAATAGCGCAAAAAAAACGACAAGAAATTTCTGCCAGATCAATCTTTGAGAGCTTCATAATTCACATTTCTCGCTGCACAGGTCGTTTGACTCTCTGATGAGAAAAGGCGCGCTATATTGATCAATTACATTCTGACTTGGAAACATAGGTTCGCACAAGCGTCAAAAGTGGCCGGTTTTGGGATAAGTCCCAATTGCACTGCAGTTGGTGTTGTTGCAGCAAAAACGTTGCCTGACCCTTCGCTCGAATGCCGACGAGTGAGCGCGGACTTGGTAGGAGTGCTGATCGCGCATTCAACTCCCGACACCATAGTTTTGGTCTAATGTTGCCGTGAGAGATTGACCTTGAGTGGCCCCAGCGCCTGCGCGAACCCGAACTCCAACAACTTAGCTGCGGACGCCGGTTGCGACGCGCCCCCCACCCCGAACAGTCGAGCCCGCACTACTGGCGGAACGCAGTTCCGTCTTCGGCAATGCACGCCAACTCGAAGCCCTAGGCTTCTTGACGCTTTCGGCCCGTCGGATGTTGCACAAATAGGCGAACCCCAGTCCGCGCAAAACGCCTGCTGGCGGCGCCTACCACTTTCGTCCGTCTTCACTCAGATTTTGGGCTCGTCTGTCTTCAATCGGAAGTCTCCCTCCGAGCATGGAGCCATGACCCGGAAGGCGGCTCCAGACAGCTGCTGGCAATCGGTGCAGTGGCATATGCGAACCTTTTCGGGACCAATTATCGCGTCAAAAGTTATGACCCCACAGTGGCACGAGTCCGTTGACAAGCACCTGTCCCTGCGCTTGGCCCACCGTCACTTCGGCCGCCGGTCGCAGCGAAGCGGACCTACCAATAATCAGAGTGGCTGTCGGGCTCAATGGTTTCCTGGCGACAATGCCGCGGTGATTTGGCGACGCATCCACCTCATATGCGGCGCAGGGGGCTTCGAAAACCCTCGCGCATCGAACCTGCGACCCATGCTTGCGTACCGGACCGTCCTAACCGGGGCCCCAAAAACGGCGAGCTGAATGGGTCCGCTAGAATCCGAACCTGAACTGGATTCCTGTTAATTATCCGATGAATGCAATTTTACGGATCGGAACGACTGAAGGATTACGGAACGAGGGTGAAAAGTCGCAGGGCACCGATTGCCAGCGCTAGGGCCGCGAAACGCCCGGCTGCCCTGACTTTTTACAAAGAGCGTCATAAATCAGCGCACGATCCACCTACCAGGTGGGCCAAATCTATTCCACTACATTTTTCTCACGCGGCGCGCAAAAAGCTCGCGTTCGCAGGTACTTGGGCAGGCACTGTAAGGATTGGGAATCTATCCTTTGGTGTTCCAAAATTACCTTACCTTACAGAAAGTGCTTCCAGCGCTATCCTTGCAACAATCCTTACATGGCACCAAGTGCAAGTGCGGATCATTTCCTTTGACCTACAGGTAATACTGCCCCGATGCTTATGACGCGCCAGACAAACGGCGTTGTATCACGGGGTGTCAGCCATGGGTATCCATACTCGAATCGAAAACGGAAAGCTCAAATACGTCTTCCCATACGTTCGCGATGGCGTGCGCTTTCAACCCGGATTTGACGACCCGGAGACTGCCACAGTCGAAGCCGAGACACACGATGATCGCGTTCGGCGCAGGCAGACGTTGCGCGCCTGGATACGCCACTTCATCAGCTACAAGGCCCCCGGCGAGGACACAACGTACGGCCGTCACATCCGCACTCACCTGAACCTCTGCCTATCGCTGGTGGGGGACGTCAAACTTGCTGCTACCGACGCAGATGATATCGGGCGCCTCTATTCTGCACTGCTCAACTCGGACAGCATCCATTGCCCCCAGACCGCCCACAATTACATCGATACGGTCTATACATGTCTCAAGGTCGCAGTGAGCGAGGGTCGTCTTGCGTACAATCCAGTTGCGAAGTGGCGCACCGACCCGACCAACAGACGGTCTCGTCCCGCGCCCAAGCCCGATCTTCCCGACCCCAAAGCGCGCGAAAATATCTTAGAAAAACTGCCAGAGTTCGCGCTTCTCGGCATCTCATTAATCGAGGAGGCAAATATGACCAGTCTGGAGGTTGCGGCGCTACGCATCTCCGACGTCGACTTTGAACGCAAGGTCCTCAGGGTCACCCACACGTACAACTCAAACTTCAACGACATTCGACCGGTGCTGCCAAATGCGAAGCGGACCAGCCAACAGTTGTCTGACAAGCTTATGGAAATGCTTCGGACCGCCATTGCCCTTTCTCAGAGCATCGGTAGCGAATTCGTGGTCAACGTGCTTGGGCCAAACGGCAAGCCCAATGCACGGACACTGATACCGCGCAAATTGCGTGAATCGCTTTATGCCACTCAGGCAATGGCCAAGATCGTCAGTCGCAAGACTGAAAAACCGTACAAGCTCGAGGACTTCCGCGACCGAGGGGTGGCCGCCCGCCTCAACGCCTCACGCGCCAACCATATCAAGATTCAGGCTCATGCTGGGTATGCCTGTCACTACTCGTTCAGCCGTCGGTATGGCGACCTGATCAAGCCGCCCAACTCACACTCGGATATGGCCCGCGCCCAGGCGGTTGGCCAAGCGCTTGGAAACTTGCTGATCAGTCAGCCTTAACCCTTATTCCTACCAAAGACGGCGTCGACCCAAATCGTGGCTTTGGCCGCGTGCTGGCGCACGCCCAAACACGGAGAACCAGAAGTGACCGCACGCAAAAATGGCAAGGGCTATCTGGCCAACACAAAGAACCCGAGAACTGGCAAACGCCAACGCCTTGTGCACGATACCGCCGAGGAAAAGAATCTGGCCGAGGCAAAGTTCACTGTCCGGCAAGCAGACTTAAAAAAAGGACCGGGCGAGGGCACCTTCGAAAAGGCTGGGGCAAAATACGTCACCCGGTTGATTTCTGAGAAGAAGCTCGAAAAGGCGAGGAGGGTCGAACGTTACTTGCGCCTTCATCTCAACCCGATAGTTGGCGATCGACAGCTGAAATTTATCGACCTTGAAATTGTCATTGAGTGTGCAGCGAAGCTTTGGGATAAGCCCCTCTCGGTTGCCACCACAAAGATACTACTCCAGGTCTTCTGCCAGGTTTTGCGCTACGGGTTCGGGGCAGCCGAGCCTCCGGTCCGTTTTCCGCGGGAAATACCTGGAGGCCCGAAGCGCGCTCCCTACGGCAGTAGCTCGCTTTTTCAGAAGCAGGATCCCATCCCGTTCGGCCGGGAATTGTCGGATCGGCTCGAAACAGCGACCGGCCCACTGCTGATGGTTCTGATCCTGGTGATAAAGTTCGGCCTGCGCATCGGCGAAGCACTCGGCTTGCGCCATTGGGACATCCACGAGGACGAAGAAGGAAAACACTGGATTCAGGTGCGCCACACGCTGAAGGGTAATAATATCCGGAAAGCACCCAAAACCGCAGCGGGCGAGCGCGACATCCCAATCTCCGCGACCCAGGCGTCTTATTTTCAGGGGTGGATGGCACAGGTGAATGCAGATCCGACAGATCAACTCATCAGCGATGAACCGGGTAAGATCTATAGCTACGGCGCGATGGTCTATCGGCATAACAAGCTGCAGATGACGCTTTACGGGCCGCAATACGGTTTCCACGCATATCGAGCATCCTGCGCGACCTTGTGGCTAATCGCGAACGTTTCGATCGCCAACCTCATTGCCTGGCTGGGGCATGCAGATTTGCGCACAACACTGGAGAGTTACGCCAATGCCATCATGTTCGCAGAGGAAATCTGGAAAAAACTGGACCAGTCGGTGCTGGAATTGATGGTCGATGAATCAGGCGAACTGCCCAAGTCGCCCGTCGAGCGTGCAGCGGCCGAAATGCTGCAAGAGGCAGCCTGATGGGCCCGCTGGGTACGAGCTACACAACGGGGCCGACTGTTGTCGCGCCAGGATGTTGCTTGAGCTTTCGAAACCCATATTGGTCAATGCGTGCGATGGCTCGGAATGGCGGCCGCTTGTTCTTTTTTTGTTCTCATTGTACGAGTCGGGACCTCTAAGACCATCGGAGGTCCCATGCCCATCGCCATCAAACTTAGCCCCGCCGAACGCATTCGACGCGCCAAGGCCGCCGAGCCAGCCCTGACGGAAGACCAGCTGCGCGAAAAGCTCGGCGTGACCCACGGACAGATCAAGGCTGCGTTTGCCTATCGGAAGCCCGGCCAGAAGCTCGGGCGCAAGCGCGCATGATCGATGGACGTTCCGGCCCGGCTCAAATGGCGCAAGGAACCGGAGCGCTACGCGGCCTATCCAGTCGGCTCGATCCATGCAGATCGGCTGGCCTGGATTGCGCCCAACATCGCCCGCTACCAGTCCTGGAAGTGGGTCGTCAGTTGGGAGCGCTGGTTCGCTGAAAGCGGCGTTGCGGACAGCAAGCAGGAAGCCGCCGACCGGGCCACGGAAGCGTGGTGGCGGCTGGTACAGACCGATATCCCGCGGGACGTTGACCTCGAGACCTCAATGATCGTGGCCAGACTTTTAGTGCGCCCGGTGCCGAATAGTCTGTTCGACGAGGATGCCGACTATCTCAGGAAGGTCATGTGGGCGCTCAACAATGTCTATCGTACCGAGATCATCGAAGGCGTGCCGGCCATTCGGAACCTATACGACCAATTGAGCGCCGAATTTGCCCGGCGGAGGGAAACCGGCGAGATACCCGACCAGCCCAAGGGCGAAGCGATTTCCAACGGGTATCGGCGCCGTCGCCGGCGATAATCGTCAGCGCTGTTGACCAGTCCCGCCGTTTGGGCTTGTCAGAGGCATAAGCTTGCTTGTTATCTTTGACGTCAACAATGGGCGCGATATTTTGGGCCGTTGGGTGGGGATCAATTTTGAGATGAAAGCCAACTCGGCATCTAGTCGGTCAGTAATGCTGTGGCTGTGGATGCTGTTTGTTCTGGTGATTTCCATCGCACCAGTGCGCGCGGATTTCCGGCAAAGTGAGCAGTGGTTTGGATCGCTCGATGATGAGCAGCGGTTGACCATCCAGACCAACCTGACCCTTGCAGGTTTCTACGACGCCTTAATTGACGGCGCATTCGGTCCATCGACCTATCGTGCGATTGTCGCGTTTCAGGAGTGGCGTGGCGAAGCACAGACGGGAACCTTAGACAATGCTGCCCAAAGTGCTCTCACCCGCGCCGCAGACTCTGTGGTCGCTGAGCTGGACCTACAAGTGGTCCAAGACGAACGCGCACTGATCGAGATTGCGGTGCCGCGGGCATTGCTGCCGGAGTCGGTGAGTACAGCGTCCGGCACTGCCTACACCCGGCCCGACGGCGCGATGCGATTGGACACCATTCGTAAGCCGCAGACCGAATTGCCGTTTGGCGACTATTTCGCGAGTTTTGCCCAGGATACCCTCCGCCGGAGGGTGACCTATAAGACTTTTCGAGAAGGTTACTTTGTCGTCTCCGGCGCAATGGATGGTGGATACTTCTACACCCTCATGCTGGACGACGGAGATGACTCGACGGGTTTCATTCTGAATTGGTCGCCACCCTACCAAAAGCAGGGCTCGATTGTGTCGCTGTTTCTGGCGTCGTTCGCTTCCCCTTTGCAGCCGAACGAGATAGCAGCACCGTCGGTAATGACAGAGGCAAATCCGCCGCCGCCAGTCCCCACACCCGCTCAGGCATTGCCCGCATCAAGCGAGGACGAGACTACCGCGATAGGCAACTTCTTGCTGTTCCGAGACTTGCCAGGTGTCATTGGATTGAGAGGCGAAATCGGCCCATCCACGCCCCTCGACTTCAGACGAGCAATACGTGCGGTAAGCGATCCGAAGGTCCTCATTCTGGCAAGCGAGGGCGGTTATGTTTCCAGCGCGCTGCTGCTTGCATACGCGGTCAAGGAGATGGGGCTCGCCACCTACGTGCTTCCCGAGACCGGCTGCTACTCTGCCTGTTCATTTGTCTTTTTTGCCGGCGAGCAGAGACGTGCCGATGGGGCCCTTGGCGTTCACCAGGTGTGGGGAGACGACACGGACGCCTCCACCGCACAGGAGGTGGTCTCCGACATCCTGGAAGCTTTCGCGACGTTCGGGGTTAGGCAAGAGATCACTTCCACGATGCTCAGGACAAAACCTGAGGACATGTACGTTTTCAGCCAGGACGAGATCGCCCGCTGGGGTATCAACGCCGGCGACCCAATGTCTCTCGTTGAGGCCGCAGCCAGCGGCGAAGAAGTCCAGGCCTCGGACGAGCCCACAGATCCCGGCCCTGCAAGCGGCAAGCAGCCACGGGCAAAGCCGGAGGCCAGTGCAGACTACTATGTGCAGCTTGGGTCCCAAAGGTCTGAAAATGACGCCCGGACTGCCGCGCTATCCATTCTTTCGCGCTACGGCACAATCTTGCAGCGCGCAGACCTTGAGATTCAGCGCGTCGATCTGGGGCAACAGGGCGTGTTCTTTCGAATACTGGTGCCGGCCGCGTCCCGGAGCGAAGCTACCGCCATGTGCGAGGAGATTAGAGCAGCGGGCGGAGACTGCATCCTGTTGTGAGTGACGCGTTTTGGCGAGGCTGCCTGCGTTCAGTTCTCCGGAACGGGATAGCCGAACCGGACCATGGTATGGTCGATGTCTGCGCGCTTTGACGGATAGACGTCTCGGACCTCAAGCAGCAGTGCGATGACAGACTCGAAGGCGCCCAAGGCGTCTTCCTTATCTCGGCCGGCGTGGAAATTTTCGCCATGCGACTGGAGCGCGGCGGCACACTGGCGAATGAAGCGGCTGCACTCTACGTCGGTCATCAGGTGCAATGGTGGCGGCTCAAACGGGTCGCCCCTGGCGTCGTCGCCCACAATTGACCTCAGCAGGTCAAACCACTCGTCGGCCAACCAAGGGTGTAGCTGGCGGAATCGCCCGTGAAGTCTAGGGCGAGCGCTGTATACGTCTGGTGGAGCTGGTCGATCAGGGCCTCCGCAGTTGCATCCGCTCCCATGACGAACCAGTCGATGAGTTGGCGCGAGATTTCCTGAGCAAACAGTCCGCTGGTCGCGCCGCGCGTGTGAGACGGGATATGCTGTCGGCTATGCAGCGCCTTTCATGGACTCGCCGACGCCACCCGCCGACGAAATTCCGGAAGAGTCCCCTTGGCCATCGCATAGACGGCCTCCATCCCAAGCAGCGGATCCATTCCCCGGTCAGCCCTATCAGCAAGCTCCTCGAGCACCAGCATATTCACTGGAGCTTCGTCGCCCGCGAGATCGATGATGTCGAAATCCGGCAGAATGCATTCCTCGCTGAGATGCGGCTGGATCGCTTCCGCAAGCCGCTCATAGCTCTCATCACCTTGGTTGGTCGCCACCGCGATCGCGGTGCCGGCGATCAGGTCGGCGAGCTGCACGGCGGGATGCTCCGCCGAGGAGACGAATGAAATCGGCTTTGCCATATTCCACGTGAGACGTACCCGCTTGCCAAATGCCTCCATGTAGACCGGGTCGGGTCGGTCCACCATGACGTCGAAGACGCCAGCGAGGGCGCGCAGAGGCTTGGAATCGTCGCACACGACTTCCAGCAGAGAATGCCGTTCTGCCCAATTTCGAAGATGGTCGGTCACGGCGCTGATCGTGAGATCGAGCACCCATTTGCCCTTGTCGCCGGTCAATTGGAGGTTGCGCGTCTCTCGAGCGATGATGACGTTGTAGCCGCGCGCGAACCGAAGGATCGGGCCGAGTAGCATGTCGAAATGCTCCTCGTAGCTGGCGCCGAACAAGGCCGGCGCATCCGCCGGGTCGAGCGATCGCATGAAGCGCTCGAATTGCGATGCGAGCTCCTCGGCGCCTTCGCCCGACGCCACCATCTGCATATATAGGTAGGTCGCTACGAACCGGTGGAGGTTGTGGTGGTAAAACAGCATATTGTTGCGCTGCAGGACCGGCTCGTAGATGTATTCAAAGAACTTGGCCCCGAGGCTCAGACGCTTGTCGTAAAGAGTTGCGATGTAGCGCCCCCGGATTCGCTCGAGGACCTCGGCAATGATCACCCTGCCGCGGGGCCGCTTCAGTAGCTTCGCTGCCTTCAACTCTCCCATTTGCAGGTGATGGCGTGAGCGCAGATCTCGGACAATCGAGTTAGCTTCGTCCAAGGCAAGGTCGACCGATGCATAGGCAAAGTAGGGCTGGGCGCCATCGAGCATGCGGTTCCCGGTAAAGCCCGCCTCGTCGCAGGAGATCAGTCGGGGAAGGATCGTGGTGGACATACTAGCTTGTTCGTCGGGCGCCACTGCACGACGGGTCGTCGAGCTCCGGTCGGGGTTGATAGGCAAAGGTTGATAATGGCACAAAACGGGGTTATCTATCAACCATGTTATCAACCAAGGTAGGCACTGGCCTGCCGGCCAGTGGGCGACAATGAGCGCGGAGCACACTCCTCAGCAATCCGAAATTGATCCCATCGTGCGGGCCGTCGTCGAGGCAAGGGCGAGAGACGCGGGGAAGGGTGTTTCCGACTACCTGGCCGATCTGTTGATGATCGCCCCGACCCATTCGCTGCAGCATTTTTTGGCTGCGGGCGGCGCCGACCGTTCCGAGCCACACGATGAGCTCTATGGTCGCTATGCCAGGCACCTGCTCGACACAGCGCGCGACCTCCGCGACCGAAACAACCTCGACCATTGGTCCCACCTTGTTGCGGGACCAACGCCTTGGCTCGTGTCTGAGGCAACCGCCAGCCCGGCGCTACGCCTCGTATTTGTGTTCAACTATCGAATCCAAAGCGCGGCATTGCTGATGAGCGCAGCCTTTGAAGAGGCCGCGGTACACGACTTCGACTTCGCCAAAGCGCGATCGGCGTCGCGCCGCGGCGCTACGGTTCGCACTTGGTATAGCAGCATCGTCCACGACGTCTTCGATTGCTCGCGGCAGCTTCGGAACGCGCTCGTTCACCAGTGGAAGCCCACGCCTCGGGCGGAGCGCCTTGCCATCGACGCGTTTGTCATTCTTAGCGATCTGACGCCGGCGCGAAACGAGCTCCTCCAATTGTGCCGCTATGATCGACCACGCGCGTTCTCCGAGCTTGCCCGCCATGTCGAGCTTGCAGCAGACCAGCTCCGCCTGTCTGCCAACCTGCTCGCAGAGGTCGAGGGCGCCTCGCGTTCACCAGAACTGCCTGCTGAGGTGCGCTTTGCCGAGATGTCGCGCCTCCTGCTACAACGGGCCGGGGGAGGGCTGTCGCTCACCGAAGCCGCGAAACTCCTCGGCACAAGTCGACAGGCACTACACAAACGGGTCAAGGCCGGATCCGCGCTCGGGCTTATGAACGGCGCTGAACTTATCCTCCCGAAATTCCAGTTCCTGGAGAAAGGGAGCCGCCCGACAATTATTGAGGGGTTGGCAAAAGTCCTCAAACCCTTCGATGCCACCAAGGCTGGTCGCTGGTCGGCGCTGCAATTCCTGCTCGAGCAGGATCCTAATCTGGCAAAAGCACCGATCGAAGCGCTCAAGGCCGGGGACGTGCAAAGAGTTGTCGATGCCGCGGCCGCATATCTTGATGCGGATGACTAGCATTGCCCGCATCGTTCCCACCCACCTCGCGGTTCCCCTCAGGCCTGCTCGCGGCACAGCTCGATGCTGGCGAGATTGTTGTGCGGATCCATCGCAAAGGACAGGGTGCAATATTCTTCGGGCCAGCTGCGGGCGGGCCGCCGCAAAACCGCTTCGATGCCCCCGCCGGTGAATATGGCGTCCTCTACGCGGCCCGCCGGCTCGAAGGTGCCTTCGTGGAAACGCTCCTCCGGCGGCCGGCGGGCCGGATCGTGCGGCGCGCCTACATCGAGGAACGGCAATGGACACCCATACGCATAGAGCGGCAGCTTACCCTGGCAAAGATCATGGACGAAGGTTTGTTGTTCCATGGTGTCGACGCCTCCGTGAGCGCCAGCGACGACTATGGACCCTCAAGAGCATTGGCACTTGATCTCTTCAACGACTTCCCATCGCTCGACGGCCTGGCGTATCGGTCGCGGCATAACAACGGCGAGATCTGCTACGCGCTTTTCGACCGTGTCGCGTCTAGAGACCTTGCCGAACTACCCAGTCACCTGTTCGAAAATAACCGCACTCGGGTAGATGAGCTTATGGGACTGCACGGCGCGATCTTGGATGACAGCGCGCCTGTATAGCGTGGTCAAAATGCAGCACTACCGGCCCACGATACACTAGGAAGCTGCTGCCGACCTCAGCAACAGCATCCTACTTGTGGCAGATCACGCAGCCTGCGGAGGCTTCATCAATACCATAGACGTCGTCGATCGTGGGAGTGTGCGCTCCAGCCAGCGGGTTTAAGCGCCGCCGAGCCAGCAGACGAGCACGGCGCTGTTCGAATTCCCGTTCAATCTCCTCGACACGGTTGGGGGCGCTGAGCTCCTCGAGGCCCTCGCCTTGGCTCCAGGTAAAAGGTGAGCCGTGGTCGCGGGCAGTCTTTTCATACCCCTTTGCCTCATCGAACGCTTCGGGGTGCTCGCGCATCAACCGTACCCATTCGATCTTCTGCTGGAAGAAGCAGAATGTGCAGCCAGATCGTGTGCGCCACCGATAATATTCCGGCTCGCCCAAACCGGCGCTCTCCAGCGTCTCGATCACGCCAGCCCGATTGATGCCGTCCTCGCGCAGAGGGAAGTGCACCTGCATGTTGCCATGCGTTGCCTGATAGCCCTCGCGGCTGGGTTCGTCGGCTCGGATGGCCACATAGGAGTGGACGATCACCCCAGCGTCGAGATCGTCGCGCAGCCACTGCTCGAGTGGGCGAAGCTTGAGCTGCCGTGTGCACCACCGAGTCTTGGGGGAGGGCAGAAAATGGTTGTACTCTTTGAGCCAGAAGTCGAAATCCCTGTCGGGATTAAGCCTGGTGATCGGTTTGCCCAAGAAGCCTTCGAGCTTGTCGAGGAACGAATAGACCTCGGCCAGTTCCTTGCCGGTGTCGGTGAAAAAGTATTCGAGATCAAGCTCAGGCCGCGTCTGCCGCATATGGACCGCAAGCGCAGCACTGTCGCGTCCACCCGAAATTCCAAGGATATGCCGCTCACGCATCGCCGTGGTCATGCTGGATCCGTCCCTTTGCCAGAAAGGCGTTCTACGATGCGCGCGAGCGCCGCAAGCTCGACCGCTGGTCTCATGCCCCTGCCGCGAAGCTGCGCCATCAAGTCATCGGCCGCCTTGTCCGCCGCCACAAGTTCCTGCTTGGAGACCTGGAAGGCGTGGAAGAGCGGTTTCTCATTGGGGTCTAGCCCAACCATAACAGATATGGCCTGGGATGTGGGAGAGCGTCCACGGACCGCAGCGAATGTTTCTGCTTCGCGAAAGCGCAGGCATAATTTCGCAAGTTCGAACATCGCTTGTTCCTGCTCGCGGTCGGACCAGTTGCGCGGCGGCTTGTGGACGAGCAGGCTTGCCAAACCCTCGATGTCGCCGCCGCCTCCTTCGAACGCCCCCGCGCGCATGATGAAAGCGTCCACGCGTAGCTCCGCCGACACGCCCGACGCGATAGAGGACCGCGGCCCAATGCCCTCAAATGTCTGTGGGTCGACCCCCAGATGCTCCGCCAGGCTCCTACTCAGGCCCGCAAGCATTTTCGGGTATGCGTACTCAGCCTTGTTGAGTGCAGCTACCACGCTCACCCCGGGATCGGGCTCCCCCTCAAGCGCGGCAGCGAGGTCCGAAAAAAGCAGCGCTTCCGGATCACTAGCCTTCAGCACAATGTCCCTGACCTTGCGGACCTTCTCGGGCAGCGTCTGAGTGCGCTGCGCCCACAACGGAAGCGCGTGAAAGCGCTGATATAGAGCCGATGCGACCGGAAGCGCTTTTGCCTCGACGGGGTTTGTGTCGGTTGAAAGAAGAGCAGCAAGCTGCTGGACAAAGGCCTCGTCGCGCCTGGAGCGCGAGATGCGCCGGAACTCAATAGCCGCAGGGTCCTGGAGAATGCGGTCGACCACGATATCGTCGATGGCGGGTTGGAAAACACCATCGACATAAACCGCCACCGCATTGCGGTGCGCCAGCAGATAGCACAACACCAACACCGGCATCACACCTCGCTTGATGCCGTATGGCCGAGCAGCCCACCTGTCGAAGAGCTCGGATAGGTTCACCCGCTTCTCGCCCAACACGGTCCAAGCAGGCTTCAGCCTGTTTCCTAACGTATCGTCGCCAGGATCGGTGAAACGCCATACTCCCTTGTCGTCCTGTCGGTGGAGGCCCAAGGGGCGAACGATTGTCAGATACAGCCCCCGCTCAACCGGGTAGTTCGCGATGCCCAGGTCAGCAACATCTGCCTTCGAAACCATGGCATGCATCAGGGTTCGCAGCCCGGCCATGGCCGCGGAGGAGGGCTTATCCCTGTAGAGCAGCTCCGATTGGATGACGGGCCCCTCGCTGAACGCGGTCGTTGCCAGTGCTGACGCCAGGACTGTCAACTCACTGCCATCAAGCTTCTTGCCGGCAGCATTCTTGGCGCTATCACCGAATGCCCACCATCGGGCCGACGAGAAAGCCTTCAACAAGTCGCTTCGCACGATCTCGGCGATCAGTGCTTTGCGCGCTGATAACTCCCGACGGGCGATACGATCGCCCTCCAGCTGCGGATGCGTCTCTTCGATGCGATCGAGGGCATATAGGTCCGTCGCATGATCCCTCAGCAAATAGACCTGCTCGCTTGCGGCGACCCCGGCAATAACGCCAAGATTCTCCAGTTCGATGCTGAGCTGTTTTGCTGCGACCCTAATCGGCGCCTCAAAGGTGCGCGCGTCGGGAAGCAGCATGATCAAAAGACCGGCGGATCGCCGTTTCGTCTTGGCCAGCGAGGCCGCAGTTCTTTTGGCCCATGCGGCCGGGCTCTGCGGGCTCTCGTCGGCGAATTGAATAATGACGTCGAAGGTGCGCAACGCGCCGGTCGCAAAGTAGTGGCTCTTGGCAGCGATCGGCCCGACGCCCAGCCGCGAGGGCAAATCGGCGAGCGCATCGGCGTCTAGCTTCAGGGCAACTTTGGATATTGCCTCGTCGAGGTCGAAATCGCTGCCGGCGAAAAGTGCATATCCACCGAGGCGCGGCTGCCGGATGAGGATCGCTCGATTGACGAGTTCATTGATCGCGGCAGTGACTTGGCGCGCGTTCGCTTCCGGTGCGCAAAGAGAGAGGATGTCGTCCGCTACCGCAAGTCCGGAGCCGTTCCTGAATAGCTCGATGACCGCAGCGGCCTTGGCCAGCTTTGCTGTCAGCGGGCCGTATAGCGCAGCTTTCTCGATCGCCTCCAGGGCAAGCGTCATCCGGTTGCTTTCCGGACCGACGGACAGCGCGCTGCCAAAATTGGCGACCAAGTAGTCCCACAGTTGATCGGGCCCATACCAAGCGTTCTCGCTGGCCTCGGTTCGCGCCAAGTGTGCCTGAAATCCGTTCGGTTCCGAGGATGATAGAAATCCGAAGACACTGCGCTCGTTTTGGGCGAACCTTTGACGGGATACTGGTCCTAGCAAAAGCGCCGTGACCGGGTGCAGGGGCCAGGTTTGCGTAAGGATGTCTGTTAGCCCGGCGACATCGACCGGCCGGCGGTGCGATATGGCTTCTGCCGCGAGTCCGGCGATTTCCTTAGCGCGTGCCGGGGCGTAGTCGCTGCCAATCGCCCGAGCGATGAGTGCCGCGACCTCGTCAGCTTGAGCCACGAACGGCACGTTCTGGTACCGGCCCTGAACTTTTGCCCATTCGTTCCGACCCGTGCGGCTAAGCCGGTTGGCATACTGCTCAAACGACTGGTGCAGGATGCCCACTATGATGAGCCTGCCGTCAGAGCGGGCAGCACGCTCCGCGAGATCCTGCAAAATGTGCACGTCACCGGCTGAACTCGTCGCGTGTTCGAGGAACTTGCCGAGCTCGTCGATGATGACGAGAAGTCCTCCCTTTTGACGAGCGCGCGCTTCCAGCTCGTCTATGAGCGTTCGTTCATCGCGGGCTGCGTCCAGGGTCGCCGCAGTCCATTGAAACTGATCGGCGGCAGTGTCCGCCAAAGCTCCCGCTAGGCTCGTGCGCCGACCGGTCAGGGCGAGCACGTCCCAGGCGCGGCCACGACCGGGAAAAGCCGACGAAAACTGTTCCGCCAATTCCGGTCCGACGATCCCCTCGGCGATAGAGCGCTGCTTCTTGTTGCCGGCTACAAGATTGGCAACAAGCAGCGCAGCACAGGACTTGCCACCCCCGTAAGGACCGGTCCAGGTGAACGCGTACTGCGAGCCCTCGGAGATCCCGGCGAGCATGGCAACGAGCGATTTACGCACGCTTGCCTGCAACACGTACCCCGTGAGCGGCGGCGTGCCGGTCAGATCGGTGTCGATCCGCGCCGACAGCGCGAAACGGCGTTCGACTTTGACGATATCGGCGAGTTTGGTCATGCCGCCCTCTGCCGGCGGTAGCCTGCTTGGACCAAGTCGAACTCTTCGATCTCATCGAGTCGGCCGCTTAGCGCGACCTGACGAAGGCCGGCGGTGTCGGTCCACACCATTTTCCCGCCGGTCGCGTCCCCAATACCCATCAAGCGCGCGACCAGGCTATCCTCATCCAGCTTGAAGATGCGCCCGGGAGAGCCCGGTTCGTACTGCGCCTGCTCCACCGATATCGTTGGCGACAGCGGGTGATGACGCTCCCAGAACTGCTTTAATACGAGCGCGAATATGCTGTCCTCAAGCGAAGGTTTCTGCCCGCGGACAAACTCGAGCTGCCCAGTAGACCGATGCTCGCGCAGCAGACCGAGTTCGACCAAGAGCGATTCAGCTGCGTCCTCCCCGGCATCGGAATGACGGGGCGCATAGCTGCGCACGAACACTTCTACGTCCCGCTTCAAAGTTTCGGCCGTCGCTCGCGCTGTGGCCCGCGCTTCGACGATAGCTGACATAGCCCTGACCAGATCCTCCCGGGTGAAGGCAATCTGATTGAGCAGGTTGAAGGCGTAATAGAATGTCGTTGCGGCCTGCGGCTCGCTGACCAGGTGAGCGTGCATCAACCACAGTGTAGACGGATGCTCGAGGTAAGGATCGAGCCCGGTGTCATCCATGAAGATCAAGCGGCCAAGGGCAGTGGGTCGCAGATGAGTAGGGCCGTCCTGCAGCACCTTGGTCGCCAGGGCCCAATGGCGCATCGAGAGCGCCATGTTCTTACCCACGCCGAAAGTGGCGATTGCGCTTTGTTCTTGAAATGTTCTACGATCGACCCCGTCCGGTCCGGACGCGTGGTCGAACGCTTTTTTCAGCCACAGGAGGCGAAGCGAAAACGTCTCGTGACCCGAAACGCGAATCGGGGTGGCCGGATCGTAAAGGTCGTTCAACATGGGAGAGAATGCTACTGGAGACGTCCGCCAGCGGCAATCCCTAGCGGACGACTATTTCCGACAGCGCGAGCGCCGCATCAGTGGCGTCAGTCTCGGTATTGTAGCGGGAGAAGTACAACCGGACAGTTTCGGTCGCCTCTTGATGAGTAAGCCCCATCGCCCGAAGCACATGTGAGGCAGTAATCTGACCGCTCGTGCAAGCTGATCCCTCAGAAATCGAGATCCGATCGCCAGATTGTCCTATTATCGACACGGCATCATCGCCGGGAAACCTTAGGCTTAAGCTGCCTGGCACCCGTTGTTGCCACGAAACATTTTCGAAGAATCTTACTTGACGGCCGCGCAACTCCTCGAGGAAGAGTGCCGACAGTGCGGTCGCATGGGCGGCGTCCGCAGCCAGCTGCTGCCTGGAGACCTTGGCCGCTGCACCAAAGCCGACCACGAGCGGGGTGGGTACAGTTCCAGGACGGAACCCGGCCTCCTGACCGCCACCGAACAGCACCGGCAACGGCCTGAGCTGAGCTGCAGATGATATGAACAGGGCGCCGATGCCCATCGGGCCGTACATTTTGTGTGCGGACAGGCTGGCAAGGTCGAAATCCGCGCAGTTCATTTCAATCTTGCCTAGACCCTGCGCGGCGTCGACATGTAAGAGCGCCCCCGCTGCACGCGCGATGCGAATGACTTCCCCGAGCGGTTGGATTGACCCCACCTCGTTGTTGACCGCCATCACCGAAACCAAAAGCGTCTCGGCGCCGACCAATCGCTCAAGTGCCGGAATGTCGATGATGCCGTTCTTGTCGACCGGCGCCTCAATGACGCGGAAGCCCCATGTGCGGAGCGAGGTTGCGGACGACAACACGCTCTTGTGTTCAATGGCTGATACGACGATGTCACGCCGGCCTGTGCCACCTTCGAGCGCGGCGAGGGCGGTCCCTCGTATCGCGATGTTGTTGGCCTCGGTGGCTCCTGAGGTGAAAACCAGTTCCTGCGGATTCGAGCCGATGAGAGAAGCAACCTCCGCACGCGCGTTCTCGACGGCCTGCGACGCCAACATGCCACTCAGGTGAGGCGAGTGTGGATTGCCGACCTGCGCATGCCACCAGGGTGCCATTGCTTCCATGGCCTCTGGTGCCAGCGGTGTTGTGGAGTGACCATCAAGATAGATCGGCATAGGTGCATATAACTCGAGGGTCTTCAGGCTCAACCTGATCGGAACGGGGAAAATCAGAACGCCGGCCCAGGATCGAGGCCGTGGCAATTTGCTGCTAGTCTACATTTCAAACAGGAGATGCGCATCCATGACCGAAGGGCAAGACGTCAGCGTTAGAGAAATCTACAAAGAGCAATACGCTCACTTCCGAGCCATGAATGATATTCTGTACAAGATCCCGCCGCTTTTCTCCGTGGCGATTGGGGGCTTGTGGTATTTTGCGGCGTCTCAGCTGAAGGGTGACCGGCTCATCGCCGTCGGGATTTTCCTGTTCGCGGCCATCGTGAGTGTGGCCAGCGTCTTCATTTTGGGTCGCTTTAGCGCCGCATTCAGCCTCTACATCACCAATTTGAACCGGCTCGACGGCGAGTACGCGGTCTCGCTCAAGAACAAGAACCAGCGATGGCCCCCGTCAACGGTGAAAATCATCCAGTTCCTGCTGTGGGTTGCGGCCGCGCTGTCGTTCGCTGGGGCCGTCTATGCGATCTTCCTCTTGTTCAGTCCTCCCTTGCCTACGGTTTTGCCGACTCAGCCGTCCTGAGCTGCGATCGCCGACACGACATCTTCTATGTCTTCGTCTGACAAAAAGGGTGCCTGCGCGAACACAGTCGTCGCTTCGCCGCTCAGCCGCGCTGCGAGGTGACCGAGCCCGAGCAAGTTTTCTGCACCCTTCGTGCCCAAGGCGATCTCCGAGGTGCCGACACTTGCTACCTTGAGGATGAGGCGGTTGCCCAAATTATCCCGCAACTGAACCGGCATCACACCCGCGTCGGGACGTTGCGCGGCGAAGACAAGGTGGATGCCCGCCGCACGCGCCTTCACCCCCAGCCGTGAGACGATGGAGGTGACGGCGCTCTTGTAGTCCTCTGTCAGCATCCATTCGGCAAACTCGTCATGGACGAGAAACTTCATCGGCAGCCTCGCTTCTGGAGCGACTTTGACGTTGAACGAGCGAATGTCACGCGCGCCGTGTTCTCGGAACAGCTCGTAGCGACGATCCATTTCCACGACGAGGCCCTCCATCATCTCGATGGCCGCCCCTTGATCGATGACGATCCCGCCCTTCACATGAGGAAGGCCCTCGATCGCCGAATAATCCACTCCCATCTTGGGATCGATCAGATGGATGTGCACCAAGGCGCTTGGATTTGTTGCCGCGATGTCCAGGATCAACGCCTGGATGAGAACCGATTTGCCACTGCCCGTCGCCCCCGCAATAAGCGTGTGCGGGTCATGCTGGGACGCGCCTGCGAACGGGCCGCCCAGGTTGAGATAGAGAATCTCGCCGTCGAGCTCGCGCAAGCCGAGCAAGAAGCTTGTGTTTAGTCCCGCCGCATTGCGGTTGAGTGCGCGACGGGCCCAAAGGTCCCACATGGAAACGACCTGCCGCTTCGGCCTTGCGACGCCCACCACGATTTCGCCGGGGAGGGGGGAAACCGAAATCAGTCGCAAGCCATGTGTCGTGAGCAGCGCCGATTGCTTTGCCTCGATATCTTCAACGCGCAACCGGTCACTCCCCACAAACCGCACCAGTGCTGCATTTGGCGTCAGCCGCATGCCCGCCACTTTGGCCTGGAGATTGTACCCCATCAGCGCCGTGCGCAGCCGGTTCGCCGTCGCCTCCAACCATTGAACGTCCTCACTCGCTTGGGTCTCGATTTGTCCCGAGTGACGACTCACCATGTCGGCGAAGGTCTCGTCCGCCTCCGGCCGGGCGGGGGTTGGGCTGCCCGCATCGTCTGTCACCTTCGCGCTTGCCTCGGCCCGGTGTTCTGCGAGGGGTTCGTTTCCTTTATCAACTACGGGAGCACCTTCGCCGCCTCCGGCGACCGGAGAAGAGGGTCTTGGCGGAGCCACGTTATCAGGCGGCAGCGGGCCTCGGTCAGATGGAGGTTTGCCGGACGGCCCAGTCGCGTCCTTTGATGTCCAGCGGACTCGTGGTGCTGGGCAACGGAACTCAGACTCTTCCCAAGGTCTGCGATCGCCAAGCGCGCACCTCACCGGCAGCAGAGACGCGGACGACTCATATGCCCTGATCAGCTGCCGCAGGCCCTCGCGGGTATAGACCTCCTGCAGGCCACCAACCTCGGACACTTCTTCTTGGTCGCCTATTGCGGCTGAGGCATCGGCAGGCCCCGAGACGAAAATGTGGGAGTAGCCCTTAAGATCGATCTCGACCGTGCCGTTTCGAATGCCGTTCCTGACCTCCTCGATCGACAACCCCGGAGTGAGTGCCGACGGCTCATCGAGGAGAATGTCAGCGAGCCGGGAAAGCCACAGGTCCCGATCTAGCCGTCCTGGATCGCCGAACAATGCGTCCTCGACCCGGCGCATAGTCTGGCGCAGCTGTTGCGCCGAATGACGCTTTGCCTCCGCTAGCCCCGCGGCGTCCACATACTTCGCTTCCGTCACGATCCCGCGCAGTCGTGGGCGGCCCTTTGAATCCGGGTCGACGCTGAGGGCAAGGATATCGGCGATGCCTTCCTCGCGCTGCCCCAGCCACTGCGCATAATCATCGAGCAGGAACCATGATGCCGGCCGTTTCGCAAACTCCTCGGCCACAAGTGCACGGCTGATAACCAATCCTACCAGTTCGCCTGCGGAAACGCCGCGCTTGGCGGCACGAAGAATGATGTCGCCTGAGATCGCCGTTGCATCAGCGATCATCCGATTTGCAAGAGCTCCGGTACGCTCGTCACCAAGTCCTAAGCTGAGTTGATCCAGCCGTCTGCGAACGAGGACCGGCAAGACCCGTAGATCGGATGTCGACGACACCACCATGTTGCGGCCATGGGTGCGCTCACGCCGATAACGTATGACCTTCACGCCCTGGGCAGAGAGCTGGCGTTTATCCAACAGGTCGTCATAGGTCGCGACCCACTCGGCAAGTCCATGGACGTCCTTGAACATCGCCTCGAGGCCGTGGTCCTGCAACGAAATCTGACGAGCAGGAAGGAAGTGCTCGGTCTCGCGATGCGACTGTTTGCGGATCACGGAGGCCAAGGCGTCCAGATATGCCCAGCCGACCCGCGGTTGACGAGGTGATACGAGATAGCTTGTAGCCGTCAGCTGTTCCTCTCCGTCCACCCTGCGATAAGACCACCGTGGCGGCACGTGATCGAGAATAGATGGATCGGCGGCATCGTCGCGGGGAACAGCGAACCAGGACTCCCGCGCCTGCCGAGAAACAACGTCATGAAGGAAAGCGACGTCGACGCTGCGTTCGTCGGATGCCCGGCGTCCGGCCCCGCCTTCGAGCATCACCCCTATACGAAGCTTCGACATGAAGTTGAGCGACGTCTCGCTCACCACTATGGCATCCGGGTCGTTGCCCGACTGCTCCAGCAAGTCTGTGTAGACCTTGTTGAGCTTCGAGCGATCTCGATGCCTCACCAGGACGTTGCAGTGCACTTCGTCCTCGTGAACCGATCCCAACGCGTTCATCGTTGCCAGCGGTAGTCCCGCAGCATCGCAGTTGTACAGCATGATGCTCAAGTTGGCGCGTTCATGCGGCTGCAGGTCGAGGTAGCGTCCAATCAGCCCGCGGATTTCCCGGGCGGCCTCTGCTGGATCTACATCAGTCGATGCTTCGTCCGGATCACGGACGGGCCGCTCCATCAGACTGTAGTCATTTATTGTACTTGTCTCCGTCAGCAGCACCGCTTCGCCGCCCGTAAAGCCAGGTACGGCCTCCGGATAGTATGGGTGTGCGAGTTCTGAGCGCAGATCGGTGAAGAAGAGATGGGGGGCGCCAAAATTGACTTCCTCAGCGGTCAGAAGGTGATCCAACAATCCGGCCAGCGCGCGCATCTTGACCGCGGTGGCGGCCATTCGCATGGGATGCCAAGGGGCAACGATAGCAGCCGGTGTCGCCCCAGCAATTTGAACCGCTCCGATACGCAGCACCGGCTCCCACAGATCCCGGCGATTGATATCGCCCGGTGCTGACTTGCGGAGTTCCTCGAGCAGCCTTCCGTAGAGTTCGGCCTGAGCGAGCTGCGGATTGCCGCCGCTGCCATTGGCGCGCCAGTCCGCCACTGCGGCCCCGTAGGCAGTCGCGAAAGCGGTCCAAGCCTCGCCCAAATCGGCACCGGCCGGCGGCGCAATACGGCCATCTGCCACAGCCGACTTGATCGCCCGCGGCAGTAACTTGCCTAGGTCGTCCACGTTGGTAGCTCGAGGAACCAACGAACCCGCGTCCTGCCTGAATGAGGGCTGGAGCGTGCCCACATCCGCGAGTGAGACGGACTGCATGGCGCCTTTCTTGCTGACAAGCATCCGGGACACTTCGGCGATGCCGAAGGGATTTTTCTCCAGGCGTGCAAGATCGTCGGGCAAGGCCAGCCCAATGCTATCGGGCTCCCCTCTCCAAATCAGCTGCACGACATTCTTCTCTGCCGTTGCACCTTCCCCCACCGTCAGGGTGAGGTCGAACTTGATCTGTGTGTTGACCCGGGAGGTGGATAAGTTCTCCCGGAATTTTCGCCGCTTTCGAGCCGCTTCGAGTAGCGATTCAAACTCGAAAATGTGTGGTGTGTCCCAGCTCACCGCCTCGGGGAGCAGGTCTCGAAGAGCCTTGTACTTGAGGCTGAAGACGCGGGCGACGTCGGCATTCATGTCGAGCCATTGCGTTTTCGTCCGCCGCGACGATCGAATGTCGATCCTACGCGGCAGCTTTAGAACGCCGACCTGGCCAAACAATCGCTCGACGCTTCGGACCAACCCATCGAGAAAGTCGGTGCATTCGATTGGGCGCCCGTAGACGAACTTCTCCCATTTCGCCCGCAGCTGGCGATTGTCGGCTAAGTCTTCCCGATGAGCCTCGAAGAAGTCGCGGTCGTCCTCCCTCGCTTCCTTGAGCGAGCGACCTTTGAGATCGTTCAGATAGGCCTTGTCCGCCTCGCTCAACCGATCGGGGCGGTCGTAATCGAAGAACTGGATTGTCTCTTCGGGGAGCTTTAGCTTTTTTAGCCTCAGCCCGGAGAAGACAAGCAGGATATTGTCCTGCTCCCATTCCAGCTCCGCCAGTTTTTCGGTTTCGTCGCCCCATCCGGGGGGTGCTGCGATGAACGCCTCGATGACTGCGTGCAGATGCGTGTCGATCTCGTCTCGTACGGTTTCGAACTGGTCTCGCAGTTCTTCGGCTTCGATCGGCTGACGATTGGGTCGCTGCTTCGAAAGCAGCGGCCGGCGGTCGCTGATCAGTTTATCGAAAAGCCGGCGCCAACGGTTTTGCTGTTGCAGGTCCTTTGGTCGCTGCGAGCCAAAGTAGCCGCTGTCCCGTGGCAGATGCAGCGCCGGTAGCGCCCAACCGAGCGCGTCCGCGATCGGGAGCGACATCGTCTGGATAGCCTCCCGCGTCATTGCGACGTAGGTGCTCAGCTGGGCGAGCGGCCAGTCGTCGACGCTGGCAAGGGCTTTTAACGCAACCTGCCAGGCATCCACATGCTCTGGAGGAAGTCCCAAACCTTCGGCGGCCGGTGCGACCCAGTAGGCTGCTCCTTCCTTCAGCTCTTTGGCGCCGATCAGGGCAACATCGTGAAGCGAAGCACCCTGATCGTCATCTGTATTGGCAATCAGGAGCGCGGGCCGGTCACACTCGGAATGCCGCAATGCCACGGTCCTGTCGTCCGTCATCACCGCGTCGGGCAACCCCTGGCCCTCCACCAATGTACGCGGAACTGCGATCTTCACCTGGCTATGAATCGAGGGGGCCGCCACCAGACGGTTGACGATTGCCGCAACCTGCGGGCCGGTCAGCCTGTCCAACATGAAGCGAGCCGTGCCGCTGTCCGGCCCAAGGCCCTGTAGACGCTCCTCGAGAGCCGCAGCGCCCGCGGCGCCGATAAGATCGAGCGCGTTCATGCCCTCACCTCGCGGCGGAACGGGTTTTCGACATAAGCGGCAGAGTCCGAGAGGCGATTGAGCAATCCAAGGCTTATTAGGCGCTCTTCTAGTCGGCGGGCATTGTCGGAAAAATCTTCCTGGTCGGCTTTGCCGGCTCCGATGATGCTTGCTGCCTGATGGTCGCCAATGACCAAGCCGTACCGGTCATGGAGTGCTCGCAGGAAATCCTTGAACTCGAGGCGCTCTGTTACGCAGCACACCACAAGGGTCTTGAGGAGCCGGTCGGTCGGCGCGTAGCGGACCCGTCGGCTTGAACGCCGGGAACTCAGTCCGATCTGGCGGGCCCAGGTGGAATGGACTTTTCCCACATGCTGAGCGTGCCGAACCTTTGCTCGGCTCACCAACTCGTCGAGCAGTACGCCCGGGTTCGTCAGATCGCTGGAAAGCTCGTCGGGGTCCGGCCAATCAAACTGTCGGGCTAGAACTTCTGCCGCGCTCAGCAGTGCGTCGTCGGACGAAAGGGCCGCCTGCCAGTCATGCGTGTTCGCCGCGCTGCGGATATAGTGCTCGATGGCCAGCCCCGGCAGCACGTTATTGGATTGGAATGAGTCCGCCGCCAGATCGCGCACGACGGTTTTACGCGGCGATACGATCTCGCACACCATGGTGATAGGAACCGCGTTGAGCAATTCGCGCGCGCGCTCGAGCTGGTAACGGATAAGATTCAGACCGGTGATCGTCACCAGGTGCGGTAGGGCATCGAAGACGGAGATCGGACTATCTAGGATAGCGATCCAGTCGTCCGCCATTTGATCAAAAATCGGGTGCGCCGAACAAGGAAGGTAGGCACCGGGCCGGTCGTTCTCCGCGAGTTGGGTCTCACCTTGCAACGCGCTGACCAAACGATCATAGACCGTCGGCTGTTCAAACAACTTTCCGACCAGACGATCCCGAAGATCGGCGGCACGCTTCGCGCGCGCGAGCATCAGGTAGAGGACTTCGCCAGTGCGGGCAAAGAACCGCCTGTCGGTGGAGACGCCCGAGGCTGTCACCGCCGCGTCCTCGTAGAGCGCGTTGGGCCCAAATGGAAAGACGAACTTGGAACTCCAGCGCTTGTTGCTCGTACCTTCGATGGCGGAGGATTGCAGGAAACCGACGACCGCGGAAAAGTCTTCGAACGAGTCGAATCGGTGGCGCAAATAGCTGAAGTCCCGGTCTTCCAGGCCGCCGGCGTTCTGCTGCATGAGTTCGAGCCACTTCGTCCAGGCAACGTCGTCCGAAAGACGTTCCGAGCCGATGGGCAGCAGGTACGGATTATTGAATATCAGGTTGCGCAAACGAAGCTGGGTCTGGGGTCGATAACTGAGCTTGTTGAACTCGACTTCGCTCAACGCTCGTCCGGCCAGGCTTTCCGACCTGAGCACCCCGAGAAATTCGAGAAGGATGAGCCAGGGGCTTTGCTCGTCGTGAAGACGATGGCCCCAAATTGCCTCATCCACCCAAAATGCGGGACCGGTTCGATCCTCATGCCCAACCGGGCGCGGCAGAATCTCCATCTTCAGATCCTCACCGTGACACTGCGAGACGAGGCCCGGCCGTCGAGGTTGAGATCGATGAACTTGAGGACGATGTCGGTTGCGCGGTCATCGCCATCCAGCACCCGCCGTCGTTCTACCGCACTAAGCAAGCGGGCCTTGAAGGCGAGAAAATCCTCATGGCACTCGAGCGAAAAGCTTGAGGGAAGGGCACCTTCGGCCACCCGTCCGAGGAATTCAAACCGGGTGGTCGACAGTTGAAGTGAGATTGGGGGCGGGTCGTCGCGCGACAACTTGACCACCAATTGCATACCGCCCTGGTTGTCGCCGACAAGGGACACTTCTTCGCCGCCACGGCGTGCCACCGAGACGAATTCCTCGAGCAATGGGCTCGTTCTCGACTGCGACTGACTTCCGGCACTTGCCAGCACAAGCTCGTCCTGGTTCTGAATGAGCATGCCGGTGAACACGCGGTTGAGCCCACGAATGAGCATGGGCATCACTTGTCTAGGCAGCGGGCGCTTCTCGGCGAGCGCGCGGGCGGTCTCAAGATAGAGGCCGGCGTAACGGAAGACGGTCAGATCCCACAGGTCCAAGTTCTCAGCCAGCTCTTCCCCGATCGTGAAGAACAAGCGCTGACGCTGCCCCTGCAGGAGGGTCAGGAAACGGGTTGCGGCGCTGGGGTCGTCGCCTTCCAGGTAAGCTTGCTGTGCGCGCTTGTAGGTCGGTGTCTCACCGTATATCGGATCGGCCTGCACCAGAGCACTGTAGGTTGCCAGAAGCGCGGGATCGTCCGCGCCGTAGACCAGCATGTTGTCCACCTTGTTACTGGTTTCCGAGCCTATTCCGAACAGGTGCAGCTTACGGAATGGTTCAGTCCGTTCTGCGCGGCTCCGCTTCAGGTTGCCGCCGAAGACGTTTCGATACGGGCTGGCTAGCTCGCCGGTCCCTGCAGCTGCCAAGCTGGCCACATCATTGCACGACATTAGGCCATCCTTCGCGTCAGGATGCCCTAGAATGATGTTCGTCACCAATGACAGCGCCTGCCGGATCGTGAAGTGGCCACCATTCTGTTCGCTTGCTTCGACGAGGCTACCGAGGCGGCTTCTGAAGAGCCCAACGTCGTTCGTTCCAATCAGGCGTTCGCGGTTCTCGCGGATGGGGCAATGCGCTTCATTGAGGGCTGGACAGTCCAGGCAACCCTTCCAGCCTGGGTGTTGCGTGACGGCGTCGATCACCTGGTCGATCATCACCACTGCCGCAGATCGGCTGAGGTCCTTCAAATCAAGTTTGATGGCGTCGTTGCCGGAGCGACCCGTAACAAGAAGGTTCTCGACCACCTCCACAAGTGCAGTTGTGGTCTTGTCAGTGCCCGCGCTCTTGAGCTTTTCGAGCAACTGACCGTGATTGGCGGCCAGTAGGTAGACACGCGGCGCAGCGGGATTTGCGACATCCCACGCCATCTGCTCGATCAAAGGCTTGCTTTCGTCGGCGCGGAGTTCGCTCAGGTCCTTGACGACAACAAGTTGTCGAGCGCCCAGGGCAAGCCTCTGGATTTTGGCACCACCGTTCCAGTCCTCGATCGTGCCGCCAAGTCCAAGCCAAACGCGACGGCAATGGTAGGTTTTGCCGTCTCCGGCAGTCCCCGTTAGAATGATGGAGAGGCAACCCTCGGATCGGAAGTTGTCGACCAGCCAGTCAAGATGAGGAGCTGGCAACTCGATGGGCGCGATCTTTAGCCGGGTGAGGGCCCGCTGGATCGTTTCATCATACATGTTGTCGTTGGTTGGAATTGGGCCGTAGTTCCGGAGGAACCGGATCCAATTGTTATTCGGCATGCACTCGCCCCCCAAGACTGCCGTCTAGCGCTGACGATTGTCTCGGAAATCCCCGCGCAGCCCATGAAAATCAGTCTCTTGCAGAGTAGTCGAGAACTCGCGAAACGCAATAATGAACGCGGCTGGATGTGCCGACATAGAAATACATCATCTGGCCGTCGCACTCTTGTCCCAAGAAGGCATGATCTCTGGGGAGATCCGATCCGCACGTCATGCTCCTCGTTCACGGCAAGGCGCCTAGCTCGGCTCGAGGCTGCGCTTCGCACCCAAGAACTCGAGAAGTCGTCGCCGGGGTGGCTGTGATCACCCCGGCGACAGCATGAGCGATGGTCATCTAACAGGGGCTGGGCGAATTCAAGCCGCCTTCGTCGCACTCCGTGATGCGACTAGCGCCTCGACCACACGCCGCGCATCGCAAGGAACATTCGTTGAGATCCTGATCCAACCAGCGAGGTCCTCGATCCGGCCGGTCTGATCCTGCACGTACACCCGGTGCTGGTTCGCGAGACGATCGACGATCGCTCCTGCCTCTGGACCAAGCTCCACCAAGACCCATGGCCCCGACCCACTCTTGAACCTGAATCCATATTCAGGCAGCAGGCGGCGATAGACATCAGCGGCAGAGCGCTGAACCGAATGAATGCGTTCAACGAGGCCAGGCCGCGCGGCGAGCTCGCTCAGGTAGCGCGCTGAATGCATGGAGACGGGATATGGGCAGATGTCGATTTTGAGCTTAGCCAAGGTTTCCTTGTTTCCCGTCATCCAACAAATGCGAGCCCCACAGGCGCCGAACTCCTTTGCCGCAACGTTCAAATAGACCGTGCGAGGCGTTGAACGCGCGTAGCTGACGTAATCTTCGGCCGGTTGGCGGTCACGTCGATAGGCGGCGTCGATCACGACCCATGCGTCTGGGTTCGCCTCCCGAATAGCGGAAGCGACGGCGAGGTTGACTTTGGTCTGGCCTGGATTTGTCACCGGCATGGAAAGAAATACAATCGGGCGATCAGCGTCCAACACGGCCGCTGCTGCCGCACCGGGTGACAAACTCTGGTCCCAGATGTCGCAAGGGATTTCCCGGAACGGGAGGTTTCCGATCAATCGCCCTGAGGCGTAACCGGGGAAATCGTTCCGGATCGCCATGATTGTATTGGCTCCCACCAAACCGGGTAGCGACTTGATACGCTCAAGGCCCGACCCATCGATCAAAAGGTCCTCCCTGTCGATCCCTTCCATCTCCGCGAGCTGGGTTCGCAGCTCTTTGGCTACCGGTCCCCTGTCCGAGTTTGGATTGACATACTCTGCCATATCGCCCGGCACGACTTTTTCCAGCATGCTCAGCTCGGGAATGTAGTTCCACATTCTCCGCCCCGTCGCGTTGTTGTCGACGTAGATGGGCTCGATGGAATTCGAGCAATGGCCGACGCGGCATACGCCACAGATGGCATTTGCCGGCTCGGTAGCGAAAATTTGCACCAAAGCGTTCATCGTGACACCTCATTGATTACGAGCTCATCCCAGACTTGGTCCGCTTCGATCATCTTCAGGAGCCGGTTCACCGCCCCCGGCGCCTCAAGGAGTTTCATCAAGCGAAGGAAGTTTTCTTCGATGTGCGCGCACTTGCAGGCTGGCGGCGAACATCGGTCGTCGCAGTCAGTGCTGATCTGCAGACTGATCTGTTTAGGCATTCGGTCCTCCCTGTACCGCGGCGCTTGAAGCGCGTTTCGATGGAAGGCTTGACTCGTTAAACGCAGAACAATAGGAGTCTGCAGCCCTCTCGGCTTCCTCAAGGGCGGCCTCATATCCGGGTCGAGGAGCCCTGAAACTCGTTACGCTGGCGAAGACGCCTTACTGGCCTCTTCGCAGCCTCACGAAATCAGTTCACCGAATCCACAGCAACGAAATGAGTGCTTCCGCCATACGGACGCGTGGCGTTGTATTTGGTTGTTTCTTACGCCTGTAAGAAAATGGAGAGGTTGCTTTCGCCGCCTTATTTCTTCAGAAATCCATACAAAATGGGCGCGACAGGGCGATCTGGGGGATGGTGTGAGGTTCGAGGAGATTTTCGCGCATATATGGCGCAATTACAGGGCTCACCTTTCTAAGAGCAGCGGCAAGAGCACCAAGAAAGACGTCGATTTTTATAAGATTACTGGCCTGCCGAAGACTGACCGACCAGCCACGGCGCAGGTTTATATTTCAAGGTGGCTTAACCCGGGTGAAGCGACGGACAGCGCCATAGTCGAGGCGTTCTCTGACGCGGCGAATCGCAAACGTCTCATCGAGACCTTTGAACTGCCAGCTGATATCTTCGACGCCGAGTCACTGTCTGCTCTGGACGAAAAACTGGAAGGGGCCGGGATTGCGCCGGACACTCCAAGGGGCAACCATCCCACGGTTGCGGTTCATGCGCAGCTGCCGACCACGACGTTTCTCCTGGATTTTGGGGCCGCCGAGGAAAGAGCCTTCGGGCTTTTGGAAAAGCAGATCGCTGAGGCCAGCCACATCCTCTTGGAGTGGTCAATCCCGTTCCAGACGGGGGCAGCTTATGTGGTCGAGCAACTTGCTCGATCTCACCCGGTTGCGCGCTTGTACAGCAAGTTGGCCTATCTTTATGTCGATGCGACCAAGACGGATGGGAAGTCGGAAATTGCCTACCTTGCCCAAGAGCTAGGACTCGACGCCCCCGACCGGAACAATCCCCGAAGGTTGGCGGCGGAGATTTGCGCCCAAGGCGTTCTGGTCGTCGTGTTCGGCGCATCGCAATTTCTGGAGAAGGCGAGCAAACGATCGCCGCTCAAACGGCTCATAGATGCGATCCAGTTAATGAAGACAAGCGTTCGACGCCCGCACATTCTCTTAGTTTCCAACAAGACTACGACCGAGGGCATCGACAACGGCCAGTTGGAGGAACTGACCAGTGCTCTGGTGGTGCCGCCAGAGGAACGCATTCCGTTCTTCAAGGCTCAGTTGCGCCGGTTTCTACTGGAACGAGGTGTCGAACACGATCTCGGAGATGACGATCCACGCCTGAAGCAGGTCCGTTGGCACTATGATCAAGTAGCCGGCATCGAAATTTGGCCAGCTTCCATTCGGCTCAGGGCATTTTTCGCGTCCAATCTAGAAAATGAGTCTTACTTTGACCCGACGCAGGGCTTCAAGCGACTCGCCGCAATGGACGTCGACCATCTGCCGGATATCCGCTCCCTGATCCGAGAAACGGTGACGTTCTTCAATTGCATCTGCGATGGAAAGAACGAGGACGATGGCCCCATCGCACGCTTTCTCCGTAGGAATTCAACGGCACTTTACTGGCTCACAGAAAGCGCAATTACCTACGTCGATGAGAGGGCCACGGAGCAATCGGAATCCGGAAAATCCAGGAAGGTCATCAGCGGTATTAATATCGAAGAATGTGCCGCTCTCGCGGTCAAGACGCCCTATAAGCAGCTGCTACAACCCGCCCCGTATGGTCGAAACCCACAGCGAGGCTACGCCATGCCGTTGGGCGTTAAGGCGATAATCCAGGATCTTTGGTTACAGTCCGACGAGAGCACCGTGTACCGACGCGCTTGGGTGCATTTCCTGATCGCCAAACGGATGTATGAGGAACGATTTGATATACCCATGGAAGATGAGCTGCCATTTCAAGCGGGTCGTCTTGGCCGAGAGCTCTTCTTCCTGGCAGAGGTCATTCGGCATCTAATGCGGGCTTGTGGCACTGCAGACCCGACCCGCCCGAACCCTACCCAGGACAAGTGGCGGGGTGTGACGAGAGAAAGCGCCCCCAAGACCTTGGACGTCGCTCCGCCCAACCCCAAACAGCGCGGCTGCGATCCACACGAAGCTTGGTCGTTTGCGCGCAATATCGTCTATCGGCATCTGCTCGACGGCAACTCGAGAGAACTTAGCCGACGGTACGGGGCCTACGCATTGAAGGTCGAGCTACTCCAATTGTTGAGCGGGGACGGCGTGCTTGGCAAGCGCCACCCGGGAATGACGGATAGAGATCACATTCAGTTCCTCTCTGACGTAGGCTTCGCGCTGTTGGATGTTGGTCGCCTACCGGAGTCCGCGGAAGCTTTCGAGGAACTTGCCGAAAAAGCACGGCAGCTCCGGCACCATGAGCTGGTGTGCAAATCCCTTATCAACAAAGCTTTGGCTTTGGCCACAATGGGCCTTTTCAGCGAAGCGCGCGAAGCCCTGCGGGAGTCCGCGGACAACCTCGAAAAGATAAAAGACGTCCGTTCGGTTTATCTCAAGAATAAGGAACGCTTGGAGTCGCGCACCGCCCAGATCGCCTATCTGGAGGGGCACGACACCAAGGCAATCGAGATTTATGAACAACTTGAAAAGGATGGAGAGCGGCCGGTAATCACACGCGATCGGGCGCTCACATACATTTTTGCGCTGGCACGTAGAGACCGCCCCGCCCGCGGGAAGAGGTCTCCTGGCGATCTATACAAAGCATTCGCTCTCAGCCTCTCGAATCTAGCACACTCCTCCTCCCAAGCGAACTACCACGAGGTTCTGGGATTCGAGATCGCGCTTGCAAGACTACATCGGCCCAGTAATCCCATGGCTGCCGAGGCATGTTTGGATCAGGCCTACCTTGATATCTTACGCGATGGCTGTTCAGAGCGTATTTACATAACTTTCCTACTCGAGGCTGGAGCGGTCATGATCGCAAATGGCCGACCGTCGCGCGCCTACGCCGCCTATCTGGAACCTTGTTTTCGGCGTCTTCTGAACCGACGCTATTTTTCTGAGCGGAAACAGGTAATTGGTCTTATCCAATCTGCTCTCACAGGGGTCATTTCCCAGATCGATAGCTTCCAAGACAGCCAATCATGGAAGCGACAGCTAAAAGCTGACATCGGAACGCCACCTTACCTCGAGGCTGCAGTCCGACCACTTGAACTTGACCAGGCCACCGAACAAACGCGGTCGTTCGACAAGAATCCGCACTACTCTTTCGATCTGGTTGGCGTCGGAGAGTGGGTCATACGCCTGGAAACTCGCGAGAGCGTCGAGGCTGAGCTCATGAAGTACGACGACCATCAATGGCCGCCGTGATTTGATCAGTGACGAAGCAGGCGACCGGCCTCGCATTCCACAGGGCGGTCGGAAACAGGCCCTGTGAAGCAAGGACGGACCGATCGCCGGTGCGATCGTGGTTATTTCTTTCCGAGCTTGTCCTCGACCTTCTTGCGGCTGTTGCCGACCGACTTGACGGCTGACTTAACCTCAGCCTTGCTGGCTCCGGTCTTGCCCGCCTCGTACTTCACCTCGTGATCCTGCCCACCAGCGACCTTCGCACGGTCCTGGCTGCGTCCACGCGTTGTTTGAGTACTGGCCATTGCGTCCTCCAAAAGATTGCGTTCCGGTACCCAACAACGCCGCCGGACTCTTGAGGTTCAATTCGTCCGCGCAACGTGTGGAACAAAGTCCCCCGGCAGAGTATTGAATCGGATCATGTATCCGAGTTCCGCATGCCGGCCGTAGAGGTCGCACACAGCAAAAAGCGCACGCGGCGCAGGGACTCAGAATCTACCCTAAGATACCCACTGCCTGCCTTCCGGCAGTTCCAACTCTGCAAGCTCACCGAGGACATCCCGGTGGGCGCCGATTGGCTCTTTGAAATGAAGTTCGACGGCTATCGCGCCCAGGTCGCTGTCTCGGGTGCCGACATCGTGGTCTACACGCGCAACGGCCACGACTGGACCCGTCAGTTCAAGGTTATCCTGCCGCCACTGCAGTCATTGACGAAAGGCTCGGCACTGATCGACGGCGAGATTGTAGCCGTCGATAGCCAGGGTCGTACGAACTTCTCGATGCTCAAGACCGGCATTGCCGCCGGAATGCCACTCAAGTTCTATGCCTTCGACCTCCTTGAGCTGAATGGCGAGGATCTGTCCGGCCGGCCGTTGATCGAGCGCAAGGAACGCCTTGCTGACCTTTTGGGCGACCGGGATCCGAACGACAGTCTGCAGTTCTCCACCCATATCGCCGACAATAGCAAAAAGATCTTCGATGCGATGTGCGCCGGCGGCCACGAAGGGGTCATCGCCAAGCGCGCCGACAGTCGGTATCTCGGCGACCGGACGGCAGCCTGGCTCAAGATCAAATGCATCAAGCGGCAGGAATTCGTGATCGGGGGCTATCGGTCCAGCGACCCTGGTGGGGGCATGGCCTCGCTGATCCTGGGCACCTATGAGAATGGAAAGCTGATATATAGGGGCCGCGTGGGCACCGGGTTCACCGAGGCGATGCGGAACAAAATACTGGCGCAGCTCGAAAAAAGGCGGCTCGACAGACCCGCCTTCGCTTCCGTGCCGCGCGACATTGCCCGGCGAGCCCGCTGGGTGAAGCCCGAACTCGTGGCCGAAGTCACCTATTCCGAGGTGACCCCTGATGGCAGCCTGCGGCATCCTAGTTTTGAAGGGATGCGCGAAGACAAGCGGGCCGATCAGGTGGTGATGGAAGTTGCCAAGTCGGAGGCAGCGCCCGCTACCGCCACTCTTGATCCTGGCATCGGTAAGGGGATCGCAGGCGCCGTGGGCGTGACCCTTAGCCATCCCGACAAAGTCATGTATCCGGACACCGTAGTTACCAAGGCAACGCTCGCCGCATACTACGCTTCTGTCGCCGAGAAGATGCTGCCCCATATCGAAGACCGGCCTCTCTCTCTCGTGCGCGATACCAACGGCGACCTACAGAAGACCTTTTTTCAAAAGCACAAGCTGCCTGGAATGCCTAAGGCTATCCATGACGGGCAGCTGGAGAAAATGTCCGGCAAGGAAAGCCGGATCCTTTGGATTGACGACCTGGCGGGCCTGGTCGCGGGCGTCCAAATGAACGTGCTCGAATTCCACGTCTGGGGCAGTCTGCGCCAGCAGCCGGACCTCCCTCACCGGATGATCTTCGACATCGATCCAGACGAGGGCTTGGGTTTCGAGGACGTCAAGCAGGCAGCGCTCGACATCCGAGGTGTTCTCGAGGCGGTTGGCCTACAATCTTGGCCCCTGCTGTCCGGTGGCAAAGGTATCCACGTCGTCGTTCCACTCGTCCCTCAGGCCGACTGGGAAGCAGTCAAGGGTTTCTGCCAGGACTTCGCCGAACTACTGGCGCGCACGGATCCGTCCCGCTTTGTGGCGAATATGAGCAAGGCGAGGCGCAAGGGCCGGATGTTCCTCGACTATCTGCGCAACGGTCAGGGCGCCACGGCAATATGCCCGTGGTCGACACGAGCGCGGTCCGGTGCATCCTGCGCGGTACCGGTTACCTGGGACGAGTTGCCGACATTCAAAAGCGCTAGCGCTTTCGACGTCTTTGCCGCGGCCGCTCGGGCTCAACAGCCCGATGCCTGGGAAGGCTATTTCTACGTCGAGCAGGTTCTGACAGAGAGAATTCGCAAGGCGGTCCGATAACGTGCGTCCTAGATGGTCAGCGACATCTGGCGGTCTGCCTCAGCGGCCGATCCGCTCAGATTGGAAAGTGTCACCCCGAGCAGGCGTATTCCCTTGATGACGGGAAATACCTGATCGAGCAGCGTGCCGGCAACGGTCGCGAGCTCCGTCTCCGCGGCAACGACACCACCGATCGTGCGGCTGCGTGAGATCTGCTGAAAGTTCGCGAACTTTACCTTGAGCGTCACTGTACGACCCTGGATCGATCGCTCCGCGCAATAACGCCAGACCTTGCCGACCAGGGGCACCAGTTCCTTACGAGCACTTTCGAGATCGAATATGTCAGCCGCGAAAGTGTCCTCGGCGCCAACGGATTTGCGTACGCGATCGGCGCGCACAGGGCGCTCGTCGATGTATTCGACCCAGCGACATGTTGTTCGTAAGCATTGCACATGCCGCCACTGTGCCACGACATAAGACCGGTTTCGAGCTTTGCTCGATCGACCGGGCCGGACTCGTGCCATTTTGATCTCGAACGCGAACCCGCTCCAACCCAGCCGACGTACCCCGGGGCGACTGCCAGCAGATCCAACGGCAGGTTCATGCTGTCCATTTTGCGCCTTGGGCACATACCCACAGCGAGCCGCACCGCTAGCCCCCCGCCGAGCGGGAGGTGTCGAACGAATCCTAGCTAGGTTTGGACGGCGTGGGGCAGTAGGTCAGCTTCTGGCGCGGCGGGGCTAGCACATCAATCTCACTGCTCACTCCCGCGGCGGTTTCCCAGTTCAGGACATCCGTCACTCCAGGCGAGATATCCTTCCAAGGCACACTGTAGTCGCTGTTGCGGCTAACGCCGTCAAACACGCGTGCCGTGGCGTAGTAGGGCACGGCTACCGGCTGAGCGAGCCACGCCTCGCCGGCCAAATGGCTATGCAGGGTGGCGGTAATCCGCCACTTTCCCGGACATGGATCGGCGAGCCGGAGCCGCGTTGACGCCTCTGCGCCATTTTGCATCCCGGCTTCGCCGAACCACGAAAAGCCGTTGACCTGGGCGGATCGCCAAAGAGGTTTGTCGATCTTGGGGGCGAGCTTTCCGGTGAACGGATCGATGACAAAATCCTTCGATGTCAGGCGTATCCTCACGCCGGACTCGTGTTCTAGCGTGATGCCCATGAGATCGGCTGCCGACTTCCAGCGAAGCCAGACTTCCATGAACCGGCTCGCACCGCCGACAGCTGCCGAGTCCTCGAACGGCATCGAGGCAAAGATCAGAAAGAGGAAGAAGGCCGCGCCGAAGCCCCCCGAAATCGTATCGATGAAACTAAGCGCCAGGCTGCTCTCTGAGGGTCGTTGCCGGCGTCGGCTCATTGGGCCGGCTCGTCTGCCAGCGGGCGCAGGACCTCACTGGTTGCAGTGTTCAGCACTTGCGCCGACGGAACGATGGTGAGCAGGGCGCCCATCTGACGAAAGGCGTCAGCATCGATCACCACAGGTCGTGACCACACAGAGGCGCCAACCGTCAGCGTAATCCAGATCGGGCGGCTCGGCATGAAATCGCTCTTGATCGGCGTGGTCGAGCTTGGCAATCCCGCCGCAAAGACGATCAAGCGCCCGCAAAGAGTTTCCCCCTTCGGCCCCACGCTAGTGAGAGACCAAATTTCAGCGTTCTCGACCGCGATGGAATTAATGGTCTCGCAGCTTTCCGACACCAGCTGCAAGGTTGCGGCCGAGGCGCCCGCGGTCTTTTCTCGCTCCAGCGCGCGCAGAATCCCCGCCCGCTGATCGACACCCGCCGATGCTTGGCTGGACTGCTCCGCGGGGACCAGTTTCACCAACGTGACGAAAATCAGGAACAGCGAGATCGACCCGCCCAGTACGCAGGTCAGCACATCGGTAAAGCTCAGAAAAAACGGATTGTCCGGCTGGTCGAAGCTCATTCGGGCTTTCCTCCCCGCTTCGAAGGAGGCCGATTGCCCGAAACATTCGGCGAAGGTCCGGCGGGGACAGCCGGTGTCAGTGGCGGCACGGGTGAGGCCCCAACCTTGCCCTCACGAAATAGCGTCAGCATCGTTCGCTCTTCGAAGCGCCCTTCAAGCGCCGAAAGCAGGGAGATAAAAACGCCGATCAGCAGCGCTATCATGGTCGTCGCAAAGGCCAGTCCGAGGCTCCCCGACAACGTTGATATGGCATCTGCGCGATCCGCCTGAGTGGATGCCCAGACAATCGCGTCGGCATTGGAGAGCGACAGCAGGATGCCCCGTACCGTGCCGATAAAGCCGATCGCGGGGAGGGTTGCAATCGCGAAGCGCACCGGCCATCGGCCAGAGATCAGTTCGTCGGTGATGAGGTCTTTCCAATAGCTCCGCACCGCCGGATCGGGATCGGTGGCTTTGGCCTTGAGCCAGTTGGTAACGAAAGTTTCGAGGCGTCGCTCCGAACGCGTCGTCGCCCGAATATTGTCACGGGCAAGGACCGCCCCTCGAGCTGTCGCAAGCGAGGCAAGTCCGCGCAGGAGGATCAGGACCAAGGCGAAGTAGCCCATGATGATCAGAAAGAGCTGCTCCGGCCCGGTCCAGTAAGTCAACTCGGTCGTGGCCGTCCGCACCGCCGGGTTGGACCCGACGCGACCCAGAAGGAATGCCCCCAATTTCTGGAACGCCTGCATGCGCCGAAACTCGTCATGCGCATCCAAGGTCGAGACAACGCACCGGTCCGCCTCGAGAAAGCGATACCCTTGCCGCCCCTCGTCGCTCAGTGCGAACTGCGCATGTGAGAGGCGGGTCAGCTCAGAAATAATCTCGACATCGGAAATCGAACTGCTGGGCGCAAGACGCAAACCCGACAGCAGCACGCCGATGAAATCGGTCCATTGTGGTCCGCCGGTTAATTCGCCCGAAGCGTCCGATATCGTGTCGGGATAGATACCGGCCAGGAAGTGGGCGATGCGGTTCTTCTGGAATTCCGGGGCCGCATTACTCGATGCGTTTTGGCACATCGACCAGGCAAGTCCCAGCACCAGGTCCAGCGTGCCCGATTTAGTCGCTGGCGGCTCGATATTGCTAGGCTTGCAGTCTGGCTTGTCATCGGCGCCGACGGTGAGAACGCTGTTCTGGAGGAAACAACTGACTGCAAAGGCGGGACGGTTGGTTCGCAGACCCTGGTCGAGTTCGACCGGAGTCTCCGCCTCCGTCGCGTCGATAACTTCGGCCTCGATCAGCAGCGCCCACAGCAGCTGCTGGCTGACCCGGCGTCCTTCAGCATCACTGCCGCGACATGTCGCCGGATCGAGGCCTTCAGTCTCGGCGCAGAAATCCTCGATGCCGTCTACCGCCTTAATGGCGCTGATCAACCGTCCTTGATAGACCCATTGCATGCTCGCATAGGTGACGAGACCAAGGAGGAGCGACAGCACGCAGAGAAGCCACCAACCGCGCGTCGTCAACGCCAGCGTGCGTTCGAACAACATCATCCGCATCCGCAGCATGGCTTCGAGAAAGCGGTGGTATGACGAGCCCTCCGGCGTGGCCACACTCTCTTCGGTATCTACTGCCACTGTCTTTTTCCCGTTCCGTTAGGGGCACTGCGGCTGCTGCCGAACAATGATAAGTGGATGTACAGGCGGCCCGAGCTCTAAAAGCTCGTCCGGCGCCGCGAGGATATCTTCAAGTGACAGCCCGCTTCCCGCCGCGCCCAAGCCCCCAGCCAAGGCGGCACCGAGTTGATCGCCCGCCTGGCAAATCCGGCGGGTTTTCCGGTCGGTTGCGGAAAAGTCCCCCGCTGGCCGCTCGGCGCCGGCGGGCTCGAGATAGAGATCAAGCAGGATCCGCACCTGATCGGTGGCGCTCGTCAAAACGAAAAGCCGGATGTCGCTTTGCGGGGCGACTCCGAGGAAGGCGGTCCAGACCGCCCCCGGTTCTGGCAAGAGACGAACTTCTGCAGCCAGCGCCTCAAAAAATTCCGGCAACGACTCGTCATGCAGCTTGTCCCGGTCGACCACCAACGCCCGGCGCTCGACCGTCGTCCCCGCCGGGTCGTCGCGCCAGAGCCAAAGCCGCTCTATGCTTCCGGACGACAGCACGAGGTCGGTTCCTGTTCGAGCGAAGTCAACCACGGGGTGCCGACCATCCTCGAACCAGAGCGTGATGATCTCCTGCTGAAAGCCGGGCAAGGCTAGCCATGACCCAAGTGGATCGTCCAGGGTCAATGTGGTGGTCAGGGTCTTGCCATCCGGGCCCTGCATCAAAACCCGGCTTCCGACCTCCGCGCCGTCCCTGTCAAAAACCGGGTAAACCGTCACATCAATCGCGCCGGCCGCCAACGGAACCTGAAAAGCAAGCTTCTGGTCTGGAAACGAACCCTGGCCGGTCGTCAGCAGGTGACGTGCCCTGATGTCGAGCAGGGTGAACTCCTGACTCGCTGTGAGCAGCCCATCTTTTACGTCGCCAAGCGTCCCGAGATCGAGCAGGCCGCTGCGCTCGCGGCAGGCGCGGCGGAACAGGGGATCGTCCTCCAGCCATTGCGGCGCAACCCCCGGCGCCGTGCATTCGACCAGCCCCAGAAAACTTCCACTATTGTGAAGCAACCGCACCCTAAGGTCGTAGAGCTCGCTGCCGTTTTGCCAGCACAGCACCGGCTTGTAGGACGTAACGAATTTGCCCTTGTCGCTGAAGGCCTCTCCGACCAGTGCCCAAAGGCCGATCGAAGGAACGTTCCCGATGCAATCTTCGTATTGCACGCTGATCTGCCGGCCGACGCCGACGCGAGGATACTTCTCCCAGTTGAGTTCGTGCACAGGGTTGACGCCCTTATCGCAGATCACCCGCGCCGACGCTGCGTCGAACGTCCAATCGTGCCACGTGACCTGCGCGGGATCCGGATGCGTATGCCCACTATAAAGGCGCGCTGATGTATCGCGCTGCCCGTAGACCCAGAACTCGAAGCGATCCCCATCATTGGGCGGCCAGGACTCGCCTGTGCCAAAAACCTTCTCGCAGTAGATGGCCTGAACGGTGGCTTCGCCGAAGCGCTCATTGACGCCGGGAAACTGCGGTTCCGTCTTCGGCGCCGCTTCGCCGGGGCCGGGCGTTGTGTTGTTGTATTGCTTGGGATCGCTGCTTCCCGGATCAGGCGCCTGGGCTGCTCCGTCGCCACCCGGCTTTTGACCGCCATCCGGCCCATTGCTGGCATTGGGTTTTGTGGTCGTGACCGAACCGTCGCCGTGCATCAGGGACACCGTGATGTCCTTGAGTTTCAGCTTAAGCAGCGAGCTAAGATCAATGTCGAGCAGGCTTTTCAAAATATCGGCGAGAAGTCCCGGGGTCATCGTGTCGATCGAGGGCGTGATGACCGTCACGCCAATGCCGATGAAGCGCAGCTTCGCCACAACGGAGGCAAGGCTGGCATCGAGTGTCGCGGACGCCGGGCGCCAGCCGAAGAGGTCGAGATCGACACGACCGCCGATCCGCGGATCGTTCAACTCAAAGTCGGTGGTGCCGAGCAGACTGGCATCGCCGATGAGAAGATTTTGATACACGCGGACACGCAGCATTTCTGCTGCCGGCAGGTCCTCGCAGCGCTTGCTGCAGGCAAGCATTTCGGTCTGTGAAAGTTTGACACCAAGAATGCCCATCACGGTGTCGGCTGAGGCAATTCCCTCCTCGCCAAGCAACTTGCCTGTGCCGTGGATGTCGAGCACTTCCGCCACTGCGGGAGCGGTCCTGGCATCAAACGTGATCGAGGACTTGTCGAGGTCGATCGTGCCAGTCGAGATCATCAGGTCGAGCGAGTTGAGCAGGATGAGCGCGGCATTCAATGTGAACCGCTTCGAATGCAGTTCGCGCAGATCGAGTTCGCCCTCGAGCTTGATGATGTATTTGAGCACGGAGGCGAGCGGCGCCACGGACGCCTGCAGGATCACGCCCTTGTGGCCACCACCTTCGCCCGTATCGTAGATGACGGTGATATCGGTGATCGCAAAATAGACGAATTCGAGGTCGTAACCGAGACGTAGCCTGATCTGGCCACCGAGGCGAGTATCCTGATCGGTGATGATGATGCGCTTGATCTCGATCTTGAAGCCATCACTCGGCGCCATGGCGAAATTCGCTGTAGCGCCGAACACCAGCCCGAAGCGGCGACCGTTGGCGTCAAGGCGTTCAAGACGTGGCGGCGTGATCTGCACCTGATCGCCGCCAAACGGCAGCAGGTCGCCGATAACGCCGAGAATGGTATCCTGCAGCGACTGGCCGATATCCATTGTGACCCTGGCGCTGCCCGGCAGGCCCTTAAAGGGCAGGCTGAGGGTGGCGGTCGCCTTGATGCTTTGGATATCCACCCGCCCCTTGATCTCGATGCCGGCGTTGGCGCCAAAGAGCGAGACTTTGGTCCCGTCCGGCAGCAATTCAAAATCGCCAATACCAACCATCGCCACCTTTCCCTGAAGCCGGCGGGCGATTTCCGCGCTCACACGCGCTTCGAGGGCCGCGCCAACGGCATCGGTCAGGATCTTCTCAGGGTCTTCGGTACCAAGCGCCGAGATGTTGATGCGGCCGAGAGAGATGTCGCCCAGCCAGGGCAGCTCGCGGAGGGTGACGGCAGCCGAGAACGTCTCGCCACTGAACTGAATGTCGCGCACATCCAAGGTCCCACCGGGTGCCACCAACGACCTCAGCCGACACTCCACGGCGCGGCCCAGAAGCTGTGCCTCCGCCTCGATCCTGCCTATTGCCGAGAGATCGAGCTTGACGGTGCCGTCGACGATGCGAATGACCGCGCCGGTAATGGTGCCTTTGGACGGACCGGGCAGGTCGCATTTCCGGCTATCGTCAAGCAACAGTTCGGGCTGCAACTCGGGAAGACCGGGATTTGGCGCATACTGCTCCTTGAGCTCGGCGGCGTTGTCTATTGTCAAGGTCAGGCCGAACAGGCGCAGCGATCCCGCGTCAAGCACTTGCTCGACGCCGTCGAGCGCCGTGTCGATGACGCAGTTAGCAACGTCCTTGGCGACCTGTTCGCCCGATGTCGTGATGCGGGCGATCACCCTGGTGGGATCGGCAGCAAATTCGTCGGCGGGCACCCGAACCACCACTGCGGCTTTGCAGGTGCCGACGGTGAAGTTGCCGGCAACTGCCAAGACCAATTGTCCATTGGTGTATTCAGGATCGATCGAGATGGCGTCGAGCTTGTCCTTAAGCGCGTCAGCAAGGCCTGTCCGCTCGAGGAGGCTGGCAGTGAACGCTTCGATCCCGCCGCCATCGAAGGAGAGCTGACGAACCTCAAAGCCCTTCTCGGTCGCCAGCAACTCGGCATTCGCGCTCACCAACGGGGTGGTGTCCGGCCCAAAGCCCAACCGGTACCCGATCTTGGCCGTCAGGACCTGCCCGGGCCAATCAAAGTCGAGGCTTACGCCCGTTGGATCGGGGGCCAACCACATCCCGGTTCCCTTCGTGCCAAAGGCGGGAAGACGCAACTGCGCGAATCTGTTGGAGATGTCGAAGCTATCAATCTTTTGCCGTACGGCGGCTTCGAGCGCACCGCGAACATCGACGGCAACGCCGTCCTCGATAATGGGCAGGGTCAGGCCCGAGCTGCTCAGTCCGGCTACATCGAAGCCAAAAGACAGCGACAATCGCTTGAAGTCTCGCGAACTCTCAATGCCCAGACCATGCACAGCGAAGATTGAGGGAAGTCCGAGACGATGCAGCGCCGCCGCCGCCTCCGAGCCATTGAGATCAGTGTCCTGCTCGCCCGCGCGCGCCGTCGTCTGCAAACCGCCGCCTTCTGTCTTGACCACCCGATGAATGTCTATGCCAAGCGGCACGATTTCTTCCGCGCCTCCGCTGCACGGAATGGCGGAGTTCACTGCGCAGGCAGAGGCGCCATTGCTGGCGGGCATGCGATAAGAGACGGACACGTCGTGCAGCGGCAGCCCCTCGGCAGACATGCCAGTCGGCGAAACCTCAAGTTCTATGCCTGCCTCGGCAAGCGTGGACTGGAGTGCCAGCACCGTCTCTTTCACGGCCGCCGGCGCCAGCGAAATTATCTCCTCGGTCACCGAGCTCGCGGTCCCGGCGGCCGGCTCGTCGGACACACCGGGAAGGACGATGGGTCTGTTCGGATCGTAGTAAGCCTCGAGCTTGGTCAGGATCGGCTCGAGCGCGGCAAGCCGTTGCTCGATGGTCGCGGCAAGGCGAGACTTGGCAAGTTCGCTCTCGAGCTGGCCTACCGCGGCATCATCGATGGTGAACTCGCCACCAGTGTCGGTTCCCACCTTGCCGTTATCGGGGGTGAAGAGCGCTCGCGGCGCCGCGAGGTCGGCCTCGGTGATCCCCGCGCCATAATTAGCGAGCGCCCGCGCCGAGGCCGCGTCGAGGGCGGTGAAGAGGGCGACCTTCCGCGCGTATTCACTGGCGCCGATGCGGGCCTGCTCCACCACCGAAGCGACAGCAGTGGTCTTGGCCAGCTCAGCCGAAAAGAACGGTCCGAGTTGGGCTGCATAGGATTTGGCAGCGACACTTTCTTCGAACAGGAAGACCGCGTCCGACCCGTCATCACTCGTCGAATGCACCGAGGCCGCGAACTCCGCCTTGCAGCCATCTGCACTCGTCGCTTGCAGTGCGCATTGCAGGGCAATGAAGCGGGCGTGAATGGCTGTGCAGGTCTTTGGCGCGAGGCTCGTCGGGGGCCGAGTCGCGCCGTCGATGGCCCCGCCCTGAGGCAGCAGTTCATAAGCGGCGATCGCCGCGGCCGGACCGAACCTGGCGAGGAAAGCGCGCCGAGCTTCTGCCGTCGCGATGCCTTGCGGCAGTTCTGCATGGGCCAGCATGTCGCCCGCTGAGCAATCGAGCCAGCCGTCGACCACGACCGGCGAGAGGAAAGCCGTTACACCCTGCTGCACTCGACTCGCCGGCGACTTGCCGCCGTCGGCTGCAAGCAGAATATCCGGCGCCGACCGAAGCGCGCGGATCCGATCGTCGAGAGCCCGCGCCTCAGCGTCTTTGGGCCTGGGTTTAAGTGTGGGCCACAGTCGGTCCAGGTAGGGCTTGAGTTCGGTGGTCGGGTCAATGCCGTGCAGGATCAGGACATAGGCCGAACCGATGGCCACGCGATATTTGAAGTCGGCGAAGTTCGCCTCAATGCCCGCCGCACTGACCGCCGCGTAAACATCCCGAATTTGCTTGAGGTGCTCCCACTTCTTGCCGTTGTCCGGCCCAAAGACGCGCTCCACGTTCAAAGCCGGAAGAATACGACTGTAGTCGGTCAACTGGCGCATGGTTTGCGGACCCGGCCGGTTGTCCTGCAGGTAGCGCTCGATTGTCATTTGCTCGGCGACGACCATCCGCAGATCGAAAGCCGTCGCCCTGCCATAACCGGCCATCGCCGGATTGTTTGTGTCGAGGGGATCGAAGATGCGCCCGGGGCGCGCGTAGAGACGCCGCATAATCCCCCGGTTGAGCTCGAAGAGCGCAACGTTGATTTCATGAAGCGCAGTACGCGTCGAGGCCGAAGGCAGGTCAGGGGTCTCGGCCAGATCGACAACGCCCACGGCGCCGCCCACCCCGAACAGCGGCTTCCACAGCAGATTGAGAATAGTCGGAGATTGCCGTTCGAGCAGGTCGACAAATGAAACACCCAGCGGCCGTGTGACCAGATAGGCGGCTCGGAAGAATTTCGGCGGCTCGCCGCCGGGGAACGGGCTTGGAGTCCCATCTTGGGGCTTGCTGACCCCCATCAGATAGTCATCGAAAGCTCGATAGAGCTGACTGCGGCCGACCATCGTCTCGGGATACCCGTCACCGCCCCGCATCGCCTGCAGCATGTGACAGTCGTAAATGTCGACCATCACCGGGTCGAACTGCAGGAAGGGGAGCAGGTCAGCCGCTACGTCATTGTTGACGATATATTCGGGCAGACCCGTATAGAGACGCACAATTCCGAAGAAGCGGATCGCGGCCCGCTGCTCCATATTGCTTCCCATCGCCTCGCCCAGTCGGTCCAGCAGGCCGCCTTCGAGGTCGGCCGGTGACAAGAACCGCCGAGTGGAACAGCCTTCTAACTGGCCTCCCGGTCCGCCGCTATTGAGCTGCATCAGTCCATAGAGCCAGGAAACCGGAGTGGCGCCGAACTGGCCTGGATCGGGAAACAGCTCGACGATGTTGTCCGAAGCAACCTGCTGCTTGAATTGGGCAGCGCGCACCACTTGGGTCAAGGCGTCAACCCCGAACCGCGCATAGCCCGATAAGGTTCGGTCGCTCTTGTCGGCTTCGATGAGGTCCATGGAGGTCTGGATCTGACCGACTTCCTCAGGCGCGACGGCGATCGCATATTGCAGCGCTGCCTCCGGCGTGCCCTCCGCGGGAAGCCCATCAGTCTTCTCCCAACCGGCCTCGGCTTCGCCACGGGCTGCGATCTTTGCCACGTTGGCACCGCCGCCAATCAGCAGGCGCCACAGGATCTGATCCTTGTCGGCGGCGAGCGGCAGGATGGTCAGGTAGCGAAAGCTGGTCCGCTGCCGATCAGCATCGTCCCAATAAAGCTGAATCGAAAGGTGCGACGACGATGCCTCGAGCACCAGCGTGCCGCCTTCAACGAGCGCGCCGGCAGGTGTTTCGGACGAGGCCACGACGCCGGCGGCGTTGGCGGGTGTAAGGCCAACCGCCAGGAGCGCCCATGCCATGGCCAGCGCTGCCCAAGTCGCCAGAATGACTTCACGCCACCGCATCGCCCCGCCCCCACCAAGCGCGAAGATTTATCACAACAATCGCTTGATCTCAGTGTCAAGCGAAGTATGTCGTCTCTCCGCTGCAGGTTTGATTATTGCGCATCGACCGTTGCTTATGTCGAGCTACTAATCGCCATCCGACAGATGACTCTTCTACTCTGAGCAGTCGATCAATCGGGAGTCGAGCGCTAAGCTAGCAAGACCGAGACGCTGCCGAGGCCACCGCCGATACAGCCGGAACAAAGGTCGCCGTGGTCGCGCGATATGGGATCGAGTGCGAGGCTTGTCTGGTAGACGTCCCGTCGGCGCGCGAGCGACATCAGGTGCGCCGGACCGTTCGCACGCTCAAGACAGTTTCGAATACGACCTGCGCCAGCCTATCGGACGCACGCGCGTGGCGACCGCCGCCATGACCGGATCGCTCAAGTCTTTCTCGACGATCTCCATCCTTTCGGTCGCGGCCACGGCGAAGCCAGGCCCTCCTGTAGGGCCGAAAACGATGGGTTCCGAGTACGTTGTCGAAGTGTTTTCACTGGCTCCCGCCGACTAGTCGGCGCGACGACACTTCGTGCTTCCCTTGTCGATGGTGGAAAGCCGTGCGGACGTTGCACCAGGTGTCGGTAACCCTATAAACGTCGACAGCTGGAAAATGCCTTGCGATACGGGCGGCGGCTTACTAAATTGGAGTAGAGCCCTCCGGCACAGAAATAAGGAGAGAGTTATCCTAATTCCTCGGGAGACCCGCAATGCGGTGACTCGGGCGGTGGCGAAAGCTGTCGGGTCCGCTTCCCTTTCGGGAGAACAAGTCGGGTCAAAGCTCTAACGAGCAGCGACTTTGATTGGTGACGGTTGATCATCAACCGAGTGGCCGTAGATGAAGATAACTCATTGATTAAAGGGCGAGCCTAAAAACTCGCCCTTTAAGATTCATGTCGGTCGCACCACGTCATTGGTGTAAAGGTTGGCGTGGGTGCCCGAGACGTTGATCGTCCCTACTTCGGAACACTCGAAGGGCTCGTTGGCCAAGTCCTTATTACGCTCGTATTGCACGTCGTGCTGAAAGCCCGACAAGACCGGCGTGCCGAAACGGTAAAGTCCTTCGAGAAGCCGGCGGAGATCTTCGGCAGGAACCTTCACCTCAGGCTGTAACTGCCGCGTAGGCCCATGAAGCCCGTGTGAAGAGTTCGCGAAAACTAGGCCTCGGTCGTCGACGTGGAAGTGCTTACGATTGCCTCCGACACGCGCGTAAAACCGTCCCAGATTTTCCTTGGTGTACTTCTTCGAGGCTAGCCCCGCGCCCACTTCAGGCCATCCCAACCTCCCATATACAGCCGCCTCGAACTGGGTTGAGAGATAGCCCTTGTCCGGCAAAATGTAGTTTCTCGAGGGAAGAAGCAGCACTTCGTCAGGCCGCTTCGCCTCGATACGCAAGCGCACGTCCTTCGCTGTTCCTTCGTTCGTACCCTCGATGGCTTTCATGAAGGCCGGCACAACGGTATCGATGTTGAAACGCCAAGATTTCCCGCTCTTCCAGTCGCTTTTCGCATCTACCGGAACGGGGAATGTCGAGAAGCCAAAGGCGGTAAGCAGATCGTTGCTGGTGGGCGAATCCACGTAGCAAAGCAAGATTCTGCTCGGTCGTGGGACGGTGCTACCGGAGCTCTTGTCTCGCTGGACTTCCGCAAAATCACACGCATCCCGCAAGAGGCTGAGGGTTGCTCTTCCGTCGGAGTACATCGTCCCGTCATTTTCCGCGAATGGGAAAGCCTTCACCCTCCAACCGCTTAACCGGTTTTGGAGTGTGGCTGCTGCCGGATTGGCGGTTGCCAATGGCAATCCGGCAAGCAAGATCAGGCCGAGAGTGCTCGGCCCCGCGACCGGGCTCGTTTTCGTTTTCGGCATCAGGGGTGCTTCAGTAAGATCTCGATGATGTCCAGGGGAATCTTGATCTTGGATTTCATCGCCTCGTCCTGTGCCCCCATCAAGCGTGTGAGGGCGTTGGCCTGATGCGTGCTTTGGGTCGGGGAGCCTGATGGAGCAAAATTCACCTCGTTGGCCCAAAGCGAATAATTGGCCCACAAGGCCTGCAACTCGCCGTCCGAAGCATTCTCGAGCCTCAAACCCGGATGCCGGTATTTCTCGTCGAGCAGAACCATTCCGAAGGGGATGGCTTGTTCCGGCTCCAACTTGAGGTAGCGATAGGGAGGCTCGGTACTAACCGCGACTTTTTCCCCCTGCTCGGTCTTCACGCAAAATGCCACTCGCAAGGGGAACGGCAGTCGCAAGAACGAGGACGCGGCCAGCTGTCTGCCTGTCGACCGTTGCGCCAGCTCTTCCGTAACGCGCTTAACCCGGTCGACGGGGGCAATCGCTTCCTGCCCGACCAGTCCACTGATCTTGATGACTTCCAAGCGATTTCCAACGGCACGTACGGCGTTACTCAGGCTGCCGAAACGCTGTACCAGTTCCGCTCGCAGCTCTCGGTGAGTTTGACCGAATTTCGACATCAATAGAGGTGCGTCGGTAGTTTCGTAGTATGTTGTTGCTACGTCCACCAACTCATCGAGCCACATCTGATCGGCGGCATTGTTTTCCATACCCGTCATCGCGGCGCCTTCGACTGTTGCATATCAGCTCGTACTTACTGCCGGTGGGTTGCTACAAGTTAAATCTGCACCAGTTACCAAAACCTCCACCAGGGGTCCTCCTGGTATGGCGCAAATGGTTCGGGGCATGGGACGGAGAAGTCCCGATTTGCACCACTCAAAGCCCTGCCGCCCGTTTCTCCCAGCATATCGACGACACAGGCCCGTATCGACAGGTAACTGTAGAGGGACCTGAATGCATCTGGAGGTGCGTCGTTGAAGAAGTCGGAAGAAAACCGGAAAATCGGCACGACATCTCCCACTTTCAGGATCGAAAGGGGCTGGGTGAAGCTCGCTTGGGTTTCGAACAACCGGTCAGCCAGTTCCGGAGCGGTTTCGTAAAGCGCCGCACCAACGGCGTCCGAAATCTCCGACGCTATCAAATGCGGCTGATCCGTTTCGTCGAGCGACCATGTAAAATCGCCCACCGCAAAGTCGAGATGGTAGATCTTGCCGGGACCGAAACCGAGATTCTCGATGGCTATGAGGTGGTTTTCGACGTCATGGACGATGCGGACAAGCGGCGCGCGCGCCAACCGATTGGCACGCTCGATTTCGCGGTGTCCGGCCCAGGTGAAGATGAGCGACAATGCCGCAATAAAGAGCGCGCAAAGCGCGGTTATCGGCTCCCAGTTCTCCTTAAGCCAAACCCATTGTGACGATTTGCGCATCCTGACCCCCGTGTGTGACGCACGCGCCGGAAACTCAATGGATCCCGGCGCCGTACCCTATGCTGGAATTCATTTTCTGCGATGGTTAGGACCGAGGCGTCACGGCCTCGGGTTCAAAAATCGGCGAGCCATCCAACGGAGGAAGCTTTACCTTACGGATCGCCTTGCGTGCGGCGATCATTTCGGGGCCCTCCGAATAGTGACCGAGAGTCATGCCCTTGCGGGCGTGACCTACGATCGCCGAAATTAATGGGTCGGGCGTTCCCGCACGCTCGCTTTTCGTGATGAACCAGCGGCGCCAAGAATGGAAATTCACCCGCGACCTTCGCTTGCCAACAACCACTTCGTCGACCCCAAGCTTGCGCCGGTATGTGGTGAACTGCTTGCTCGCCGCGAAACTCCGTTCACGTTGTGGATTTTCCGGAGTGGGATACTCGGGGAACAAACTGTCCGTACCCTGCTTGCCTTCGAGCCGCCGCTCAAGGATTCCCTTCAAGTCAGGATGGATGGGGATGAATCGCACTCCCGGCTCGCGCTTCTGCGGTTTGAAGCGGAAGCACTTACCTTCGATGATATCGTCAGCTCTCAAGTCAACGACTGCGTCCAGCCGTGCTCCGGTCAATGCGGCGATCATCATCACGTCCTTGAGGGCCTGATTGCATTCACCCATGAGGAGCTTTGCCGCTTCAGTTTCGGTGAACGGGCGTTCCTTGTCGCTGTTCTTGGCAGTCGGCATATGCACCTTCCCCTTTTCCCAAGGGTTGTCCTCGATCGTTTGCTGGGAAAGGGCGTAGTCAAAGTACAGCTTGAGCCGGGACACGTATTTTTTACTGGTTCGCGCAGCCAGGCCCTTGCTCGTTTCAAGATACGAGATGAAAGCCGCCACCACCCACCGGTCGACCTTGCGGATATCGTCGCCAACACCCTGCTCTATACAAAAGGCTGCCAGCATGACCAAGGCGCGGTCATGATCCCCTTCGGTTCGCGGAGACACTTTCAGCCGATGTTTTTTGTAGTCGGCGTCCAACTTGCCGATGGGAATTCCGCCATGGAATGCAATATCCATGAACTGGCTGGCGAGCTGCTCGCGCTCCTTGTCATAGATCGCAATCGGGGTTCCGGCATCGCTTTCCTGCTTCTCTTCGGTTTCCCAGGCGTTCACCCGTTCATATCGAACCGGTGCTCCAAGGATTTCTATCACCCGATTTCCCAGGTACTCCCCAGCCAGTTTTTCATGGACGTCTGCCGGATGTTTAGCCAAGGTTTCGGCAATCTCGGCGGCTTCCTTGAAAATGCGCAACCGCTCGCCCTTGCTGGCCGCCTTGCCGTCGAGCTCGAAATCCCGGATCTGCTTTTTGAGCTTGGCCAGCACGCCCCATTTGAGCTCATTGGCGACGGCGAGGCTGTCGGTCCCCAAGGAGAGTTTAACCTTGGTTTTGCCCATGGCTTTCCGAAGGTGGGTGGGCACGCTGAGGGTGACCCGCCACTTTCCGTTGTGCTGCTCGAGAAAGCTCTTGTCGGTTGCCGAAGATCGGTTCATTGCCGTCACCAAAGATTTAGGGAAAGTACCCCACCGTGTACCCCAAAATGGTACCCTCAAACCCTTGGAATACGGGCATCTCATTAAGAAGTAATGTGAAAAATCCTTTGGGAGAGCGCGCCCGCTCAGCTCCACCATTTTTCCTATCCCTCTTTTTCCATCCGTCCCGCAGCGCGGTCGAAGCCCTGCGAAATGGCGTCGCGCATGGCCAGGCGCGCGGCATGGGCATCGCCATCGCGGATGGCCTCGGCAATGCGCCGGTGCACGCCCACGGTGACGGCCAGCGCAGCCGGATCATTGACCGGCGAAGAGATCGTGAAAGCCGCTGTCAGCGCCATTTCCACCAGGGCGCTGATCGAGGCCATGAACGGGTTGCCCGAGGCCTTGGCCACCAGATGGTGGAATTCGAGATCGTGACGGGCGAAATCGGCGGGCGTTTCCGAGCCTGCCATCTTGTCGACACAGGCAATCATGGCTGCGGCGTCTTCGGGGCGGCACCGCTCGGCCGCCAGGGCCGCCGCCTCGATCTCGATGCCGATGCGCACCTCGGCCAGGCTGCGCAGGAAACTCACCTCTGGCCCGAGCTCGAAAAACCAGGCCAGCACATCGGCATCGAACAGGTTCCAGCGATTGCGCGGCAGGACCCGCGTGCCGATACGCGCCCGTGCCTCGATCAGCCCCTTGGCCGCCAGGGTCTTGAGGGCTTCGCGCAGAACCGTGCGCGACACCCCGAAACGGTCGAGCAATTCACTGTCGGAGGGGAGGATTTCGCCTTCCGCGAAGCGGCCCGAGACAATGGCGAGACCCAGTTCCCACAAGACGTCCGAATGCAGGTTGCGCGCCAAATTGCGCCCCGACAGCGAGGCAATCAGATCGCCCGAATGTCGCGCGCGTCCACCCGACCTGTCCATGCCCACTCCCGTCACCTGTTGCGCGGAAAGACCTAACCACAGCTCAATTAGTATGACAATAACACCGTTCCCCGTGCCACTGGACAGTGCCGGGCGCGGCGCGCCATGGTGCGCCACCCGACCCTCCGGATTCGCAATCAAGGACCAGCAAATGACCAGCCCGGCCACCATCGACACCGTACTCACCGCCGTCGATCAGGGGCTCGATCAAAGCCTGGAGCGCCTGTTTCACCTGTTGCGCATCAAATCTATTTCCACTGATCCGGCCTATGCGTCAGAATGCCGGAAGGCTGCCGGCTGGCTTGCCGGCGAGCTTGACGCGCTGGGCTTTTCCGCTTCGGCGCGTCCCACGCCCGGACATCCCGTCGTGGTCGCCCATGGCCCCGAACAGGCCGGCCCGCATGTGTTGTTCTACGCTCATTATGATGTGCAGCCGGTCGATCCGCTCAATCTTTGGGATACCGACCCCTTCGAGCCGCAGATTCGCGAGAAGGACGGCCGCAAGGTAATCGTCGCCCGCGGCGCCTCGGACGACAAGGGCCAGATGCTGACCTTCATCGAAGCCTGCCGCGCCTGGAAGGCGGCCACCGGATCGCTGCCCATCCGCATCTCGATGATGCTGGAAGGCGAGGAGGAAAGCGGCGGCAAGAATCTGCCACCCTTCATGGCCGAGCACGCCGAGGAGCTGAAGGCCGATATCGCGCTGGTCTGCGACACCGATATGTGGGATCGCCAGACGCCCTCGATCACCACCATGCTGCGCGGCCTCGTCGCCGACGAGATCGAGATCACGGCTGCCAATAAGGACCTGCATTCAGGCATGTTCGGCAATGCGGCCCGCAACCCCAATCAGGTGCTGGCCGAGATCATCGCCAGCCTGCGCGCGCCCGACGGTTCGGTCACCCTGCCCGGCTTTTATGACGACGTGGCGGAAATCTCCCCCGACCTCAAGGCCCAATGGGCGGGCCTCGGCTTCGATGAAAAGGCCTTTCTGGGCGAAGCGGGCCTGTCCGTCCCCGCCGGCGAGCAGGATCGCAGCGTGCTCGAAATGCTCTGGGCGCGCCCCACTTGCGAAATCAACGGCATGATCGGCGGCTATACCGGCGACGGCTTCAAGACCGTCATTCCCGCCAAAGCCAGTGCCAAGATCTCGTTCCGCCTGGTTTCAGGTCAGGACCCCGACAAGATCCGCAAGGCCTTCCGGGCTCATGTGGAAAGCATGATCCCGCCCGACTGCAGCGTGAAGTTTACCCCCCATGGCGGTTCGCCCGCCATCACCGTGCCGGCGGATGGCGAGCATCTGCGTCGCGCACTCAAGGGGCTCTCTGATGAGTGGAACAAGCCTGCAGTGATCACCGGGTCGGGCGGCTCCATCCCAGTCGCTGGCGACTTCAAGCGCATTCTGGGCCTTGATACCCTGCTGATCGGCTTTGCCCATGTCGATGACCAGATCCACTCACCCAATGAGAAGTATGATCTGGAGAGCTTCCATCGCGGCATCCGCAGCTGGGTGCGGGTGCTGGGTGCGCTGGCACAGTAAGTTTGACGAGAGGTCACCCCAGCCTCAATCCCTCCCCAGCAAGGGGAGGGAGGGGCAGGACTGCAGGTCCAGTGCGGAAGATAGGGTGTCAGGCCAGCATCACCGCGATGATCGCGATCACTGCTGGCACTGTCTGGATGAACAGGATCTTCCGGCTGGACGTTACCGCGCCCACGATTCCCGCCACGGCCACACAGGCGAGGAAGAAGATCTGGATCTGCCAGGCAAAGGCCGGGTCCGGATGCACCAGACCCCAGATCAGGCCCGCTGCGAGGAAGCCGTTATAGGCGCCCTGATTGATCGCCAGCACTTTGGTCTGCCGCGCGAAGTCCGGCTTGAGCCGGAAGGCCTTGTGGCCGCGCGGCGTGTCCCACCAGACCATTTCGAGCAGCACGATATAGAGATGGATAAGGGCCACCAGCCCCACCAGGATCATTGCAATCAGAGCCAAACCGGCCTCCGTTATCTTCGTTTCCGGAACGCCCCGAAAAGCAACTATCCATTGAGTTTGCGCAAGAGCTTTTCCATGCGCTCGCGCTTGGCCCGCTGGGTTATGCCCGCAAGCCGCTCCCGGATCGTCCTGATCAGGCCCGGCTTCGCCTCCGGCGTCACCACGCTGGCCGTTTCCTCCGCATAGGTGGGAAACTGGTTGGGAGCTGCAGTCTTCAACCGTTCGACCAGGATAGGCACGGCCTTGTCCGCATAGCCGGCCCGCGCCAGCTTGGTCAGGATGGACGTGCAGCGATCCTTGGCGATCACCGAGCCACGATCGGCCGCCTCGATGATCTGGGGCAATTCGGCGGCGATCTGCTCGGCCCGCAAGGCCGCCACGCTGTCCAGCGCCTGCATGGCACCCCAGACCTGCCGGTTGGTACGGCTGCCCAGCGCTTCGAGAAACACGCCGCAATAACCCACGATCAATTCGGGCTTTCGAGCGCCGATCTCGTAGAGCACCTTGATTGCGTCATTACGCTGGCGCGTGGTGCCAGAACCGATCAGGGCGATCAATTCGCTGACGGCGGCACTGTCCCCTGCGGCGGCAATTTCCTCGGCAAGGGCGATATTGGGTGCCTCGTCACGCCGGTCCATGGAGCCGGACAGCCGGTCTGCGACGGAGAAAGATTTCGCCATCAGACCTCCACCGCTACGTCGAGCGCCAGTTCCACCATGTCCTTGAGCGAGGTCTGCCGGGCTTCGGCGTCGATCTCTTCGTGGGTGATCAGGCAATCGGTCATGGTGCAGATGGTCAGCGCCTTCACCCCGAACCGTGCCGCCAGCGTATAGAGCGCCGCCGCTTCCATCTCGACGCCGATGACCCCGTGATCGGGCAGCTTGTCGTAACCGGCAAACCCGTCGGCATGATAGAAGATGTCCGAGGACAGCATATTGCCCGCGTGATAGCGCAGCCCCTTGGCATCAGCCTTGTCGGCCGCCGCGCGCAAGAGGCCAAAATCGGCGATGGGGGCGAAATTGAAGGCGCCAAAGCGGCCCTTGACGATGGACGAGTCGGTCGAGGCTGCCTGCGCCAGCACCACATCGCGCACCTTGACCTTGGTATTGAGCCCGCCGCAGGTGCCCACGCGAATGAGCGATTTGACGCCATAGGTGTTGATCAGCTCATGCACATAGATAGCCAGCGATGGCTGGCCCATGCCCGAGGCCTGCACCGAGACCGGCTTGCCCTTCCAGGTGCCGGTGTAGCCCAGGCAATTGCGCACGGAATTGACGAGCTTCGGCGCCTCGAAAAAGGTCTCGGCGATCCATTTGGCCCGCAGCGGATCGCCAGGCAGCAACACCGCTTCGGCATAGTCGCCCGGCTTGGCGTGATTGTGCGGCGTAGTCATCTGGCCTCTCCCGGTTTTGTCCGTTTGGTCAAATCATTGCCACCCGTCCGGGATCATGACAATCCCGGATCAGGAACCACCTGTCCGCTCATGCGCTATTTTCTTGACGCGCAGCCCGCCCGGCCCCATGTACCGCGCGTCCGAAAACGGAGGATGAGAGATGGTCGCAAAGATTTTCATCGATGGCGAAGCGGGTACCACGGGTCTGCAGATCCGCGAGCGCCTCAGCGCACGCCGCGACCTTGAAGTCATCTCCATCGCCCATGACAAGCGCAAGGATTTGGACGAGCGCAAGCGCCTGCTCAACGCAGCCGATGTCGCTATTTTGTGCCTGCCCGACGACGCCGCCAGGGAAAGCGTTGCGCTGATCGAGAACGACACGACCCGCGTCATCGACGCTTCGACCGCCCACCGGGTTGCCGAGGGCTGGGCCTATGGTTTTGCCGAAATGGATGTCGGCCAGACCGAGGAAATCAGGAAGGCGCGCTATGTCACCAATCCCGGCTGCTGGCCGCAGGGCCTGATCGCCGCCGCCCGCCCCCTGGTCGAGGCGCGTCTGCTGCCGGGCGACTATCCGCTCTCCTATCACGGCATTTCCGGCTATACCGGCGGCGGCCGCCAGATGGTCGAGGAATATCAGGCCCTGGGCGACAAGGCCAGCCAGTACATGCCCTATGCCCTGACCTTCCAGCACAAGCACCTGCCGGAAATGGCCCACTACGCCAAGCTCAACCGCGCCCCGCTGTTCGAGCCACTGGTTGGCAATTTCGCGCAGGGCATGTCGACTTCGCTGCCGCTGCATCTCGACATGGTCGCCGATATCCCGACAGGCAAGGATTTGCACGCGGCGCTGAGCGATTTCTACGCTGCCATCCCGGACAGCTTTGTGCGCGTCGCCCCCTATGACCCGACCCTGGGCAAGACCGCCGCCCTCGACCCGCAGATCCACAATGGTACCAACACGCTGACCCTGCATGTCTTCGCCAATGACGATCGCGCCCAGGCCGTGATCTGCGCCGTCTACGACAACCTGGGCAAGGGCGCCTCGGGCGCGGCGGTGCAGAACCTCAACATCATGCTGGGCGTCGGCGCGCGGGAGAGCCTGGCGGCCTGAGGCCGGATAGCGCCGCATCGATCCGCACCCGCTCGGG